>NZ_JBPJZI010000049.1:0-1155 GCF_051216395.1 Variovorax cryoconiti | reverse complement strand
GATCGGCCGGCTTGGCGTCGGTGCCCAGCAATTCTTTGCCGCGATCGAGATCCTTACTGGCCAATTCGCGCTGGCCCTGCGCGTCGTACGCGAGGGCGCGGTACAGGTAAGCCCACGCATAGTTCGGTTGATAGCTCAGGCCCTCGGTGAAGGCTTCGGTCGCTTCGGGCCATTGCTTGAGCTCGCTCAAGGTCCTGCCCAAGTGGTAGTAGGCCGGCATGCCCGACAGGCCGAGCCGCTCGTCCTGCATCTTGCGAAGCAGCTCGAGTGCCTTGGTGGGCTGCCCTGCATCGCGGTACAGCGACGCGAGGTTGATGAAGTCCCAGGCCTCGCGGGGTGGAATCAGGCGCTGGGATGCTTCGAGGTCCTGGATGGCCTCGTCGTACTGTTCGAGCTGCCTTCTCACGTGGCTGCGCATCTTCAGCGCCAGGCCCTTCAGGATGGCGGTCTGCGGTCCGCTCTCGACACAACGGGTCCAGAGCGCCACGGCCCGGTCCGGTTGCACATACGCGTCCTTGCTGGCGGTCAGCGGCAGGTTGCTGGCGGCACGGCATGCGCCCTGGCCCGTGAGGGGCACCGACGCGCAGCCCGCTATGGTCAGTCCCAGCGCGGCGGCCAGGACGAGTCTGATGCTGGCTTCGCTCATTGCTGCAGCGATGCGGGAAGGTCGGGACGCACGCGTTCCAGCAAGGGCGGCGTGACGGAGCCTTGCAAGGCGCAGGAGACTTTGGTCCGGCCGGGCGCCTCGTCGGCTTCGATGAGCAGCACGCGCTCGACCGTGCCCTTCTGCGCCACTGACCCGGACTGGCCACCACGGCGCCATGCGTCGATGGGATCGCCGATCCGCCGGTTTTCCGCGCGAGCCCATTCGGCGCCTGTCTTCACGACTCGCTGGGCTGGCTGCAGCAGGCGGTTGAGGGCGTCCGCGGCCGTATCGGGCGTGCCTTCGACGTCGAAGCCCCACCAGAGAAATGCGCCCATCGTCGCGTCGTAGCTCACCTCGTTGCGCCAGGCGAGCAGGCGCAGGCCTGCCACGTCGATCGGCCGTGCGAAAGGCTGCCGCTGTCCTTTTTCCGACCGCGGGTCGGCCACTGTGGGGGCGGCCGCCGTGCCATTCATGGCGACTTCGACGCCCGATCCGAAGAGCTGCGGCTT
>NZ_JBPJZI010000048.1:0-1197 GCF_051216395.1 Variovorax cryoconiti | reverse complement strand
ACCTGGTGCTGCGCTTCAAGGGCGACGGCAGCAAGAAGCCGCTGCTGTTGCTGGCCCACATCGACGTGGTCGAGGCCCGGCGCGAAGACTGGAAGACCGATCCCTTCAAGCTGCAGGAAACCGGCGGCTACTTCACCGCCCGCGGCGCCATCGACGACAAGGCGATGGCCGCGGCGCTGGTCTCGGTGGTGGGGCAACTGAAGCAGGAGGGCTTCAAGCCCAAGCGCGACCTCATCCTCGCGCTCACCGCCGACGAAGAGCGCGGCGATGCGCTCAGCAACGGCGCCTTCTGGCTCATCAACAACAAGCCCGAGCTGCTGCAGGCGGAGTTCGGCATCAACGAGGGCGGCGGCGGCGAGCTGCGCGGTGGCAAGCCGAACCTGCACCGCATGCAGGTCGCCGAGAAGATGTACACCACCTACATGCTGGAGGCGCGCGACGTGGGCGGCCACAGCTCGGTGCCGACGAAGAACAACCCGATCTATGCGCTCGCGGCGAGCCTGGAGCGGCTGGGCAACTACAGCTTCCCGGTCAAGCTCGCGGATGTCACCAAGACCTACTTCGCGCGCAGCGCGCCATTCGCCACCGGCCAGCTGGCCGACGACATGCGCGCGGTTGGCAACGGCAATCCCGATCCCGCGGTCATCGAGCGCATGTCGGCCAACCCGGCCTACAGCGCACAGTTCCGCACCACCTGCGTCGCGACGATGGTGCAGGCCGGCCACGCCGAGAACGCGCTGCCGCAATCGGCCAAGGCCACGGTCAACTGCCGCATCCTGCCGCACGACGACCCCGAGGAAGTGGAACGCCTGCTGACCCAGGCCGTCGGCAACGACAAGATCGTGGTACGCAACCTGGGCAAGCCGCTGCGCAGCCCGGCGTCGCCGCTGAACGGCGACCTCGTGAAGACGGTGGAGTCGATCACGCAGCAGATGTGGCCAGGCGTGCCCGTGGTGCCCGCCATGAGCACCGGCGCCACCGACAGCCGCTTCATGCGCAACGCGGGCATCCCGATGTACGGCGTGACCGGCATGTTCCTGGAGCCGGCCGATGCGCGGGCGCACGGGCTCGACGAGCGCATCGAGATCCAGCGGCTGTACGACGGCCGCGAGTTCCTCTACCGGCTGGTGTCGGAGTTGGCCAAGTAAGCGCGCGCCGATGAGCGACGCTTACGAACACCATTTCGTCCAGGCCAAC
>NZ_JBPJZI010000047.1:0-1198 GCF_051216395.1 Variovorax cryoconiti | reverse complement strand
CGACCAGCCGGCCGATCGGCGGGCACTGGAAGGCCGTCGACCACGGCTTGCCGAGCACCGTGCGCACGGCCTCCGGCGACGACGGCATGTGGCGCGTGTACTCCACCGCGCCAGTGGCCGACCCGGGCCGCTTCCAGGTGCAGGTGATCCAGAACGGCGGCTTCGTGCGCCGGCTGGTGGCCAAGCGCGCGCTGTCTTCGACGGCATCCATCGCGCTGCTGCTGCCCATGTCGCTGGCCGTGCTGTGGCTGGTGGTGTGGACATCGTCGCGCAAGCTGCGCAGCGTGGCGCTCGACGTCGCGGCGCAGGACGAGCGCAGCCTCTCGGAGCTGTCGGTGTCGCGCGTGCCCGACGAGATCGCGCCGCTGGTGGAAGCCTTCAACAGCCTGCTCGGGCGGCTGCGCCAGGCCTTTGCCGCGCAGCGCCGATTCGTGCAGGACGCTGCGCACGAACTGCGCACGCCCATTGCCGCCATCGGCCTGCAGCTGGACAACATGCGCGCCGAAGTGCCCACCGAGGCCGTCGCCGAGCACTACGTGCACCTCAAGGGCGGCGTGACGCGCGCCCAGCACCTGATCGAACAGCTGCTGCGCTTGTCGCGCCAGGAAAGCAGCACCGAGCCCGAGGCGCCGGTGTCGCTCGACGTGGCCTCGGTGTTGCGCGACAGCGTGGCCCAGCTGATGGTCGTGGCCGACCGCCGCCGTATCGACATCGGCTTCGAGGGCGAGACCTCCGCGACGGTGACCGCGCCCCCGGCCGAGCTGCGCAGCGTCTTCGACAACCTGATCGACAACGCGCTGCGCCATTCGCCCGAGGGCGGTGTGGTCGACGTGCGGCTGCACGAGGTGGAGGGGCGGCCGGTGGTCGATGTGCTGGACAACGGGCCGGGCATTCCGCCCGAGCTGATCGAGCGCGCCTTCGACCGCTTCTTCCGGGTGCCGGGCAACTCGACCGAAGGCAGCGGCCTGGGCCTTGCCATCGCGCGCATGGCCGCGCTGCGCAACGGCCTGCGCATCGTGCTGGCCAACCGCCATGACGCACAGGGCCGGCCTGCGGGGCTGCAGGCGCGCGTCCACCTGCGCGATCACCTGCGCGATCACGGGGTGGGCCGCGCGGCTTAACGCTCAGGTAACTCTCGCTTAAAGGTCGCATAAAGCGGGCTTCCTACAGTGACTCCAGCCGCGAAAGCGGTCGCGCC
>NZ_JBPJZI010000046.1:0-1218 GCF_051216395.1 Variovorax cryoconiti | reverse complement strand
AAAAGGGGGAGGCCATCGGTCCGCTGGGCAAGGCCGCGGCCGCCGCCATCAAGGCCGGCGATGCCGAGGGCCTGATTTCCAACTGGCGCGCCATGGTGGCCGAACGCAAGAAGGCGCGCTACTACTGGTTCACCTTCTATCCGAGCTTTGCGACGCTGCTGCCAGCCGCCGTCGGCGTGCCGTTCTGGAATGCGATCGCGGGCGAAACCGAGAGCGACAGCATCGGCATGATGCTGGCCACGCACGGCCTCGCCGTGCTGCCGGGGCTGGTGGCCATGGTGCGCTCCAAGCCCACCGACAACCTCTCGTACGCCCTGAACTACGGCGCTGCCGAGTTGGCCATACCGGCCGCGCGCGCCTTTGCCAAGCTCAAGACGCTGCGCGCCGAAGGCCGCGAATGGCTGCTGAAATACCCGGAACACGCCGCCGCCGGCTTGATTGCGCCCGCACTCGGCAGGGCCGGCGAAGCACGCGACTGCGCGGGTTCGGCGCTGCGCCTGCTGCAGGCCAACGGCCACGAGGCGTTGCTGCTCGAAGTGGCCGGCCGCTACAACAAGCCCGAAGTGGTGGAAGCGCTGCGCGCCGTGCTCGACGAAAGCCCGCTCGACCGCTTCCCCACCAAGCGCGCGAAGCTGCCCGAGTTCTGGCAGCCGCGCGGCTGGCGCCGGCCCACGCTGAAGAATGGCAAGGCCCTGCCCAACGACACGCTCGACAACCTCGGCCAGATGCTGACCTTTCCGACCAACGAGGAAATCTACGGCGGCATCGCCGTGGCCAAGGAGGCTTGCGACGCCGACTCAC
This sequence comes from Variovorax cryoconiti, assembly GCF_051216395.1. Taxonomy (NCBI): domain Bacteria; kingdom Pseudomonadati; phylum Pseudomonadota; class Betaproteobacteria; order Burkholderiales; family Comamonadaceae; genus Variovorax; species Variovorax cryoconiti. The sequence goes on along the minus strand of NZ_JBPJZI010000046.1, from coordinate 417 downwards.
TCGCCGAGTTCGCGTGGGACGCTTTCACCGCCTGGCTCGAAGCCGGCGGCCCCAGCAAGGAAGGATGGGCGCTCACCGCGCTCGGCTTCTTCGGCAACGACGACACCGCGCGCAAGCTCACGCCCTTCATCCGCGCCTGGCCCGGCGAGGCCGCGCATGCGCGCGCCGTGACCGGGCTCGACGTGCTCACCACCAAGTCCGTGCGCACCGTCGTGGCCTTCGGCGACTCGATCACGATGGGCACCGCGGAGGGCAACTTCGGGGCCTACCCCGACATGCTGGCCACTCGCTTGCGTGATACGCCGCGCGACGGGCAAGACGTTGCGGTGCTCAATGCCGGCATTGGCGGCAATCGCCTGCTGACCAACGGCTTGGGGCCCAGCGGCCTCTCCCGGTTCGAGCTCGATGCACTGCGGC
>NZ_JBPJZI010000045.1:0-1232 GCF_051216395.1 Variovorax cryoconiti | reverse complement strand
GGTCGGCTCGACGCCCGGCACGCCCGAGCGCATCGTGACGATGCCGGCGGCGATCTCGCCGGGCGCGACGTGCAGGCGGCCCAGCTCGGTATGGAGCAGCAGCGCGCCATGCTGCGGCACGATCAGCAGTTCGCCGTCGGAGTTCGCGAGGTAGCGCCCGTCCATCGAACGGTTCGCGCGATAGACATGCACTGCCGAGCCGGTCTGCGCGTGCGGGTCGCCGTTGCCGGCGATGGTCAGCATGCCGTCGACGAAGTCCGAGTCCCCGGCCGGCATCGGCCATGGGTTCCAGCGCAGCCGGTTGGCCGGCGTTTCCGCCTCGGTGAATGGTCCGCTGCGCCAGTTGCCGTCGTCGATGCGCGCGAAGGCTTCATGCATGGCGCTGGGGCGCCTTCTGTACATCCAGGTGCGCCGGTTGTGGTCGCGCGGCGCCGTGAAGGCCGTGCCGGACAGCAGCTCTGCATACAGGCCCAGCGGCGCCTGCTGCGGCGAGTTGTGCCCGACGGGCAGGGCGCCCGGAAGCGCCTCACTGGCGAACTGGTTGCCGAATCCGCTCTGGTAGTCGAGCGTTGTCATGGTGTCTCCATCCTTTGTTCCGGATCGATGCGGTCGTCAGTCCTGCCACCGGGGCGTGAAGAAGGGCGCGGGAAGCAGGATCTTCGATTCCTGGCTCTGCAGCAGCGGAAGCATTTCCACCACGTAGGCCTTCCATGCCGGGTCGGCCATCAGGAGCTCCCGCCGCTCGGCGCGCTCGTTCATGTCCACGTAGGCCCACATGTGGATCACCTGGTTGAGCGGGCCGGTTTCGGTGCGGTAGTAGCCGACCATGCGGCCGAGGATGCGGCGCTGTATCGCCAGGCCCTTGGCTTCGTACAGCGACAGGTAGGCCCGCCACTGGCCGGGATGGGTTGTGTAGGTGCGTTGCTCCACGAGCATGCGGGTGGTCGCGTCGGGCCCGGCGGTCACAGGCTGTGCCCTCCGCCGATGCCGATCCGCGTGCCCGTCGCCGTGCGCAGATGCGTCACGCAGGCCAGCACGGCGAGCGCCACGTCATGCGGTGTGACGATGCGCCCTAGCGGCGTGGCGGCGGCCTTCTTCAGCAGGTCGTCGCGGTTGCGGCCGCGGACGAAATCGGTGTCGACCGCCGCGGGCGAAACGCTGACGAAGCGCACGGGGCCGAAGGCTCTTGCCATAGACACGGTCATGGTGTCGAGCGCGGCCTTGGCGGCGCA
>NZ_JBPJZI010000044.1:0-1232 GCF_051216395.1 Variovorax cryoconiti | reverse complement strand
TGAATCGCCCCGGGTTTTCTAGACACCTCTGAGCCTCAAACCTGAGGCCCAATAGGAGGTGCCATGAGCAAGCAGAGATACCCCGAAGAATTCAAGATCGAAGCGGTCAAGCAGATCACCGAACGAGGCCACAAGGTGGCCGATATGTCGGCCAGGCTTGGCGTCAGCCAGCACAGCCTGTATCAATGGATCAAGGCCAAGCAGATGTCGCCTGACCAGCGCCAAGCACAGGGCTCGCAAGCCGACGAGATGCGTCGCCTGAAGGCTGAGCTCAAGCGTGTGACCGAGGAGCGCGACATCCTAAAAAAGGCCGCAGCGTACTTTGCCAAGCAGTCCGGGTGAAGTACGCGTTTATCGAGCGGCATGAACACGAGCACAGCGTGCGCCGCATGTGCTTGTGTCTGCAGGTGCATCCCAGCGGCTACTACGCCTGGAAGGCCGATCCGATGAGCCCACGTGCCCATGACGATCAACGGCTGCTGGGCCTGCTCAAGCACGCGTGGTTGGAGAGCGGCGGCGTGTACGGCTACCGCAAGCTCACCCTGGACATGCGCGATCTGGGCGAGACCTGCGGCAAGCACCGCGTGGCCCGATTGCTCAAACTCGAAGGGCTACGCTCGCAGACCGGCTACCGCCGTCGCCCTGGCATGCGTGGTGGCAAGCCTGCGGTCGTCGCGCCCAACCACCTGCAGCGCCAGTTCACCGTGGCTGAGCCCAATCAATCCTGGGTGACCGATATCACCTACATCCGCACTCATGAGGGCTGGCTGTACCTGGCCGCGGTGGTCGATCTGTTCTCGCGTCAGGTGGTCGGCTGGTCAATGGGTAGCCGCATCGATACCGGCCTGGTGCTCGATGCGCTGGTGATGGCCTTGTGGCGTCGTCGACCCAAGCAGCCAGTCACGGTGCATTCGGATCAGGGCAGTCAGTTCACTGGGCATGACTGGCAAGACTTCCTGCGTGATCACAACCTCGTGTCCAGCATGAGCCGTCGCGGCAACTGCCACGACAACGCCGTGGCCGAGAGCTTCTTCCAGTTGCTCAAGCGCGAACGCATCCGCCGCCAGATCTACGCGACGCGCGATGACGCCAAGGCCGATGTCTTCAACTACATCGAGATGTTCTACAACCCAAAGCGGCGCCACGGCACTGCCGGAGATACTTCGCCGGTAGAGTTCGAACGACGCCATTCCCAACGGCTCAACAGTGTCTAGGGAATCCGGGGCGATTCA
>NZ_JBPJZI010000043.1:0-1239 GCF_051216395.1 Variovorax cryoconiti | reverse complement strand
GAACGACCTGATGCTGGCGCATCAACAAGACCTGGGCAAACTGATCTCGCGCGAACAGGGCAAGCCGCTGGCCGAGGGCGTCGGAGAGATCGCCTATGCGGCCAGCTATGTCGAGTGGTTCGCCGAAGAGGCCACGCGCGCCAACGGCGAAGTGATTCCCGCGCCAGTAACGGGCCGCCGCATGCTTGCGCTGAGAGAACCTGTGGGCGTGGTCGCGGCGATCACGCCGTGGAATTTTCCCGCCGCGATGATCGCGCGCAAGATCGCACCGGCCCTCGCTGCCGGCTGCACAGTGGTGTGCAAGCCGGCCGAAGACACGCCGCTGACCTCGCTGGCACTCGTGAAGCTGGCGCAGGAAGCGGGCGTGCCGCCCGGCGTGCTCAACATCGTGACCGCATCGCGCGAGCGCACGCCCGAGGTGGTCGATGCCTGGCTCGACGATGCGCGCGTGCGCAAGATCACCTTCACCGGATCGACGCCCATCGGCAAGCATCTTGCGCGCCGTTCAGCCGACACGCTGAAGAAGCTGTCGCTCGAACTCGGCGGCAACGCGCCATTCATCGTGTTCGAAGATGCAGATATCGAGGCCGCGGTGGAAGGCCTGATGGCCGCCAAGTTCCGCAACGGCGGCCAGACCTGCGTGTGCCCGAACCGGGTCTTCGTGCACGAAGCAGTGCACGAGCGTTTTGCCGAGCTGCTGGTCGCACGCGTGGCGGCATTGCGCGTCGGACCTGCCAGCGATGCGGCCTCGCAGATCGGGCCGATGATCAATGCGCGCGCGGTCGACAAGATCGAGCGCCATGTGCGCGATGCGGTTTCCAGGGGCGCGCGCATCGTCGTCGGCGGCGAGCGGCTGCGCAATGCGCGCTGCGACGGCCCCAACTACTACGCGCCCACCGTGCTGGTGAATGCCGACTCGACGATGGAATGCAGCTGCGAGGAAACCTTCGGCCCCGTGGTGCCGGTCACGCGCTTCGAGACCGAGGCCGAAGTGATAGCCGCCGCCGATTCAATGGACGCACGCTACGGCGCCGACCCGTCGACGGAAATGCAGAAGACGGTCGCGCTGTGCCTGCAGTACAAAAGAACCGCGCTCGACCGCCTCGGCCTGCACGACGACGAGATGCGGGTGCACGACGAGATCGTCGCGCGCTGGGGCAACTCCGAGCTGCCGGACCTGCGCGGGCGCGTGGTCGGCGCGCTGTTTCGCAAGGGCGCCACCCTGCGCCGCACCGGCCG
>NZ_JBPJZI010000042.1:0-1243 GCF_051216395.1 Variovorax cryoconiti | reverse complement strand
CAGCGCATCGCCGAGCTCGAACGCGCGGCCGGCGCGCCATTGGTGCAGCGCACCACGCGCAGCGTGCGGCTCACCGAGGCCGGCCAGCGGCTGGTGGAAGACATGCGCGGCCCCTTCGAGCAGATTGCCCACAGCTTCGCCGGCGTGCGCGATCTCGCGGGGGTGCCGCGCGGGCTGGTGCGGGTGACGGCGCCGGTGGCATTCGCTCGCCAGCAGCTGGTGCCGCGGCTGGCCGACTTCCTGCGCGCGCAGCCGGAGGTGCGCATCGAGCTCGATCTGTCGGACCGGCTCAGCTCGCTGGCGATGGAGGGCTTCGACCTGGCCATCCGCCACACGGCCGCGCCGCCCGACACGCACGTGGCCTGGACACTGTGCGAAACCCGCTCCGTGCTGGTGGCCAGCCGTGCCTATCTGCGCCGCCGCGGCACGCCGCGCGAGCCACAGGCGCTGGCGGAGCACGACTGCCTGCACTACCCGCGCGCGCAGGAAACGCCGACCTGGCACTTCGAGGCAAAGGCCTCGGCGCCGCGCATCACGGTGCCGGTTTCGGGGCCACTGGTCGCAAACAACAGCGAGGCGCTGCGCGACGCGGCGCTGAGCGGGCTGGGCATTGCGCTGGTGCCCGACTTCAGCGCGCAGGCGGCGCTGCAGTCGGGCAAGCTGCAGCAGGTGCTGCCGCAGTGGCGCTCGGTGGGTGCTTTCGGCGAGCGGCTGTATGCAATACGGCCCTACGCCACGCATGTGCCGCAGGCGGTGACGGCTTTTGTGGGGTGGCTACGGGAGGCGCTGTCCGAGGGCTTTTCGGCGTGATCGCACCCCGAACAGCAGCCGACCATGCCCTGAAGAAAACCTGAAGAAACGGCGTTGTGCCCTACGCAAACGAGGGGTCTGGAGCACCTTCACACTGGATGCACCCGGTTACGATGCGCGCTTCCAACCCCGCGTTTGTTAACTTTCCCGCTCACCCGCCCTATGTCCCCTGCCACATCGACTGCCGACGCTTCCGCCGCCGACAGCGCGTGGCCTCGCGTCGAGCAGCGAGAGCAGGAAGGCCGCCAGTGGACAGTGGCCAGCGGCTGCTGGACCACGCTGGCAATGTCGTCCAAGCCGGCATGGCAGGCGCTGGCGAAAAGCCTGGAAACCGCCCCGCCCGCCGACGACCGCGCGTGGGACCTGCGCCCCATCGGGCAGCTCGACCACATCGGCGCGCAGTTGCTGTGGGAGCACTGGCGCCACCAGTGGC
>NZ_JBPJZI010000041.1:0-1250 GCF_051216395.1 Variovorax cryoconiti | reverse complement strand
CGGATCTTGCGATCGGCGAACGAATAGCCCAGCGCGTTGTATGCATTCTGGCTCTCGGGCTTGAGCTGGATGAGCCGGCGCAGCAGGCGCTCCATGTCGTCGAGGCGGTTGAGCTTCTCGGCGACCATGGCCTGGTCATAGACGAGGTCGCCGTCGTCCGGCGCCGCCGCCGAGGCCTGGGCGAGCATGTCGTAGGCCGCCTGGTACTGCTTCGCATCGCGCAGCAGCTGCACTTCGGCGAGGAATTTCTGCTTCTTGTCGTCGGGTGTGCGCTCGGGCAGGCCGCGGATGATTTCGCGCGCCTGGGGCAGCTTGCCCTGGCGGGCCAGCAAGGCTGCGCGGCGGGTCTGGGCGGCCACCAGTTCGTCGGGGCCGTCGACACGCGCGAGCCATCGCTCGGCCGCCGTGAAGTCCTTGCGCCGTTCCGCCAGTTGCGACAGCGCGAAGTACGCCTGCGACACACCGCGCTTGCGGTCGGCGGCGTCATTGGCATCGCCATCGGCGTCCTTGTTGGCGCTGCGGCTGCCCGACAGTTCGATGAATCGCTTGATCGAAGTCTCGGCCGCGGCGTCCTGTTTGGCCTGCATCTGGAGGCTGCCGAGCAACAGCCATGGCTCAGCCAGCTCGGGCCGCGACGTGGTCACTGCCTGGAGTTGCGTGGTGGCATCGGTGAAGCGCCGGTCCTCGACGAGCGCGCGGGCGTAGGCAATGCGCAGGTCGGGCGTGGCCTTCGGGTTGTTGTTCAGGTAGCGAGTGACGATCGGCTCGGCGAGCGGCTGGCCGGGGTCGATCATTTCGAGTGCCAGTGCAGCGGGCGCATCGGAACTCGGGTCGATTTCCTGGCCCTTGCGCGCGGCTTCCAGGGCGCCGGAAGCATCGCCTGCGTTCAGGCGCAACCGGCCGACGGTGGCCCAGGCCATTCCGCCACTGGTCGGGCTCTTCAGTTCGTCGGCCAGGGCCTGCTCGACCACCGAGGCGGCCAGCTTCTTGTCGGCGGCGCGCGAGTAGGTGCGTGCGATCACGGCCATCAGCAGCGGGCGTTCGATCTGCGACGTGGCCGCCACTTCGGCACGCAGCGGCTCGACGGTTTCGCTGATGCGGTTCAGCGCGATCAGGATCTGCAGCTCGATGCGGCGTGCGTCGCGCGAAGTCGGCAGGGCCTCTTGCCAGGCCCGTGCCGCGGCAAGGGCCGCCTCGCCGGAACGCGATTGCAGGGCGATCTCGACCGCACGCTGGAACAGCTTGCCGTC
>NZ_JBPJZI010000040.1:0-1250 GCF_051216395.1 Variovorax cryoconiti | reverse complement strand
GATGTGCTGATAACTGGTCATGAGGGGGGATGGCTCCGGGATTGACGTAATTTTGACGACTGTCAGCGAATTCAGACACGGGGTGGATTCGCTGTACAGCCCGCGAACAAATCGCTGTACATTTTAGACGCAACCCATCAGCAAGCGTTTGTCAACCGGCGAGCCAATGGGCTCGTTAGTGGCTGACCTTCTGCTCGCCGGGAGGCGTTTCCAACCAATTCTCGATAGAGGAATCATCAATGAGCAAAATTCTCGCAGTCATGATCGCTGGCCTGTTCGCCGCTGGCGCCTACGCCCAAAACCCGGCCGGTACGACGCCTGAGCAAGGTAACGCCACCAACAGCAAGTCGCAGCAACGTGCCGAAACCAAGAAGGCCGCCAAGCCCGCTGGCCAAGTCAAGGCTCCCGCTGGCGACGAAGCCAAGACGCCCGAAGGCGGCGCCATTGGTGCCGACAAGGCTGCTGCCTCTGGCGAGAAGCGTGCAAGCACCCGCGACCAGCGTCGTCGCAACAAGGACGGCAGCGTGAAGCGCAAGTCGACCCAAGGCGGTACGCCTGACATGGCAGGCGCCAAGTAAGTCGGCCCAGCCCCAGAAAAGAGCGCTCTTCGGAGCGCTTTTTTTTTCGCCTGCCGCGAGCGTTCCGTTGTCAACCGCTGGAAGTGGCCTCCGTTGAATGTCTACCTTCCGCAGGGAGGGCAATCCAGATCAACGAATTTCAAAGGATATGTTCATGAACAAGCTGCTCGCAGCCCTGGTCGCCGGTCTCTTCGCTGCCGGTGCTTTCGCTCAACAAGCCGAACCCACCACCGCTGCTCCCGCAGCCGCTCCGAAGGCCGCCAAGCACGCGCCTGCCAAGAAGCATGCTGCGGCCAAGAAGCACAAGGTCAGCCACGTGGCCAAGGCCCACGCGGCCGCTGCCAAGAAGGTGTAAGCTTTCGCGCTCACCGGCAATGCCCGCATCAGCGGGCATTTTTATTGGCGTTTTTTTGATTTAGGCCGGGCCCTGACCCCGCCCTGAAAGAGTTGTCCGATGTTTCAGCGTCTAGCCGCCCTGCTTCTCGCGTCCGCATCCTTCATGATGTCGGCGCACGCCCAGCAGCAACCCCAGACCGACCTGCCGCGCACGCAGTTGTCGGTTGGCCTGTACAAGATCGATGCGCAGATTGCGCAAACGCCCCTGCAACGCGAAATCGGCCTGATGTTCCGCAAGGAAATGCCACAGGCCGAAGGCATGATCTTCGTGTTCGA
>NZ_JBPJZI010000003.1:0-577485 GCF_051216395.1 Variovorax cryoconiti | reverse complement strand
GCATGCTTATGGGTGTTCATCCGGTTGGGCTTCCTGAGTGGATTGGGTGTTTGGCGACTTCCAGTCTCTCAAACCCAATCCGGATGAACACCGGATACAACCTATTGAAGCTTCACAGCTAGTTCGGCACTGCAATCAGCCTTGGCTCCCACAGACCTACCGCCGCGACCGCAGGACCGAAGAAACGGCCAAGAGCACGGCGAATGTGAAGATGGGAACAAGCGGGACCATGTAGCGCACCTGGACACCGTCCCATGAACTTGCATCGAGCACGCCCAACAGTGCCGCACGCGACAACACCATCACCGCAGCCAAGCCGCAGAAGACGAGCACCGGGACATTGACTCGCCGGGTCACCGCCCAATAAAGGATGGCTCCCAGCAATGCCAGCCTGAGCATGACGTTGATGCCCCCATATACCTTGCCGAGCTTGTGTACCCAGTCGGGCGCCATCGGTCGGCCAGTCAACCACGACAAGCCCCGTTCGAACTGCGTCGCAGGTTTGCCATAGATGAGTTCGTCAACTCCCAACGTCGCATGGAGGGCACCCTCCGTCTGGGTCATCACGCCTTCGCGCAGGCGCGAAAGCGGAATATCAGTGGATCTGCCGTCGGTGGTTTTCGCGATCAAGCGCAGATCGGCACCCGCGGTAGACAGGCCGAGGTTGAAGGAATAGGCACCCGGCACGTCGACCCGTTGTGGAGGAGCCAGCACCACCCAATCCGACGGCTCGCCGCCGGCCGGTGCGATGCCCAAGGACGATCCGACAGGCAACACGATCCAGCCCCGAACGCTGACCGAAGGGAGCGGATTCCTGCGCCCGGCGATCTCGATGAATTCGGCCAGTTGCTTCGGTGTCGCATTTTCATCCGGCGGCCGGACCCAGTCAGGATTGGTTTCGAACAGAAGAGCCAGAATGGTCCATGTCGACGACGGCACATGTCCGATCCATTTATGGAGATCAGGATCGACGAGTGAAGGTATCCACGATGGATAAGCCTGCAATTGCCCTTTGTCAAAGGCCACCTGGAGTTCGTCGGCAATCGCGGCGTATTTTTGATCCGCGTACCTTGCGTTTCGATGCCAACCGGCAATGGCCCCTGCGTCACGCAATGCCCAGTAGAACCAGCCGTTTCCGATCTCGCCCTCATGTCCGATAAAACGCGCGGAGTGCGCAGCCAGCATGCGGCCTGACTCGCCCTCGAAGAATCCCTGCAGTTCGCGGAAGGTCGGACTGAACTCGTAGGCGAGTTGACGCGACCTGCGGGACACGGTCACATGCAACGGGCCAGGTCCCGCATCTATCCGGCTCAATGCAGCCATCGCACGAACATAGCCGGGCGCCGCCAATTCATAGCGAGCGGCAAGCCCCCACCGCGCGTAGTTCAGACCGACCAGCATGGCGCCTACCAACAACGTCGCCAGCAGCGGCAAGGCGATCAGGCGCATGCCGAGCGTTGCCCGGCTCAGCGACGGCCACCACTGCCCTCGGCGAACGAAAGAGAGCAGTACCAAGAGACCGATGGGCATCAGGAACAGAGACCCTTCCTTGCGGATGTGGAAGGCCAGTGCGAACGAAATAGCGAAGAGCGCCGTTGCGGCACCCCCTCTTCGACTGGGAGCCGCATCACGCGTAGTCCATATCTCCAGACTAGCGCCCAGCATGAGCGCGACGAGAACGACCAACAGGGTTTCCGACAGCGCGCGGTCGAACAGCACGAGGAGCACAGGGTGAAAGACGCAGAAAACCCAGAACGCGGCACCGAGCCACACCCGTCCGGAAAACCGCGCCAGCGAATAGCCAGCGTAGGCTGTCGATGCGATCCAGGCCAGATCGATGCCGAGTCGGGCCGGGATGCCGAGCAGATTCAGCAGGGCCAGCCACATCGAGTAGATCGGCAGATGAGCAAATGCCATCAGGTTGTAGTCGCCGCCCCACACCATGCGCGCTGCGTTGTGGATGAACCAGTATTCGTCGTAGGGCGCATTGAGGGCCACCACATCGCGGTCGGCAGTCAGCGTGAGCCGAAGGAGGACGAGCGCCATCGCCATACCCACCCACAAGCCCCTCTTCTGGGCGAGTCGTTCTAAAAAGTTGCTGCGCGTCAATTGATTATTTGGCGTCATTGAGATTTCTGATTACCTTCGCCATGTATTTCCATATTATTTCGAAGCGATAAGGCGACCAAAGGGTTTTGAAGGTCGATCACTCGTTGCAACGATCGAATGGAATGACGAGCCGGTGCCCTTCCCAGTCAGTCTTCGGGTGATCGATCTTCATCATCTTCCCGTCTGCCCCAATAATTCCAATGGCAAGCGCGGTCGCTTGTGAAGGAACTTGCGCCGGGCGAACAAGAACGTTGTCCACCCACATTTTTCCGAGCTTCATGCGGCGTACCTTGTTGGCCTGAATATAGTCCGCCTGCCCCAAGATGTCGCCTCCAGGGCCGATGATGTGGACTGCATTGCTCAGCGACGCGGAGACGTCGCCCGTCTTCTTCCAAACCAGTCGCACAATCAAATCCTTCTCGCGACAGGAAATCGAAACGCCGCGCAATTCGAACACCCCGGAGAACCCGGCACCGATGAAATCTGCGTCTCGGATCGAAGTCATCTCTCGCGCCGATCTTTCGCTGGGCGCACCGAAACCCTTCCAGTACGAAAATCCACAAAATGCCATCAAGACGAGCATCGCGGCAACTGCCGCATATCCAGAAGCGTGGGCACGGCGACTGCTCGCCGCAGACTGGCTCGCCGCAGGTCTGCTCCGTACCAAGATTTGGCGTCCAGGTTGCTCCACGCAGACCCAGATCAAATAAGCGCTAACGATCAGCACGCCGAAGAATGCAGCCAGACCAAGAGAATTTTCCAACCAATAAAAGTTGGCGGCATTCTTCAAATAAAAGGTCAGAAAAATATTGTGGATCAGGTAAATAGAAAAACTGATCTCGCCCAGAATGACCAGCATCGGCTTGGCGAGCAATTTTGACACCCAACCGCGCCCGACAGCGAACACGAGGACCAACAGGCCAAACGCAAGGAAAGAGCCGCTGTGCATCACCCATGTCGCGGCCGCCTCACCCATCGTCGCCGCCAAGCTGCGGCTCGCAACACTCGTGTAATAGATCGAGAAAAAGCACAGTGCAATGGCGCCGACTTCCAGCAGTGTGGAAAGACTCCGCGACCAACTCCATGTTCGGCTTCGCCAGAGGCCGGCGACCACGACCCCAAAGATGAATTCAAAGACGCGAGCCACCGGACTGATGTATACCAGTCCGTTCTGGGTGATCTTCATGCCGTCCGCCGTGGCTGGACTTCCATAGTCTGGCAAGCCCAGGCGCTCAACCAGCAATAGCCAGGCCAGAAGCACCGCCGTGGCGCAAAGCAACAGGACACCCGACGCTCTGGGTTGAAACAGTATCAGTAGCGGAAAAACGACATAGAAAAAAACTCTGTTGAGACACTCCAGGCCACACCGTTGTAGGAAAAATAGTATGCGGATACTGGAATCCACCCCTGCAACATTGTCAGATGGGCAATCAGCGTCCCGGGGCTCCAAGAATAGCTCGTAAGGATGGCGCCGATCAGGAAAGCGGCCAAGTAGGCCGGCCAGAGCCGTGCCCAGCGCGCCAAGAAAAATCGGCGAATTTCCGATGCATTATTGAATTTCGGATAGACGTAAGCCAGAATAAATCCCGACAACACGAAGAAGAACGAGACGCCTTGCCCCAGATTCAACGGCGTGCTCTTTACACCCAAAGTTCCGGCAAGATGGTGGAACACCACCATGATGGCGGCGAAAAACCGAAGCGCCGTGAGCTGATCGAGTCTTTTGTTTTTCGTGGCGTCGCTATTCATTTAGAAGCATTTCTCGATCCAGCATAATGAGCAGCCCGGAAACCGCCGGCGGTGATTGGCAGAGAGCCGAAAAATTCGGCACGCCTTCTTTGCGAAGAGCCCCCTGTCTCCAGCAATGGATATCCTGGTTCAGGGAGCGAACTTCGCCTCTCCGCTATAGACGGCGAGCGTTCCGGCCCTCGGCGCCCCTTAGAGGCCACCCGCCTTCGAGTCGCTGTGCGACGCATGCAAGGCATCAAGTTGCCCAGTACGCGCCGCGCTGAGATAGAAAGGCAGCCCCGCCAGACGAGAAAAAGCGCCCAGCGACTGGAAGAGCAGTCCGATCAGCGCGCCATTCCCGATGTTCAGCAGATGCGAGAGAAACAGGTCGAAGCCGGCCGTTCCCAAGCCGAATCCACCGGCGACGCCGAAGATGTTGCTGAAGATCGCCAAGGGGAAAACCACGAACCCCTTGATCCAGTCCACCTGGTCTCCGACAGCGCGGGCGATGCAGAGCAGCGACATGCACCAGAACATGTGATTGAAGACCGACAGGGCCAGCACGGCGGCCACGCTCGAGGGCCTTTCGCGCAACTGATTGAACGCGCCAATCAATTGGCGTATTCGCGCACCCCAGCTTCGCTTCTCGGAAAGCCTCTGCAGCAGCGGGAGGTTGTAGAGCCGCCGCGCGCCCAGAATCCGAAAACCGATTAGCACCCCGAAGCTGGCACCGAAGAGACCGAGCAGCAGCACATTGCGTGCAGGCATGTCGCGAACGACCGACCAGCCGATCAACGACACGACGCTCGCCAGCAGAAACAGTCCCAGCAACCCGAGCACGCGGTCAAACAGCACAGCCATGACTGCACGTGTGCGCATGCCAGGCCCCACATGCTTGACGACATAGCCTGCCTTGACGATATCGCCGCCGTTTGAACTGGGCATGGCCAGATCGAAGAAGGCCCCGACCATCGTCCAGCGCACGGCTTCACGCAGGCCGACCTCCACGCCTTGACTGCGCAGGATGATCTGGAACCGGTAGGACACGATCAGGAAAGGCGGCAGCATCAGCGCCAGTGCCGCCAGCAGCCACGGCCAGGTCTCGCCCAGTTGCCGCAGTGCCTGCGGTTCGATTCGGTTGAAGGCGAAAAGCAGCCCGACCACGATGACGGCGATCGCGGCCTTGAACCACACCGACCCCAACAATTTGCGCAAGCGCCCCGTCTTACCCATGGCTCAGTCCCGCCGCTTCAATTCGAACCACAGATAGGCGAGCAGGCGCTTGCCGGTCGGCCAGATCTTGAAATGGGTTTCACCGTAGCCGCGCGCCAGTTCCTGTGTGGGGAACTCGCAGCGCTTCTGGCGCAGCTTGTAGGAACGAACCACCATCTCGATGTCGATGGAGAGGCCATGGTCCAGCACTTTCATGGCCGTAAACGCGCTTCGGGTCCAGCCCTTGAACCCGTGCAGCACGTCGCGCACCACGTAGCCCTCACGGCACCACACCAGCGCGGCCAGCCAAGCCAAGCCCAGAACAGCCCATTTGCGCGGACGCAGAACGTGCTCGTCTTCCTCGTTCACCGATCCGGCGACCTGGCGGCTGGCCACCACCAGTTGGTTGCCAGCCTCGAAAAGCGGGCGGAACTTCAGCACGTCTTCGACGGGTAGCGTGCCCTTGGCGAAGAACACCACCACGCCGTCACCGGTCGCCATGTCGTTGGCATGCACATAGGCCGCATTCAAGCCGCGCTTGGGCTGGCGATGCACGGGAATTCCCATGGACTCCAGATACTCCACGGTGCCATCGGTACTGCCGCCATCCACGGCAAAGACTTCATCGAACTGGTCCCGCGGCAGGCGAGGCACGTCGGCTTCGCAGCCCTTCAGCTCGTTCCAGACAATCAAGCAAAGAGAGACTTTCAAGCAGCCACCTCTTTCGCTGCCAGCGTTTGCGCAACCTGCAACGCTTCGGCGACCGCAATGTCCGAATTCATGTGCTCCCAACGCCCCCAGCGCCCCATGCCCACAATCCCGTGTCCGGCAGCCCATTCGAGAATGCGCGCCACCGTTGCCGGCTTGCCGAGCGTGTTCACCGGATAGGCGTATTCGTTATGGAAACGCACGCCCGTGGTCGGCTTCGACCGCGAGGCATTCGTTTCGGTCCAGTAGCCCGCTGCATTTTTCGCGAAGTTGGCGCGCAGAAGTACCCGGTGATAGGACACCGACTCGTCGGGCTCGTAGGTCCAGTGGGACGGGCTGTCGAGCGTATCCGGGCAATAGTCGACATCGATCGGCGCATTGCGCAGGCTGCGCACGTCGTCCGCGATCGCCTGGGGGACGGGGGCGCAATCGAGCCAGCAGGTCCAGGGAATCGATGACACGATCGTCTCGGCCTGCCAACGCCCATTCACCACGCGGTTTTCGAGATCCACGCTCTCAAGCGAACAGTTCGTCACGAGCGAATCTCCGAGGGCCTCGCCCATGCGACGCCACACCTCGCCATAGCCGAATTCCTTCGGGTACAGAAAAGTGCCATGTGCCGGCAACGACCCCATCGGCTTGCCTTCGAGGCAGCTCAGCAAGGTTTCGCGAAACGAAACGTCCGGAAGCTTGTAGAGCCAGTAGGTGCCGAGTGCATCCGGGTCCATCGACCAGATCTTGCGGTTGTACGGGAGCATGTACTCCTGAGCGATCCGGTCGCCGAGCTTCCACTCGATCCAGGCGGCGAACGATTCGGGCATCGGTTCACCACGCACGCAGCCGGCTTGGGCAATCGACTCCAGGTAGTCGGCTTGCACCTCGACAGGAAACTGCCAGAGGTTGGCTTCCAGCGGATGGTCGACCTCGATATCTCTCAAGCGGATCTTGGAGACACGATCGAACAACGCCCACTCTTCGCGCGGCATGAAGCGGAAGATGAAGTCCAGCACCTCCTTCCGGCGCACATCGAGAAAGTGGCCGCCACCGATGTCGAGCGGCGCACCGTCGACCTCTTCGGAACGACACAACCCACCGGAGACGGCCTCTTTGTCCAAGACGACGATCTGGTCGCGAGGCACGCCGGCGTCGATCAACGAATGAGCGAGCGTCAAACCGCTGGGCCCTGCGCCCAGCACCACAAATTTCTTTTTAATCATCAATACTCACTTCCACTGAATCGGCATTTTCAGAACAATGCCATGCAATCAACAAACCCCTTCAGCGCATCAATTCTGGGCTGACGGCTTCCTAAAAACCCAAAAACACCTCGCCGCGAACACCACAGAGGCAATCCACAACGCAAAAATCGGCGCAACGTAACGAGGCTCGACCTCCCAAGCAAAACGGTCCAGAACACCGTAAAAGACCAATCGCTGAAAAATTACGCCGACAACAAAGACCATCAAGACAACCGCCTCATTAGGATGCCTCTGCTGCCCGAAAAACGAGTGAAATCCAGCCACGACAAAAGCGGCGCAAACCAACGCGAGACCTGCCCACGGGACGATACGCCAACCACTCCAAGTCAGGATTTTCCTCTGAATTTCCGCGCGAACACCTTGGCTCGACTCGTCACCGGAGAAATCAAATTGATCCACTGCCGCAAGAAGATCACCCGCCTCCGGCGAATTCATCTGATGCACTACATTCACTTGGTTATCGTCGCTCAACAAGACACCGCGACTCGTAAAGTATTTCAAGCGGAAGCTTCTTTGGGTCGCGCCCGCATTTTTCACTTCAAACCCAAGCACATTCACGCCTGTTCCAAACCGGGACGAAAGACTCGAACTGACGTCGGCCCTCGGATGTAGTGCCGCGTCGACCCACGTTATGGCAGACGCATCACTCGACGACTGAACGCCAACTTGCACCCTTGAAGGAATGGTCTCAGCCGACAATGCGGCCACCCACCCTCTCAAGTGAATGTTTCCAATTTTACGCTCGACCGATGTCGTTCGCCTCAACGCGAGCTCATCAAACTCCGCGCTTGCAAATTGCTGGTCGAGCTGACTGGGCATGAAGACGAATACCTTCTTATAGGCGGCGACCATTCCCGACGGCAAATTTTTGATGATCGAGAGCGGTCCTCCTGAAATAAATGGATGCAACACAAAGCGACGACTCAAGTTACCGGCAGCATAGGCGGCCTCCAACTCGGAGTTCACTTTCCCCCAGAACCGATCAAGGCTCTCAAGCGTCCGAGGGTTGGGAAGCACATTGAGCGCAGCGTCGTTGAAAACATGCCAGACCCATCCATTTCCAACCTCTCCAGCGGGCAGCCCAGAATCCCGGCTGGCCGCCATGTACATATTTTTCTCGTCCTCAATGTGTTCCTTCAAGATTGAGAGAGAGGGACTGGCAGCATAAGCCTTGAAGCGAGCCTCCTTACTCACGCTGACTCTCGGCGTATTTTCGCTTCCAACGTCGATCGCCGCCAGATTGCCGAGCAATTTCATGTGCGATGGAAGTTGCGGCAGTGTCTTGACCCACACGCCTTGAACGGCCCGATGAAAAGCCGCCGGTGTTGCACCCAACAAGACAACAAGACCAACGCAAAAAAGAAAACTCCTGCCCACTGCCAATGACTGCGGTCTGGAGAACTTCAATTTTCGCGTCCTCCACACGAGGAACATTGCCAGCCATCCAAGCCACGCGAAGATGATTTCCGACTCGTTTCGCACGACGCCCATGAACCCCAAAACAAGCCCCAGAAAAAGGTATGTTGGAAAGCCGACGATAGCGACACCTTGGATCAGGCGAAAAGAAAGCCCCATACAAAGCAAAACCAAGCATACATACAAGGCATCGCTTAAAGCGTTATCAAAAAGGTGGAGCGATACTGGACTGAAAAACAGGAGAAACATCAGCGCCAGCAAACAATACTTACCAAGAACAGATCCGGCCTCTTTGCACAGAAAAAAACAGCAGTACAGATAAAGCAATTCAATTGCAATTCGCTGAGGCATCCCGACCAACTTAACAGCCAGAAGCCACAATGGATATCCAACCGGAGGACCGAGCTCCGAAATTCCAGTCAGAGCAAATTTGACAAAAACTGCCGAATCATTTGGAAATGCGAGGATTTCATTTTGCGCGACCAACGCCAGCTTCAACAGAACGAAGAGCCAGAGAAAAATCTGGCCTTCAATGCGAGAGAAAAAGCCCTCGCCCGTCGACCTGTCGGGCGACGGATTTTTTTTCCAGTACAACATCGAGCGCTTTATCAAAAAACCACTTAGGAATGCGGATTGATTGGATAGATATTAATCCCGAAGGCGATTCGGCGAGATCAGCATCAAATAGAACGAAAAATTATCATTTAGGACCAAACATGCGCCATAAATCGGCAATATGCGCCTTTCGCGCACCTTGCATCGCCAATCTCTTCCTCCAGAACTTGGGAATACCGAGAATCGAGTCTCGCTTGGCTCGCCATGCAATACGCCCCTGCGAACGAACGGCGAGCATGATGACACTCGCAATATTGAGGACGAAGTGAACCGGAAGAAGTAACCAGAATAGCTTTCCCGGCATGTTCTTGACAAAAACCCAAACCAAATTCCGATGCCCGTGATAAGTTGCGAAATCGCTGTGTTGTCCACCGACAGCCCCGGATCCGACATGGTGGACCACCGCATCGGGCACGTACCAGGCGCGATGCCCGAGCAGTCGCATGCGGAATCCGAGGTCGACATCTTCTGCATAGCAAAAGAAATCTTCGTCGAAGCCTTCGCATTCACGAAACGCGTCCAACCGATACATCGCTGCAGCAGCACATGGGGAGAAGATTTCCCGCGCCGCCAGATCGGATGGCATGCAGCGCTGCCGATAACCCGCGCGGCGAATCCGCCCGCTGATGAAGTACTGGTCGCCAGTGCCGTCCAGCATGCCGTCCACGCCGTCCTGCATTTGCCTTGACCCGAAAGCGGCCACGTCGGGTCTGGCTTGCGCCGCCTCGACCAGAGCCTCGAGCCAGCGAGGCTCCGGGAAGGCGTCGGGGTTGAGCAAGACGACGAAGTCGGTCTCGCAGCATGCCACTGCGCGATTGTTGCCTGCGGCAAAGCCGAGGTTGGTTGGCATCCGCATCAGCGTGACGCCGGGCAGTTCCTCCACGCCCTGCAGCGAGTCGTCCCCGCTGGCATTGTCGACGACGAAGATGCGCTCGGCCAGGACCGTCTGCTCGAGACAGAGCCGCAGGCACTTCATCAGCATGGGCCCGCTGTTCCAGTTGACGATCACGATGCTGACGCTGGGCCTCATGCAGCCTGCCAGATCTGCAAGAGGTCGCTCACGTAGGCGGCGATCGACTTGGGGGGCCTGATGGCGGCGCGCAGGCGACTTCGCCATTCAGAGGCCATCAGGCGGGTCAGCTGGCGCGCCAGCGCCGACGCGTCGCCCGGAACGAAGAGCAGGCCGTCGACACCGTCGCGCACGGCTTCGGACAGGCCGGGAAAGTCGGAAGCCACGACGATCGTTCGCGCCGCGTGCGCCGAATAGATGACCAGCGGCGTGTTCTCGTACCAGAGCGAAGGCACGATCAGGACGTCCAGGTCGGCCATGACATCGGAGATCTCGTCGCTGGCGAAGGTGCCGGCGAATTCAATTCCGGCGATGCCGACGGCGCGTTCACGAAGCGCGTCCACGTAGTCGGGAAATTCCGACGTCTTGCCGTAGATGCGAAGGCTCGCCGTACCGGGTGGGAGCTCACGGAAGGCCTCCACCAGGACGTGTGCGCCCTTGTGGGGCGCCAGCGTACCGATGAAGCCGAGCCGCAGTGGTCCGGCCGCGCCCCCTGGGACGCGGGCCGGCATCGACCGCTCCGGCAGTTGAACGCCGAACGGCGCGTTCACGATCCGGTGAGGCTCCACGCCGTGTTCCACCAGCTTGTCACGCATGAACACGTTCGGGGCCACGATGCTCTCCAGCCGGTTAAGCCGCCCAACGGTCTTGCCAAGGCGCCGCCCGAGGGCCTGGATGTCGTCGATCGCGGGCACGCCGCTCGGCGCCGCGGCGAGCGTCAAACGGACCAGCGCATCGGCCGCGGGGGTGGGAATCAGGCGCGCCATCGCGCGGATGACTCCGGCCTGTGCCGGGTTCTGGGCGAAGTGCTTGACGCAGTTGCCCGCATAGCGGCTGGGGCCGTCGCAAAGCCGACCGTCCGGGTAGCGTAGCTGGGCGGTCGGGCAGATCGTCCAGAAGTCTGTCGGTGTCATGGACTGTCGGACGCCCGCCTTCTCGGCCTCGACGATCAGGCCGGTGCCTAGACGGTTCAGGTGGAAGTAGTGCACCCGCTGCGGCTCGAAGTCGGCCAGCACGGTGGCGAAGTAGCGTGCCGCGAGATGGTTGTCCGACCCCACCTCGATCATCGATGTCTGACCGGCCATCGGCACGTAAGCGTGGTGGAAGCGGTAAACCTCGAAGCCTTCGTGCAGGTAGCGGTCACAGCGGTCGGCCTCCGGCAGATCGTCACGGCCCGGGTGGGCCGTGAAGACGCGGACATCGTCGCCGCGCTTGCGCAGTTCGCGTGCGACGCCCAGCGTCAACACCTCTGTGCCAGCGGTGAATTCCGGAAAGAACTGGTGCACGACCAGAAGGATCTTCACAACGAAGCAGGCCTCATCCCGCGGGGCGGGTCAGACCCCGGCGCATCCAGTCGACGGTGCGTTCGATGCCCGTCCGGATTTCGATGCGCGGGGACCAATTCAGCTCCTGCCGGGCCAATGCATTGGACAGCACGTTGACGGCGACGTCGAAGGAGCGACCTGGCCGGTAGTTCACGTCAATCGGGCGACCCAGGACATCGCCCAACAGCCCGATCAATTCGTTCAGCGTGACGCCGACGCCCGAACTGATGTTGAAGCACAACTTATCGCCTTCGTAGACCAGCGCGCGCGCAAAGGCATCGGCCACGTCGTGCACGTGAACGTAGTCCCGGGTCACGGAGCCGTCACCCCAAATTTCGATCGGCACGCCCGTGATCGCCCTGTGCGCGAACACGCCGATCGCGCCTTGCGCCGTTTCGATGCGCTGGCGCTCTCCGTAGGGGTTCGCGACCCGCAGGATGACCGGTTGGATGCCATGCACATGCTGGTAGATGCGCAGGTACTTCTCGATCGTCAGCTTCGTGATGCCGTACGAAACGAGCGGCTCCGTCGGGTGCAGCTCGTCGATCGGCAGGTAGCGTGGCGTGCCGTAGACCGTCCCGCCGGACGAGATGAAAACGAGGCGCTTCACGCCTTGCCGCACCATGGCCTCGAGCAGTTGCAGCGTTCCGACCACATTGGACTGCACGTCGTAGATCGGATCGTCGTTGGATCCTTTCGGCAGCGTGGTGGAGACCAGGTGCACGACCGCATCGACGCCGATGAGCGCCTCGCTCACGTCGTGCGTGCTGGAAAGATCGCCGCCGATCCACTCCACCCGCTCGGTGGCCGTGAACTGCCGATACGGCACGACGCGAGGGCGCTCGAAGATGCGCAGCGAATGTCCGTCGGCCAGCAACCGGTCGGCGATGGCCGACCCGATGAAACCACCGCCGCCAAATATCAGTATGTTCATCGGTCGAGCATCCGAAGGTGCCGCGCCACAGAACGAGCGCACGGGCTATTACGGCGCATCGTAGAGAGCCAACGTTTCTTGCGCCATCAGCGCGGTGGTTCGAGGGTAGTTCGTCGTGGTGGAGAGCCTGCCCAGTGCATCGGGATCGGCTACAAGACTCGCCAGACGCTGCGCCAAGTCGTCCACGCTGCCGCGCTCGAACGCATAGCCATTCAGACCCGGCTCAAGAAACTCGGTCATTCCCGCAACATCCGACACCAACACCGGCGTGTGCGTGGCAAGCGCATTCAAAAGAACCAGGGGACTGTTCTCGTACCAGCGCGAGGGAATCACCAGCAGATCCATCCCTTGCAAGATGGTCGCCATCTGTTGCGACGGGAAGGTCCCCATGAATGACACGGCATGACCCAGACCGAGCGCCTTGAGCGATTCCATGTAAACCGGATCCTGATCGGCCGGTCCATAGATTTGGAGCTCCGCGGCGTCTGCAGGCAGACGCTGAAATGCCTTGATGAGCAAATCCGTGCCCTTGTGCGGTGCGATCTGTCCGATGAAGCCGATGACAGGGCGGTGGCCCTCAGATCGCACCGGTTTCGGCGCACGATCGATATCGACACCGAACCAGATGTCGGTCATCGGGGTCTTGATGCCATTGGACTCATAGGCCGTCCGCAGGAAACGGGTTGGCGCGACAGCCCTGCGGTAACCACCGTTGTAGAGGCCCGCCAGCGTATCGGGGCGCTTTGCGATGTCCTCGATCAGACCGTCGACCGGCCCCCCTTTGATGCCGGGAAGGCGACGCCCGATATTGGCGAGGCCCGCGATCCATTGCGCAGACCGGGGCGTCGTCCCGCGCCTGATCCACGCAGGGGAATACGGACTGCGCGCTGCGTCCTTGATGTAGCAGGCCACGCAGTTCGTGCGGGTCGGCGACGGGCCGGCGCATAGCTCGCCGTCGGCAGCCTCGAGCTTGTTGTTGAGGCAGAAGCCGAAGAAGTCGGTGAATGTGGCGTAAGTGGGTATGCCCAGTTCTTGCGTCACTTCGAGCAGCGCCGACGTGTGATTGATCAGGTGGGTGACATGGATCACATCCGGATCGATGTCGCGCAGCACGTCTTTCAACACGGGACGCATGTCCGGCTGATAGTAGGTTTCCTTGACGCGCGAATGCGGAATCTTGTTCTTGTCGATCGATACGACAGGGATGCCCTGGTACTCGTAGCGGCTGACCAGGGTTTCCGCAGCAGCCTCCCCCTGGAACACGGCTGAAACAACCACCACCTCATGGCCCGCTGCGCGGTAGTGATGTGCAAGGCCCAACGTGTAGGTTTCCGTGCCGTAGAAATGGGCTGGAAAAAAACAGTGGACAAAGAAAGCAATTTTCACGAACGTTCCTGTGGCACGTTCGCGGTCATCTCGGCGTAGAGCCGGGTGTAATGCGCGATCATGGCCTGAATCGAAAATCGCTCTTCGGCTCGCTTTTGCTGAGCGTTGCCGATTACGCGGCGCTGCTCAGGCGCATCCAGCAAGTCGACCACAATCTTCGCCAGCGCGGCTTCGTCGGCAGGCGGTGCCAGCAAGGCCGGGTTCGCGATGATCTCCCCGATGGCGCCAACGTCGTAGCCAACGACAGGCACCTTCATGCTCATGGCAAAAGGCGCGACCTGGCCAAAGCTTTCTTTCCATATCGGCGCGACGAACACGCTCATGCGGCGGTAGAGATCGGGCAGCGCGTCATAGGGCACATAGCCCGTGAATTCGAAGCGTTCGGCAACGCCGGCCGCTTTGACCGCCGCCTGGAAGGGTTCGAGCAGGCTGCCACCGCCGACGATCAGGACGCGCGTCTGGGGGCGCGACTGGACGACCCGGATGAACGGCAGGATCGCCTCTTCGTTGAGCTTGTCCCGTTCCAGACGATAGACCATGCCCACGCAATCATCGGGCGCATGCTCGTCCGGAGCCCGCGTGAACACGCCAAAGTCAGAGCCCGGATAAACGGTGACATGCCGCGCATCGGACTCGCCAAACACACTGCGCACGTAGTCGCTGACATAGACATAGCGAACGACGGCGTCAGAGCGGTGCGGCTCGATCGGCGTGTTCACGTTCTCGACCACGGGCAGCCCCAGATGCCGTGCGGCTTCGATCACCTTGGCATACCACGGCTCGTCGCAATCGCCCCAGTAGTGCACATGAACGAAATCGGGCCGCGTCCGCTTGAAGTACGCAACCAGCGGCGCGATGTCGACCGGAAGCCGACATTCTTCGACCTCTACGGCTTCGTAAGCCGGGGGGGTCGGATTGAAGCTGGTTAGAACAGTCTGCCGGTACTGCCCCCCCAGGTGCTCGATCAGATCGACCACCAGCCTTGACGAGCCGCCGGTCATGAAGTTGGCGATGGCATGTACGACACGGGGTGCCTCCGCCGGGGGCGCTTGAGGTACTTTGACGCGGTAGGCACTCGGTGCGCTGGCCGCATTG
The DNA here is from genome assembly GCF_051216395.1 of Variovorax cryoconiti. Classification (NCBI taxonomy): domain Bacteria; kingdom Pseudomonadati; phylum Pseudomonadota; class Betaproteobacteria; order Burkholderiales; family Comamonadaceae; genus Variovorax; species Variovorax cryoconiti. The sequence goes on along the minus strand of NZ_JBPJZI010000003.1, from coordinate 562,629 downwards.
GCAGGTGCCGCAGGTGTCAGTCCAAACAGCCGCTGCAGGCGCGGCACGAACCTGGCATGCCAGCGGCGGGGCAGCAAACCACCACCGATCGTCGCTGCCAGCAGCATCACTTTGCGAACGCCGAATGGATGGAACAACAGCAATTCGCGCAGTCGGAACCAGCGAGTCAGTTTCAGCGTCTGCAATGTCGCAGCGGTATTTTGCAACTCCGTTTTTACTTGCTCGTAGCGCCTCTGCGCCTCTGCAGTCGATTGTTCATGGCGTAACTGCGCGTCTTGCAAAACCTTGCTCAGGTTCTGCAAATGGTCGTCCTTGGCCTTGCCCGATGCGTCCAGCCGCTCGACCTGTTCGGCCAGGCCGTAGGCCGAGAACCGCAATTCGTTCTTCTTCTTCTCCTGCCCCAGGAAGTCGTGGACGACGTCCACTGCGTCGTCGAACATGACGGCCGCGGTGAGTTCAGGCAAAGGTCGCTTCGAGCAGACCGCAATGTAGGCCAGGGGAATCAGCCGGCGGCTCGCTGGCTCCTGCAGGACCTCGAACGAGCCGGGCCCTTGCGTCTCCGTCGATTCGAATGAAACGCTGTTGCGCACGCGTTGCTCCACAATGTGCAAATGTGGGAAATGCGCGCCCAGCAGTTCCTTGAATTCTTCGCGGGTCATCTCCCGCAGGTGATACGGGTTGGCGCCGTACATGCCGGTGATTTCCGGATTGGGCGTGGAGATGACGAACACGCCGTCATCGCGAAGCAGCCGTGCGATTTGTTCGATCGCTCGATGCTGCGTCTGCAGGTTGACGTGCTCGATCATCTCGAAGCAGGTGACGACGTCGAACGAGGCAGAGGGCAACGAGGCACCCAGGTCGTCGCAACAGTGAAACTCGGCGCCCGAATTCGTGTGGGTCGACCTCGCCCAGGCAATCGCCTCGGCATCGATGTCCAGCCCCAGCACGCGTCCACCGGCAATCGCCAGGGCGGCCGAGCCGTATCCGGTGCCACAGCCGAAGTCCAGGACCGCCTTGTCCTGCACAAATCGCTTGGCTAGCGCATAGCGCGGCAGATGCTCGTACTCCGCGATCTTCGACCAGGTCCCGGGGACATAGCGTTCACGCATGAACTCGGTGAAGTTGCTGCCTTCGGCTTGGACGTGAAGCCCGGCGTAGTCGGCCAACGTGCACTCGCCCGAAGCCAGGGAAGGCTCCAGATGTTCACCCCGAACCCGAATGGAATCGAATCCAAGCTTGCCCAGCAGGAACTCGAATGTTTTCTCACGGTAGTACAGCAGGTGCGACGGTGGATGCCGATACGTCCAGCCGGCCGGGTCTTTCTGGGCCTCGTGGGATCCTGCGTTTGGCGTAGTGATGATGACCCGCGTCTTTGGCGTGATCGCCCCGATCGAGAACAGCGAATAAAACAACGCATAGGGGTTCGCCAAATGCTCGATCACATCGAGGATCAGCACCACATCGAACTCGTGCGGAATGAGTTCTCCGATCTGCTCCGTGATGTAAGCGCGCCCACCCAGGCGCTTTTGCGCGATGCCGCGGGCATGCGCGGAGATTTCGGTGCCGAAACACTTCCAGCCCAGGTCGGCGGCGGCCTCCAAATGAGCCCCGTAGCCGCATCCCACATCGAGAATGGACAGGCCGGTATTGCCCGGGTAGTCGTCCTTAAGGATGCGTTGGAGCGCATCGACCGACCAGCGCGTCTGCCGCTCATAGTCCTGGTAGCCACCCGGCTCCCCGCCCTCGAACCATTGCTCGCGGTCGTAGTAGGCCTTGAGCTCCTGCTCATTCGGCATGGGGTGCACATGTTCGGCACCGCAGTGCCCGCACCCGTAAATTCGGTACGACTTGACCTCACACACATCAAAGAGCGTGTCAGCCCGCAGACAGACGGGACAACGATGATCATTCACGACAGCAACCACAGGTCAATATCCTTGCTAAACAGATGCGCTATTCAGAACCCGTGATCCAGGCACAGGGATGATGAAACTTGCCCCACGTGGGGTAGCTCGACCGGACCGAGAAGGGCGAGCACAAATCCGTCATGGCGAAACAGACAGAATAGTCTTCGTTGTACGCCGCGACCGAAATCAGGTAGTCGCCGGGCACCAAACAAAGCGCACGGAAATCCAAGTAGCCACGACAGAGCTGACCTTGCGGGACTTCGCTCCAGAAAACCTGGTCTTCCCGACTGGTCTGCCCGATGACCCAATCCCCATCCGCTCGATAGATGCTGACTGCGAAGACCAACTTTGGAAGGTCAGCCAACGCTCTGACGGCGAACCCCAGGCGAAACGGGTCACCCAGCATGAATTTTCCGCTGTCGCCACCCGCCAGGGAGACGTCCACAAACTGGGCCTTGCCGGTGTTCTGCTGCGGCAACACCTTCGCGCCGTTGTCAGCCGAGCCTCGTCCCTGAGTCGGCAGACTGCTGACGTAGTACTCCTGCGCGATCCTGATTGGGTCACCGCTGTCCGCCATCTCGCCATGGCTAAGCCAGACGACTCTGGAACAAAGCAGCTGAAGCGTTCCCAGATCGTGGGTGACAAACAAAATCGTCACGCCATCTGCCACAAGGCGCTGGATGAACTCCATGCACTTGTTGCGAAACGCGATATCTCCGACGCTCAACGCCTCGTCCACGACCAGGATGTCAGGTTGCACGTGCACTGCAACTGAAAAGGCCAGCCGGACCATCATGCCGCTCGAGTAAGTCTTGACCGCTTGATCAATGAATTCGCCAATGTCTGCGAACGCCTCGATGTCGGCAAAACGGGCTTCCATTTCCTCCCTGGTCAATCCGAGCACAGCCCCGTTCAGATAAACGTTCTCCCGCCCGGTGAATTCTGGGTTGAACCCAGATCCGAGCTCGAGCAGTGCAGCAATCCGCCCTCTGGTTTCGACCCTCCCGGCAGTTGGCGTAAGCGTTCCGCAGATCAACTGGAGTAACGTGGACTTTCCACTGCCGTTGCGTCCGAGAATGCCGATGACCTCGCCCTTCTTGACCTCGAACGAAATGTCACGCAGCGCCCAAAACTCACGGAAGTAGTTTTTGCCGCCACGGCCGGCAAGACGCCATGAATGAAAGAACTGCTTGAGCCGATCACGCGGGCTGTCGTAGATCTGGTAACACTTGCTGAGTCCGGAAACCCGGATTGCAATGTCAGAGGACATCGGCAAATCCTTTCCGTGTCTTCTGAAACCAGAAATAGCCCAACCAAGCCACGCAGATGGACACCAGCGTGTAGACCCCCAGCCCCACCCAATCCGGCGACTTGCCCCAAATCAGCAAACCCCGCGCCTGCTCGATGATGAAAGTCGTGGGATTGAGAAACAGCCAACCACGAATACCCTCAGGCAACGCCGATAGCGGGTAGAAAACAGGCGAGAGGAACATCATCGCCGCGGTAAGAATCCCCATCGTCTGGCCAACGTCACGCAAATAGACGCCCAGCGAGGCGAGCATCCAAGCAAGGCCACAAGCCAACACGATCAACGGCAGCAGTACCAACGGAACAAGGGCGACTGTCCAGTGCAACGAGCCGCTGAAGATCACTACGGCGACCATCAGCACGACGAGGCTGATTGCAAGATGGAACAACGCAGCAAGAACGCCAATCAGCGGCAGAATCTCCAAGGGAAAGATGACCTTCTTGACCAGATTGACGTTGCCCAGTACGAGTGTCGGAGCACGATTCAGCACTTCAGCCAGCAGTCCATGCACCATCAGGCCGACGAAGAGCACCAACGCAAACTGCGCCTTGCCCTCTTCGCCCCCCCCCCCCCAGCGCGCCTTGAAGGCCACGGAGAAGACGAAGGTATAGACCACCAGCATCAATATGGGATTGAACAGGGACCAAGCCATGCCCAGGAATGACCCCTTGTAGCGGCCCACCACTTCCCGCCGGGTCATCTGCACGATCAGTTGGCGATGCTGTCGAACACTTCGCACCAGAGCTGTGAGGGATGTGGGCTGTGCCGCATGGGGGTCGACTACCACTGAAGAATGGGTCATTCGAAAAGCTCAGCGGCCGTCAGCATGGGGCTGCACTGATCCTTGTTCGACAGCACAGGCTCGCCTTCGCATGGCCAATGAATCCCCAGCGAAGGATCGCTCCAGGCAATAGACCGCTCATGCGTAGCTGCGTAATAGTTCGTCGTCTTGTATAAGAAATCTGCGGTCTCGCTCAACACTAGGAAGCCATGCGCAAACCCGGGCGGAATCCACATTTGCAGGCTGTTCTTCTCGCTCAGTTCCTGGCCCACCCATTTACCGAACGTCGGCGAGGACCGACGGATGTCCACTGCCACGTCGAACACAGCCCCGCGGGTGACGCGTACGAGTTTGCCCTGGGCGTGCGGCGGTAGCTGATAGTGCAGGCCACGCAGCACGTCTTTGCTGCTGCGGCTATGGTTGTCCTGAACAAATACAACTTCCAGGCCGGTGGCTTGGTTGAAGGCGTGTTGGTTAAAGCTCTCGTAGAAGAAGCCCCGCGCATCGCCGAACACCTTCGGTTCAATGACGATCACTTCGGGAATGGCAGTGGGCGTGGCCTTCATGCGCGCACGCCCTCGGCCAGAAGATGATTCAAGTACTTGCCATACCCATTTTTCTGCAGCGGCGCGGCGAGCTTGCGAAGCTGCTCTGTATCGATGAACCCCGCGCGCCAGGCGATTTCCTCCGGGCAGGCGATCTTCAACCCCTGCCGATGCTCCAACGTGGCGATGAACTGACCTGCTTCCAGCAGACTCTCGTGAGTGCCGGTATCCAGCCACGCATAGCCACGCTGCATGATCTGCACATTGAGCGCACCGGCGTCCAGATAGGCCTGATTGACAGCCGTGATCTCCAGTTCGCCGCGCGCGCTGGGCTTAACGGCCCTGGCGATATCGACTACTTGGTTGTCATAGAAGTACAGGCCCGTCACGGCGTAGCTGCTCTTGGGCTGGGCGGGCTTCTCTTCGATGCTGCTGGCCCTGCCGTTGGCGTCGAACGCGACCACGCCGTAGCGTTCGGGGTCTTGCACATGGTAAGCGAAGACGGTGGCGCCCGAGGGCTGCGCGTCTGCGTCGGAGAGCAGTTGCGCAAAGTCGTGCCCGTAGAACAGGTTGTCGCCCAGCACCAAGGCACTCGGCGCGCCCGCAAGAAACTCCTCGCCGATCAGGAAGGCCTGAGCCAGCCCGTCCGGGCTGGGCTGCACGGCGTACTGCAGGTTCATGCCCCACTGGCTGCCATCGCCCAGCAACTGCTGGAAGCGCGGCGTGTCCTGCGGGGTGCTGATGATGAGGATGTCGCGCATGCCGCCAAGCATCAGCGTGCTCAGCGGGTAATAGATCATGGGCTTGTCGTACACCGGCAGCAGTTGCTTGCTCATGGCGAGCGTGGCCGGGTGCAGTCGGGTGCCGGAGCCGCCGGCGAGGATGATTCCCTTGCGTTGTGTCATTCTTGATGTCCCTAGTTATCCCAGAGTCTCGTTCAGCATCCGGGCCACGCCGGTTTGCCAATGCGGCAGAACAAGCCCGAAGGTGGATTGCAGCTTGGTGGTGTTCAGCCGCGAGTTGTGAGGTCGCTGAGCCGGTGTGGGAAAGTCGGTGGTGGGCACCGGGGCGATCGCATCGGCGGCAACCTTGATGTCGACACCAACCGAACGGGCATGCTCGATCACGAAACGTGCATAGCCGTGCCAGCTGGTTTCGCCGCCCGCGACCAGGTGATAGAGGCCGGCTTTCTCTGTGTCGCCGAGGGTGGCGCGGATCGCATGGGCCGTGACGTCCGCCAGCAACTCTGCCCCGGTCGGCGCACCGAACTGGTCGTCGATGACGGTCAGCCGATCTCGCTCCTTGGCCAGGCGCAACATCGTTTTTGCGAAGTTGCCACCGCGTGCCGCGTAGACCCAGCTGGTGCGAAAGATGAGATGCCGAGAACAGTTATGCGCGACCAACTGCTCACCTTCGAGCTTGGTTCGCCCGTAACAGCTCAGCGGGCCGGTCGGATCGGCTTCCGTCCACGGCGTGCTGCCGCTGCCGTCGAAGACGTAGTCGGTCGAGTAGTGCACCATCAGCGCGCCGATCTCGTGTGCGGCCTGGGCCACGGTGCCTGGCGATGTGGCGTTGAGCGTGCGCGCGAAATCGACCTCGCTCTCGGCCTTGTCGACGGCGGTGTGTGCAGCGGCATTCACGATCACGTCAGGACGTACCTTGCGCACGGTGTCAACCAACAGCTCGGGCCGGCTGAAGTCGGCGTGCAGGTCGGTGCTGTCGAAATCGAGGGCAACAAGCTCGCCCAGCGGTGCCAGGCTGCGCTGCAACTCCCAACCGACCTGCCCGCCTTTGCCCAGCAGCAGCAGCTTCATGCGCCCGTTTTCGCCGACGGCGCCTCGTATTGCTTCTGCACCCAGTCGCGGTAGGCCCCGCTTTGCACGTTGGCCACCCATTCGCCGTTGGCCAGGTACCACTCGACCGTCTTGCGAATGCCCGTGTCGAAAGTCTCGGCCGGCTTCCAGCCCAGCTCGCGTTCGAGCTTGCGCGCGTCGATGGCGTAGCGCCGGTCATGGCCGGGGCGGTCGGTCACGTAGCTGACCTGATCGCGGTAGCTCTTGCCGTCGGTGCGGGGGCGCAGCTCGTCGAGCAACGAACAGACGGTGTTGACGATCTCGATGTTGGGCTTCTCGTTCCAGCCGCCGACGTTGTAGGTCTCACCCAGCCGGCCGTCCTGGAGCACGCGGCGGATGGCGCTGCAGTGGTCCTTCACATACAGCCAGTCGCGCACCTGCATGCCGTCGCCGTACACAGGCAAGGGCTTGCCGGCCAGGGCGTTGACGATCATCAAGGGGATGAGCTTCTCGGGAAAATGGTACGGGCCGTAGTTGTTCGAGCAGTTCGTCGTCACCACCGGCAGCCCGTAGGTGTGATGCCAGGCCCGCACCATGTGGTCGCTGGCCGCCTTGCTGGCCGAGTAGGGACTGTTGGGCTCGTACTTGTTGTCTTCGGTGAAGGCCGGATCCGTGGCCGACAGAGAGCCGTACACCTCGTCCGTCGACACATGAAGGAAACGGAACGAGCTCTTCTCGGCCAGCGGCAGAGAATTCCAGTATCCCCGCACCGACTCCAGCAGTCGGAAGGTGCCCAGCACATTCGTCTGCACGAAATCTTCGGGCCCATGGATGGAACGGTCCACGTGTGACTCGGCCGCGAAGTTGACGACGGCGCGCGGGCGATGCGTCGCCAGCAGTCGGTCGACGAGGGCGCTGTCGCCGATGTCGCCGTGGACGAACACATGACGGGCATCGCCATCAAGCGACGCCAGCGTTTCCCGGTTGCCGGCATAGGTCAACTTGTCGAGATTGACGATCGGTTCGTCGTTTTGGGCAAGCCAATCGAGAACGAAGTTGGCGCCGATGAAGCCGGCACCGCCGGTAACGAGGATCATGTGGGAAGTCAGTGATTGATTTTGAGTCACCCTTGTCAGGGCCTATGGGATTATCCATGGGTCATGACGGCTGGATGACCGATGGCCGGCATCCGCCCCCAAAGTGTGCTTCGAAGCGAAACGGAGGGCTATTCGGCGCCTTCAAGCATTACGATTCGCGTAGAAAGCCACAAAGCCGTGGTCCCGTGCTAGAAAAGTCAACACGATTGGAAACAATCTCGCGCTACAGTCTGTTTGCTTTAGTTTTAATCCAGCCAGCATCCGGGCCGTGAACTCACGATCCCGGACGGCGTTATCCAGGGCCTGCGAGCCCAGGTTCACACCATGACCACATCCATTCATCCTGTCGTCCTTTGCGGCGGCAGCGGCACCCGGCTTTGGCCTCTTTCGCGTAAGGCGCTACCGAAGCAGTTCGCGCCCCTGATCGACAACAAAAGCCTACTCCAGCTCACGCTGGAGCGGCTGCGCGAACTCAACAGCGACATCTGCTGCGTGGCGGCGGACGAGCATCGTTTTCTGGTGCAGGAAGCACTGGACGCGGCCAAGGTCCAGGGTCGGCAGGTGCTCGAGCCAGTGGCCCGCAACACCGCGGCCGCCATGGCCGCCGCCGCTTTGCTCGCGAACCCCGACGACCTGCTTCTCTTCGCCCCGGCTGACCACCACATCCCCGATGCGGCCCTCTTCGCCCAGACTGTGCGCGGCGGCGTGGAAGCGGCGCTGGCGGGCAACATCGTGACCTTCGGCGTGGTGCCGAGCCTACCCAGCACGGCCTATGGGTACATCGAGTCCGGTCCAGCGCTGAAGGGTGCCGCCGGCCACGCAGTCGTGCGTTTCGTCGAGAAGCCGACCGCCGACGTGGCGCAGACCCTGCTGCTCAAGGGCGGCTACTTCTGGAATGCCGGCATCTTCCTGGTGCAGGCCAGCACACTCATCGAGGCACTACGCCAGCATGCGCCAGACATTCTGGCCGCATGCCAACAAGCCACTGCCGCCCAAACCGTCGATGGCAACTTCGTGCGGCTCGACCGCGAGGCCTTCGAGGCGTGCCGCAGCGAGAGCATCGACTACGCCGTGCTCGAGAAACACGCCCAGATCGCTGTAGTCCCCTTTGCCGGCGCCTGGAGCGACGTGGGCAGTTGGAACGCCGTGGCCAACCTGTACCCGGCCAACGACGATGGCAATCGACTGCATGGCATGGCGAGCGCTCTGAACGCGCGCAACACCTTCATCCACGCACCGATCCGTCCGGTGGTTGCACTGGGCACTGACAACCTGATCATCGTAGACACACAAGACGCTCTTCTGGTGGCCAGCAGCGATTGCGTCGAGCAGGTGAAGGACGTGGTGACCATGCTCAATCGCGAAGGTCGCCTCGAAGCGACCGACCACCGCCGTGTGGCGCGCCCCTGGGGCGCCTACGACAGCGTCGACGCCGCAGAGCGCTTCCAGGTAAAGCGACTGACCGTCAAGCCTGGCGCCAAGCTGTCGCTGCAGATGCACCATCACCGCGCGGAACACTGGGTGGTTGTCAAGGGCACCGCCAAGGTCACACGCGACGATGAGACGATCCTGGTTCGCGAAAACGAGTCCGTCTATATTCCCCTGGGCACCGTGCACCGGCTGGAGAATCCCGGGAAGATCATGCTCGAGGTCATCGAGGTGCAGTCCGGCGGCTATCTCGGGGAGGACGACATCGTCCGTTTCGACGACACCTACGGCCGTGTCACCCCTATCACCGCAAAAACCAAATAACGATACATATGACCGCGAAGAAAGCACTCATCACCGGCATCACCGGCCAGGACGGCTCCTACCTTGCCGAATTTTTGCTGGAGAAGGGCTACGAAGTCCACGGCATCAAGCGTCGGGCCTCGTCGTTCAACACCGAGCGCATCGACCACCTGTACCAGGACCCGCACGAGCAGAACCGCAAGCTGCACCTGCACTACGGCGACCTCACGGACACCAGCAATCTGACGCGTATCGTGCAGCAGGTGCAGCCCGATGAGATCTACAACCTGGGCGCGCAAAGCCATGTGGCGGTCAGCTTCGAGGCCCCCGAATACACGGCAGACGTCGACGCCATTGGTACCCTGCGCCTGCTCGAGGCTGTGCGCCTGCTCGGCATGCAGGACAAGACCCGCTTCTACCAGGCCAGCACCAGCGAACTCTACGGACTGGTGCAGGAGATTCCGCAGCGCGAGAGCACACCGTTCTACCCGCGCAGCCCCTATGGCGTTGCCAAGCTCTACGCCTACTGGATCACCAAAAACTACCGCGAGGCGTACGGCATGTACGCCTGCAACGGCATCCTGTTCAACCACGAGAGCCCCCGCCGCGGCGAGACCTTCGTGACGCGCAAGATCACCCGCGGCATCTGCAACATCGCCCAGGGTCTGGAGAGATGCCTGTTCGTCGGCAATCTCGATGCGCTGCGCGACTGGGGCCATGCCAAGGACTACGTCCGCATGCAATGGATGATGCTGCAGCAGAACGAAGCCAAGGATTACGTGATCGCCACCGGCGTGCAATACAGCGTGCGCGATTTCGTGCGCAAGACGGCGGCCGAGCTCGGCATCACGCTCGACTTCGTCGGCACCGGTGTCGACGAAAAAGCGGTGGTCCGCAGCGTCGAGGGTGACGCTGCGCCAGCGGTGAAGCCGGGCGACGTGATCGTGTCGGTCGACCCGCGCTACTTCCGCCCGGCCGAAGTGGAAACGCTGCTGGGCGACCCAGCCCTGGCCAAGGAGGACTTGGGCTGGATCCCCGAGATCACGCTGGACGAGATGATCAGCGAGATGGTTGCCAACGACCTTGAAGCTGCACGCCAGCATTCGCTGCTCAAGAAGCACGGCTATCACGTGGCCGTCAGCCGCGAGCACTAAAGGGTCAGCGTATGGCCACCCAAGACGACAAGCCCAAGGACCCCATCAAGGACTCGGCCCAGCAGATCTGGCTGGCCGGGCTGGGCGCCTTCGCCAAGATGCAGCAGGAGGGCAGCAAGGCCTTCGAGGCGCTGGTGAAGGACGGCACAGGTCTTCAGAAGAAGACGCAGCAGGCGGCCGAAGAAACGCTGAGCCAGGCCCAGACCCGCATGGCCGGGCTGGCCAGCGAGTTCGGCGCCAAGACCAGCGCCGGCTGGGGCAAGCTCGAGAACATCTTCGAGGAACGGGTGGCGCGGGCGCTGGAACACCTGGGCGCGCCCTCGGCCGCCGAGTTCGCTGCGCTGCAGGCGCGGGTCGAGCAACTGGAGGCGCTGCTGGCCACGCGGAAGCCCGCTGCGACAGCGCCGCGCAAGTCGCCGAGCCGCGGCTCGGCGAAGGCCGCCGAGGACGCCAAGCCATCGCGCCGCCGCAGTCCGCGTGCAGACAAACCCTGATCAGGCGTCTGCGAAGCTGATCCGGGCACGACCCGCATCCCATCACCCTCCCCTTTGCGCTAGAGTGGCCCCCAAGAGACAACCGGGGCTTCCACATGGCCAAGAAGGCGCCGCGCCGCACTGCAGAGCGCATCCTCGAAGCAGCGCTCGACCTGTTCAATCGCTTCGGCGAGCCGAACGTGTCGACCACGCTCGTGGCCGGTGAACTGAACATCAGTCCCGGCAACCTCTACTACCACTACCCTGCCAAGGACGAGCTGATCAACCGGCTCTACAGCCAGTACGAGACGGAGCTGGAAGAATTGCTGCACGCAAGTGAAGGCGTGCACGACGTGGAAGACGCCTGGTTCTTCATGCACAGCCTGTTCGAGCTGCTGTGGCGCTACCGCTTCCTCTACCGCGACCTCAACGACCTGCTGAGCAACAACCGCCACCTCGAGACGCAGTTCCAGCTGGTGCTGCAGAAGAAGGCCGCGGCCATCCGGACGCTGCTGGCCAGCCTGGGCGCGGCGGGCCATCTGGACATCGACCCGCGCGAGGTCGACATGCTGGCGCAGAGCATGGTGGTGGTGCTGACCTATTGGCTGAGCTACGAGTACGTGCGCAACCCGCGCGAGGCGCTCGAGCCGGCCCATGCGCAGAGCGCGCTGATGCGCGGTGCGCACCACACGCTGCACCTGATGGCGCCCTACCTCGCCCCCGACCAGCGGCGGCACCTGCTGTCGTTGAGCAGCGCCTACGAGCGCGACGATCTGGCGATGGCCGCCTGATCGGCCCCGATCCACCCGCCCCCCACCAGGAGCAAGACGCCATGACTCCCGATCTGCGTCCCGTGTCGCTGCTCCCGCCCGGCTGCCATGCGCCGACCGCACAGGCCGGCCGGTGGGCGCCGCTGCCCTATGCCGACCTGCCGCGCTTCGACACGCAGCGCCTGCTGGCCGCCTGGCCGCGCCTGCATGCCGGCAACCCGCTGGCGCCGCCCGCGCCGGGGCCGCTGGCCGACGGCTGGGTCTGCTATCACAACGGCGAGTTCGAACGCGCCGCAGCGATCGGGCTGCAGCACGGCACCGACGGCCTGATGCTGGCCAACCAGGCCACCGCGATCTACGCCAACTACCTCGAGCCCCGCGAGACGGTGCGCCTGGCGCTCTTCCTGCAGGTGGCCGAGCGCGCCGCGGGGCACGCCGCCGTCGAACCGGGCAACGCCCACGCGCTTTTCTGGGAAGCCTATGCGCTGGGCCGCTATGCCCAGGGCATCAGCGTGGCCCGCGCGCTGGCGCAGGGGCTGGGCACCAAGGTGAAGACGGTGCTGGAGCGCGTGATCGCCCTGGAGCCGCACCATGCCGATGCCCACATCGCGCTGGGTGCCTTCCATGCCGAGGTGATCGACAAGGTCGGCGCCCTGGTCGGCTGCATGACCTATGGCGTGCGCGCCGAATTCGCCGTCGCGCTGTTCGAGCGCGGTCTGGCGCTGAACCCATCGTCGGCCAGCGGCTGGATGGAATACGCGCGCGGCCTGCTGATGCTCGAAGGCGACAGCCGCCTGCCCGAGGCCACCCGGCTCTACGAGAAGGCGGCCGCCGTGACGCCAGCGGATGCGCGCGAGCGCCTGGACGTCGAACTCGCACGGGCCGGCCTGACGGATTGAAGGCGCAGAGGATGGGCTCCCTTAAGATGCCCAGCCCTTGTGCCCAGCCCCTTCTTGCGAGTGCCGTTCCATGTCCGACCTGTCATCCCTTTTCGAGGCCGCCCAGGCCAACGCCCAGCTGCTGCCCGAGCGCCCGGACAACCCGACGCTGCTGAAGATCTACGGCCTGTTCAAGCAGGCCACCGAAGGCGACAACGCCGCCAAGCGCCCGAGCTTCAGCGACGTGGTGGCACGCGCCAAGTGGGACGCCTGGACCGCACAGAAGGGCCTGTCGGCGGACGAGGCGAAGCAGAAGTACGTCGAACTGATCGACTCACTGCGCGGCTGAAGGCTGCGTGGCCCGCGCGGTGTGCGCCGGTGGGGCCACGCCCTGCAGCGCGGCGTGGCGCTTGTCCTTCGGCAGCGCGGCCAGCGTCCTGACGGCCGCGTAGAAGCGCGGCCAGTCGCGGCCCTCGCGCTCGAACAGCGCCTCGAAGCCGGGCACCAGATCGTCGTAGGCGGCCTGGGCGCCGAAGGTGGCGTTGTTGGCGCGTGCGGCCCAGGCGTCGTAGGCCGCCTGCCGCTGCGGCGGCCAGCCGTCGCGCAATGCCGCGAAGTCGGCGCGGAAGGCCGCCATCGCCTCGCGCTTCATCGCCTCGACCGCCGCCCAGTCCTTCGCCTCGGCCTGCGGCGAGCTGTAGACCGCCTGCAGCCGCCGCCGCGTGGCGAAGGTGAGCGCGCGAAACTGCTGGCGCCGCGCGTCGTACTGCGCGTAGTCGGCCCGTGCCGCGTCGCCGGCCTGCATCGCCAGCCAGCGTGCCCCGCCGATGCGCTCGACCGCGGTGGCGAAGGACTCGTTGAAAAGCGTGTCGCCCGACACGTACAGCAGCTGGTGCGACAGCTCGTGAAAGATCAGCCGCGCCAGCTCGCCTTCGGGGTAGCCGATGAAGGTGCTCAGCAGCGGGTCGCCGCCGGCCCAGTTGAGCCAGCCCAGCGTCGAGTACGCCGGCACCGGGTAGACGGCCGCCTCCAGCCCCTGCGCGCGCTGCGCGTCAGCCTCGACCTTCGCCTGCGCTTCGTCGTAGTAACCGCGGTAGCCCACGCAGCCCGCCACCGGGAAGCACCAGGTCTTGAGCGTCAGCGAATACGGCGGTGCCGCCACCACGTTCCACACCGCTGCGTTGCGGTGCAGGTCGGCATAGCCGGTGTAGCTGGGGTTGTCCGGCAGGTGCAGCTCGGTCACGGCGAAGCGGCGGATGCGCTGGGTGAGTTCGAGCTTGGCCTTGAGCGTGGGCGACGTGGCCGGGTCGTCGAGCCACTGCGGCACCGGCCGCGCCGCGCGCATCACGCCGAGGTGACCGCTGGCCGATTGCCAGTAGTAGCCGAGGTCGGCGCAGCCGGCGAGCAGGCTGGTTGCCAGCAGCATGAGCGCGGCCGCGCCGCGCCGCGCCATGGCCTCAGCCGGCATTGCTTTGCTCGACTTGGACCAGGCAGTCGTAGAAGGTCGGTCCCCGCCCGATGTCGGTCAGGCGCTGGCTGGTGAGCTGGTTGACGTTGGTGCCGTCGAAGCCGAGCTTGCGCCACCAGATGCCCATGCCATGCACCACGCCCGGCCGCGCGCGGCGCGACACCTCGGCGCGGCAGCGGTGCTCGCCACGCTGGTTGAACACACGCACCATCGCCCCGTCGGCGATGCCGCGAGCGGCCGCGTCGTCGGCGTGGATCTCCAGCAGCGGCTCGCCTTCGATGGCGCGCAGGCTGGTCACGTTGACGAAGGTCGAGTTGAGGAAGTTGCGCGCCGGCGGCGAGATCATCGCCAGCGGAAACTGCGTCGAACTGCCCACCGCCTCGTGGTTCGGCACGTGGTTGGGCAGACCGTCCAGGCCCTGGGCGGCGAGGCGTTCGCTGAAGAATTCGCAGCGGCCCGAAGGTGTCGGGAAATTCCCGTCGGCGTACGGCGCGTCGGGCAGACGCAGCGTGGTGAAGCCGTCGCGGTGCAACTGCGCGACGTCGATCGCACCGGGCGCGAAAGCGGCGGCGCACAGCGCCTCGTCGTCGTCCTGAAAACAGGGCTCGTCGAAGCCCATGCGGCGCGCCAGTTCGCGGAACACCCAGGCGTTGCTGCGCGCCTCGCCGCGCGGCGCCACGGCCGGGCGGTTGAGCAGCACGTCGGTGTGGCCGTAGCTGGTGTGGATGTCCCAGTGCTCGATCTGCACCGTGGCCGGCAGCAGGTAGTCGGCGTAGTCGGCGGTGTCGGTGCGGAACTGCTCGAGCACCACGGTGAAGAGGTCCTCGCGCGCGAAGCCAGTCGCCACCTTGCCCGACTCCGGCGCCACCGCGACCGGGTTGCTGTTGTAGACCACGACCGCCTTCACCGGCGGGCCGTTCGACAGCGCGGGCGCATCACCCGTGAGCGCGTCGCCGATGCGAACCATGTTGATGGTGCGCGGCCGACGGCCGGCCAGCAGCTCGGGCCGCTGCAGCGCGGCGCGGTCGACCGGGTACGCCCCCGAACTGCTCAGCAGCAAGCCGCCCGCGCGATGGCGCCAGGCACCGACCAGCGCCGGCAGGCAGGCGATGGCGCGCGCCGCGTTGCCGCCGCCGTGCACCCGCTGCATGCCGTAGTTCAGGCGGATGGCGGCGGGCTTCGTCTGCCCGTAGTCGCGGGCCAGCGCCACGATCTGTGCCTCGGGCACGCCGCACACCGCGGCGGCGCGGGCCGGCGGCCATTGCAGGGCGCGCTCGCGCAGCGCGTCCCAGCCGACGGTGTGGCGCGCGATGTAGTCGTGGTCGAGCCAGTCGTGGACGATCAGCTCGTGCATCAGCGCCAGGGCCAACGCGCCGTCGGTGCCCGGCAGCAGCGCGATGTGCTCGTCGCATTTGTCGGCGGTCTCGGTCTTGCGCGGGTCGATGCACACCAGCTTCGCCCCGGCGCGCTTCGCCGCTTGGGCGTGGCGCCAGAAGTGCAGGTTGCTGGCGATCGAGTTGCTGCCCCAGATGAGGATCAGCTTCGACTCGGCGAAGAATTCGACCCGCATGCCCACCTTGCCGCCCAAGGTAAGACTTAGGGCCTCACCGCCGGCGGTGGAACAGATCGTGCGGTCCAGCAGCGAGGCGCCGAGCTTGTGGAAAAAACGACGGTCCATCGATTCGCCCTGCACCAAACCCATGGTGCCGGCGTAGCTGTAGGGCAAAATCGTTTCTGAACTGTTACTTTCGGTTAGATTCTGCAACCTGCGCGCGATGTCGTCGAGCGCGGTGTCCCAGCCGACGCGCTCGAACTGGCCGGCGCCCTTGGGGCCGACGCGTTTCATCGGGTAGAGCAGGCGATCGGGGTGCGCGGTCCGCTCCAGGTAGCGCGACACCTTGGTGCACAGCACGCCGCCCGTGTGTCGATGGTCCGGGTTGCCCTGCAGCTTGATGGCCTGGCCGTCCTGCACGGTGGTAACCAGTGCGCAGGTGTCGGGACAGTCGTGCGGACAGGCGCCGAGCACGGTGGCGGAGGGTGCGGGAGACGTCGAAGAAGAAGCGGTGGCAGCGACCATCGGCCGAGTCTAGTTCCAGTCCTTGTTTCCTTGTTGTTGGCGCGAGCGCGCGCGGAGGTTCGACCATGATCAATCGCAGGCATTTCTCGATGGCGGCCGGTGCGGCGGCACTCGGTGGTTTCCAACTGGCGCGCGCGCAGAGCGAGACGCCGATCGTGCTGGGCCAGTCGGCCCCGTTCAGCGGGCCGGCCGCGCAACTGGGCATCCAGTTCTACCAGGGCGCCAAGCTGTACCTGGACCAGTACAACGCCGTGCCGGGCCACCGCGATGTCGAGATCAAGTTCCTGGACGACGGCTACGAGCCCGAGCGCACGGCCGCCAACACGCAGAAGCTGATCGCCGAAGACGCCTTCGCGCTGTTCGGCTACATCGGCACGCCGACCAGCCTGGCGGCGCTGCCGCTGGCCGTGAAGGACCGGGTGCCCTTCATCGCCCCCTTCACCGGCGCCATGGCGCTGCGCGAGCCCTTCAACCGCAACGTGTTCCACCTGCGCGCGTCGTACAACGACGAGACCGCGCTGATCGTCAAGCAGCTCACCAACCTGGGCCTGAAGAAGATCGCGGTCTTCTACCAAAACGACGCCTACGGCAAGGCCGGCCTGGACGGCGCCACGCTGGCGCTGGCGCAGCTCGACCTCAAGCCCGCCGCCCTGGCGACGGTGGAGCGCAACTCGGTCGACGTGGCCGCCGCCGTGAAGACGATCACCGCCGCCAAGCCCGACGCGGTGATCCAGGTCAGCGCGTACAACTCCTGTGCCGCCTTCATCCGCGAGGCGCGCAAGGTCGGCTTCGGCGGCACCTTCTACAACGTGTCCTTCGTCGGCACGCAGGCCCTGTCGGACGCGCTCGGCAAGGACGGCGCCGGCGTGGTCGTCACGCAGGTCGTGCCATCGCCCTACAGCCCGGCCAACGCGATCACGCGCGAATTCAGCGACGCCGCGAAAAAGTCCGGTGGCGCCACCAAGCCGAACTTCTCGAGCATGGAAGGCTATCTCGCGGCCAAGGTGCTGACCGAAGGCCTGCGCCGCGCGCCGGGCAAGCTCACGCGCGACGGGCTGATCCAGGGCCTGGAGAGCATCGACCGCCAGCAGTTCGGCGGCTTCGAGGTGTCCTTCTCGCCGAAGAACCATGTGGCCTCGAAGTTCGTCGAGCTGTCGATGATCACGGGCGACGGGCGCATCCGCACCTGATCGACGCGCGGCGAATCAGCCCCGCACTCGGGCGAACACCTTCCAGAAGGCGGCGTCCTGCGCCGTCGCGAAGTTGATGCGCATCAGCGTGCTCGGCGGCCGGCGCGCGTGGAACAGCGAACCAGGCGCCAGCAGGTAGCCCTCGTCGAGCATGCGCTGGGTCAGCGCGTCGGTGTCGACGCCGGTGTCGACCCAGCCGAACAGCCCCGCCGGTTCCGACTCGAAGCGGCAGCCGTGCGCCAGCGCCAGCTTCACCGTGCGCGCGCGCGCACCGTCGAGCCGCAGGCGCACCCGCTCGGCATGCCGGCGCAGCTGGCCCTGGTCGATGCACCAGGCCAGCGCCCGCTCGAACAGCGCCGGGGTGGTGAGCGTGGCCAGCAGCTTGGTTTCCAGCAGGCGGCCGAACAGCGCCGGCGCCGCCGCCAGAAAGCCGATGCGCCAGTTGGGCGCGAGGATCTTCGCGAAACCGCTCACGTAGATGGTCCGCTGCAGGCCGTCGAGCGCGCACAGGCGCGTGGCGTGCTCGGGCGCCAGGTGGCTGTAGGTGTCGTCCTCGACGATGTGGAAGTCGTGCTGGTTGGCCAGTTGCAGCACCCGGTGCGCGCTG
This sequence comes from Variovorax cryoconiti, assembly GCF_051216395.1. NCBI lineage: Bacteria > Pseudomonadati > Pseudomonadota > Betaproteobacteria > Burkholderiales > Comamonadaceae > Variovorax > Variovorax cryoconiti. The sequence continues at coordinate 544,849 of NZ_JBPJZI010000003.1, read as the reverse complement.
CCGGGCGACAGGCTGTAGCCGGTCGGGTTGTGCAGCACGCTCACACTGACGAAGAGCTTGGGCTTGTGCGTCTCGCAGTACTGCGCCATCACCGCCAGGTCGGGCCCGTCGGCGCGCCGCGGCACCGGCAGGATGCGCATGCCCAGCGCTTCGAGCCGGGCGAACTCGATGGCCCAGCCCGGCTCCTCGACCATCACCGGGTCGCCGGCGCGCAGCAGCGTGCGGCTCACGATATCCAGCGCATGCGTGGCGCCGATGGTGGTGAGGATCTGCTCCGGCGCCGCCGGGATGTTGGTGCCCATCAGCTTCTGCGACAGGCTGCGGCGCAGCGCGCTGTCGCCGGCCGGCTCGCCGTACTGCAGCGAAATCTCCTGCAGCGCGCGGGTGCCGGTCAGCCGCCGCAACGAGGTCGGCATGAAGGTCGAATCCATCCAGTCGGGCGGGAACACGCCCATGCCGGGCTGCGGCTTGTCGCTCTGGCGATGGAACATGCCGCGGATGAGCGCGCTGGCATCGGCCGGCACGCCACCCACCCGCGAGGTGCTGGCCAGCACGCCGCTGCGCGCAGGCCGCGGCTCCATCGCGGAAGCCGATGTCGCCGGTGCGGCCGGTGCCGCGTCGCGCACGAAGAAGCCGCGCTGGCGCCGCGCCTCGACCAGGCCCTGCGCCAGCAGCTGGTCGTAGGCGGCCACCACCGTGTGCGGACTCACGCCCTGCTGCCGCGCGCACTCGCGCACCGACGGCAGGCGTGCGCCGGGCGGCAGCAGCCGGGTGCGGATGCGATCGGCAAAGCGGTCGGCCAACTGGCTGGTCAGGGACTGGGTGGAGGTTCGTGTCAGCATCGGGGGCTCTGTGTCGTGCAACCGGCCGATACAGTCGACGTCCATGTCCGACCAACTGTATTGGCACTGTAATGGTCATCAGTCTAGAGTGTGTGCCATGACCTGGCAAGAATTCACGGCGCTGCTGGTGATGGCTGCGGCGATGAGTTTCTCGCCCGGGCCCAACACCACGCTGTCCACCACCCTCGCGGCCAACGGCGGCCTGCCGCGCGCCATGCGCTTCGTGCTGGCAGTGCCGGTCGGCTGGACGCTGCTGCTGGCGCTCTGCGCGGCCGGCGTCGGTGCCCTGGTGATGGCCGCGCCCGCACTCAAGTGGGTGATCAAGGCGCTCGGCATCGCCTATCTGCTGTGGCTGGCCTTCAAGCTCAGCCGCAGCGGCGCGCTGGGCCAGACCGGCGATGCCTCGGTGCGGGTCGGCTTCGGCCAGGGCGTGATGCTGCAGTTCCTCAACGTGAAAGCCTGGCTGCTGGCGCTCACGCTGGTCGCCGGCTGGATCGCCGGGCATCCCGACGCACTGCACCGCTACGCCATCGTCGCGCCGGTGATGTTGGTCTATGCCTTCGTCAGCAACTTCGTCTATGCCCTGGTCGGGTCGCTGCTGCGCGGCTGGCTGGCCGAGGGAAGCCGGCTGCTGTGGTTCAACCGCGCAATGGCAGCGCTGCTCGTCCTGACGGCGGCGTGGATGGTGAAGGCATGAGTGCGATGCCGATCGACCAAGACCGCCCGCTCGGCATGCGCCGCGAGACGCTGGGCATGTGGCTGGGCGTGCTCGGCGTGGCGCTCTTCGCGGTCACGCTGCCGATGACGCGGCTGGCCACCGGCACGCAGGCCGCGCCCCAGCTCTCGCCCTGGTTCATGACGCTCGGCCGCGCCGCGCTGGCCGGGGTGCTGTCGATCCTGTTCCTGCTCGCCACGCGCGCGCCGCGCCCCGAACGCCATCAGTGGAAGCCGCTGGGCATGGCGGTGCTCGGCAACGTGATCGGCTACCCGCTGCTGCTCGGCTTCGCGCTGCGCGCCGTCACCGCCAGCCACGCCGCCGTGGTGACCGCCCTGCTGCCGCTGGCCACCGCCGCGGTCGCCGCCTGGGTGCTGCACCAGCGCGCGCGCCTGGGCTTCTGGGTCTGCGCCGTGGTCGGCAGCGGGCTGGTCGTGGCGTTCTCGCTGCTGCGGGCCTGGCAGCAGGGCCACGGCTTCGGCTTCGAATGGGCCGACCTGCTGCTGGTGGGCGCGGTGCTCGCCGCCTCGTTCGGCTACATCTACGGCGCGCAGGTGACGCCCGCGCTGGGTGCCGAGCGGGTGATCTGCTGGGTCTGCGTGATGGCGCTGCCGGTGACGCTGCCCGGCGCCCTGCTCACCTGGCCGTCGCAGCCGGTCGCGTGGACGGCCTGGGCCGGCCTGGCCTACGTCGGCGTGTTCTCGATGTGGATCGCCTTCTTCGCCTGGTACCGCGGCCTCGCCATGGGCGGCGCGCTGCGCGTCAGCCAGGCCCAGTTGCTGCAGCCCTTTCTCTCCATCCTCGCGGCGGTGCCGCTGCTGGGCGAGCCGCTCGACGGCGTGACGCTGGGCTTCGCGCTCGCGGTGGTCGCCACGGTGCTCATCGGCAAGAAACTCTCGCAAGGCCCGCGCTGACGCGGCACACTTTTCAGTTCCTTCGATTCCCCCTTTCGACCACGACAACCCTCCCTCGCCTCCAGGAAAAATCATGACGACATGGAAGATGGCCGCACGCGCCGAGAAGATGAACCCCTCAGTGCTGCGCGAGATCCTCAAGGTGACCGACCTGCCCGGCATCATCAGCCTGGCCGGCGGCCTGCCCTCGCCCAAGACCTTCCCGATCAGCGCCTTCGCCGACGCCTGCGCCCACGTGCTGGCCAACGACGGCCCGGCCGCGCTGCAGTACGCCGCGAGCGAAGGCTACGGCCCGCTGCGCCAGGCGGTGGCCGATATGCTGCCGTGGAACGTCGACCCGGCGCAGGTGCTGATCACCACCGGCTCGCAGCAGGGCCTCGACCTGGTGGCCAAGGTGCTGATCGACCCCGGCAGCCGCGTGCTGGTCGAGACCCCGACCTACCTCGGCGCACTGCAGGCCTTCGCGCCGATGGAACCGACGCCGGTGAGCGTGGCGAGCGACGACGAGGGCGTGATCGTGGACGACCTCATCGACAAGTCGAAGGACGCACGCTTCATCTACCTGCTCCCCAACTTCCAGAACCCGACCGGTCGCACCATGAGCGAGGCGCGCCGCGCCGCCGTGTCCGCCGCCGCGGCCGCCGCCAACCTGCCGATCATCGAAGACAACCCCTACGGCGACCTGTGGTTCGACGAAGCGCCGCCGCTGCCGCTGACGGCGCGCAACCCCGAAGGCTGCATCTACCTCGGCTCCTTCTCGAAGGTGCTGGCGCCGGGCCTGCGCCTGGGCTTCCTGGTGGCGCCGAAGGCGATCTACCCGAAGCTGCTGCAGGCCAAGCAGGCGGTCGACCTGCACACGCCGATCTTCACGCAGCGCATGGTGGTCGAGGTGATGAAGGACGGCTTCCTGGCGCGCCACGTGCCGACCATCCGCGCCCTGTACAAGCGCCAGCGCGACGCCATGGCCGCCGCGCTGACCCGCGAGATGAAGGGCCTGGACGTGCGCTTCAACGCGCCCATCGGCGGGATGTTCATGTGGGCCCGCCTGCCCGAAGGCATCGACACCGTGAAGCTGCTGCCCAAGGCGGTCGAGCGCGGCGTGGCCTTCGTGCCCGGCGCGCCCTTCTATGCCGACGGCCAGGGCGACCCGCGCACGCTGCGCCTGTCCTTCGTGACCGCCAGCGTCGACGAGATCGACACCGCCATCGCCGCGCTGGCCGCGACGCTGCGCGAGCAGCTGGCGCTGGACGCCGCCGCCCGCGTGCAGCGCGAGCTGGCCGCGACCTGATCACCACGGCACGGGGCGCCATGCGGGCACCATGATCGACCTCGCCACCCTGGGGCTGTTCCTGCTCGCCGCCTTGGCGCTGTTCCTCTCGCCCGGGCCGAACATGGCCTTCGTGCTGGCCCACGGGGTGGCTCAGGGGCCGCGTGGCGGTTTCGCGGCGGCCATCGGCATCTCGGCGGCCGACCTGGTGCACACGCTGTGTGCCGCCACCGGCATCACCGCGCTGGTCGCGGCCTGGGCGCCGGCCTTCGATCTGCTGCGCTACGCCGGTGCGGCGTACCTGCTCTGGCTCGCGGCCAAGGCCTGGCGCGAAGGCGGTGCGGCCCCGGTCGGCGCGGCATCGCCCGCACCGTTCGCGCGCATCGTGCGGCAGGCCTGGCTCAACAACCTGGTGAATCCGAAAGCGCTGCTGTTCTTCATGCTGTTCCTGCCGCAGTTCGTCAACCCGGCGCGCGGCCACGTCACGCTGCAGCTGATGCTGCTGGGCGGGGTGCTCTCGCTCGCGGCGCTGGCCTTCAACACGCTGCTCGGCGCCTTCAGCGGACAGGTGGGCCGATGGCTGCAGCGCCGCCCCGGTGCCGCGCGCCTGCAACACCGGCTGCTGGCCGTGGCGATGCTCGGCCTGGCGCTGCGACTGCTGATGCTGGACCGCCCGGCGCCACGCTAAACGCCGCCACCCCACACGACAACGAATCAAGAAGGAAAAGGAAATGCTCAACATCTGGGGCCGCATCAGTTCGATCAACGTGCGCAAGGTGGTGTGGTGCGCGCAGGAACTCGGGCTCGACTTCCAGCGCACCGAGGCCGGCGGAAAGTTCGGCGTCGTGCAGACGCCCGAGTACCTGGCGCTCAACCCGAACGCGCTGGTGCCCTGCATCGACGACGGCGAAGGCGAGGCGCGCCTGGTGCTGTGGGAGTCGAACGTGATCGTGCGCTACCTCTGTGCCAAGCATGCGCCGGGCGCGCTCTACCCCGAGCCGCTGCACGAGCGCTTCGACGCCGAGCGCTGGATGGACTGGCAGCAGACCGCGCTGAACCCGGTGAGCGCCGGCGCCTTCAAGCAGTGGATCCGCACGCCGGCGGCCGAGCGCGATGCCGCGGTGATCGAGCGCTCGGTGCGCGCCACCGAGCCGCTCTTCGCGCTGCTCGACACGCACCTGGCCACGCGCGCCTTCATGATGGGCGACGACTTCACCATGGCCGACATCCCGGTCGGTTGCGAGGCCCACCGCTGGTTCGGCCTGCCGCCCACCGACTACACCCGACCGGTCTGGCCGAACGTCGAACGCTGGTTCGCCGACCTGAAGGCGCGTTCTGCCGCGCGCGGCGTGCTCGACCTCCCTCTTGAATGAAGTTCCGATGATGAAGACCCGCCCTTTCCAACAAGTCGACGTGTTCACCGCCGTCCCCTACCGCGGCAACCCGCTCGCGGTGGTGCTCGACGGCAGCGACCTGGACGACGCCGAGCTGCAGCGCTTCGCGCAGTGGACCAACCTGTCGGAAACCACCTTCCTGCTGCCGCCGACCGACCCGGCGGCGGACTACCGCGTGCGCATCTTCACGCCCGGCAGCGAGCTGCCCTTCGCCGGCCATCCGACCATCGGCAGCTGCCACGCCTGGCTGCGCGCCGGCGGCACGCCGAAGTCGGGCGACCGCATCGTGCAGCAGAGCGCCGTCGGCCTGGTGCCGATCCGCCGCGACGGCGAACGCCTCGCCTTCGCCGCGCCGCCGGTGACGCGCAGCGCGCCGAGCCCGAGCGTGCTGGCGCGCGTGGCCGCCGCGCTCGGCCTGAAGGCGGCGCAGATCCGCGGGGCGCAGATGCTCGACAACGGGCCGGTGTGGATGGGCTTGCTGCTCGACGACGTCGACACGGTGCTGGCGCTCAAGCCGGACCACCGTGCGCTCAAGGAACTGCGGCAGAAGGTCGGCGTGGCGGCGGTGCCGAACGTGGCGGACGCAGCGCCCGCGCTCATCGGCCGCTCGAACCGCGAAGCGCGCGCCTTCGGCGCTCGTGCGCAGCCCGCGCCGGTCGGCCTCGAGGTGCGCGCCTTCGCGGCGCCCATCGGCGTCGAGGAAGACCCGGTCACCGGCAGCTTCAATGCCAGCATCGCGCAGTGGCTCATCGCCGACGGCCACGTGCCCGAGCGTTACGTCGCCGGCCAGGGCCAGTGCATGGGCCGCGACGGGCGGGTGCACATCGAACGCGACGCCGGTGGCCAGGTGTGGGTCGGCGGCGATGCCGTGACCTGCATCGAAGGCAGCGTCCACCTCTGAGTTTCTGAGGTCCGACCCATGCCCGCACAGATCGACCACCTCGTCATCGCCGCCCGCACGCTCGACGAGGGCGTGGCGTGGTGTGAAGCCACGCTGGGCGTGACGCCCGGCCCCGGCGGCGCGCATCCGCTGATGGGCACGCACAACCGGTTGATCTCGATCGCGACCACGGCGTTTCCACAGGCCTACCTCGAAGTCATCGCGATCGACCCCGTGAAGCAGCCCACGCGTGCCGGCGGCTTGCACCGCTGGTTCGACCTCGACGACGCCGCGCTGCAGGCCGAGCTGGCGCAGCACGGGCCGCGGCTGATCCACTTCGTCGCCCGCGTGCCCGACGCGGCAGCGGCGCTGCACGCGCTTGCCGCGGGCCCCACGCCCATCGACCGCGGCCCGCTCGTCGAAGCATCGCGCGACACGGCCGCCGGCCGGCTCGATTGGAAGATCAGCGTGCGCGACGACGGCCAGCGTCTCTTCTATGGCGCGCTGCCCACGGTGATCGAGTGGGGACCGGTGCACCCGGCCGACACGATGCCACCGTCGGGCGTCACGCTGACCGGCCTGCATGCGACGCACCCGCGGCCGGACATGCTGCAGGCGGCGCACGCGGCGCTGGGGCTCGCGCAGGTGCCGGTACAGGCCGGCCCGCCCAACCTGGTGGCTGTGCTGCAGACGCCGCGCGGACCCGTCACGCTCGAATCGAAAGGGATCTGACGCCATGCTCAGCGCCACCGAACTCGCCTGGTTCTCGCTCGCCTCGCTGCTGCTGGTGCTGACGCCCGGGCCGAACATGATCTATTGCGTGTCGCGCGCGCTGTGCCAGGGGCGCAGCGCCGGCATCGTGTCGCTGGCCGGCGTGCTGGTCGGCTTCCTGGTGCACCTGGTCGCGGCCACGTTGGGGCTGACCGCGCTGCTCGCGGCCGTGCCCTTCGCCTTCGACGCGGTGCGCCTGGCCGGTGCGGCCTACCTGCTGTGGATGGCGTGGCAGGCGGTCAAGCCCGGCGGACACGCGCCCTTCGCGGCGCGCACGCTGCCGATCGACCCGCCGGCCAAGCTGTTTCGCATGGGCTTCCTGACCAACGTGCTGAACCCGAAGGTCGCGATGTTCTACCTCTCCTTCTTCCCGCAGTTCCTCCACCCCGAGCGCGGCTCGGTGCTGTGGCAGAGCGCGGCGCTCGGCGCGATCCAGATCTCGGTCAGCGGGCTGGTCAACCTGATGCTGGTGCTCGGCGCCGCGTCGATCACCGCGGTGCTCTCGCGCAGCGAAGGCTGGCTGCGCGCGCAGCGCTACGTGATGGGCAGCGTGCTCGCGCTGCTGGCGGTGCGCATCGCGGTCGACACGCGCAAGGCGAGCGCATGACCTGAACGGGCCAGCGATCGACGCCGCGCAGCGCACCGTCTTAGCAGCGACCGCATCCTGTCGGGAAACAACCGATTTTTGTCCGACGCGATCCCGACCCGCCGGGCACAGTGGTCGCATGAACCTGAAACCCAAAACCCGGATCGGCATGCTCGTCTTCCCGATGATGACCTCACTGGACATCCTCGGGCCCTTCGAAGTGTTGGCACGCGCGCCGGACTGCCATGCGGAACTGGTCTGGAAGGATCGACAGCCGATCAAGGGCGACACCGGGCTCACGATCGTTGCCGACCAGCGCTTCGACGAAGCGCCGCAGTACGACGTCCTGGTGGTGCCCGGCGGCCCGGGACAGACGCCCTTGATGGAAGACACCGAGGTGCTGCAGTTCCTGCGCCGACAGGCGATCGGCGCCGAGTGGGTCACCTCGGTCTGTACCGGCTCGCTGCTGCTCGCCGCCGCCGGCCTGCTGCAGGGACACAAGGCCACGTGTCATTGGCTTTCCATCGACCAGTTGGCGCTCTTCGGCGTCGAGATCGTGCCCGAGCGCGTTGTCGTGGATGGCAACCGGATCACGGGCGCCGGCGTGACCTCGGGACTCGATTTCGCCTTCACCGTGCTGGAGGTGCTCCGCGGGGCCGAGGCGGCGAAGTCGCTTCAGCTCATGCTCGAATACGATCCGGCCCCGCCGTTTCAGAGTGGGCACCCGCGCGTGGCGGCGCCGGAGCTCGTCGAGAAGGTGCGACTGTCGGCGCAGGAGATGCTTCGGCAGCGCCGCGAGGTCTCGACGCGCGTTGCCAGCACGCTCGGCCACTGACGGGTGACGCCCGCCGCGCAGGCATCAGCCGTGGTAGCGCCCCGGCTTGTGCCAGACGATGACCATGGCATTCATCGCGAGGGTGCCCAAGAGCGACCAGACCACGGTCGGCCAAGGCAGCAGCGCCGAAGCGACGATGAAGAGCACGGCGTCGATCCCCAGCTGGCTCACGCCCGCATTCAGGCCGTATCGTTTCTGCAGCCAGAGCACGACCGCGCCCGTTCCGCCCAGCGAGGCGTTGTGTCGCGCCAGAAAAAGGATGCCCGTGCCCAGCAGCGTGCCGCCACCGATGGCCGAGAACGCGGAAGAGATCTCCGAGACGTTCAGTGAACGGCTCACGAACTCGATCGACGCGCCCAGAACAGCGCTGACGACCAGCGTCTTGGCGCCAAACCCTCGGCCCATGGCGGCGAATGCGAACGCGACGAACGGCACGTTCAGAACCCAGACCAGCGCGCCCACCGGCTGGTGTGCAAAGAGGGCGACCAGCAGCGACAGGCCCGCGATGCCCCCGGTGATCATTCCGCCGCGGTGAAGGAGGCCGATCCCGACAGCGCAGAAGAAGATGCCGAGCGCCACCCCGTAGAAGTCCTCGCGCCGGCTGTGCGGACGAAGCCGCAGCGCGGCGCTAGGTCGGTCCATCGGACGGTTCGAGTTTCAGCTTCACGTGCGTGCGCGCAGCGGCCTGCTTGCGCCAGATGCCGGACAGGCTCCCGACGATGCCTTCGCGAAAGGCCAGCACGACCACGAAGAAGACCACGCCTTGTGCCACCGTGACCCAGTCCTGCAGTTCGGACATGTAGGTCTCCATGCTGATGAGGGCGAGCGCGCCGAGGATCGGGCCGGTGATGCTGCCGAGGCCGCCGACGAGCGTCATCAACAGAAACTCGCCGGACATCTGCCAGCCCACGTCGGTGAGCGTGGCGATCTGCACCGCGATGGCCTTGGTCGCGCCTGCGAGGCCCGTGATGCCCGCCGAGAACACGAAGACCGCGAGCTTGTAGCGGCTGGCGTTGTAGCCCAGCGAGATCGCGCGGGGTTCGCTGTCGCGCACCGCAGCGACGATGCGCCCGTACGGCGAGTGGACCAGCCGAGCGATGGCCAGAATGGCAGCGCCGCAGATCAGCAGGACGAAGAAGTATGCGGACAGATCGCTCTTCAGGTCCCACACGCCGAAGGCCACGCCGCGCGGGATGTTCTGGATGCCGTCTTCGCCGTTCGTGAACGGCACCTGGAGACAGAAGAAGTACACCATCTGGGCCAGCGCGAGGGTCGACATCGCGAAGTAGATGCCCTGCAGCCGGATCGCGATGAGGCCGACGATGCCGCCGAGCGCGACCGACGCGAGCGTCGCGCCCAGGATCGCCAGCTCGGGCGACAGCCCCCACACCTTGGCCAGATGGCCCGCCACATACGCCGAGAAGCCGAAGAACATGGCATGGCCGAACGACAGCACGCCCATGTAGCCCAGCAGCAGGTTGACCGCGCTCGCGGCGACCGCGAAGCACAGCACCTTGATGAGAAACACCGGGTACATCACGAAGGGCGCGGCGACGAGCGCTGCCACCGACACGGCCAGGAGCACCCAGCTCAGGCCCGCACGCAGCTTCTTCGGTTCGATGCCGGCGCGGCTTTCCATGGCGGCGGCCGCGTGCTGACTGATCACGCCCTTGCCGAACAGCCCCGCAGGCTTGATGAGCAGCACGCCGGCCATGATGATGAAGACGACGGTATCGGACAGCGGCGGGTAGTAATAGCGCATCAGGCCCTCCGCCAGGCCCAGCAGGTAGCCGGTGATGATGGCGCCCTTGATGGAACCCATGCCGCCGATCACCACCACCGCGAAGATCACGATGATCAGGTTGGAGCCCATCGTCGGACTGACGTTGTAGATCGGTGCGGCGAACACGCCCGCCAGGCCGGCCAGGCCCACGCCGAATCCATAGACCAGCGTCACCATCCGCGGCACGTTGATGCCGAAGCCGCGCACCAGGTCCGGACGCTCGATGGCGGCGCGCAGGTAGGCCCCGAGTTTCGTCTTCTCGATCATGTACCAGGTGGCGAGGCACACCAGGAGCGAGGCGAACAGGGCCCACAGCCGGTAGTACGGCAGGTATCCCAGGGCCGTGCGGAAGCCGCCGGGCATGGGGTTCGCATAGGGCAGGCCGGCGGAGCCGAAGGCCTTTCGGTAGAGGCCTTCGACGATGAGCGTGAGGCCGAAGGTCAGCAGCAACCCGTAGACATGGTCCAGGTGATAGAGCCGGCGCACGAAGAGCCGCTCCAGCAGGATGCCGCTCACGCCGACGATCAGCGGCGCCAGCACCAGCGCGAAGCCGTAACCGATGCCGAGCCACTGCAGCAGCATCCATGCGGTGAACGCACCCATCATGTACTGCGCGCCGTGCATGAAGTTGACGACGTTCAACAGCCCGAAAATGATGGCCAGGCCCAGGCTCATCATGGCGTAGAAAGAGCCGTTGATCAGCCCCAGCAGAAGCTGCCCGAACAGGGCGGGGGACGGAGACAGGAGTCCCAGCGTTTCGAGCATGTCAGCGCCCCTCCAGGATGTCGCCTGGTCCGCATCGCACGAAACTGGCGCGGCCAGAGGCCAGGGATACCGCGGAACCGGCTCTGCCGGGCCGCTGGTATCGCCCCCTCGAGGGGGAGGCGCCGCAGGCGCTTCGGGGGTGGTGTTTCATCTCAGATTCCCAGGTAGGCTTCGACGCGCGCGTTGCCGTTGTGCATGTCGTCACGGGTCAGCATGTCGACCACGCGCCCGGTCTCCATGACGTAGTGGCGGTCGGCCAGTTCGGTGGCGAAGCGAAGGTTCTGCTCCACCAGCAGGATGGTGAAGCCGCGGCGCTTGAGCGCATGGACGGTCTGGGCAATGAGCTTCACGATGACCGGCGCGAGGCCTTCGCTCGGCTCGTCCAGCAGAAGGCACTTGGCGCCGGTGCGCAGGATGCGCCCGATCGCCAGCATCTGCTGCTCGCCGCCCGACAATTTCGTGCCCTGGCTGGCGGCGCGTTCGCGGAGGTTGGGGAACAGGTCGTAGACCTCGTGCAACGTGAGTCCGCCTTCGCGGAGCACCGGCGGCAAGGTCAGGTTCTCGCGCACGTTCAGTTGCGAGAAGATGCCGCGTTCCTCGGGGCAGTACGCCATGCCCAGCCGGGCGATCTGCTCGGGCAGGCACCGCACGATCGGCGCGCCCTCGAAGTCGATGGTGCCGGTCTTCTCGGTGATGAAGCCCATCAGGCATTTGAGGGTGGTGGACTTGCCCGCCCCGTTTCGCCCGAGCAGCGTGACGACTTCACCGCGCTGCAGCGTGAAGCTGACGCCGTCGAGCACCTGGTTGCCGCCGTAGCCCGCACTCAGGCCTTTGACATCGAGGACGGTGTTGGTGGTATCCATGGTCAGTGGCCGATGTAGGCTTCGAGGACGCGCGCATCGGCGGCGACCGCTTCATAGGGGCCCTCCGCCAGGACTTCGCCACGGCAGAGAACGGTGACGGTGTCCGAAAGCCGTTCGACCACCTTGAGGTTGTGCTCGACCATGACGATGGTCTTCTCTTCGGCGCGCTCGGCGATGAGATCGGCGACCCGGGTCACGTCCTCGATGCCCAGGCCCGCCATCGGTTCGTCCAGCAGCACCAGGTCGGGTTCCAGGGCGAAGGTGGTCGCCAGTTCCAGTGCCCGCTTGCGTCCGTAAGGCAACTCCCCGGCCGCGATGTGGGCCCACTCGCTCAGTCCGAACTGGCGCAGCAGCGCATGCACCCGGTCATCGAGTTCGCTGAGGCAGGCGGTGGAGCGCCAGAACACCTTCTGCAGTCCCGACAGGCGCTGCAGGGGCACGCCCACGTTCTGCGCCACGGTCAGGTGCGGAAAGACGGCGGAGATCTGGAACGAGCGCACGACCCCTTGCCGGGCCAGCTGCGCGGGCGGCGTGCGCGTGACGTCTGCACCGTTGTAGAGGATGCTGCCGGCATCGGGCTCCAGGAAGCGGGTGAGCAGATTGAACAGCGTGCTCTTGCCGGCGCCGTTGGGCCCGATCACGGAATGGACCGTGTTTCGGCGAACGGTCAGGTCGACCTGCCTGACCGCGGTGAAGCCCGAGAAGCTGCGCGTGAGACCGCGCGCGGTGAGGATGGCGGGATCGCCCGCAATGCCAGGCGCCATCACTTGGCCTTGCCGACGGCGCTGGCGACCAGGGGGCATTCGCTCGCGCTCAAGGGCGTGAAGGCATCGGCCGCGGCAATGACACCGTTGACCTTGTAGTAGTCCCACGGCGCCTTGGACTCCGCCTTGGTCTTGACGGTGACCAACAGGAAGTCATGCGACAGCTTGCCGTCGTCGCGCAGGGGTGCGTTCTTGGCGAACATGTCGTTCACCGGCGTGCTGCGCATCTTCGCGGCCACCGGGTCCGTGGCGTCGGTCTGGGTGGCGACGACGGCCTTGAGGTAGTGGCTGGTGGCCGAGTACATGCCCGCCTGCGACTCGGTCGGCATCGCCTTGAAGCGCTCGAAGAAGCGGCGCGAGAAGGCGCGCGTGTCGTCGTTCAGGTCCCAGTACCACGCGGTGGTGGCCGACAGGCCCTGCATCACGTCGAGCCCGGCCGCATGCACGTCCGCGACCGACAGCAGCGTGGCGACCGGGCGTTGTTTGCCGTCCTGCATGCCGAACTCCTTCCACTGCTTCATGGAGTTCACCAGCTGACCGCCACCGTTGGCGAAGGCCACGACCTTCGCGCCCGAGCTCTGCGCCTGCAGCAGGTACGAGCTGTAGTCCGAGGCGCCCATGGGGTGGAACGCCTCGCCCAGGGTCTTGCCGCCGCTGGTGGCCACGAGCGCCTTGGCTTCCTGCACCATGTTCTTGCCGAACGCGAAATCGGCGCCGACGAAGTACCAGGTGTCGAGCCCGCTCTTGGTCAGCGTCTTGACGGGACCCGAGACCAGCGCATAGGCATCGTGCACCCAGGAAAAGCCGGTCTTCGCGCATTGCTTGCCGGTCAGCTCGGTCGTGCCGATGATGCCGTACAGCGCGATCTTGTTCTTCTCCTTGATGACGGACTGAACGCCCAGGGCCACGGCGGAATTCGCGATGTCGAGCACCGCATCGACCTTGTCCACATCGAACCAGCGCTTCACCACCGTCAAGCCGATGTCGGGCTTGTTCTGATGGTCGGCGACGAGCACCTCCACCTTGATCGCACCGAGCTGCTGCTTCATGTCCTCCACCGCCATCTGCACCGCCAGCGCGGATCCCGGCCCGGTCAGTGCGGCATAGGGCCCCGACTGGTCGTTGATGACCCCCAACCGGACGACCCCATCGGAGATCTGGCCGAAAGCCGGGAGCGCCGCGACGGAGGCGGCCGCGAGGGTCCATTTGCAGAGGCTGGGTTTCATGGGACTTCCTTAGGGAGAGTGGAGGATCGTGTTCAACGCTGAAGCGAAAGGCGCTGTGCCGCCTGTGCGATCTGGGCCTCGACGCCGGCGATCCAGGGGTCCTGCGCCGCACGCGCGCGGGCCACGCGCTCGGCACCGGCCTTGTCGGGCGACCCGCTGTCGAGCGGCGGCTGCGGGTCGTATTCGAGGCCCAGCTGGATCATTCGCGCCACTTCTTCTCCGGCCAGCTCGGTGGCCAGGGTGAAAGCGAAATCGATGCCAGATGTCACGCCACCCCCCGACAGGCGGTTGCGATCGCGCACGACGCGGGCCGCCACGGGCTCGGCGCCGAACTGCGGCAGGTAGTGCCGCCACATCCAGTGGCAGGCCGACTTGTAGCCATCGATGAGCCCCGCGGCGCCGAGCAGCAGCGAACCGTTGCAAACCGAGGTCACATAGCGCGCGGTCTTCCCCTGGTCCCGCAGGAACGCCAGGGTGCGGTCATCGCTCAACTGGTCCACCACGCCAAAGCCACCCGGTGCGCACAGCACATCGAGTCGCGGGCAATCGTCGAAGGTGACGGTCGGATTGATGGTGAACCCGACATCCGTCATCAAAGGTTCGAGCGCCTTCCACACCAGATGCACCTTGGCGCCCGGAACGCGGCTGAGCACCTGCGCCGGGCCGGTGAGGTCCAGCTGGGTGACCTCAGGAAAGATCAGGAATCCGATGTGAAGGGTGTCGTTCATTGAGGTGTAGATGTCCAATCGATGACCGATTGTGTGAGTCGCCGAACTTGGCGTAAATGACAATCACAGGCTAATATTCGCCAATGCCGAAGCCGCTCAATGTCGCCATCCTCAGCTTCCCGCGGTGCCAGGTTCTCGATGTCACCGGGCCGGCGATGGTGTTCGAGGCGGGCAACGATGCGCTGGGCAAAGCCCACTACAAGGTCCACATCTGCTCCCCCGAGGGCGGCACGATTCAGACCAGCAGCGCGGTGGCGCTGGTGACCAAGTCGATCGAGGATCTGTCGCCCGGCACCATCGACACCTTGCTGATCGCCGGCGGTGACGAATCGGGGCTCAAGCTGCTGGCGGACAACGACGCGGTGCGCAAATGGGCGGTGCGAGCAAGCAAGAACGCGCGCCGCTATGGCTCCATCTGCACGGGCACCTTCGCATTGGCCCATTTCGGGCTGCTGAGCGGCAAGCGCGTGGCCACGCACTGGTCGGCGTGCAACGACCTTGCGGACCGATGCACGGACATCGAGGTCGACACCAACGCGCTGTTCGTCAACGATGGCCGGCTGTGGACCTCCGCGGGTGTGACGACCGGGATCGACATGAGCCTGGAGATGGTGGCCGCCGACCTGGGCAATGCGGTGGCGAACACCATCGCCAAGCGCCTGGTCCTGTATGCGCGCCGCCCCGGCTACCAGTCGCAGTTCAGCGCCGTGCTGAGCGCGCAATCCGATGCAGACGCGCCTTTCGCCGCCCTGGTCCACTGGATGCGCGAGAACCTGTCACAGACGCTCGACGTGCCGCGCCTGGCGGAGCGCGTCTCGATGTCCGAACGCACCTTCCTGCGACGGTTCACGAAGAGCACCGGCGAGACGCCGGCGCATTTCGTGGAAACCCTGCGACTGGACCAGACCCGCAACCTTCTCGCAGCCGGCATGTCGCTCAAGGAGATCGCGGTACGGACGGGTTACTCGACCGGTGCCCAGTTGTCGAAGGCCTTCGACCGCCGATTCGGCATGACGCCGCTGCTGTTCAGGGAGCTGCATTGCCGCAGCGATCCTGAATAGATTTTGCACAGCTGATGTCGCTTCCGCCTGCAAGATCGCCTGCGGGTGGCATGCCCCCATCGCTGCAGAAAAACACCTGCGCGTTGCGCTTAACGTCCCTGAAGTCCGGCGCCATAGACGCCATCGATGCAAGACGTCGGCACATAGAGCTCGCCTTGAATGCGCCAATCGCCTTCGACGCAAACCCATTGCGCCATGTAGCGTCCGCGCAATTCCACCTGTCCGTCGGGCTCGGTCCATTGGCCCGTCCAATCCCCTTCTTCGTGCGCAACGCGCCAGGAAGACATGACGGACACCGACGAGGGTGTGCGAACCCACAGCGTATCGGGGCGGCGCGTGAACTGGGCCTGGTAGTAGTGGCGATTGGCCTGTGCGCCCAGGAGTTGCACAGAGGTCGAGGTCAGCACGAGAACGTCCGCCATCCAGAGGCTCGATATCCCGTCGATGTCCTGGTTCGCGATCGCCAGATTGGAGAAGGCCCGCGCCGCGCGAATGGTGTGCTCGTTCGTCCCGCCCGGCGCATTCATCTGGCCACCTGGTCCATGCGCGTGATCACCTGCCCGCTGCGCGCGCCGGTGTGCGCGCCTTGCCGCCAGGTGACCGCCCCGTTGACGATCACGGTGTCGATGCCCTCGGCCGGCTGGGCCGGCGTTTCGTAGTTCGCCGCATCGCGGATCGTCGCGGCGTCGAAGAGCACCATGTCCGCGTGTTGGCCGATCTTCAAGGTGCCGCGGCGGTGCAGGCCGAAGTTTCGTGCGGTCAGCCCGGTCATCTTCCACACGGCTGTCTCGAGCGGGAACAGGCCGACGTCGCGGCTGTAGTGGCCGAGCACGCGCGGAAAGGTCCCCCACAGGCGCGGGTGCGGCTTGTCGCCCAGCGGGATGCCGTCGGAACCGATCATCGTCTCGTCGAAAGCCAGGACGCGCTGCACGTCGTCTTCGTCCATCATGAAATAGATCGCGCTGCCCGGCTGGAGCCGGAGCGCTGCGTCGTGCTTCGACACGCCCCAGTCCGCGGCGATGTCGGCGAGATCGCGGCCGGCGCATTCGGGGTGGGGTTCGCTGCTGGCAATGAGCACGCGGCCGTCGAGCATGCCGCGGTCGGCGCGGATCATGGTCGAACCCGCCGTGTAGGGATAGCAGTCGAGCGCGACGCACTGGTGCTTCATGGTCTCCCGGATGAGGGGAAGCGTCACCTTCGTCTTGCCGAAGTTGGGCGCATGCATGGCCTTGTGATGCGACAGCACCACCGGCACGCCCAGCGCGCGGCCGATGGCGAAGGACTCCTCCATCGCCTCCATGATCTTGTCGGACTCGTCGCGCATGTGGGTCACGTAGACCGCACCGCAGGCACCGAGCGGTCGACCGACCTCGATGATCTCCTCGGTCGTTGCGTGCGCGGCCGTCGCGTAGAAGGTGCCGGTCGACATGCCGATGGCGCCGGCCGCCATCGCTTCCTCGACATGGGCACGCATCGCCGCGATCTCTGCGCGGGTGGCGGGCCGGTCGAGGTCGCTCATCGTGACGCCACGCAACGTCGAATGGCCCACCATCGCAGCAACGTTGACGGAAGACGGCGTGTGTCGCAGCGCCTCGAGATAGGCCGCAAAGGTCGTGAAGCGCCCCTCTGCCGGTGCGTCGATCAGGTTGAGCGGCATGGGCAGCGCCATGTCGGCACGCAACGGCGCCGCGCTGATGCCGCAGTTGCCGGTGATCACGGTCGTCACCCCCTGGGAGATCTTGAAGGGCATCAGCGCCTGCGACAGCACCGCCTGGTCGTCGTGCGTGTGCGAGTCGATGAAGCCCGGCGCGACGATGAGGCCCGTGGCGTCGAGGGTCTCGTCGGCCCCATGGCCATCGAGCCGGCCGATGGCGGCGATGCGGCCGTCGATGATGCCGATGTCCGCCTGGAAGCGCGGCGCCTTGGTGCCGTCGATGACGGTGCCGCCGCGGATCAGCAGGTCATAGGGGCGGCGCTTCTCGGTCATGTGCATTCCTGGGTTGGGCAAAGGTCGGCGTTCAAAATCGCAGCGGCGAGTAGGGTGCGGGGTCGACGAAAGGCGTCGTGCCTTCGATCATGTCGGCCATCAACCGAGCGCTGACCGGCCCCAGGGTGAAGCCCTGGTGGGCATGGCCGAAGTTGAACCACAGGCCCGCGTGCCGGGGGGCAGGACCGATCACCGGCTTCATGTCCACGGTACAGGGTCGGTTGCCCAGCCAGGGTTCAGCCTCCACCGGCTCCGACAAGTCGATCAACTCGCGCGCCGCACGTTCGACCTTCTCCAGCTGAACAGGGGTGGAAGGCGCCCCGAGGCGAGCGAACTCCGCCCCGGTCGTGAGGCGCATGCCCTGGGCCATCGGTGCCATGACAAAGCCACGCTCGGCGTCCAGCAGCGCAAGCCGCAGACCCGGCCCGCCGCGGTAGTGGCGGTGGTAGCCGCGCTTCACGAAGAGCGGGAGCTTGTACCCCAGCGTGGAGGTCAGTTCCTTCGCCCACGGCCCCAGGGCGATGACCGCATGGCGTGCGGTCAACGGGCCACTCGCCGACTGCACCTGCCATCCACCGGCCCGTTCGGTCAAGGTGGCCGCGTCGCCCTCGGCGACATGGCCGCCCAGCGCGACGAATCGATCGGCATAGCGCTGGACCAGAGCGCCGGGATCGCTGACGGACCATGGGTCCAGCCAATGCACCGCACCCGCCAACCGCGTGCGAAGCCCAGGCTCCGCGCGCGCCAGCGCATCACCGTCCAGGAGGGTGTGCCGGATGCCGTGTTGCGCCTGAAGCACGACAGCGCGGTCCGCCATGCTGTCCATCGCGGCCTGGCTGCGAAAGCCCAATCGATAGCCTTCCTGGCGCACCAGCGCACCGGCGCCCGACGCAGCGATCAGGGCCTGGTGCTCGTTCAAACAGTGTTCGATCAGGCGACGGTGGTCGCGTGCGATGGGCGCATAGCGCGACGGCGCCGAGGCATGCCAGTAGCGCGCCAGTGGCGACACGATCGAGGGCAAGGCGCGCCAGTGGTAGTCGACATCCATGCCACGTTTCAGCGCGACGTCGAGCACCGTCGACCACGCGCGAGGAAATGCGTAAGGCTCGACCGCTTCCCGCTGGAGGATCCCGGCGTTGCCATAGGAGGTCTCGTTGCCGGGCGCGCGTCGGTCGACCAACGCGACCGAGTGCCCACGCAGGGCCAACTGCAGCGCGGTGCAGGTGCCGACCATGCCCGCACCGAGAACCAGTACGTCAGTGCCCGTCGCGGTGGAATGCATGGTGAGTCATCGGTGTCAGGACAGGCCATTGTCCGTTCTCGATGACTGGCGGGAATGACAATAACGCGTCAATAACCGCCACCTTCTTCCGTCTGCTGCCGGCCGCTGCCGAGGCCGCGCAGCGTACGGTGTACGGGGCGATGCCGCCGTACACCCGCACCCCGGTGCTTACCAGCGTGCCTTGACGCCGATCGAGCCCTGCACGCCGCTCTTGATGCGCGCACTGCCGCCGACGGCGAACATCTGGCCGACTTCGCCGTAGACGCTCCAGGTCGGGTTCAGGGCCAGCGTCAGGCCGCCAGCCACTTCGCCCCAGGTGCCGCCGGTGCGCGTGGCGATGTCGGTGGTCGCTGCCGGGCCGACGAAGCGCGCGATGTCGGTGCCGCTGGAAGCGCGGTACAGGTTCAGGCGGCCGTAGGGTTGCAGGGCGCCGAGCGAGGTGCTCATCGCGCCCTTCACGCGCACACCGGCACGGGCGACCCAGCCGTTGTCGCTGTCCTGCTGCACCCGGGCGCCGGAGATCGACACGTCGTCGAGGTCGACGCGCTGGTAGACGAGCTGCAGCTGCGGCTCGATGGTCCAGCCCTGGCCGAGTGCGAGCGACTGGCCGACTTCGATGGAGGCGGTCTGGCTGTCGCCCTTGCCCGACGCGGACGCGTTGCCCTGCGGCTGCACGCTGACCCGGTGGTCGCCGGCCTGTAGCACGGCGTCGGCGTAGAAGCCGTTGGCGCCGTACCAGGTCGCGTACGCGCCGAGGTAGCGCGAGCGCAGGTCGTTGCGGCCAACGCTGCGCTGTACACCACTGGCAAGGCCGTTCACGCTGACGTCGCCGTCGAGCTGGCCGACGTAGATGCCGGCGTGCCAGTTGCCGTCGGCCCACAGATCGGTGCCGACCTGAAAGCCGTCGAGGCGGCCCTTGCTGTCAGGCGATGCGTCGCCCTGCTGCTTGACCTCGATGCCGGTGCTGATGACACGGCCCCAGGCATTGCGCGAGCCGGTGCTGGCGGCGCCGGCCACGGGCTCGTCGCCCATGCGCTGATGCAGGTTGCCGAGCATGGCCCAGTCGGCCTGGCGCAGTTGCTGCGGCAGCGCTGCGAAGAGCGGGACTTCGGCGCGATAGGTCGGCACGGTGACGGCGGGTGCGGGCGCGCCGGGTGTGATCGCTTGCGACGGCGTCGGCACGGTGGTCTCCGAACGCAGGTACCAGTTGTCGCCGGCACCGCTCGCGTCGGCCGCATGCAGCGTGTACTCGAAGGCACCGGCATCCACGTGGCCGCCGGCCAGCGTGAACGCGCTCTTGGTGGTCTGCGCGGTCGTGGTCGCGCCGTTGAGCGCGCTCACCACTTCGATGCCGCTGCCGGTGGTTTGGGCGCCCAGGCCGCCGAGGTTGGTCACCTGCACCGTGGTGCGGCCGCTGGCGCTGGCGCCGGCGCCACTGAGCACCAGGCGGTCGGTCGCGCTGCTGCTGTCGCCGAGCGCGGTGCCCAGGCGCAGCGTGCCGTTGTTGCCGACGTAGGCGCCGGTGACGGTCAGCCGCGTGCCGGGCGTGCTGCCGACGAGCGACACGGTGCCGCTGTTGGCGAGCGACGCGACCGTCTGGCTCGCGCCGGCCAGGTCGAGCGTGGCGCCTGCGGCCACGCTGTGGGCGGAGGCCGCGCTCAGCGTGTCGACGGCACCGGCCAGCAACGTGCCGCTGGCCACGGTGGTGGTGCCGGTGTAGCTGTTGGCGCCGGTCAGCGTCAACGTGCCGGTGCCGGTCTTGACGAGGTTGCCACCCGTGCCGCCGGCCACGCCGCCGTCCTGAATCACGCCGCCGATGGTGTCGTTGGCATTCAGGCCGCCGACCGTGAGGGAGCGGGCGCCAAGCCGCACGTCGCCGTTGCCGCTGAGCGAGCCGATGGCCGTGCCGGCCGTGACATTTGACACGTCGACGCTGCCCTGGTTGGTCACGGCCTGTGTGGCCAGCGTGGCCGCGTTGCTCATGCGCAGGCCGGCGCCGGCGTCGACCTGCACCGCACCGCTGCCCAGCGCGCTGGCGCCGTTCATGTCGAGCACGCCGCCCTGGATGGCCGTGCCGCCGCTGTAGCTGTTGGCGGCCGTGAGCTCGAGCGTGCCGGCGCCGGTCTTGGTCAGCGACTGGCTGCCGCCGCTTTGGCCGATGGCGCCGCTCTGGCGCACATCGCCACTGGCCACATCGAGCGCGGCATTGCCGGTCAGCGTGATGGCGTTGGCGAGATCGCTCATGCGTGTGCTGTCGTAGGCCAGCGTGGTGCCGCCAGCCAGCGAGACGCCACCGGTGCCGACGGCGCTGTTGTTGGCGACGCGCAGCGTGCCGCCTTCGACGCGGGTGCCGCCAGCGTAGGTGTTGACGCCCGACAGCGTGAAGACGCCGGTGCCGTACTTGACCATCGCGCCGTTGCCGCCCGCCACGCCGCCGTCGGAGATCGTGCCCGAGAAGTCGCCGGCGCCGGTGCGCAGCGTGCTGGAGCCCAGACCGATGGTGCCGACGCCATTCAGCGTGCCGACGGTTTCGGTGAGGTTCGGGTTGATGAAAGCCAGGCCCGGCAGCAGCACACCGTTCACGGTCGGGCCGCTGGTGCTGTTCACCGTCACGGTCGAGGTGTCGGCGATCTGCTCGCTCACGCCGATCGCGGCGGTCGCGCTGTTCTCCACCAGCAGGTCACCGGCGATCGACGTGGCGCCGCCGGTCCGCAGCAGGCCCATCACCAGGTTGCCACGCAGCGTGGTCAGGCCGGTGTAGGTGTTGGACTGGCTGCCGACGAAGTCGACATCGCCCCAGTAGCCGAGCGTGGTGGGCGCCTCGAAGATCACGCTGTGGTTGCCCGATACCACGCCACCCAGGCGCAGCAGATAGGTGATCGAGGACGGACCGCCAAAGCCGATGGTCGCATCGGTATTCAGCGTCATGGCGCCGTTCAGCGTGAGGCCGTTCTCGCGCGCTGGCGGCTTCGAGTCGTCCGCCGGGTTGAGCGAATTGAAGCGCGTGTCGAGCGGATCGACAATGAAACTGCTGTTGACCACCACGTTGTTCTGCAGCGTGACGCCGCCGCGCAGCGTGCCGCCATTGATGGTCAGCGTGCCGGTGCCCAGCGAGTCGTTGGAAGTCACTTCGAGCGAGCCGCTGTTGAGCGTCGTGCCACCGGTGTAGGTGTTGGTGACCGCGGCGCCATCCAGCCGACGGTTGCCGATCACCAGCCGCCCATTGCCCGTCTTGGTGAATCCGCCGGCGCCGGAGATCACACCGGACTGCGTTGCCTCTTGGGCCGACCCGGACACCTCGAGCGCGGTGTTGGTCCCGCTCGCCAACGCGAGGCCGGCAGTGGTGTTGCTGCCGTCGGGGTAGACGATGGTCTGCGCCACGGCGGCGCCGGTTGCCAGGAGTGCCGCAGCGAGCACAACGACCGAGGCGCCACGGCCACCGCTGCGCGCACGGTCGATTTCGGAAACGGCGACCCAGGCGCCGAGGGCATGGTTCCAGACACTGCGATAGGACTTGTTCACGGTAGACTCTTCTCTGATGTGCGCCCCATCACGGTGCAAGAACCGCTGAGCGCTGTTATACGAAAGTGCTCAATTCTTTCATAGTTAGAACTTTGTACTTCGTGCTTTGACACATCAATGCACCGTCACGTGACATTTGTCACGCACATGTCACGTGCAGGCGCTCACAAAACGCTAGCAAAAGTCGCCGCCGTGACGGGGTCGGCGCATGTTCTGGACACAATCGCCGCATGGGACAGCTCTACCTCGTGCGCCACGGCCAGGCCAGCTTCGGTGCGGACGACTACGACCAATTGAGTGCACTCGGCCGGCGTCAGGCGGTGCGGCTGGGCGACTACTGGCGCGAGCGCGGCATGCGCTTCGACGCGGTGATCACCGGCACGCTGAAACGGCATCGGCAGACCTGGGAAGGGATCGCCGAAGGGCTCGGCCTGCAAGCGCAGGACGTGCTCCCCTGGCCGGGGCTCAATGAGTACGACAGCGAAGCGCTGATCGCCACCATCCACCCCGAAAAGCTGCAGAAACCCGACACGCCCGAGCTCTACCGCCACCACTTCCGGCTGTTGCGTGACGGACTGGGCGCCTGGATGCAGGGCCGCACCGCCCCGGTCGGCATGCCCAGCTACGTGGATTTCCTGGCCGGCGTGACCACCGCGCTCGACCATGTGCGCGCCCGGCACCACGGGGCGAAGGTGCTGGTGGTGTCGAGCGGCGGGCCGATCAGCACCGCGGTCGGCCACGTGCTCGGCACCAGCCCTGAAACCACCATCGAGCTGAACATGCGCATCCGCAACACGGCCGTGACCGAGTTCGTCTTCACGCCCAAGCGGCACATGCTGCTGACCTTCAACGCCCTGCCGCACCTCGACGGGCCGGCATATGAAGACATGGTCAGCTACGCCTGACGCCGCCTGGCCGCATCGTCAGGCGTGCGGCTGGCGCTCAGGGCGTGGCGAGCGGCTTGGGCAGGCGAACGCGGATGAACTCGTTGTCGTCCGGCTTGGCGGTCAGGCGCGAGGGCGAGCCGCCCGGGTAGTTGTTGTCGTTGACGAACATGAGCGTCTGCGCGTCGACGATGGTCACCACCTCCACGCATTCCATGGGGAAGGTGAAGACGCCGTCGATGGTGGCTTCGCGACCGATGCCCGTCGGGTCGAGCAGTTGCATCAGGTCAACCACCTCTTCCTTGATGAGTACGCCGGACGAATCCACCTGCGTCAGGTCGATCTTGAAGACACGCTTGAAGCGGGCCGCGTTGCGCCAGGTGCCCGAGGCCGCGAACTTGCCGGTGCGCACGTCGCCCGCGCCGCTGTCCTTCTCCATCACGAGGAACTGGGTGTCGTTGATGGCGACCATGTCGTTGGGCGTGTAGACCTCGGTCTCGAGGTTGCCGTCGCCATTGATGCGCTGGCCGACGCTCACGCGGTAGATGAAGGTCTTGGTCTCGAAGTTCTGGGTCGCGATGTCGAACACGCTGATGGTGCGGTAGCGGTTGTCATCGCCCGAGATTTCCTTCTCGAACATCGCATAGAGCTTGGTCCGGCTGGCATTGATCGCCATGCTCTCCAGCCCGCCCGAGCCGCCGAGATTGGCCACCGAGGTGTTGCCCTGGATGTAGGGGTTGTTCGAGGTCTGGATCAGTGCGTTGCTGCCAAGGTGGCGCAGGTTCGGGATCTGGATCTCGCGCGACAGCAGCCGACCCTGGCGGTCGAACTTCAGCAGGAAGGGGCCGAACTCGTCGCCGATCCACAGGTTGCCCTGGGCATCGATCTGCATCGACTCGGGGTCGATGTCGTAGCCGGTGAGCCATCGACCCGAGATGATGGCCGGGTCGACCGCAACGGTCTGGCCTGCCGGCGACTGGGTCGTCCCGGGGTAGTTCACCATGTCCGCGACCGCCGGGTAGCCCAGGTTGCGGTACGGGTCGCTCAGCCGGATGTAGCTCTCGGGCGTGAACGATGCCAGCACGGCGCCGGTCTGGAAGTTCACCGGGACGACTGCGCGGTTGTCCCAGTCGAACTTGACCGCGTAGATGTGCAGCAGGGCATCGGGCGACGCAGCGCGGCCGCCGAAGCCGTTGTCCTGCATCACGTAGAAGGTGCCAGTCACCGGCCCCGGCACCATCGCCGAGAAGCCCTGCATCGGCTGCCTGGACGTGAACGGCAGGGTGTAGCCGTAGGTGTTCTTCGCACGGTCGAGGTCGCCGCCCGAGACGAACTGGCCGGAGGTCGGCCCGGCGACATAGCTGTCGGCCGGCAGCACGGCATGGCCGGTGAGCGTGGGCGCGCTGACCTCCGGTGCGGGCGCCGGCGCGGGGGGCTGCGGCGCAGGCGGTGCCGGTGCGGGGGACGGCGCCGGGGTGCCGCCGTCGCCGCCGCCACCGCAGGCGCTCAGCAAGGCGCTGCTCGCGCCCAGCAGCGAGAACGCCGTCACGCCCACGCCGCTGCGCAGCACACCGCGCCGGCCTGCGTCGGCAGGACGCGTGATGGCACCGAAAGGCACGAGGCCCGAATCTTGGTTCTTGTCGTTCATGTCGAAACTCTTCAGAAAGGCGCTGCGGTGGTGGTCAGGTCGGTCAAGGTGTTGGCCTCGAGGTCGATCACGAAATGCTGGGTGGGCGCACCCTTGGCCAGCTTGAGCAGGATCTCCATCAGCGGCTTGAAGCGCGCCTGGAACACGGCGCCCACCACGTTGTCGTTGCGCACCTGGGTGCCGTCCAGCCCGAGCGTGGCGTTGGTGGCTTCCAGCGCCTGCGCGATCACCTTGTATTGCTTGGCCCGTGCGGCCGGAATGTCGTTGAAGGCCAGATCGCCGGCGTTCGCGAGGCGCACGAAGTCGCCGGCAAGGTCGATCGCCTTCCAGTCGTTGAAGTCCTCCAGGCGCAGGCCTGCCGCGTTCGCGAGTGCCCGTGCCTTGGCTTGTGCCGTCGCCAGGTCGGTCGCATAGACGGCCTGCGAACTGCCGTCGCCACCGGCCTCGGACAGGCAGGCGAAGAAGGCGGTGCTGAACAGGCTTCGGTTGCCGGTGTTGGCCAGCTGCTTGAGCGTGACGGCCGTCTTCAGCTGCGAGAGCACCAGCAGGTCGGAGCCGTACAGCGGGCTCTTCACCAGCTCGCGCATCTCGCAGCGCCAGTCGTCGTTCAGCAGCCGCAGGCGCACGAGTTCCGACATGTAGCGCGTGCTGAACTCGCCGTAGCTCTTGGCGTCGAGGATGCTCTTGTCCCACAGCACGCCGTTGCTGCCGCCCGGCAGCATGAAACCGTAGTCGCTGAAGTAGCTGTGCTCCTGGCGGTACAGGTCGAACATCTCGTCGTAGCGCGGCACGTCGTCGAGCCGCACGGTCTGCACGTCAATGTGGGTCGCGTCCTTGAGCGTCAGCAGCTTGTAGGCCGGCACGTAGGCTGCCATCGACGGCGCCTGGATGTTCACCAGCCCGTGGCCATCGTCGTAGGTGCGGATCGCCGTGTCGTTGAAGTGCATGTGCCCGCCCACGTGGACCTGCAGGCCGGTGTCGGCGAGCGCCTTGGTCACGTCTTCCGTGGGGCGGCGCACCATCTGCATCTTGCCGGCGCCCAGCAGGGCCACGATGTCGTCGGAGGCACCGTTGAAGAACTCGCTCATCGGGAAGTGGCTGAAGGCGATGACCTGCTTGCCTTGCGCCTTGCCGCGCGCCACGACGTCCTTGAGCCAGGCGATCACGTGCGGCTTGTACGTCAGCATCTTGTTGTAGCCAGCGTCGCCCGATCCGTTGAAGTCGTTCGCGCCGGCGCCGGTCGGCACGTAGACGTTCGCATCGATGCCCACCAGCCAGACGCCCTCGACCGGCTCGACCAGGTAGCTGGTGTCGGGCGTGTTGCGGCAGAAGGTGTAGCCGCTCTGCTTGGAGGTGCCGCCGGCGCCCTGTGCGCATATCTCGAATTCGCGCCGGCTCCACACGGCCTGCGCCTTCGCTTCAGCGAGCGTGTAGTTCTGGTAGCTGTAGCTGCTGTACGGCGTCTCGAAATACTTGTACGCCGCCTTCGGCATCAGGCCATGCTGGTCGAGCGCTTCGGTGATGCCGGCGTAGCCCATCTCCTTGACTTCCTCGGTGCAGTACGAGAAGTTGACCTTGGCCCAGGCACCGGTGTAGTTGCCTGCGGCACAGTCGCCGTTGCCGTCCTTGCTGTAGATGGGCTGCGGGAAGCCGACACGCCCCGAGTTCGGGTCGAGGCCGAGGTAGTCGGACTTGCCGCCGGCACGTTCCAGCGGCCGGTTCGGGTCATGGTTGCCGGGTGCGGCGAAGAACTGCAGACCATGCTTGGCGGCGTAGTCGTCCAGCACCTTCTTCAGGCCGCGCATGTGCACCGGCTGACCGTCGTCGGAGAAGTCGCCGGGCAGGGCGATGAGCTTCACGCCGCGCGCCACGGCATCGTCGAGCGCTGCCAGGAAGGCGAAGTAGTTTTCGTTGAACAGGCGCGTCGACGTCATCTGCGCGTGCATCAGGCGGATGGTGGCCTGCAGCCCCGTCTTGGGGTTGAACACGCCAGGGAAGGAGCCGTCCTTGAAGGTCGCATAGACATCGTGGAAATGGATGTCGGGCATGAAGGCGATCTGCACGCCGGGCTTGGCTTCGACAGGTGGGGTGGCGGGCGGCGTTTGCGCCGGGGGGGTGGCAGGCGCTTGCGCGACCGTCGAATCGCCTCCGCCGCCACAGGCGACGAGCATGGAAACGGCGGCGGCGGTCACGAGCAGTGCACGCCCGCCCAGGGTGGTGGGAGAGAGAAAATTCATACCGAGGAGTAGGTCAATCGGGAACCGCAGGCGTTGCGCGCGGCGGCGCGCCTGCAGGGCAGAGCCCGAATGATGTTGACGCCTCGTTACCGCGCCATGGCAACCATGCCTCTCTCTGGAGAGAGGAGGCAATTGGAGCGCTCCGCCGCTAGGCCTGCCAGACCCCGTAGCCGAGCGCGCGCAGCCGAATGCCGAGTTCGACTTCCATCGACCTCGCCTCGTCGTATCGCATCGGGTTGTAGCGTTCGTAGATGGCGGGCAGCAGGTACAGCCCGTGCTCGGTCACGTAGCGGTTGGCCTGCAGACCGGCCTTGTGCTTGTCGAAGCGCACGTCCGGGTCCAGCCCGGTCATGCCGACATAGACGAAGGGCTTGCCCAGCACGTAGTCAGGGTTGGCCCGTCGAAAGCGGGCGATGTTCCACACGCGGTCGTTGAGTGCGACCACATAGACGTGGTAGTGCGGGCGCCGTGCCATTCATCGACCGAAGCATGGTGCTTCGGGGGTGGGCTACTTCCTCTTCAGCATGCCCCAGATGAACAGCAGCACGATCGCGCCGACGACCGAGGCGATGAAGCCCGCGCCCTGCCCCGCCGTGTACCAGCCCATCGCCTGACCCAGATACGTGGCGATCAGGGAACCGGCGATGCCGATCAGCGTGGTGATGATGAAGCCGGCCGAGTCGTTGCCCGGCTTGAGCGCGCGCGCGACGAGGCCTGCGACGAAGCCGATCAGAATGGTCCAGACGATGCTCATGGTGATTCCCTTGAAGTGATGAGACGGTGGGCTGAAAGAAAGTGGTTGTTGCCGTACCGCCGGCTCATGATATCGGCGCCGGCTGCGGCAGGGCCTTCGAGACCGCGCTCGCCAGCGTCGAGATGTCGAAGGGCTTGATGAGGATGGACTGGGTGCCGAGCACGCGCCCCACCTCGGCCATGTCGGCGTAGCCGGTGGCGAGGATGACCGGGATGTCGCCGACCATCTCGCGGGCCTTGGCGATCACCTCGGCGCCGTTCAGGCCGGGCATCGCGTAGTCGACCACCAGCAGGTCCTGCGGCGCCGCACTCAGCGCGCTCAGGCCGGCGGCGCCATCGGCCGCTTCGCTCACCACATAGCCCAGCATCGACAGACTCTCGACGATGGCACGGCGGACCTCGGCGTCGTCTTCGATCACCAGCACCCGCTGCCGCCGCGAGGCATGGTCCTGCGGCGCGGTCGCGACCGGCGTGCCGACGGCCGACGCCCGCTCGCGCGACGCCGGGAACACCATCTCGACCTGCGTGCCATGGCCTTCCTCGCTGCGCACCAGGGCCAGGCCGCCTGATTGGCGCGCGAAGCCATACACCTGACTCAAGCCCAGCCCGGTCCCACTGCCCACCGGCTTGGTGGTGAAGAAGGGGTCGAACACCTTGGAGAGCAGGTGGGGTGGAATGCCCATGCCGTTGTCGTGAATCGACACCGCGACATAGTCGCCGGGGGGCAGTTCGCCGACGCTGGGGGACAGCCGCGTGGAGATCGACAGCGTGCCCCCGTTGGGCAATGCATCGCGCGCATTCACCGCGAGGTTGAGCACCGCCATCTCGAGCTGGTTGGCGTCCAGCACGGCCCACGCCGGCTCCGCGCACAGGGCAAGCTCGACCTGCACCGACGGCCCGACCGACACCGCGACCAGTTCGCGCATGCCGTCCAGCAGCTCATTCACATTGGTCAGGCGCGGCAGCAGCGACTGGTTGCGCGCAAAAGACAGCAGTTGGCCGGTGAGCTTCGCGCCCCGCCCCACCGCGCCCTTGGCGCGCGAGGCGATGCCCAGCACCTTCTCGTCCTTGGCCACGCGGGCCACGAGGTCGAGGTTCATGTTGACCACGTGCAGCAGGTTGTTGAAGTCGTGCGCGATGCCGCCGGTGAGCCGGCCGATGGCCTCCATCTTCTGCACCTGGATCAACGCCGCCTGGGCGCGCTCTCGCTCGGCGATCTCGGCCATCAGCCGGTCGTTGGCGCCAGCCAGCTCGCGCGTACGCGAGGCGATGCGCACTTCCAGCTCCGTGTTGAGACGCTCGACCTCGGCGCGCGTGTCCTCGAGCTGCTGCAGGTGCAGCCGCGTGGCGTACTGGCGTCGGCGGGCCCGCACGGCGGCGTCGGCGGCGCGTGCCAGCGTCTCGGTGTGCACAGGACGTTCCAGCACGAAGGCATTGCCGAGCGTCTGGAGCAGCGCCAGCGCCTGGCGCGAACGGCCGCCGGCGTCGCGCGAGGCCAGCACGATGAAGGGGAAATCGGACCAGCTCGGCTGCGCCATCAGCCAGGCACGCAGGGGCGCCTCGGGCACCTGCAGCAGCGACTCTTCGGTCAGGATGGCTGCCGCCGCCCCAAGATCGAGGTCGGCCAGCATGGCATCGGCCGAGGCGCAGACGACGGCCACCAGCTGGATGTCCTGCAGCACCTGCTGCACCACGGCCGCGTCACGGCCACGCGGTGCGTGGATGAGAACCCGGCGCTCCACCTCAGATCCTGGCGATGGACGAATCGTCGCCCAGCAACGCGATGTCACCCCGGTAGGTCGGCACACCGCCCAGCACGCCTTCGAAATCGGTGAGCGCCGGCCCGACCTCCACGCCCATATCGCCCAGGCGGAACTCCCGGATGCTGAGCTCGTGCCGGTTGGTGCGGCTCTTCACCACCGACACCGCCTTCAGGAGGCTGCCGCGCGCCTCGAAGAATCGGAACAGCACGATGGCGTCCGACAGGTAGGACAGGTCGAGGTCGCTGCGCACGTCGCCGATGATGCCGTGCTGGCCCAGCACCAGCAGGGAGACGATGCCCTGCTGGTTCAGGAAGCTCAGCAGTTCGTGCATCTGCAACAGCAGGAACTTGGCGCCCGGCATGGCCTGCAGATAGGCGTTGAGGCTGTCGATCACGATGACGCTGGCACCCCGCTCCTGCACGGCCCGCCGCACCATGTTCGAGAACTGGCCGGGCGACATCTCGGCCGGATCGAGCGACAGCAGTTCGAGTTGTCCGTTCTCGATGAAAACTTCCAGCGGAAGCCCCAACGTTCGGCAACGGTGCAGCAGCGTACCCATGCCCTCGTCGAACAGGTAGTACGACGCCTTCTCGCCACGTCGCAGCGCCGCAACGACGGCCGACATGGCCGTCGTTGTCTTGCCCACGCCGGAAGGGCCCATGAACAGCGTGTTGCTGCCGCGGGCCAGCCCGCTGCCCAGCAGCAGGTCGAGGGCCTCTGTTCCTGTGGACGCGTTGTTCGCCTGGAATTCGCGGTGATGCTCGGAAGCGATCAGCCGGGGATAGACCTGGAGGCCACCGGTGTCGAGGTGCACGTCGTGCTCGCCGCCGCGATAGCGCACGCCCCGCATCTTCACGATGCGCAGATGGCGCCGGACCGGCCCGTAGTCACCGGTGGCCTGGTCCAGGCCCAGCACGCCGTGGGCAATGCTGTGCAACTGCAGGTCGCCGCCCTGCGAACTCATGTCGTCGAGCATCAGCACGGTGCACTCGCGCGCGGCGAAAAAATGCTTGAGCGCCAGAATCTGGCGCCGGTAGCGCAACGGGTCCTGCGCCAGCAGGCGCATCTCGGACAGGCTGTCGAACACCACCCGCGTGGGCGACAGGCGGGTGACCGCCGCCATCACGTCGCGCGTCGTCTCGCCCAGCTCGACCTCTGCGGGGTACAGGATCGACTGCTCGGCCGACGCGCTCAGGCCCTCTTCGGTGACCAGTTCGTACAACTCGATGCCATCGAGCGACCAGCCATGCGACTGCGCCACGATGCCCAGCTCGGTGGCTGTCTCGGACAAGGTGACATAGAGCCCCTTTTCGCCGAGCGCGCGCCCCTCGAGCAGGAACTGCAGCCCCAGCGTCGTCTTGCCGGCGCCCGGCGTGCCCTCCACCAGGTAGAGATGGCCGCTGGGCAAGCCACCGCCGAGCACATTGTCGAGACCGGCGACGCCGGTTCTCGCGCGAGACTGGTGAGCGTTCGGCCGGAGAGGGGATGTCGTGGTGGGTGGCGCGTCAGGCATGTGCAGGTCGGCGATCAGGCGACCGCAAAGTGAGCCTCGATTCTGCCGAGGTCCGACGGTGTTGGCTGTCCTGCCGCGTCCTACATGCTGACGGACAAGGACGCGCTATACCTTCGGCATGCTGGAAAAACTCCCTGATGTCATCGGCCACGCGCTGCACGGCGTGCGCGCCGGCCTCGACGAAATCGTCTTCAACACGCTCGGCCTTCGCGAGGGCATGGCGTCGATCACTGTGACGAGCCTTGCCTTCGCCGACCATGCGCCGCTGCCGGCGCGCTACACCGCCGACGGCGAGGGCCTGTCGCCGCCCCTGCAATGGACCGGCTTGCCGACCGGCGCCGCTTCGCTGGTGCTGCTGGTGGAAGACGCCGATTCACCGACACCCCACCCCCTGGTGCATGCCATCGTCGTCGGCCTGCCGGCCGAGGACGGTGCGCTGGCCGAAGGCGCACTGCCCAGCGCCGACCATGAGGGCGTCGGCCTGCACGTCGGCCGCAACTCCTACCTGCAGGCCGCCTGGCTGCCACCCGACCCGCCGCCGGGCCACGGCGTGCACCGCTACGCCTTCCAGGTCTACGCCCTGCGCGCGGTGCCCGTGTTTTCCGACAGCCCCGGCCGTGACGAACTGATCGATGCGCTGCGCGAGCACGCGATGGCCAGCGGCCTGCTGATCGGCACCTGCGAGCGGCCCGATGGCTCGATCCGCATCGAGGAAGGCGCACCGGCGGGGCCGGTGATCGCCGGCTGAGCCCGGCTCAGCCGCCCGCGGGCCGGCCGACCATCGACAGCGGCAGGCGCGAGATTTCCGCCAGCAGCGCCGCCAGCGACCGGGCCGCGGCGTCGACCACTGTGTGGCCCTTCGCTGCGGTCGCAGCGGCTGCATTGCCCGCAGCGCCGTCGGCGTTGTAGTCCTCCATGGCCCAGCCCAGCTTGGCACTGCGGCCATTGCCGAGGATCGGGTAGTCGGCCGCACGCGCCTGTGAGGCCGAGCCGAAGTTGCGGGCCGCCTGCATGGCCACCTGGTCCGGCGCGAGCGCCAGCATCATCGAGGTCTCGATCTCGCCGGCGTGCACACCGAAGCGGTGTTCGTCGGCGCTGAACTGCGTGCCCGCATCGCCCAGCGGCAGGTTGAACCAACTGACGCCGTAGACGATGAGCCCGTGCGCCGCGCGCAACTCGCGCGCCACGATGTCCATCGCGCCCACATGCCCGCCGTGCGCATTGAAGAGCACCAGCTTGCGCACGCCGGCGCGCGCCACGCCGGCGCCGATGTCGTGCCACAGGCGGATCAGCGTCTCCGACGACAGCGTGAGCGTGCCGGGGAAGTTCGCATGCTCGGGGCTCAGCCCGATGTGCTGGCTCGGCAGGAACAGCGCGGGCAACGCAGGCGACAACAGGGGCAGTGTCGCGGCGACGATGCCGTCGACCAGTACCGAGTCGACGCCCAGCGACAGGTGCGGCCCGTGCTGCTCGGTCGCTCCCAGCGGCAGCACGGCGACGGTGGTCGCCGGGTCGAGCGCCGCGAAGTCGCGGGTCGACAGCTGCGACCAGAAGCGGCGCGGCGCGGTGGCCGAAACGGGAACGGCGACGGGAGCGGTCATGCGCGCGATCTTAGAGCCCGACCACGGGCAGGGGCGCATCGTCGGGCACAGTCTCGGGCGGCGCCAGCATGGTGCCGCGGCAGCTGGCGGCCCCGCAGTGGCAGACGTAGTCGCTCGCAAGCGAACCATCGTCGGCGGTCAGGCCGTAGTCGATGAACAGCTCGTCGCCGGCCTCGATCGCCACCAGCGTCTGGAACTTGAGCACCAGCTCGCCGCCCTCGTCATAGTCTTCCACGGCCTCGCAGTTCGGGTCGCACGAATGGTTGAGGTGCCGCGTCGCGTTGCCGCCCTTGGCGCCGTCGATGGTCTCGTCGTTCGACAGGTTGAAGAGGTAGGTGAGCTGGTCGTTCCAGTCCTTGGCGGCGATCTGCGCGGGCGTGTAGCGGCGCCCTTCGTAGAGACCGAGGAAGGCTTCGGCCGGCAGATCGCGCGTCGCGAAGGCGCCAAGGCCGTGGACGCCGCTTTGCGAGACGCGGATGCAGGGGGTGGCTGACGAAGACGTGGGGGACGATGGCTTGCGCTTTTTCATGGGGTTCTCTGCACGCAATTTTCGCGCACGCCCATGACAGCGAACTTCTCCGCCAGGAAATCGACCAGCGCCCGCACCCGCGCGGGCACGAAACGTCCGCTGGGCAGCAGCGCATGCAGCGGGTAAGGCTCGGTGTCCCAATCGGGCAGCAGGCACACCAGCGTGCCGGCCGCTTCGTCCTGCCGCACGTCAAGTTCCGACTTGAAGGTGATGCCGCGGCCGGCCAGCGCCCACTGGCGCGCGAGCGACGCATCGTCGGCGTAGCGATCACCGTCGACCCGCACTTCCGTCCACTGGCCCTGCTTCGCGAAGCGCCAGACGCGCTGGCGCCGGCCGCCACGGTGGAAGGTCAGACAGTTGTGCTGCGGCAGGTCCTGCGGTTTCAGCGGCGCGCCGTGTTGCTTCAGATAAGCAGGCGAGGCCCACAGCCGCGGGCGGCTCATCGCGAGCTGACGCGCCACCAGCCGCGAGTCGGCCAGCGGGCCGTAGCGCAGGGCGACGTCGACCTCGTCGCGCATCACGTCGAGCGGCCGGTCGCCCACCGACAGCGCGAGCTGCACGCCCGGGTGGGCGCCGAGGAAGTCGTCGAACCACGGCAGCAGCGTGCCGCGCGTGAGGTCGGACGGCGAGGCCACGCGCACCGTGCCGACCAGCGCCCCGCCCTCGGCCGCCACCAGCGATTCGCCTTCGGCCAGCAGGTCGAGCGCGCGGGTGGCGTAGTCGAGCAGGGTCTGGCCCTGGGGCGTGAGGCGCATGGCGCGGGTGGAGCGTTCGAACAGTCGCGCGCCGAGCTGCGCCTCCAGCCGCTTGAGCGCCGCGCTCGCCGCGGCGGGCGTGATGCCGAGCGCCCGGCCGGCGGCGCTCAGCGTGCCGCCCTGGGCGGTGAGCACCAGCACGCGCAGATCGGCCAGATTTTCAATCTTCATTTGAAACTGATGTGGTTTCTCGGCAGCTTATCAAACGAAGCGCAGGCAAATACAGTGGCCGCATCGTTCATTGAAAGGTTCGCCATGAAAGCCATCGGTTACTACGCTCCGCTCCCCATCGACGACCCCGCCGCGCTGCAGGACCTGACCCTGCCAGAGCCCGTGGCCGGTCCGCGCGACCTCCTGGTGCGCGTGTCCGCGATCTCGGTCAATCCGGTCGACACCAAGGTGCGCCGCAACGCCGCGCCCGAAGCCGGCCAGGCCAAGGTGCTGGGCTGGGACGCGGTCGGGACGGTCGAAGCCGTCGGCGACCAAGTGAAGGGCTTTCAGGTCGGCGACCGCGTCTACTACGCCGGCTCGATCACCCGCCCCGGCGCCAACGCCGAATTGCACGTGGTCGACGAACGCATCGCCGCGCGTGCGCCCACAAGCCTCGACGACGCGCAGGCCGCCGCGCTGCCGCTGACCACCATCACCGCCTGGGAACTGCTGTTCGACCGGCTCGGCGTGCCGCAAGGCGGCGGTGCCGGCCAGACGCTGCTGATCACCGGCGGCGCGGGCGGCGTCGGCTCGATCCTGATCCAGCTCGCGCGCCAGCTGACGCAGTTGCGCGTGGTCGCCACGGCCTCACGTGCCGAGACGCGCCAGTGGTGCCTCGACCTCGGCGCCCATGCGGTGATCGACCATTCGAAGCCGCTGGCCGCCGAGCTCAAGGCCGCAGGCATCGGCGAGGTCGACCTGGTCGCCAGCCTCACGCAGACGCAGCAGCACTACGCGCAGATCATCGAGAGCCTCAAGCCACAAGGGAAGATCGGCGTGATCGACGACATGGCGGTGCTCGACGCGATGCCGCTCAAGACCAAAAGCCTGTCGCTGCACTGGGAAATGATGTTCGCCCGCTCGCGCTTCGAGACGCCCGACATGGCCGAGCAGGGCAAGCTGCTGGCCGAGGTCGCCGCGCTGGTCGACGCCGGCCGCATCCGCACCACGGCCGGCGAGCGCTTCGGCACCATCAACGCCGCCAACCTGCGGCGCGCCCATGCGCTCGTCGAGAGCGGCAAGGTGCAGGGCAAGGTGGTGCTGCAGGGGTTCTGACGCCCCTGCATCCGTTGCTCAGCGGCCCGGCGCCTTCGCAACGCGCCAGACCGCGTTGCCCACGTCGTCGGCCACCAGCAGCGCGCCGGCCTTGTCCAGCGCCACGCCCACCGGCCGGCCCTGCGCCTTGCCTTCGGCATTCAGAAAGCCGGTGAGGAAGTCCTTCGGCTGCCCCGTCGGCTTGCCGCCGATGAAGGGCACGAAGACGACCTTGTAGCCCGATTGCGGTTGGCGGTTCCACGAGCCGTGCTCGCCGATGAAGGCGCCGGTCGCGTACTCCGCCGGCATGCCGCGCGGACTCGAGAAGGCCAGGCCCAGCGGCGCGACGTGGGTGCCGAGCGCGTAGTCGGGCGCGATGGATTTCGCCACGCGGTCGGGCTGCTGCGGCTGCACGCGGATGTCGACGTTGCCGCCGTAGTAGCTCCACGGCCAGCCGTAGAAGGCGCCGTCCTTCACCGAGGTGAGGTAGTCGGGCACCAGGTCGCTGCCGATTTCGTCGCGCTCGTTCACCACGGTCCACAGCGTCTTGGTGTCGGGCTCCCAGCCCATGCCGTTCGGGTTGCGCAGACCGCTCGCGAACAGGCGCTTCTCACCGCTCTTCGTGTCGACCTCCCAGATCGCGGCGCGGCCTTCTTCCGCCTCCAGCCCGTTCTCACCGACATTGCTGTTGGAGCCGACCGTCACATAGAGCTTGCGGCCGTCTTCGCTGGCGATGACGTTCTTGGTCCAGTGGTGGTTGATGCCTGCGGGCAGGTCGGTCACCTTCACCGGCGCGCCGGTGGCGGTCGTCTGGCCCTCGGTGTAGGGCACCTTCACCAGCGCGTTGGCGTTGGCGATGAAAAGCTCGTTGCCGACCAGCACCATGCCGAAGGGCGACTGCAGCCCCTGGATGAAGACGCCGCGCGTCTCGGCCACGCCATCGCCATCGGTGTCGCGCAGCAACGTGATGCGGTTGGCGCTGGGCACCTCGGCGCCGGCGCGCTTCATGACCTTGCCCTGCACGAAGCTCTTGATCATGTCGATCGGCCCCTTCTTGGCTTCCGGCGCGCCCGGCTCCTTGGGCGGCTTGTTGCTCTCGGCCACCAGCACGTCGCCGTTGGGCAGGGTGTAGACCCAGCGCGGATGGTCGAGCTGGCGGGCCAGCGCCGTGATCTTGAAACCGGCCGGCGCGGTCGGCCCGGCGGTGTCGGTCCAGCCGACGGCCTCGGACACCTTCACCGTGGGGATGAAGGTCTTGTTCGGCGCGGGCAGCTGCGGTGTCGGGCCGACGCCGGCCTCGAAAGGCAGGCGCGCCGTCTCGCCGCAGGCGACGATGGCGGCGGCGGCCACGGGGATCAGGCAGAGGCGGGTCCAGCGGTTCATTGAGGTCTCCTTGGGGTGCGATTCGTTGGCAGGGATGTTGGGCGACAGTCTTGCCACCGACTGTCGGCTGTGGGCGCTTTCGGGCGTGGTCCGGCTCGAAGCGCGATGCGCCGCTACCATCGGCGGCATGACCGACGACCTGTTCCGTGCCGACGCCTACCTGCAGGAATGCGCGTCGCGCATCGTGCGCCTCGACGAGGCCGGCATCGTGCTCGACCGCACGGTGTTCTATCCCCTCGGCGGCGGTCAGGCTGGCGATGCGGGCACGCTGGCGCTGGCCGATGGCCGCGCGCTGACGATCGCCGACACGCGCAAGGCCAAGGACGCCGAAGGCAAGCCGACCGACGAGATCCTCCACGTGCCGGCGCCCGGCCAGGAGGCGCTGCTCGCCACGCTGGCGGCGGGCGACACCGTGACGGCCCGCATCGACTGGGAGCGCCGCCACCGGCTGATGCGCTTTCACACGGCCACGCACCTGCTCTGCCACCTGGTGGCGCAGCCGGTCAACGGCTGCTCGATCACGCCGGACTATGCGCGGCTCGATTTCCACATGACCGATCCGCTGGACAAGGACGCGCTCACGGCCGGCCTGGCGCGGCTGGTCGGCGCGGCGCATCCGCTCGCGGTCGGTGCCATCACCGATGCCGAACTCGACGCCAACCCCTCGCTGGTCAAGAGCATGAGCGTGCAGCCGCCGCGCGGCACGGGCACGGTGCGCACGATCCGCATCGGCGGCGAGGCTGACGCGCAGATCGACTTCCAGCCCTGCGGCGGCACGCACGTGGCGAACACGTCGGAGATCGGTGCGGTGGTCGTGACCAAGATCGAGAAGAAGAGCGCGAACAGCCGCAGGGTGGTGCTGGGCTGGGCGGCCTGAGCCGCCGTCAGGAACCTTCCCACCGACTCCCGCTCCGACTCCCGGCATGCTTCGCACCCTCTTCTCCAGACTCTCCGTCGCCGCACTCGCCCTGGCGGCCGTGCTGCCGGCCACCGCCCAGCTGTCGCCCAAGGCCTCGCCGGTCGTCACCACGCCGCACGTGCGGGCCGAACTGGTCGCGCATGCACCGGACGGCGTGGCGCCGGGCGCCAAGGTGTGGCTCGGGCTGCAGATCACACACCAGCCCGAGTGGCACACCTACTGGAAGAACGCCGGCGACTCGGGCCTGCCGACCGAACTGAGGTGGAACCTGCCCGTCGGACTGGCCGCCGGCGATGTCGCCTGGCCGGTGCCCAAGAAGATCCCGATCGGCAACCTCGCCAACTACGGCTACGAGCACACCGTGCTGCTGCCGGTGCCGGTCACGGTGGCGCCCGACTTCAAGCCGGCCGCTGCCCTGGTGGGCGCGGGCGGCATCGACATCCGGCTCAAGGCCTCGTGGCTGGTCTGCCGCAAGGAATGCATTCCCGAAGAGGGCGAGTTCGCGCTGACGCTGCCGGCGCAGGGCTCGACCGCGCTGCACAAGGCGGACTTCGACGCGGCCCTCGCGGCGCAGCCGGTGCCGCTCGCGCAGCCCGGCACCATCGCGGTGGCCGACAAGGTGCTCAACGTGCGCATCGAAAGCCTGCCACCGGCCGCGCGCGGCAAGACGCTCGAGTTCTTCCCCGAGACCGCCGAGGTGATCCACACCGCCGCCGTCGCCGGCAAGGACTGGACCCAGGCGTGGCAGGGCGACGCCTGGACGGCGACGATCCCGCTGGCCGACCAGCGCAGCGCCAGCCCGGGCACGATGCCGGTGGTGCTCGCGCTGGCCGAGGCCGACCGGCGCGACGGCGCGCCGATCGCCTGGCGCGCCGAGGCGCCGGTCACCGGCACCTGGCCGGCAACCGCGGCTGCGGCCCAGGTGTCGCCGGCGCTGCAGGCGGCGCTCGAAGCCAACACGGCGACGCCGCTGCCGCAGCCGGCGGGCAGCTTCCTGATGGCGCTGCTCGGCGCCTTGCTGGGCGGCCTGCTGCTGAACCTCATGCCCTGCGTGTTTCCGGTGCTGGCGATCAAGGTGCTGGCCTTCGCCAACCATGCGGGCGACCGGCGCGGCCACCGCAGCGCCGGCCTGGCCTACACGGCCGGCGTGATGCTCACCTTCCTCGCGCTCGGTGCGGCCATGCTGACGCTTCGCGCGGCCGGCGAGCAGCTGGGCTGGGGCTTCCAGTTGCAGTCGCCGGCGGTGGTGGCGGTGCTGGCGGCGCTGTTCACGCTGATGGGGCTCAACCTGGTCGGCATGTTCGAGTTCGGCTTCCTGGTGCCACGCTCGCTGTGTGCGGCGCAGGTGAAGCACCCGGTGGCGAACGACTTTCTTTCCGGCGTGCTGGCGGTGGTCATCGCATCGCCCTGTACCGCGCCCTTCATGGGCGCGTCGCTCGGCTTCGCGATCGGGTTGCCGGCTGCCCAGGCGTTGATGCTGTTCGCGGCGCTGGGCTTCGGCCTGGCGCTGCCGTACCTGGTGGCGGGCTTCGTGCCGGCCGTGGCGCACCTGCTGCCCAAGCCCGGCGCCTGGATGGACACGCTGCGCCGCGTGCTCGCGTTCCCGATGTTCGCCAC
The DNA here is from genome assembly GCF_051216395.1 of Variovorax cryoconiti. NCBI lineage: Bacteria > Pseudomonadati > Pseudomonadota > Betaproteobacteria > Burkholderiales > Comamonadaceae > Variovorax > Variovorax cryoconiti. Next base: position 505,817 of record NZ_JBPJZI010000003.1, on the reverse strand, counting down.
GGTCGCCTGGCTGGTCTGGGTGCTGGGCCAGCAAAGCGGCATCGACGGCGCCGGCGCGCTGCTCGGTCTGCTGGTGTGCCTGGCCGCGGTGGTGTGGTCGTTCACGTTGCGCGGGCGCACCCGCATCGTCCTCGCCGGTGCGCTGCTGGCGTGCACCGCGGCCCTGGCGCTCGCGATCGGCGGCAACATCGTGCGGCCGGTCGAGCCGGCGGTGGCGGCGAGCGGCGCGCGCTGGCAACCCTGGTCGGCCGCGCGCGTGGCCGAACTGCACGCGGCCGGCCGGCCGGTCTTCGTCGACTTCACCGCTGCCTGGTGCGTGACCTGCCAGTACAACAAGAAGGCCACGTTGAGCGATGGCGACCTGCTGGCCGACTTCGACGCCCGCCAGGTGGCGCTGCTGCGTGCCGACTGGACCCGGCAGGACCCGGCCATCACCGCCGCGATCAATGCACTGGGGCGCAGCGGCGTCCCCGTGTACGTGCTGCAGGCGCCGGGGAAGGCACCGGTGGTGCTGACCGAGATCCTGAGCAAGAGCGACCTGAAGGCGGCGCTGGCCAAGCTCTGAGACACCTGCCCGAGACGATGCCCATGACGGCACTACGGCTTGTCACAGGCGGGTGAAGAAATCGGCCTAAGCTGCGGCCGTCATTCGATTTTTCCCAGGAGTCTGCAGACCATGCCCTCTCTGTCATCGTCCGCCTCACGCTCGGCCCGGGCTGCCCGCGATGCCGGTGCTGCCCTCAGCCGCGCCTCCCGCCGCGCCGTGATGGCGGCCGCGGTCGCCCTGGGCAGCACGCTGCTCATCGGCGCCCCGGCGCATGCCGCGCCCGCCGTCGGCCAAAAGGCCCCCGATTTCGTCGCCATGGACACCCGCGGCGCCCAGCACAAGCTCTCCGATTTCGCCGGCAAGTACGTCGTGCTGGAATGGACCAACCCCGGCTGCCCCTTCGTGCGCAAACACTACGGCAGCGGCAACATGCCGGCCACGCAGAAGGCCGCCACCGCCAAGGGGGTGGTCTGGCTGGCCATCAACTCCACCGAACGCGCCGCCAGCGACTACCTGCAGCCGGCCGCGCTCGACAGCTGGATGAAGACGCAGTCGGGTGCACCGACCGCCATGCTCATGGATGAAGACGGCACCATCGGCCAGGCCTACGGCGCGCGCACCACGCCGCACATCTTCATCATCGACCCGAAGGGCACGCTGGTGTACGCCGGCGGCATCGACAGCATCCCGTCGTCCCGCCCGGACGACATCAAGGCGGCGACCAACTACGTGAACCAGGCGCTGGGCGAGGCCTTCGGCGGCAAGCCGATCAGCGCGGCAGCGACCCGGCCGTACGGCTGCTCGATCAAGTACAAGAGCTAGCGATCATCACGGCGTGAACGCGGCCTCAAGTGCCGGTCCTCCCTGCTGAAGCCCCGAGCAGGAACTCCGCCACCTCGTCGGAGAACCACTTGAGCCGCCCCTCGACGATCAAGCCGTCGGAGCCATTCGGATCGGGCTGTGCGCCGGGAAAGCCATGCGCGACCAGCGCTTCGGCGCAGGCGACCCAGTCGCCGTCCTCGGTGGGCCGGTTGAGCGACGCCCATGACAGCGAGCCGCTTACATCGTCACCGAAGCCGTGCCGCTCGGTCCATGTGGCGCCGTGTGCGAGCAGGAAGCGCGCGAGCGCAGCGTCGCCGCGGAACACCGCCTGGTTCAGCGCCGAGGCCTCCCAGTCGCCGCCAATCGTGGTGATCGGCCAGCCGAGTTCGACCATGAGCTGCACGGCCGCGCCGCAGTTCGGCTGGGCGGCCAATTCGGGCAGCAGACGCAGTTGCGCAGGCGACAGCGTGGAAAGCAACTGCGGATGTCCCGCCTGCAGGCGCCGGGCAGCGAGCCCGTCGCCGCGCGCACAGGCGGCGACGAACTGCTCGTCGGGTGGCATCTGCGCATCGCTGCCGACCCGTTGCGCGAGCAGCCGGGCGACGTCCGTCAGGCCGAAGCGCAGCGCCAAGGTGTGGGCGTCGATGCCTTCGGGCGTTCGCGCCGATGCATCGGCGCCCGCGTCCAGCAGCGCCTCGATGTGCGCGGGCGAACGCCGACGCCGGATAGCCCACAGCAGCGGCCGTCCCCAGTCGCTCGCGGGTCCGTCGGGCGCAGCTTCGTTCGGATCGCCGCCGTTGGCGAGCAGCAGTTGCAGCGACGCCAACCGGTCGAGGTCGAGCGCGCGGTAGAGCGCGTTTGTGCCGACGACGCGGGCGCCGGCCTTCAGCAGCAATCGCGTGCAGGCGGGCTCTTCGAGCGAGTGGTAGATCGATTCGCCGTCGTTCGGGTCGGCGCCGGCCTCCAGCAGCAGGCGCGTGAGCCCCACATCGCGGTTCAAGCCTGCCGCGCCGTACAGCGCGGACAGGCGGACTTCCTCGGACGGCGCGGCGAGCGACGCGGGCGGCCAGCGGCTGCCGATGGCCTGGTTCGGATCGGCGCCGGCATCGAGCAGCAGCCTGGCGCAGGCGCGCAGGCGATCCCGAAAGACCGGCAACTGCACCAGGCTGGAATGAACCACCGCATGGAGTGGCGGCAACAGGAGCGGCCCGCCGACACGCCGGACCCAACCCGCGTCGCGTGCGATCGCCAGGCGCAGCAGGTCGGCATCCCCGATGGCACAAGCCAGGTACGGGTCGTTTCCCAGCAGTCCGAGACTTTCCTCGAGCAGGCGCGCGGCCACCGCGGGCCGGGCCAGGTTGTTGCCACCGGCGATCTCACCCGCATAGGCAGCGCGCAGCCACAGCAGCACCGCGTGGGCCGGGTCGCTCGCCTGCGTGATGCGGGCCAGGACAAAGCCTTGCAGATCAGCCCACGAAAGAAAGCCGTACTCGCGCGCCAGGCAAGATTGCGCATCGTGCAGGCGCAGGCCAAGACCGGCGATGGCCGCGTTGTCCTTGCCCGTGGCAAGGGGTAGCGATTGGCGGAATCGGGCGAAGGCAGCGGGGTCGCCGCCTCGATAGCTGGCAAGCAGCTCTTTGGCTTGCTTCTTCAGGTGCCCGAGATCGGGCCGTGCGGGAATGCGTTTCACAGGAACCTCCGTGCATGAAGCGCCGACGACCCGCAAATCCGGCTGCACAAAGGAGCTGGTGAAATGCACCGCGCGGCAGCGTGTGAAAGCAAGTGGGTTCAACCCTTCCCGCGGGCCCGGGCGCGGCTTGCACCGCGCCCGGATGGTAGGCGCAACACATCCGCGTGGTCAATGCGCCGAAGAGGCCGTGCGCCAGGGCCGGCTGCGACAATCAAGCGATGCCCTTCGCTCCCCTGCTCAACGACACCTTCCTGCGCGCCTGCTGGCGCCAGGCGACCGACCACACCCCCATCTGGCTGATGCGCCAGGCCGGGCGTTACCTGCCGGAGTACGTCGCGACGCGCGCCAGGGCAGGGAGCTTCATGGGGTTGGCCACCAACGTCGACTACGCGACCGAGGTCACGCTGCAGCCGCTGGAGCGCTTTCCGCTCGACGCGGCCATCCTGTTTTCCGACATCCTGACCGTGCCCGACGCGATGGGCCTTGGCCTGTCCTTCGAGGCGGGCGAGGGCCCGCGCTTCGCGCGGCCGGTGCGCGACGAAGCGGCGATCGCCGCGCTCGAGGTGCCCGACCTCGACAAGCTGCGCTACGTGTTCGACGCGGTCACGTCCATTCGCCGCGCGCTGGACGGCCGCGTGCCGCTGATCGGCTTTTCCGGCAGCCCCTGGACGCTGGCCTGCTACATGGTCGAAGGCGCGGGCTCGAGCGACTACCGGCTGGTGAAGTCGCTGATGTACAGCCGCCCCGACCTGATGCACCGGCTGCTGACGGTGAACGCCGATGCCGTGGCCGCCTACCTCAACGCCCAGATCGACGCTGGCGCCCAGGCCGTGATGCTGTTCGACAGCTGGGGCGGCGTGCTGGCCGATGGCGCCTTCCAGGAATTCAGCCTGACCTACACGGCAAGGGTGCTGGCGCAGCTCAAGCGCGACGGCGCCGACGGCACGCCGGTGCCGCGGATCGTCTTCACCAAGGGCGGTGGCCTGTGGCTCGACGCCATGCGGGCGCTGGACTGCGAAGTGCTGGGGCTCGACTGGACCGTCAACCTCGGCGCCGCGCGCGCGAAGGTCGGCGAAGGCGCGCAGGGCAAGGCGCTGCAGGGCAACATCGACCCCAACGTGCTGTTCGCGCCGCCGGCGCGCATCGAGGCCGAGGTGGCCAAGGTGCTGCGGAGCTTCGGCACGCCGCACGCGGACCGCACCCAGCCCGGCGCCACGCACATCTTCAACCTCGGGCACGGCATCAGCCAGTTCACGCCGCCGGACCATGTGGCCGCCCTGGTCAGCGCTGTCCATGCCCAGTCGAGGCTGTTACGAGAATGAGCGCTCGCTTGCATTTTTTCACGATTCAAGGGTGAGTAAGCCGAAAGTGTCGTTTCGAGATTTGTCAAGCGAATCGGGCATGCGCGGTTGACTTATGCACAAAACCTTTGCTGCGGTGCGCCAAATGATCCGAGGGATCGCGCCCCTCGCTCCCAAAGCGATAGCGCCGCTAAGTCGTTGATTCATAACGAATCGCCGCGCTGCTTTTTTTACGGGCAGTCTAGTCGGACCCTTGATTTTCAAGGGCTGGCGGCGTGTGGAGCATAGATATCAACAAAGTTATCCACACATTCTCTGGACGGATTGCAAACCGCAAGCAAATCAACAACTTAAGGCATTTTGCTCAAAGTCGCTTTAACTGAGAAAGGTTTCCCGGCCACTTCGCATGCGTGGCGGATCGAGGTCGCCGTGCACACACCCGCACACGCGGCGCTGGACGATCGGCTGAGTTACACCGCACCGACGGCCCTGCCGGCCGGCGCGCTGGTGCGCGTGCCGCTCGGTCGGCGCGAGGTGCTGGGCGTTGTGTGGCAGGCCGCCCCGATGGCGCTCGATCCGCCAGACGAGGGTGCCATGGCGCTCAAGCCGGTCGCCGCCGCGCTGGACGACCTGCCCCCGCTGGGGAGCGCATGGCGTGCGCTGGTGGCCTTCGCCGCCCGTTACTACCAGCGTTCGCTGGGCGAGATCGCCCTGGCCGCGCTGCCGCCCCAGCTGCGCGACCTGAGCGGCGTGCAGCTGGCGCGACGGTTGAAGCGGCGGCGCACTGGCAGCGAGGATGCAGCGGTCACCGCCGCACAGGCGGCCGACGCCACACCGGAGCAGGCCGAGGCGCTGCGCCGCATCGAGGCCGAGGCCGGCCCCTTCCTGCTCTTTGGCAGCACCGGCAGCGGCAAGACCGAGGTCTACCTGCAGGCCGTCGCCCGCCTGCTGGCGCGCGCGCCGGACGCCCAGGCGCTGGTGATGGTGCCCGAAATCAACCTCACGCCGCAGCTGGAGGCGCGCTTTCGCGCCCGTTTCGGCAGCGAGGCGGTGGTGTCGCTGCACAGCGGCATGACCAACCCGCAGCGCCTGGCAAGCTGGCTGGCGGCGCATGCCGGCCAGGCGCGCATCGTGCTGGGCACGCGCATGGCGGTGTTCGCGTCGATGCCGACACTGCAGCTCATCGTGGTCGACGAGGAGCACGACCCCAGCTACAAGCAGCAGGAGGGCGCGCGCTACTCGGCGCGCGACCTGGCGGTGTGGCGTGGCCGGAACGAAGGCGCCAAGGTCATCCTCGGCTCCGCCACGCCCTCGCTGGAGAGCTGGCACCAGAGCCGCCCCGCCGAGGGCGACGACCCGGGCGGCCGCTACGCGCGCCTGGCCATGCCCTCGCGGGTCGGCGCCGGCGCCCTGCCCGCGGTGCGGCTGGTCGACATGGCGCTGCAGCCGCCGAAGACGGTGCTGTCGACCGGGCTGCTCGACGCCATCGGCCAGCGCATCGCCCGCGGCGAGCAGAGCATGGTCTTCCTGAATCGCCGCGGCTACGCGCCGGTGCTGGCCTGCGGCGACTGCGGCTGGAAGAGCGAATGCCCGCACTGCAGCGCCTACCGCGTCTTCCACAAGATCGACCGCACGCTGCGCTGCCACCACTGCGGCTTCGCCGAGCGCGTGCCGCGCGCCTGCCCGGCCTGCGGCAACCCGGACATCGCGCCGGTCGGCCGCGGCACGGAGCAGCTGGAAGAGCACCTGGCCGAACTGCTCGCGCCGGTGCATCGGCCCGACGGCAGCCCGGTGCGCGTGGCCCGGATCGACGCCGACAGCACGCGCAAGCAGGGCGCGCTCGAATCGCAGCTGGCGGCCGTGCACGCCGGCGATGTCGACGTGCTGGTCGGCACGCAGATGATCGCCAAGGGGCACGACTTCCGGCGCATCACGCTGGTGGCGGCGGTCAACCCCGACGGCGCGCTGTTCTCGAGCGACTTCCGCGCGCCGGAGCGCCTCTTCAGCCTGCTGATGCAGTCGGCCGGGCGCGCCGGGCGCGATGCGGCCTACCTGGCCGCGCAGGGCGCGACCGCCGAGATGTGGATCCAGACGAACCACCGCGACCACCCGCTGTTCGCCGCGCTGCGGCGCCACGACTACCCGGCCTTCGCCCAGGGCGAACTGACGGAGCGCCGTGCGGCGGCGATGCCGCCCTTCGCCTACCAGGCGCTGCTGCGCGCCGATGCGAAGACGCAGGAGGCAGCACAGGCCTTTCTGAATGCGGCGAGCGTGGCAGCCGATGCGCTGGAAGGCGCCGACCACGTGACGCGCTACCCGGCGGTGCCGCTCACCATCCAGCGCGTGGCCAACGTCGAGCGGGCCCAGATGCTGGTGGAAAGCGGTTCGCGCGCTGCGCTGCAGCGCCTGCTGGCACAGTGGCAGCCGCTGTTGCACGGCCTGCGCCGCACGCCCGAAGGCAAGGGCGTGATCCGCTGGCTGATCGACGTCGACCCGCATCAGATCTGATGCGGTCGGCGTCGGGCGGCGGTCAGGCGCCGCAGCCGACGATCTTGAACTCGACCCGTCGATCGAGCGCATCGACGGCATCGTCGGAGCCGCTGCCGATGATGTTCTCGCGGAAGCCCTTGCCGCTGGCCCGCGTGCGGTTGGCCAGGACTGTCGATTCGGCCACCAGCTTCTGGCGGATCGCGTTGGCGCGCTGGAGCGACAGGGCATCATTCACCGGCTCGCTGCCGGTCCGGCTGGTGTGGCCGACGACGTCGAAGCAGACGGCGGCCTGCGTGCTGAGACGGGCGATCTGCTGCAGCCACATCGCATACGAGCCACTGACCTTCGCGTCGGACCAGAACACCGTCGTGCCCGGGTTGAACAGGAACTTGACGCCGAGTTGCTTGTTGCGGATGCCGTAGTCGACGATCTTGGCGAACGCCTGTTCGGCTTCGGCGGTTCGCTCGAGCTTGACGGAGCTGAGATAGATGCCGCTGAGCACGCGCAACTGGTCACCGGCCGGCGAAGCCCCCGCCGCGTTGTACTGCGTGAGCGCTTCCTGGTAGCGGCCGGCGTTGTACAGCGTGGTGGCCTCGTCGATCACGGGTGCCGCGGCAAGCCGCTCGAGGTACTGCGCATCGGCTCGCTGGCCGGGTGGCGTGGCGGTGGTGCGCACGTAACCGTCGATCACCCGGTCCTTCGCCAGCACCGGGCTGTCCTGGTCGTACGCGAGCGGCGTGGAATCGACGCCCTGCTCCAGCGCCAGCGCGGAGGCCTGCGCAACCACGTTGCCGCTGCGCACATCGGTGAGCGCCAGCCGGACCGTCAGCGGGCCGGCCACGCCGGCGGCCTGGCGGCTGAGCGTGCCGGTGAGCAGGTAGGTGGCCTTGGCCAGGTTGGCCTGACGGAACGGCAGGATCTGCACCGTGTCGTGGCCAGCGGCCAGGCGGTCGGCGACGCGGCGCTGCAGCGTCTGCGTGGCCACGGTCTGCTGGCCGGTGGCGGCGTCGATCATCGGGTCGAGCACCAGGCTGCGCTTCGACAGGAAGCCGGCCATGCCGGTGGTCTGCGCCATCAGCGCGTCGGTGGCCGCAACGGCCGCTCGGTCCAGCGGCAGCGCGGTGGTGGAACGGCTGGCCTGCGGCGTCGTGCAGCCGGCCAGCGCGACGGCGAGCAGCACGGCGGCGGATGCCAGCGCGCCCTGAAACCTGCGTCTTGCAGTCGTGGCGGCCGTGGTGGCGGTGTTGATAGTCATGGTCATGGTCGACACTCCCTGGTGAGAAAAGACAGTTCTGCAGGCCGCAGCGTTTCGAGCGACGCCCGCTGAAGAAGCTCGGTACAGCGTTCGGCGGTGGTGGTGGCTGGGGGCCTGGCGGCTTCGCGCGTTGGCCGGGCGGCGGCGGGCTCGCGCTGGGCAGCGATCGGTGCAGGTGCAGGTGCAGGTGCAGGTGCAGGTGCAGGTGCAGGCGTCGGGCGCGGCGCGGCAGCCTTCGCTTGCGGCGCAGACACGGTTTCCGAAGCGGGTGCCTTGGCAGGCGCGGGCTTGGGCAAGGGTGCTGCGACGGAAGCGGGCGCTGCAGGCGCCTCGCGCGGCGGAGGCAACGAGGCCGGCAATACCGTGGGCGGCGGTGCGCGCCAGGTGTCGAGCGCCCAGACGCCCAGCACGATCAGCAGCAGCGCGGCCAGAGCAAGGAGCCACCACGGCTTGTGCGGTGGTGGCGTTTCCGCCGCCGCGACCGGCGCCGGCAGGTCGATGCTCAACGGCGCGGGCGCTGAAGCCGTGTCGGGGTCTGGCACGGGCGCGGTCACGGGCGCTGCAGACGTCGCCACTGCGGCCTCGGGCAACGGCGCCTCCAGAGGCGTCGGTGCGGTGTCCGGCGCGATCTCGATGTCCATGTCCATGTCCATGTCGACCGGCGCCACGAACGCCGTCTGCGGCACCGCGGCCGACCACGAAGCGTGCGTGGCATTCGGTCCGTTCAGCCGCTTCCAGAATGCGGCTGCGCTGGCGGGCCGATCAGCGGGACGCAGCGCGAGCGCGGCGTCGATCGCTTCGAGGAAATGCGCGCTGTAGCCCTCATGCGCACTGCGGGAGAGCGGCCGATGCCGGTCGTCGATCCAGCGCTCGACCGCTGGCGTCGGCGGTGCGCCGGTGATGGCGGCGTAGACCACGCCCGCGAGCGCATACAGATCGGTCCATGGGCCCTGCTTGAGCGTCGGAGCCTCGCCGTACTGTTCGATGGGGGCGTAGCCGGGCTTGACCACCACCGTGGGTGAAGCCACCGCCTGCCCCACCACGCGGCGCGCAGCGCCGAAGTCAAGCAGCAGCGGCCCGGCGGGTGTGAGCAGGATGTTGTCCGGCGCGATATCGCGGTGGTAGCAGCGCACCGCGTGCAGCGTGCTCAGCGCGTGCAGCAGCGGCCGCAGCCAGCCGAGCAGTTCCGCTTCGGTCGGGGGGCGGCCCAGCGTCTGGAGGTGATGCGCCAGCGTCGGCCCTTCATAGAACGGCATGACCATGTAGGCCGTACCGTTGCCTTCCCAGAAGCGCAGCACCTTGACCAGCGAAGGGTGGTCGAAGCGCGCCAGCAGCCGGGCCTCGTTGACGAAGCTTCGCAGGCCGGTGCGAAAGGCGTCGGCATGGCGCTGCGACTTCACCATCACCGCCTGCGAACTGGCGCGCGACGCCAGCACGGCGGGCAGGTATTCCTTGATCGCCACGTGGCGTTCGAGCGTCGCGTCGTAGGCGAGGTAGACGATGCCGAAGCCACCTTCGCCGACCAGGCCCACGATTTCGTAGTCGAGCAGGCGTGCGCCTTCGGGCAGGGGATGAAGGCTGGTGAGTTGGGGGCCACCAGGCGCGGGCACCACATCGAGCGCGGCCATCTCGCCCAGCACGGTGGGTGGATCGATTCGCGGGGGTGGACTGTCGGCCACCGGCTCGGTGGCCGGCGCTACCGCGACGCGCTGCCGCCGCGTCATGGCGCGCCCCGCCGGGCCGATGGCCACGCCTGCGCGGGGGTGGTGCAGATGGTGGTGGTCGCCGGACCGCGCGTCGGCGGCCGGCACGTGCACGCGCCGAGCGCCCGGCACCCGTCGATGCGAACTTGCGTCGCTGTCATAGGACTCCCTGTTTTGCGGGCGACTCTAGCAGCGGCTGAGTACCAAAGCACTCAAACTAGTTCACGCTTGGCGCCCTTCTTCGGCCTCCTCGTGGAAGAGCACCTCACGCGACACGGCATCGCGTGAACTCCTTCCGCTCGCACGGTTCCGCCGCACGATCCGGACGGGCCATCGACGCGATGCGCGGCGGCTCAGGTCAGCCAGCGCACGGCCAGCGGGAAGGTCACGAAGGCGGCCACGGTCGTCCACAAAATGATCCGCGCGATGCGCCCGTTGTCGGCGCCGAAGCGCTCGGCCAGCATCGACACGTTGCTGGCGCTCGGCAACGCCGCCACCAGCACGATCACCGTCAGCGCGGCGTCGGTCAGCGGCAGCCCCAGCGCGATCACCGCCCGCCCCAACCCATAGACCAGCAGCGGGTGCAGCAGCAGCTTGGCCGCCACGACCGGCAGCACGTCGCCGACGGGGGCGCGGTGCCCCTTGCTCCCCTTGGACAGCAGCGCCGAACGCGCGAGCACCGCGCCGATCGTGAACAGCGCGGCCGGCGATGCGGCATCGGCCAGCATGCCGACCGTGACATCGAGCGGCCCCGGCAAGGTGAACTGCAGGGCCGACGCCAGCGCGCCGAAGAGGATCGACCACGGCAGCGGGTTGATCACCATGCCGCGGAAGGCCTGGCCCAGCGCGTGCCGGGCGCCGGACTCCCCCGCCGAATCGAGCCGCGAGAGCGCGATGCACAGCGACGAGGTGACCACCATGTCGAAGATCATGCTGATGATGGCGGGCGCCGCGGCCTGGCTGCCCAGCAGCGTCGCGAGCAGCGGCACGCCCATGAAGCCGGTGTTGGGGAAGGCGGCGACCAGCGCGCCGAAGGCGCCGTCGTTCCAGCCGATGCGACCGCGCCGCGTGACACACAGCGTCAGCGCCACCACGAGCAGCGCGCCCACGCCCCACACCAGCGCCACGCTGCCGTCGAGCAGCTTGTCGATCGGCGTGCGCGCACCGAAGCGATACAGCATGCACGGCAGCGCGAAGTACAGGACGAAAACGTTGAGCCCGGGAATCGCGTCGATCGGCAGGATGCGCCGGCGCGCTGCCAGATAGCCGGCCGCGATGAGCGCGAAGAAGGGGAAGGTGACGGCGAAGATCTGCAGCACGGCCGCGATTGTCGCCAAGACGGCAGGGCACCGGCTGCGGAAGCCGGCCGCAAGAGGCCGGCCGGTATCATTGCGCGCTTCCCGTCCCACCCGGCGCCCCTCCACGCACTTGGCGCGCCGCGCCTTTGCCGCCCCGATCACCGAATGTCTTCCGGACTGAACATCGCCCAGCAGGACGCCGTGAACTACCTGCACGGCCCGTGCCTCGTGCTCGCGGGCGCGGGCTCGGGCAAGACGCGCGTGATCACGCACAAGATCGCGCGGCTGATCCAGGCCGGCATGGCGCCCAAGCGCATCGCCGCCATCACCTTCACGAACAAGGCCGCTGCCGAAATGCGCGAGCGCGCCAAGGGGCTGATCGGCCGCGACGCCAAGCACGTGGTGGTGTGCACCTTCCACGCGCTGGGCGTGCGCATGATGCGGGAAGACGGTGCCGTGCTCGGCCTGAAGCCGGCCTTCAGCATCCTCGACAGCGACGACGTCACGAAAATCCTGAAGGACGCGGGCGGCACCACCGATGCGGCGACCGCCCGCATCTGGCAGTGGACCATCAGCAAGTGGAAGAACATGGGCTTGAACGCAGCCCAGGCCGAAGCCGCCGCAGCCGACGACAACGAGCGCATCACCGCGCAGATCATGGGTCGCTACGAAGAGCGGCTCACTGCCTACCAGAGCGTGGACTTCGACGACCTCATCGGCATGCCGCTCAAGCTCTTGCGCGAGCACGACGACGTGCGTGAGAAATGGCAGGCTGCGCTCGGCCACGTGCTGGTCGACGAATACCAGGACACCAACGCCACGCAGTACGAGGTGCTCAAGGCGCTCGTCGGCACACGCGGCCACTTCACCGCGGTGGGCGACGACGACCAGTCGATCTACGGCTGGCGCGGCGCCACGCTCGACAACCTGAAGAAGCTGCCGATCGACTACCCGACGCTGCAGGTCATCAAGCTGGAGCAGAACTACCGCTCGACCAGCGCGATCCTGCGCGCGGCCAACAACGTGATCGGCCCCAACCCGAAGCTATACCCCAAGACGCTGTTCAGCGAACTGGGCGAAGGCGAGCCGGTGCGCATCGTCGACGCCGACAACGAGGCGCACGAGGCCGAGCGTGCCGTCGCGCGCATCCAGAGCCTGCGCCAGAGCTCGCAGCACAAGGAGTTCCGCGACTTCGCGATCCTCTACCGCGCCAACCACATGGCGCGCGTGTTCGAGCAGGCGCTGCGCAAGGCGCAGATCCCGTACAAGGTGTCGGGCGGCCAGAGCTTCTTCGACCGCGCCGAAATCAAGGACCTGTGCGGCTGGTTCCGCCTGTGGACCAACAACGACGACGACCCCGCCTTCCTGCGCGCGGTGACCACGCCCAAGCGCGGCATCGGCCACACCACGCTGGCCGCGCTGGGCACCTTCGCCAGCCAGTACAAGCTGAGCCTGTTCGAGGCGCTCTTCAGTGCATCGCTCCCCGCCGTGATGCCCAAGCGCACGCTCGAAGGCCTGCACGAGTTCGGCCGCTACATCAACGACCTGCAGTACCGTGCCAAGCAGACGGTCGGCGCCGAGAACGCACGGGCCTTCCTGGCCGAGTGGCTCAAGGAGATCGACTACGAGAAGCACCTCTACGACGGCGAAGACAGCGAGCAGGCCGCGGCCAGCCGCTGGACCAACGTGCTGGAGTTTTGCGACTGGATGGCGGCCCGCTGCGGCGGCGAGATCGACGATGCTTCGGGCGCCAACGTCGAGAGCGAACGCAAGAACCTGCTCGAAGTCGCGCAGACCATCTCGCTGCTGTCGACCATCAGCGAGCGCGAGCAGGACCAGAACGTGGTCACGCTTTCCACGCTGCATGCGTCGAAGGGCCTCGAATGGCCGCACGTGATGCTCATCGGCGTGAACGAAGGCCTGCTGCCCTTCAAGCTCGACGACGACGACGGCCGCCAGCAGAAGATCAGCGACGACACGCTCACGCGCCTGCAGGAAGAACGCCGCCTCATGTACGTGGGCATCACGCGCGCGCAGCGCAGCCTGGCCGTCAGCTGGACCAAGCGCCGCAAGAAGGGCCGCGAGATGATCGCCGCCCAGCCCAGCCGCTTCATCGCGGAGATGGCGCTGGACAAGAAGACGACCCGGGAAGATCCGCGCGAGAAACTCAAGGCGCTGCGCGCGGAGTTCGCGCGGAAGGTGCAGGACGGCGCAGCGGCGGCGGCCGCCGCCGGCGCGGCCGACACATGAGCGCACGGCCCTGGCTGCTCGCGCTGCTGCTGTGCGGCGCACTGCCCGCGGTGGCCGTATCCGCCGAGCCGGCCGCCACGGCGTGCGCGACGGACGCCACCGATCTGCCTGTCGAAGCGCTCTACGGCCACTGGACGGCGCGCTTCGGCGATCTTCCGGCGCTGGCTGACGTGCAAATGGGCAAACATCCCGAGTACGCCGGCAGCGTGCGTGGCACCATCGTTCGCGACGGCCGAAGCGCCCAGCTCTCGGGCGACATCGACGACGCGGGTTTTCTCATCCTCGACGAGTCCCAGGACGGCCTGAGCATCAGTGCCGTGTGGGCCGGTGAACTGCAGCCCGGCTCGTGTGGCCGGGAGTTCCGAGGCACCTGGCGAAACTCGGGCGACGACCGCACCCAACCCTTCGTTCTTCGAAAGACCGGACCATGACTTTGCACCGCACGATCCTTGCGGCCTTGCTCGCCACGCTCGGAGTGTTCGGCACGGCCGCGCAGGCGCAGCCGGCCGACAAACCCGCGAGCCCGCTGGCCACCTCCGATCTCACCTGGCAGCAGTGCCAAAAACTGGCTAACAACAACGAGGCGCGCCTGGCCTGCTTCGACCGATGGTCGCAGCAGCAGACGCTGCCCGCGGCCGTCATCCCCAGCGCGCCGCCAGTGCTCGCCACCACGCCTGCGCCGCCGGTCGATGCCGCCATGCCGGCCACCCGCGTGGTCGCCGTCGCCACCGAGCAAGGTTGCCGCGACCGCCAGTACTCGGCGCTCTCGCGTTTCTGGGAACTCGAGAACGGCACCGACTGCGGCACCTTCGGCTTCCGCGGTTACCGGCCACTCTTCGTCGGCGCCTCCGCCGCCACGAACAAACCCGCCACCCCGACATCGCCCGCCGCAGGACACGACGGCACGCCGACCGATTACCAGGCCAACGAGATGCGCATCGGCCTGTCGGTGCGCACGAAGATCGCGCAGGGCATGCTGACGCAGAACGACCCGCAGAAGAAGGATTCGCTCTGGTTCGGCTACACGCAGCAGTCGACGTGGCAGCTGTTCAATGGCGATCTCTCTCGCCCCTTCCGCACCACCGACCACGAGCCGGAGCTGATGTATGTCTACCCGACGGACTTCAAGCTGCCCGGTGGCTGGCGCTGGCGCTATGCGGGCATCGGCATCGTCCACCAGTCCAACGGGCAGGCCCTGCCCCTGTCGCGCAGCTGGAACCGCACCTACCTCATGGCCGGTGCGGAACTGGACGACCGGTTCCAGGTCACCGCGCGGGTCTGGCAGCGTTGGAAGGAATCCGCCGAGGACGACGACAACCCCGACATCGCCAACTACATCGGCCGCGCCGAAGTCGCAGGTCGCTGGAATTACAACCGCGACAACACCCTGGGCGTGACCGTGCGCAACAACCTGCGCGACAGCGGCAAGGGCTCGGTGCGGCTCGAATGGCTCAAGGCCATCGGCGACCCGGTCACGAGCAACCTGCGCTTCCACACGCAACTCTTCTATGGCTACGGCGACACGCTGATCGACTACAACCGCAAGCGGACGGTGCTGAGCATCGGGTTGAGCCTGGTGGACTTCTGATGCGGTGATCCCGTCCCGTCCGAAGGGTCGGGGCGAACGAAAAAGCCCTTGAATCCGGGAGGATTCAAGGGCTTCGTATTTGGTGGCCTGGGTCGGAATCGAACCAACGACACGCGGATTTTCAATCCGCTGCTCTACCAACTGAGCTACCGGGCCATGGTGTGCAGCCTGCGATTATACAGCGCTTCGGCGGCCTCGGGAAAGGTCGACGCCCAACTGCTTGAGTTTTCTGTAGAGGTGGGTGCGCTCGAGGCCGGTCTTCTCGGCCACGCGGGTCATGGAGCCGTTCTCCATCGCGAGATGGAATTCGAAGTACGCCTTCTCGAAGCCATCGCGCGCGTCGCGCAGCGGACGGTCGAGATCGAAGCTCTGACGCGACTGCGGGCCGCTGTCGACCACGGCCGGCACCGCTGCCATCGGCTGCGCCAGCGACGCGTCGCCGACGGTGGTGACAACTGCCGACATGCCGCTCGTGGCGGGCACGACACTGGCCGCCGCACGGCGTGCACTCTCGCGCGCCAGACCCTGCTCCACCGCCTTGAGCAGCTTCTGCATGGTGATGGGCTTCTCCAGGAAGGCGAAGGCGCCGATGCGGGTGGCGTCGACCGCCGTGTCGATGGTGGCGTGGCCGCTCATCATGACGACGGGCATGCTCAACAGGCCAGCGGTGGACCATTCCTTCAACAGCGTGACGCCGTCGGTGTCGGGCATCCAGATGTCGAGCAGCACGAGGTCGGGCCGCGCGCGCTGCCGGGCGGCCCGCGCTTCGGCGGCGTTCTCGGCGAGCTCCACGTGGTGGCCTTCGTCATTGAGAATCTCGAAGAGCAGGTCCCGGATGCCCAGCTCGTCATCGACCACGAGGATATTTGCCATGAGTCTTTTTTTGCTGCTGCGTTGTGCGGGGTGAGACGTGTCCGTCGGCCGGACCATCCTCGCGCGGCACAGGGCTCAGGCGGTGGATGGCTTCGAATCGTCGGTGTGAGCGAGCGCTACCTGCGGTTCGCCGGCCAGCGCGAATGATAACGAGACTTGCGCGCCGGCCACAGTCCCATCGACGATGCGGTTCGAAAGCTCGATGCGCGCACCGTGTTCGTCGGCGATCTTCTTGACCACCGCGAGGCCCAGGCCGGTGCCCTTGCTCTTGGTGGTGACATAGGGCTCGAAGGCGCGCTTGAGGATGTTCTCGGCGAAGCCGGGGCCGCTGTCCTGCACGGTCAGGCGCACGCGCCGGCCTGAATCCCCCAGGCGCGTACGCACCACGACCTCGCCGTTGTGCCCCTGGGCGGCGTTGGCCTCCGCGGCGTCCTGCGCGTTCTGCAGCAGGTTGTGGATCACCTGGCGGATCTGCTGCGCATCGCCGCGGATCGGCGGGCAACGCGGGTCGAGCTCGCAGTGCAGCGCGTTCGGGGCGTTCTCGTGGCCGTAGAGCTGGAGCACGTCGGTCACCAGCCCGTTCAGGTCGACCGGCTTGAGGTCGGCCGCCGGCAGGCGGGCGTAGTCGCGGAATTCGTTGACCAGCCGCTTCATCGCGTCGACCTGGTCGACGATGGTCTTGACCGACTTGGTGAGGATGGCCTGCTCGGGCGGCGGCACCTTGCCCGAGAGCTTCATCTCCAGGCGCTCGGCAGACAGCTGAATCGGCGTGAGGGGGTTCTTGATCTCGTGGGCCAGTCGGCGCGCGACCTCGCCCCAGGCCTGCGCGCGCTGCGCCGAGACGATCTCGGAGATGTCGTCGAACACCAGCAGCCGCGCGGCACCCGGCAGCTCGGCACCGCGCGCGACGATGCTGATCGCATCCTGCGACATGCCCGAATTGCCGGCATGCAGCTCGAACGCGTGCTGCCAGTGGTCGAGGCCGTGCTGGGCCCGCTCGACCTCGAAGTCGTCGAACTGCTGCTGCACGCTGTGCGCGAAGGTGGCCAGTCCGGGCACGTCGGCGAAGGGCTGGCCTTCGTAGGCCGCCAGGGGCGCCCGCAGCACCCGCGTAGCACCCGGGTTGGTCGACAGCACGCGGCCGGTCTCGTCGAGCACGATCACGCCCGAGGTCAGGTTGTCGAGAATGGTCTGCAGGTTGCCCCGCGCGGCATCGAGCTCGCCCACGGTCTTCTCGACGGCGGCGCGCGCATCGGACAGCTGCTGCGTCATGACGGCGAACGAGCGCGTCAGGCCGCCGAGTTCGTCCTTGCCCTGCAGCACGGCGGTCGGGCGCAGATCGCCGGCGGCCACCTGGCGCACGCCGTCGGCCAGCACGAGCAGCGGGCGGGCCAGCCCGTTGCCGAACAGCACGGCGAGCAGCACCGCGCCGAACACCGCGAGGAACAGGCACAGCGTGAGCGTGCCGATGTACATGCGGCGCAGCCCGTCGCGCGCGAGCGAGCGTTCCTGGTACTCGCGGTTGGCTTCCTGCACCGCCAAGGCGTTGGCCACCACCGCGGGCGGCAACGGCAGCACCACCTGAAGGAAGCGCGGCTCGGTGTTGAACTCGAAACCGGGGCGCTGCACCAGCGCCAAGGCCCGCACCGACGCGGGCGGCTGTGTGCCCTGCGCTGCCGGTGTTTCGTCGAGGCCCTCGATGTGCGCCACCGCCCGGTCGGCCCGCGCCTGCCGGAACTGCTGGGGCGTCGGCCGCTCGGGGTTGAGCTGGAAGCGTGATGCACCGGCGCCGGCGATCAACTGGCCGGCGCCGGTCCAGAGCACCACGTCGGTGGCGCCGAGCTGGTCGCGGATGCGTTCGAGCACCAGGCCAGCGCTGGTGTCGGGCACGTCGGCCAACTGGTTGCTGGCCCCGCGGGTCTTGCTCATCAGGTCGGCCGAGAGCGAGTCGAGCGTCGCGCGGCCCAGGTTGAGGCCGGCGTCGAGCGCGCCTTCGACCTTGACGTCGAACCAGCTCTCGATCGAACGCGACACGAACTGGTACGACACGAAGTACACCAGCACGCCTGGCACCACGCCCACCAGCGCGAAGATCATCGCGAGCTTGATCAGCAACCGGCTGCCGAACTTGCCCTGCCGCAGCCGCCGCAGCAGCCGGAAGATCACCCAGGCGAGCACCAGCGACAGCAGCACGGCCACGACGACGTTGATGCCGAAGAGCCGCGCGTAGTTCTCTTCGTACAGCGTGCGGTTGTTGGTCGACAGCGCGAGCAGGAACATCAGCACCAGGCCGACGGCGGTGACCAGCGCGGCGATCACGCCGACCGCCCAGCGAATCGCCTTCGCACGTCGCGCAGCCTGCGCGGCCGGGGCACTGCGCAGCTCGGTGCTCACCGCGGCTTCTCCACGGCCAGGCGCACGCTGCGCTCGGTGGCGATGTCCCACTCGGACTGGCCGACCATGCCGATCTGGAAGGGGCGCGGCAGCTGCGTGGTGTCGAGCCGGAAGCGGAAGACGACCGGGTGCTGGCCGTCTTCGCCGATCTCCGCCACATCGCCCAGGCGCAGCCGCCCGATGCGCTTGACCGCATCCAATGCCTCCTCGAGGCTGTCGAAGTTCTGGTTCAGCGACACGCCGAAGCCGGCGTTGCCGGTGATGGGCACCGGCGCCACGTTGAGCCGCCAGCGGCGGGTCAGCGGCTGGTAGGCCAGGCGCATGTAGCGGCTGACCTGGGCCACCTTGCGGTCGGTCCAGTACCAACGCTCGCGGTAGAGCTCGGCCTCGGCGACGAAATGCAGGGCGATGCCCTTGTCGAGCACGTCCTCGACCAGGGTCGGCAGCTCGAACTGGACGGTGGCGCTGAGGTAGACGCCGTCATCGCCGTTTTCAAGGCGCATCTGGGTGACGGAGGCACCACGCGACTGCGCCGCCACGAGCCCGACCAGGCCCAACCAGAGCACGAGGCCAAGGAGCAGGAGCGCCATCCAGGTCGACGACGCGCCGCCGCCCCCCCCGCCGCGACGCGGGTCAGCGTGCGTGCTTTTCAAGCAAGGCGTAGAAGAAACCGTCGTGATCACCCAGGTCATTGTCTGGGACGCCACGGGCATTCCCCCCGTTTTGGGGGAGCAAATGGCCGGGCGACGGCTGGATTCGGGCGTCGGTGTTGTGCGCAAGGAACGCATCGATCTGGTGCACACCTTCTTCCCGGAACACCGAGCATGTGCAATAGAGCAATCGACCGCCCGGCTTCAGCAGGGGCCAAAGCGCCGCGAGCAGCATCGCCTGCTGGAGCGCCAGCTGTGCCGTATCGCTTTCGCGGCGCAGCCAGCGCACGTCGGGATGGCGGCGGACGATGCCGGAGGCGGTGCACGGCGCGTCGAGCAGGATGGCGTCGAAGCGCTCGCCGTCCCACCACTCGGCCGGCCGGCCCGCATCGGCCACGACCACCCGCGCCTCGAGGCCCAGGCGGGCCAGCGTCTCGCCGATGCGGCGGCTGCGCTGGGCGTCGACTTCCAGGGCGACCACTTCGATCGGCATGTCGCCGGCGTGTTCGAGCAGATGCGCCGTCTTGCCGCCCGGGGCGGCGCAGGCGTCGAGCACCCGCAGCGGCGCGCCGGAGGCCGGCGCGGCGAGGCCTTCGAGCAGCAAAGGCGCCGCGAGCTGGGCGGCCGCGTCCTGCACCGACACATCGCCATCGGCGAAGCCCGGGAGCTGCTGCACCGGCCGCGCCTGATGCAGCTGCACGCCGTCGGCGCCCACCGCATGCCCGTCGAGCCCGACGCGCTTCAAGGCGAGGAGGTAGTCGGCGACGGAACCCTTGCGGCGGTTGACCCGCAGCGTCATGGGCGCCTGCTGGTTGTCGGCGGCCAGCACGCGCTGCCATTCGCGCGGGTGGTCGCGCCGCAGGCGCTCGATCCACCAGCGTGGATGGTTCCACTGCGCGACCGGCTCCTTCTCGGTGGCCGCGACCAGCTCGTCGCGCTCCCGCAGGAAGCGGCGCAGGCAGGCGTTGATGAAGCTGGCCTGCGCCCGCGTGACAGGGTTGCGCTTGGCCGCCTCGACGGCCTGGTCGACCAGCGTGAAGGGCTCGTAGGGTGAGGACTCGGCCTCCCAGGCGAGCGCCAGGGCCGTGCACAGCAGCGCGTCGGCCGGCGGCGGCGGCGTGCGCTTGGCCAGATGGCGGCGCAGCGCTTCCGCACGGCCGAGGCGGCGCAGCACCTGGAAGCCGAGCGACTGCACGCCCGGCCGCATCGCCGGTTCGATGGCGTCGAAAGCGACGGTGCCGGACGTGCCGGCGCGGATCGCAGCCAACGCCTGGGCGGTGAGCTGCAACTGGCGCCAGAGCGGCGGCGAGAGGGAGGATTCGGAGAGGTCTGACAAGCGATGGATGGTAACAACGGCGTCCGTGGACGCCGCGGGGTGAAGGGAGCCGAGGGTTGGCCGGGGCGTCAGGTCAGTTCGGCCGCCCGTCTCAGTTGCATCACCCATGCCACCAGCACGGCCGGGATCTGACCGACCGCCGCGTTGTACTGGCGGACCGCCTGGTTGAACTGGCCGCGGGCGATCTCGGCGGCCGCCGAAGGCTCTGGCCACGCGATCGCGCCGGCGCCGGGAGCGGGCGAGGCGTCGATCACGACACCGCCCAGCGGGACCGGCCTGGACAGCATGCCGTCGGCGTCGAAGCTGACGACCTCGTCCGGGAAGAGCCGCTGCCAGGCGGCCAGCATGACGTGCAGCGCCGTGGCCAGCGCGGCCATGCGCTCGGGGTCGAGCGGGCGCTGCCGTGTCGCGCCCAGCAGCGTGGTCAGCTGCAGGGCGGTGGCGTGCAGTTGCACGATCGGGCCGCGACCGAAGACGGCGTCGTCGGCGGCCAGCGCGCGCGCCTGGACAAACTCCAGCTGGCGCGCCAGGGCGGCGTCGAGCGTGACGTAGGCCTGTAGCGCGGCCGAGCGCAGACGCACCAGCCGGTTGTAGGCACCCACGAACCAGAAAAGAAGCACGGCCGCGGCGATCCACCACGGCAGCTCCGGCGGGAGACGGTCCATCACGGCGCGTCCACCTGCCACACCCCGGGGCGCCGCATGCGCGCCGCCGGGAGCAGAACCATAAAAACGCCCCCGGGCCGCGAACGGACAGGGGGCGTCTGGGGGCCGGTCATGGCCTGCGGATCAGCGACCGGTTACTCGGTCGCAGCACCTTCGCTGGCATCGACCGTGCTCGTATCGTCCGAGCCGCTGCCGGCCAGTTCGGCGGCTTCGGACTCGGCGATGGCGCGGCGCTCGGCGTCGTCCATCTGTTCCTTGGCGCGGCGTGCCTGGTGGTAGGCCATGCCGGTGCCGGCCGGGATCAGACGACCCACGATCACGTTTTCCTTCAGGCCGCGCAGCTCGTCGCGCTTGCCCATGATCGCGGCTTCGGTCAGCACGCGCGTCGTTTCCTGGAAGGACGCCGCGGAGATGAACGAATCGGTCGAGAGCGATGCCTTCGTGATACCGAGCAGCAGGTTGGTGAACGTCGCGGGGATCTTGTCAGCGGCGCGCAGGGCGTCGTTGGTGTTGAGCATTTCGCTGCGTTCGACCTGTTCGCCGGAGATGTAGTTCGTGTCGCCGATGTTGTCGACCACGACGCGGCGCAGCATCTGGCGAACGATCACCTCGATGTGCTTGTCGTTGATCTTCACACCCTGCAGGCGGTACACGTCCTGCACTTCGTCCACGATGTAGCGCGCCAGTTCTTCCGAACCCAGCAGGCGCAGGATGTCCTGCGGGTCCGCCGGGCCGTCGACCACGGACTCGCCCTTGTTCACCACCTGGCCTTCGTGCACCAGGATGTTCTTTTCCTTCGGCACGAGCTCTTCGTAGATGCCGCCTTCCGGATCGGTGATCTGCAGACGCAGCTTGCCCTTGGTCTCCTTGCCGAACGACACGGTACCGGTCATCTCGGCCAGCATGCCCTTGTCCTTCGGCGAGCGGGCTTCGAAGAGTTCGGCCACACGCGGCAGACCGCCGGTGATGTCGCGCGTCTTCTGGCCTTCGACCGGAATGCGCGCCAGCACTTCGCCGGGGCCCACGTCCTGGCCGTCGCGGATCTGCACCAGCGAGCCGATCGGGAAGCCGATCGTCACCGAGTGATCGGTGCCGGGGATCTTCACCTCGGCGCCGGAGGCGTCGATCAGCTTGACTTGCGGACGCACGACCTTGGCAGCGCCGCGGCGCTTCGGGTCGATCACGACCAGCGTCGACAGGCCGGTGACTTCGTCCACCTGCTTGGCGACCGTGAGGCCTTCTTCGACGTTTTCGAACTGCGTCTTGCCGGCGAATTCCGTGATGATGGGGCGCGTCAGCGGGTCCCAGTTGGCAAGGATGAAGCCGGCCTTGACCTGCTGGTCGGCCTTCACTGCCAGGATGGCGCCGTACGGCACCTTGTGGCGTTCGCGCTCGCGACCATGCTCGTCGTGGATGATGATTTCACCCGAACGCGAGATCACGACCAGCTCGTTCTTGCTGTTCGTCACGTAGCGCATCGTGGCGTTGAAACCGATCGAACCGTTCGACTTGGCTTCCACGCTGGAGGCGATCGCCGCACGCGACGCCGCGCCACCGATGTGGAAGGTCCGCATCGTCAGCTGCGTGCCGGGTTCACCGATCGACTGCGCGGCGATCACACCGACCGCTTCGCCGATGTTGATCAGGCCACCGCGGCCCAGGTCGCGGCCGTAGCAGGTCGCGCAGATGCCGAAGCGCGTTTCGCACGTGAGCGCGGTACGCACCTTGACTTCGTCGACGCCCTGGGCTTCCAGCGCTTCGATGTTGTCTTCGTCGAACATCTCGCCGGCGTTGAGCAGCACGGCTTGCGTTTCGGGGTGCAGCACGTCGTCGGCAGCGGAACGGCCGAGGATACGGTCGCGCAGCGATTCGATGGTTTCACCGCCTTCGACGATGGCGCGCATCACGTAGCCGCCGTGCGTGCCGCAGTCCTGCTCGATCACGACCAAATCCTGCGTCACGTCGACCAGACGACGCGTCAGGTAACCCGAGTTCGCGGTCTTCAGCGCGGTGTCGGCCAGACCCTTACGGGCACCGTGGGTGGAGATGAAGTACTCCAGCACGTTCAGACCTTCGCGGAAGTTCGCGGTGATGGGCGTCTCGATGATCGAGCCGTCGGGCTTGGCCATCAGGCCCCGCATGCCGGCGACCTGACGGATCTGCGCGGCGGAACCGCGTGCACCCGAGTCGGCCATCATGTAGATGGAGTTGAAGGACTCCTGCTCGACGTCCTTGCCGTGGCGATCGATGACGCGCTCCTTGGAGAGCTTGGCCATCATGACCTTCGACACTTCGTCGCCGGCCTTGCCCCAGATGTCCACCACCTTGTTGTAGCGCTCGCCGGAGGTCACGAGACCGGAGACGTACTGCTGTTCGATCTCCTTCACTTCCTTGGCGGAGCGCTCGATGATGCCGTGCTTCTCGGCGGGCACCAGCATGTCGTCGATGGCGATCGAGATACCGGCCTTCGTCGCGAGACGGAAACCGTTCTGCAGCAGCTTGTCGGCGAACACCACGGTCTCTTTCAGACCGCACTTGCGGAACGAGACGTTGATGAGCTTGGAGATTTCCTTCTTCTTCAACGCCTTGTTGATGTTCGAGAACGGCAGGCCCTTCGGCAGGATCTCGGACAGCAGCGCACGGCCCACGGTCGTGTCCACCAGCGCGGTCGACGGCGTGAATTCGCCGGTTTCCTTGTCCTTGGTGTACTCCGTGATGCGCACGGCAACCTTGGCGGTCAGCTCGACTTCGTTGGCGTCGAGTGCGCGCTGGACTTCACCGATGTCGGAGAAGATCAGGCCCTCGCCCTTGCCGTTGATGCGGTCGCGGGTCGTGTAGTACAGACCCAGCACCACGTCCTGCGACGGCACGATCGACGGTTCGCCCGACGCCGGGAACAGCACGTTGTTGGAGGCCAGCATCAGCGTGCGGGCTTCCATCTGCGCTTCCACCGACAGCGGCACGTGGACGGCCATCTGGTCGCCGTCGAAGTCGGCGTTGAAGGCCGCGCAAACGAGCGGGTGCAGTTGGATCGCCTTGCCTTCGATCAGGATGGGTTCGAAGGCCTGGATGCCCAGACGGTGCAGCGTAGGCGCACGGTTGAGCATCACCGGGTGTTCCTTGATGACCTCTTCCAGGATGTCCCAGACCACCGGCGTGCCGGATTCGACTTCCTTCTTGGCGGCCTTGATCGTCGTCGCGATGCCCATGGCTTCGAGGCGCGAGAAGATGAAAGGCTTGAACAGCTCGAGCGCCATCAGCTTGGGCAGACCGCACTGGTGCAGCTTGAGCGTCGGGCCCACCACGATGACCGAACGGCCCGAGTAGTCGACGCGCTTGCCCAGCAAGTTCTGACGGAAACGACCGCCCTTGCCCTTGATCATGTCGGCCAGCGACTTCAGCGCGCGCTTGTTGGCGCCCGTCATGGCCTTGCCGCGACGGCCGTTGTCCAGCAGCGAGTCGACCGCTTCCTGCAGCATCCGCTTTTCGTTGCGCGCGATGATTTCCGGGGCCTTCAGCTCCAGCAGGCGACGCAGACGCGAATTGCGGTTGATGACGCGGCGATACAGGTCGTTCAGGTCGGAGGTCGCGAAGCGGCCGCCGTCCAGCGGCACCAGCGGACGCAGGTCCGGCGGCAGCACAGGCAGCACTTCGAGCACCATCCACTGGGGCTTGATGCCCGACTTGCGGAAGGCCTCGAGCACCTTGAGGCGCTTGGAGTTCTTCTTGACCTTGACTTCGGAACCGGTCAGGTCGCCGCGCAGGCGTTCGATCTCGCTGTCGAGCTCGATGCCTTCCAGCAGGTCCTTGATGCCTTCGGCGCCCATCTTCGCGACGAACTCGTCGCCGAATTCCTTGCGCTTCGTGTCGTAGTCGTCCTCGGACATGATGCTGAACTTCTTCAGCGGGGTCATGCCGGGGTCGGTCACCACGTAGGCTTCGAAGTACAGCACGCGTTCGATGTCGCGCAGCGTCATGTCGAGCACCAGGCCCAGACGCGACGGCAGCGACTTCAGGAACCAGATGTGGGCGCAGGGCGCGGCCAGGTCGATGTGACCCATGCGCTCGCGACGCACCTTGGTCTGCGTGACTTCAACGCCGCACTTCTCGCAGATGACACCGCGGTGCTTGAGGCGCTTGTACTTGCCGCACAGGCATTCGTAGTCCTTGATGGGCCCGAAGATCTTGGCGCAGAACAGGCCGTCGCGTTCGGGCTTGAAGGTGCGGTAGTTGATCGTCTCGGGCTTCTTCACCTCGCCGAAAGACCACGAACGGATCTTCTCGGGCGAAGCCATGCGGATGCTGATGGCATCGAAATGCTCATCCGGCGTGAATTGCTTGAACAGGTCGAGTAATGACTTCATGGGACTCTTTCCTTGTCTTGCTTATGAACGTTCGAGTTCGATGTCCAGGCCCAGGGAACGGATTTCCTTGACCAGCACATTGAACGATTCCGGCATGCCGGCTTCGATGGAGTGTTCGCCCTTGACGATGCTCTCGTACACCTTGGTACGGCCTTGCACGTCGTCGGACTTCACCGTCAGCATTTCCTGCAGGACGTAGGCGGCGCCGTAGGCCTCGAGCGCCCACACTTCCATTTCGCCGAAACGCTGGCCGCCGAACTGGGCCTTGCCGCCCAGCGGTTGCTGCGTGACCAGCGAGTACGGGCCGGTCGAGCGGGCGTGCATCTTGTCGTCCACCAAGTGGTGCAGCTTCAAGAAGTGCATGTAGCCCACCGTGACCGGGCGCTCGAACTGGTCGCCCGTGCGGCCGTCGTACAGGTAGGCCTGCGTGCGCGTGTCGGTCAGGCCCTTGAGCTTGGCGATCTCTTCCGGGTAGGCGAGCTGCAGCATGCCGCGGATTTCTTCTTCCGTGGCGCCGTCGAACACCGGCGTCGCGAAGGTCACGCCGTTCGACAGGTTGCTGGCCATCTCGACCACTTCACCGTCGCTCAGCTTGCCGAGGTCTTCCTTGCGGCCCGAGCCGTTGTAGAGCTTGTCGAGGAAGGCGCGGAGTTCCGCGATCTTCGCTTCGGCCTGCAGCATGTCGCCGATGCGCTGGCCGATGCCCTTGCCGGCCCAGCCCAGATGCACTTCCAGCACCTGGCCCACGTTCATCCGCGAAGGCACGCCCAGCGGGTTCAGGCAGATGTCGCACGGCGTGCCGTCGGCCATGTGGGGCATGTCTTCGACCGGAACGATCTTGGACACCACACCCTTGTTGCCGTGACGGCCGGCCATCTTGTCGCCCGGTTGCAGGCGGCGCTTGACGGCCAGGTAGACCTTGACCATCTTGAGCACGCCCGCGGGCAGCTCGTCGCCCTGCGTGAGCTTCTTGCGCTTTTCTTCGAACGCGAGGTCGAAGCTGTGGCGCGTCTGCTCGAGCGAGTTCTTGATCGATTCGAGCTGCGAAGCCACTTCGTCGTCCGCCGGGCGGATGTCGAACCAGTGGAACTTCTCGATCGACGACAGGTAGGCCTTGTCGAGCTTGGTGCCCTTGGCCAGCTTGTTCGGGCCGCCGTTGGCCGCCTTGCCGGTCAGGAGCTTCTCGATCCGGTCGAACGCGTCGGCTTCGACGATGCGCAGCTGGTCGTTCAGGTCGAGGCGGAAGCGCTTGAGCTCGTCGTCGATGATCTGCTGGGCGCGCTTGTCGCGCGTGATGCCTTCGCGGGTGAACACCTGCACGTCGATCACGGTGCCTTGCGAGCCCTGGTCGACACGCAGCGAGGTGTCCTTCACGTCGGAAGCCTTCTCGCCGAAGATGGCGCGCAGCAGCTTCTCTTCAGGCGTCAGCGTGGTCTCGCCCTTCGGCGTGACCTTGCCCACCAGCGTGTCGCCCGGCTGCACTTCGGCGCCGACATAGATGATGCCGGACTCGTCGAGGCGGTTGAGCTGCTGCTCGGCCAGGTTCGGGATGTCGCGCGTGATTTCTTCGGCACCCAGTTTGGTGTCGCGGGCCATCACCACCAGTTCCTCGATGTGGATCGAGGTGTAGCGGTCTTCGGCGACGACGCGTTCGGAGATCAGGATCGAGTCTTCGAAGTTGTAGCCGTTCCACGGCATGAAGCCGATCAGCATGTTCTGGCCGAGGGCCAGTTCGCCGAGGTCGGTGGACGCACCGTCGGCCACCACGTCGCCCTTGGCGATCTTGTCGCCGCGCTTGACGATCGGGCGCTGGTGGATGTTGGTGTTCTGGTTCGAACGCTGATACTTGATCAGGTTGTAGATGTCCACACCGACTTCACCGGCTGCCGCTTCGGCGTCGTTCACGCGCACCACGACGCGGGTCGCATCGACGTAGTCGACGATACCGCCGCGGGTCGCGGTCACCACGGTGCCCGAGTCGACCGCGGAGACGCGCTCGATGCCGGTACCGACGAAGGGCTTCTCGGGGCGCAGCACCGGCACAGCCTGACGCTGCATGTTGGCGCCCATCAGCGCGCGGTTCGCATCGTCGTGCTCCAGGAAGGGCACGAGCGACGCCGCCACCGACACGATCTGCGCGGGCGACACGTCCATGTACTGGACGCGTTCGGCACCCACCAGGATCGACTCGCCGGCTTCACGGGCGGACACCAGGTCGCCGGTCAGCTTGCCGTCCTTGTCCAGGGCCGCATTGGCCTGGGCGATGACGTACTTGCCTTCTTCGATGGCCGACAGGTAGTCGATGTCCATCGTGACCTTGCTGTCGACCACGCGGCGGTACGGCGTCTCGATGAAGCCGTACTCGTTCAGGCGGGCGTACAGGGCCAGCGAGTTGATCAGGCCGATGTTCGGGCCTTCGGGCGTTTCGATCGGGCAGACGCGGCCGTAATGGGTCACGTGCACGTCGCGCACTTCGAAGCCGGCACGTTCACGCGTCAGACCGCCCGGGCCAAGGGCCGACACGCGGCGCTTGTGGGTGATTTCGGACAGCGGGTTCGTCTGGTCCATGAACTGCGACAGCTGCGACGCACCGAAGAATTCCTTCAGCGCGGCCGAGATCGGCTTGCTGTTGATCAGGTCGTGCGGCATCAGCGGCTCTTGCTCGGCCTGACCCAGACGTTCCTTCACGGCCTTCTCGATACGGGCCAGGCCGGTGCGGTACTGGTTCTCGGCCAGTTCGCCGACGCAACGCACGCGGCGGTTGCCCAGGTGGTCGATGTCGTCGACTTCGCCGTTGCCGTTGCGCAGGTCGACCAGGATCTTGACGACATGCAGGATGTCTTCATTGGTCAGCACCATCGGGCCGGTCGATTCGTCGCGGCCGACCTTGGCGTTGAACTTCATGCGGCCCACGCGCGACAGGTCGTACGTGTCCGGGTTGTAGAACAGGCGCTGGAACAGGGCCTGCACCGCGTCTTCCGTCGGCGGCTCGCCGGGACGCATCATGCGGTAGATGGCCACGCGCGCAGCGAACTCGTCGACCGTTTCGTCGATGCGCAGCGTCTGCGAGATGTACGCGCCCTGGTCCAGTTCGTTCGTGTAGATGACCTGGATGTCCTGCACGCCGGCCGTGCGCAGCTTCTTCAGCAGCGCTTCGGTCAGCTCGTCGTTGGCCTTGGCCAGGATTTCGCCGGAGTCGGCGTCGACGATGTTGCGGGCCACCACGCGACCGACCAGGAAGTCTTCCGGCACGCTGATGTGCGTGGTGTTCGACTGCTCGAGTTCGCGGGTGTGGCGCGCGGTGACGCGCTTGTCCTTGGCGACCACGACCTTGCCGGCCTTGTCGGTGATGTCAAAACGGGCGACCTCACCGCGCAGGCGTTCGGCGACGAACTCCATCTGCGCACCGCTGTCCATCAGGCGGAAGTTGTCGTTCACGAAGAAGTTCGCGAGGATCGATTCCGGGTTCAGGCCGATCGCCTTCAAGAGGATCGTGACCGGCATCTTGCGGCGACGGTCCACGCGGAAGTACAGCATGTCCTTCGGGTCGAACTCGAAGTCGAGCCACGAGCCACGGTAAGGGATCACGCGGGCCGAGAACAACAGCTTGCCCGAGCTGTGCGTCTTGCCCTTGTCGTGTTCGAAGAACACGCCCGGCGAACGGTGGAGCTGCGACACGATGACGCGCTCGGTGCCGTTGATGATGAAGGAGCCCTTCTCGGTCATGAGCGGCACTTCGCCCATGTAGACCTCTTGCTCCTTCACTTCCTTGACCACCTTCGACTGCGAGGTCGACGACTCGCGGTCATAGATGATGAGCTGGACCTTGGCGCGCACGGCCGACGCGAAGGTCAGGCCACGGGTCTGGCATTCGCGCACGTCGAACGCCGGCTTCGCCAGGTTGTACTCGAGGAACTTCATCTCGACAAAACCGTTGTGCGAGACGATGGGGAAGGCGGCAGTGAACGCGGCTTGCAGCCCGTCGATGGTGCGCTTCGTCGGCGCGATGCCCGCTTGCAGGAACGCGGTGTACGCGTCTTTCTGCATCTGCAGCAGGTAAGGGATTTCAACGACGCTGTCGCGGCTACCGAAATTCTTTCGGATGCGCTTGCGTTCGGTGTAACTGTACGTGGACGTTTGGGCCATGAGAGCTCCGGTGCTTGAGATCTTGCGCGACTTGTCAACAGCGCTTTCGCGCCACTGCTTGGCGGCTGGCCACTACCAGCCGTTGGCGGACAGTGATGCGTTGCACATCACCCGAACCAAGGGGTCTTCTGCAGTCGGGGTCAGAAGACACTCAAAAGCCGCGTCGCGACGTCGGCTTATGGGTGCGCTCTGAAAGCGGCAAAGGCTGGAGGGCTCTTTCGAGCACCTCCAGCCCTTCAGGGAGACTGAATTACTTCAGTTCCACCTTGGCGCCGGCATCTTCCAGCTTCTTCTTGGCAGCTTCAGCGTCAGCCTTCGACAGGCCTTCCTTGACGGCCTTGGGAGCGGCTTCCACCAGGTCCTTGGCTTCCTTGAGGCCCAGGCCGGTGATTTCGCGCACGGCCTTGATCGCCGACACCTTGTTCGCGCCAGCTTCCATCAGCATGACGTTGAACTCGGTCTGCTCTTCGGCCACAGCGGCGGCAGCGCCACCGCCAGCGCCGGCGGGTGCCGACATTGCAGCGGCGCTCACGCCGAACTTCTCTTCGATGGCCTTGACCAGGTCGTTGAGTTCCAGGACCGTCATGCTGTCCAGCGCGGTCAAAAATGCGTCTTTATCGAATGCCATTTTGGTTTCCTAACAATTGGGTTGAATTTCTCGAACGCAAGGCTTTAAGCCGCTTGCGCTTCGGCCGGAGCCTCGGCCGGTGCTTCGCCACCACCACGCTTCTCGGCCAGCGCCGCGAGAACGCGGGCGGTGCGGGAAATGGGGGATTGCATCAAGCCCAGCAATTGCGCCAGCAGCACTTCCTTCGAAGGGATGTTGGCCAGTTGCTTCACGCCATTGACGTCCAGGGCCTTGCCACCGAATGCACCGCCGCGAATCACCAACTTGTCGTTGGTCTTCGCGAAATCGGCCACCACTTTCGCGGCGGCCACGGCGTCTTCGGAGAAGCCATAGATCAGCGGACCGGTCATCTGGTCGCCGACGATCTCAAATGCGCTTCCGGCGACAGCACGGCGTGCCAGCGTGTTCTTCAACACGCTGAGCGTCACGCCCTGGCTGCGCGCGGTATTGCGCAATTTGGTCATGTCAGCCACCGTGATACCACGGTATTCCGCCATCACGAGCGTTTGAGCTTTTGCGGCGAGGCTGGTCACATCACTGATGACCGCTTCTTTCTCACTGCGATTCAGACTCAAGGTCTACTCCTTTTAATGCGTCCTTCGGCCGAGGCCTCGAGACGCGCTACATGCAGCGACCAACTGTTTCGGAAACGGATTCCTTGCAGCGGGATCGCCATCTGCGCTGGTGAGTCCCCGAGGGAATTCGATTAAGTGCAGCGAACTGCACGCCAGCGGTCTTGGATGGCCCAGCGCGCCCGTCATCCGAAGACGACGCCGCGCTGGCCCACCACATCGCCACGCCCCGAGAGGCACGGCAAATTCTTCAGGTCAGCTCTGTGCGATCGACTGGGTGTCGACGCGCACGCCCAGGCCCATCGTCGACGACACGGCCACCTTGCGCAGGTACACACCCTTGCTGGTCGCGGGCTTGGCCTTGACCAGCGCGTCGATCAGCGCCGCCAGGTTGCCCTGCAGCTTGTCGGTGTCGAACGAGCGACGGCCGATCGTGCCGTGCACGATGCCGGCCTTGTCGACACGGAACTGCACCTGACCGGCCTTGGCGTTCTTCACGGCCGTGGCGACGTCCGGGGTGACGGTGCCGACCTTCGGGTTGGGCATCAGGCCGCGCGGACCGAGGATCTGACCCAGCGTACCGACGACGCGCATGGCATCGGGGGCGGCGATCACGACGTCGAACGGCATGTCGCCGGCCTTCACCATGGCAGCCAGGTCGTCCATGCCGACGATGTCGGCACCGGCCGCCTTGGCTTCTTCCGCCTTGGCGCCCTGGGCGAACACGGCGACGCGCTTGGTCTTGCCGGTGCCGTTGGGCAGCACGACGGCGCCACGCACGACCTGGTCCGACTTCTTCGCGTCGATGCCCAGCTGCACGGCCACGTCGATGGATTCATCGAACTTGGCGGTGGCGGCTTCTTTCACGAGGCCGATCGCATCGACCAGCGCGTACAGCTTGTTGCTGTCGACCTTGCCGACCGAGGCTTTTTGCTTCTTGGTGATCTTGGACATTTACACGCCCTCCACAGTCACGCCCATCGAGCGGGCAGTGCCGGCGATGGTGCGAACGGCCGCGTCCAGATCGGCAGCGGTCAAATCCTTCATCTTGGTCTTGGCGATCTCTTCGAGCTGTGCGCGCGTGATCTTGCCGACCTTGGCGGATTGCGGCGTGGCCGAACCCTTGTCGATCTTGATGGCCTTTTTGATCAGGATGCCGGCGGGCGGCGTCTTGATGACGAAGGTGAAGCTCTTGTCCGCGAACGCGGTGATGACCACCGGCAGCGGCAGACCCGGCTCGACGCCTTGGGTCTGGGCGTTGAACGCCTTGCAGAACTCCATGATGTTCAAACCACGCTGGCCCAGTGCGGGACCGATGGGTGGTGACGGGTTGGCCTTACCAGCTGGCACTTGCAGCTTGATGAAGCCGACGATTTTTTTCGCCATGCTTTGCTCCTTGCGGGTGATATCGCCTCGGCACTCGGCCGCGGCTCCCCGGGGTTGACGACTCTAGGGTGACGTTTCCTGCCGAGTCGGGAGGCAGGAAACCGGGAGGGCAGCACCGAAGCGTTCGGTGCCGCCCGCTGAATCAGGTCTTTTCGACTTCGGCGAAGCCCAGTTCGACCGGTGTGGCGCGTCCGAAAATCATCACGGACACACGAACCTTGTTCTTGTCGTAGTTCACTTCTTCCACGGTGCCGTTGAAGTCGGTGAACGGGCCTTCCTTGACGCGCACGAACTCGCCGACGGTGAACTCGACCTTGTGGCGCGGCTTCTCGGTGCCCTGCTGCATCTGGCTGACGATGTCCTCGACCTCTTTCTGCGAGATCGGGGCGGGGCGATTCTTCGCGCCGCCGACGAAGCCCGTCACCTTGTTGGTGTGCTTCACCAGGTGCCAGCTCTCGTCGTCCATGATCATCTCGACCAGGACGTAGCCGGGAAAGAAACGACGTTCGGTGGTACGTTTCTGACCATTCTTGATCTCGACGACCTCTTCGGTCGGGACCATGATGCGGCCGAACTTGTCTTGCATCGCCGCGCGGTTGATGCGCTCGGTGATGTTGCGCTCGACAGCCTTTTCCATGCCGGAATAGGCATGGACGACATACCAGCGGAAATCCGGGTTGGTCGGAGCGGCCAGCAACGAGGTGCTTTCCGGCGTGGCTTCCGGGGTGGTTTCGACAGCGTCAGTCATTTATTTTCTCCAGCCCAGAATGAGGTCGAAGAACACCCACTCGAGGGTCTTGTCGGTGGCCCACAGAAAAATCGACATGATCGCCACGAAAGCGAACACGTACGCCGTCATCTGCATGGCCTCCTTGCGGGTGGGCCAGACGACCTTCTTGACTTCGCGCCAGGCGTCGCGACCGAAGGCCCACAGCTGCCGCCCGCTTTCGGAACTCGCAAAGGCACCCACAGCTGCCGCCAGACCCACGAGCAGCGCGGCCCACTGCACCAGCGCACCCTGGCGCGACAGCAGATAGAAGGCCACGACCGCGCCCACGGCCAGAACGACCGCTGCAGCCAGTTTGGCTTTGTCGGCGCCGGTGCTCACGGTTTCGATTTGAGAGGTGGCCATTTCGGCTGATTTCCTGCGGCCTTGCGGCCTTCGATTCAAAGTGTCTCTTGAGACGGCGAAGCCCATCGGGTCACGATGGGCTTTTCTAGCGTCGCCATCGGGTCAAACGATGGTCTTTTCAGGAGTGCCACCTAAGTGGCAGGGGCAGTAGGAATCGAACCTACAACCTTCGGTTTTGGAGACCGACGCTCTGCCAATTGAGCTATACCCCTGTGCAATCCTTTAGATGTCGAGGATCTTGGCCACGACGCCCGAACCCACGGTACGGCCGCCTTCGCGGATGGCGAAGCGCAGGCCTTCTTCCATGGCGATCGGGTTGATCAGCTTCACGGTGATGCTCACGTTGTCGCCAGGCATGACCATTTCCTTGTCCGCAGGCAGCTCGATCGCGCCGGTCACGTCCGTCGTGCGGAAGTAGAACTGCGGGCGGTAGTTGTTGAAGAACGGCGTGTGACGGCCGCCTTCGTCCTTGCTCAGCACATACACCTCGGCGGTGAAGTGCACGTGCGGCTTGATCGAACCGGGCTTGCACAGCACCTGGCCGCGCTCGACGTCTTCGCGCTTGGTGCCGCGCAGCAGCACGCCCACGTTGTCGCCAGCTTGACCTTGGTCCAGCAGCTTGCGGAACATTTCCACGCCGGTGCAGGTGGTCTTGACGGTCGGGCGGATGCCGACGATCTCGATTTCCTCGCCGACCTTGATGATGCCGCGCTCGACGGCACCGGTCACCACCGTGCCGCGACCCGAGATCGAGAACACGTCTTCCACCGGCATCAGGAACGCGCCGTCGATGGCACGCTCGGGCGTCGGGATGTAGGTGTCCAGCGCGTCGGCCAGCTTCATGATGGCTTGCTCACCCAGCGGACCCTTGTCGCCTTCCAGGGCGAGCTTGGCCGAGCCGTGGATGATGGGGGTGGCGTCGCCCGGGAATTCGTACTTGTCCAGCAGCTCGCGCACTTCCATTTCGACCAGCTCGAGCAGCTCGGCGTCGTCGACCATGTCGCACTTGTTCAGGAACACGATGATGTAGCCCACACCCACCTGGCGTGCCAGCAGGATGTGTTCACGGGTCTGGGGCATCGGGCCGTCGGCGGCCGAGCACACCAGGATGGCGCCGT
This sequence comes from Variovorax cryoconiti, assembly GCF_051216395.1. Classification (NCBI taxonomy): domain Bacteria; kingdom Pseudomonadati; phylum Pseudomonadota; class Betaproteobacteria; order Burkholderiales; family Comamonadaceae; genus Variovorax; species Variovorax cryoconiti. The sequence goes on along the minus strand of NZ_JBPJZI010000003.1, from coordinate 471,609 downwards.
CCATCTGGGCAGCGCCGGTGATCATGTTCTTCACATAGTCGGCGTGGCCGGGGCAGTCCACGTGCGCGTAGTGGCGGTTGGCCGTTTCGTACTCGACGTGCGCGGTGTTGATCGTGATGCCGCGGGCCTTTTCTTCAGGCGCCGCGTCGATCTGGTCGTACGCCTTGGCTTCGCCGCCAAACTTGGCCGACAGAACCGTTGCGATCGCCGCCGTCAGCGTGGTCTTGCCATGGTCGACGTGACCGATCGTGCCCACGTTCACGTGCGGCTTGGTGCGGGTGAATTTACCTTTTGCCATTTTCTCGACTCCGAAAAAAACGAGATCAACACATTCACATGGGGCCGCACGCGCGACGGCTGCAACCCCGAAATCTGGTGCCCTTTGCGGGAATCGGACCCGCGACCTCCCCCTTACCAAGGGGGTGCTCTACCACTGAGCCAAAAGGGCAATCAACACCGAAGACACCAACCACGAACCAGGTCCCATGGAGCGGGAGACGGGAATCGAACCCGCGTCATCAGCTTGGAAGGCTGGGGTTCTACCATTGAACTACTCCCGCATCGGGGGCACTTCAAGGCACCCAAAGCGCTAGATCCAATCGCTCCTAAAAACCAAATTCATCGCTGGTGGAGAGGGCTGGATTCGAACCAGCGTACTCGTAAGAGGGCAGATTTACAGTCTGCTGCCATTAACCACTCGGCCACCTCTCCGGCGAACCTCGAAATATAGCACGGTTTGATGTCGGTTCCGGACCGCCGGCGTCGCCCCAGAGCGTGGGAGCCCCTGTTTTTACCCCTCGAGCCGTTGCGCCCATGCGACGGGCTACAAAAGCAGGAGCATCGCCTTCAGCCTGCATGCTGCTCCCGCCAGGCACGCGCCTGGCCGAAGTGCCCGCAACCGATGAAAGGCACCGGTGGACGCAACGCCGACAGCGGCGACGGATGGTTGGCGGTCAGCACCAGGTGGCGGTCTGCGTCGATCAGCGCCCGCTTGCTTTGCGCGTGCGAGCCCCAGAGCATGAACAGGACCGGGCGATCGCCGGCGGCCACATGCCGGATCACCGCATCGGTCAGCACTTCCCAGCCGCGCCCCGAATGGCTGGCCGCCTGCCCCTCCTCCACCGTCAGGCAGGTGTTGAGCAGCAGCACGCCGTGCGTGGCCCAGCGCACCAAACTGCCACCCGGCTGCGGAAAGGCCGGTGGCGGCGTGCCCAGGTCGCGCTGCAGCTCCTTGAAGATGTTGCGCAGCGAGGGCGGCAGCGCCACGCCCGGCGCGACCGAGAAGGCCAGGCCTTCCGCCTGCCCGCGCCCGTGGTACGGGTCCTGCCCGAGGATGACGACCCGCACCTGCTCGGGCGGTGTGAGTTCCAGCGCACGCAGCGGCTGCGGTGGGAAGATGACCGCGCCAGCCTCCAGCCGTTCGCGCAGAAAACCCTGCAGCTTCACGCCGACCGCACTCGCGAAGAAGTCGTCGACCAGCCCCTGCCAGCCCGGCGCGACCGGCCAGTCCGCCGGGTCGGCACTCGCGAGTTGCGTGAGTTGCGTCGCCGCCATCACCGGAACAGATCCGCCAGCGCCTCCCCGGGTTCGGGCGCGCGCATGAAGGCCTCGCCGACCAGGAAGGCATGGATGTCCGCGGCGCGCAGCCGCGCCACGTCGTCGCGCGTCGTGATGCCCGATTCGGTGACCAGCAGGCGTTCGGCCGGCACGCGCGAACGCAGGTCGAGCGTGGCCTGGATCGACACCTCGAAGCTGCGCAGGTTGCGGTTGTTGACGCCGATCAGTGGCGTCTTGAGCTCGAGCGCGCGATCGAGTTCGGCACCGTCGTGCACCTCGACCAGCACCGCCATGCCCAGTCCGAGCGCGATCGCCTCGAAGTCCTTCATCTGCGCATCGTCGAGGCAGGCGGCGATCAGCAGCACCGCGTCAGCGCCCATCGCGCGCGATTCATAGATCTGGTAGGCGTCAACCATGAAGTCCTTGCGCAGCACCGGCAGGTCGCACGACGCGCGCGCCTGCTTCAAGAAGTCGATGCCGCCCTGGAAGAACTGGCGATCGGTCAGCACCGACAGGCAGGCCGCGCTGATGGCGCCGTCGCCCTCGGCGTAGCTCTGCGCGATGTCGGCCGGGATGAAGTCGGCGCGCAGCACGCCCTTGCTCGGGCTGGCCTTCTTCACCTCGGCGATGACCGCGGCCTGCCCCCCTGCGATCTTGGCGCGCAAGGCGCCGACGAAGTCGCGGGTGAGCACGCGGCTCTCAGCGTCGAAGCGCACGGCCTCCAGCGGGCTGCGCTTCTTGGCAGCGGCGATTTCCTCGTGCTTGACGGCCACGATCTTGTTCAGGATGTCGGACATGGATCGGTCTTTCTCTCTTTCGTCAGAAGGCGGCGGTCGCGGCCACGAGGTCGGCCAGCTTGGCCTTGGCCGCGCCGCTGTCGAGCGCAGCGCGCGACTTCGCCACGCCGTCGGCGATCGAGCTGGCCACATTGGCCGCGTACAGCGCGGCGCCCGCGTTGAGCAGCACGATGTCGCGGGCCGCACCCGGCTCGTTGTCGAGCACGCCGCGCAGCATCGCCATCGACTGCTCGGGCGTCTCGACGCGCAGCGCGCGGTTGCTCGACATCGCGAAGCCGAAGTCCTCGGGATGCAGCTCGTACTCGCGGATCTCGCCATCCTTGAGCTCGCCGACCATCGTGGCCGCGCCGAGCGAGATTTCGTCCATGCCGTCGCGGCCGTAGACCACGAGCGCGTGTTCGGCGCCGAGCCGCTGCAGCGCGCGCACCTGGATGCCCACCAGGTCGGGGTGGAACACGCCCATCAGGATGTTCGGTGCGCCGGCCGGATTGGTCAGCGGCCCGAGGATGTTGAAGATGGTCTTGATGCCCAGTTCCTTGCGCACCGGGGCGACGTTCTTCATCGCCGGGTGGTGGTTGGGCGCGAACATGAAGCCGATGCCGACATCGGCGATGCACTGGGCGATCTGCTCGGGCTTGAGGTTGATGTTGATGCCCAGCGCCTCCAGCACGTCGGCGCTGCCCGACTTGCTGCTCACGCTGCGCCCGCCGTGCTTGCTCACCTTGGCGCCCGCCGCGGCGGCCACGAACATCGAACAGGTCGAGATGTTGAAGGTGTGCGAGCCATCGCCGCCGGTGCCGACGATGTCGACCAGGTGCGTCGTGTCCGCCACCACGACCTTGGTCGCGACTTCGCGCATCACCTGCGCCGCGGCGGTGATCTCGCCGATGGTTTCCTTCTTCACGCGCAGGCCGGTGATCAGCGCCGCCATCATCACCGGCGAGCACTCGCCGCTCATGATCAGCCGCACGATGTGCAGCATCTCGTCGTGGAACACCTCGCGGTGCTCGATGGTGCGCTGTAGCGCTTCCTGGGGGGTGATGGGCATGGTGTCTCCCGTGTCAATGTGTTGGCGAAGAAAGCGGGTTGTCGGACAGCGCGAGCTTGATGCCGAAGCCGATGAACATGGCGCCGGCCACGCGGTCCAGCACACGCATCCAGTGGCGCACCGTGCCGCGGCGTGCCAGCCAGCCGGCCGCCACGGCCCAGCCGGTGTTGACCGGAATGGCGTTGAGGTTGAACAGCAGCCCCAGCAACACGAAGGCCAGCGCCTTGTTGTCGGTGCCGGGCGCGATGAACTGCGGCACGAAGGCCAGGAAGAACAGCGCCACCTTGGGGTTGAGCACGTTCGTCCAGAAGCCGCCCATGAAGATCGCCTTCAATCCGCGCGGCGCGTCGACCGCCGGTGCGGCTTCGGTCGCCACCGCGGGCGCGGGCTTGGCGAACAGCATGCGCGCGCCCAGATACAGCAGGTAGGCCGCGCCGAGGTATTTGAGCACCGTGAAGGCATGGGTCGACGCGACCAGCAAAGTGCCCACGCCCACGGCGGCCGCCACGATGTGCACGAAGCAGCCGGCGGTGATGCCCAATCCGGCGACGATGCCCGCTCGCACGCCCGAGCGCAGCGCGTTGCTCACGATGTAGAGCACATCGGGGCCCGGCGTCAGGTTGAGCAACCAGCCGGCGACGATGAAGGCGACGAGGTGCGCGGTGTCGGGCATGCGCAAGCCCTCAATGCGCGAAGAATTCGCGGATCGCGACCAGCGCGCGGTCGACCCCGCCCGCGTCCACATCGAGGTGCGTGACGAAGCGCAGCCGGTACAGCCCCGTCGCCAGAATGCCGCGCGCGTTCAGGTACGCCAGCAACTCGGTGGCACGGGACGCCGCTGCGCCGTCCAGGTCGACGAAGACGATGTTGGTCTGTGGCGCCTCGACCCGCAGCCCCTCGATGCCGGCCAGGCCGGCTGCCAGCCGCTGCGCCAGCGCGTGGTCGCTCGCGAGCCGGTCGATGTGGTGGTCGAGCGCATGCGATGCGGCGGCCGCCAGCAGCCCGGCCTGGCGCATGCCGCCGCCCGCCATCTTGCGGATGCGGTGTGCCCGCGCGATCAGCTCGCGCGAGCCGCACAGGGCCGAGCCGACCGGCGCGCCCAGCCCCTTGCTGAAGCACACCGACACGCTGTCGAAGCACTGCGCGATGCGGCGCGCCTCGGCGCGCACGTCGGTGCCGAGCGCTACGGCCTGGGCCGTCGCCGCGTTGAAGAGCCGCGCGCCGTCGAGGTGGCGTTGCAGCCCGCGCGACCTGGCCAGGTCGGTGGCCGCCTGCACATAGCCGAAGGGCAGCAGCTTGCCGCCCAGCGTGTTCTCCAGCGCCAGCAGACGGGTGCGGGCGAAGTGCGCGTCGTCGGGCTTGATGGACGACTCGATCTGCGCCAGCGGCAGCGTGCCGTCGGGCGCATGGTCGAGCGGCTGCGGCTGCACGCTGCCGAAGACCGCGGCGCCGCCACCTTCCCAGCGGTAGCAATGCGCCTGCTGGCCCACGATGTATTCGTCGCCGCGACCGCAATGCGACAGGATTGCGCAGAGGTTGCTCTGCGTGCCCGTCGGCATGAAGAGCGCGGCCTCGAAGCCGAGCATCGCCGCGATCTTTTCCTGCAGCGCGTTGACGCTCGGGTCGGCGCCGAACACGTCGTCCCCCAAGGGCGCGGCGGCCATCGCAGCGCGCATGGCGGGCGAGGGTTGGGTGACGGTGTCGCTGCGCAGGTCGACGGCGGTGTTCGGCATGGGCTCAGTCCAGAAAGTTCTTGAGCATGGCGTGGCCGTGCTCGGTGAGGATGGATTCGGGATGGAACTGCACGCCCTCGATCCGCACGTCATGCGCGAAGCCGATGTGGCGCACGCCCATGATCTCGCCGTCGTAGGTGCTGGCCGTGACGGCGAGTTCGGCCGGGCAGCTGTCGCGTTCGATCGCCAGCGAGTGGTAGCGGTTCACGATGAACTTCTCGGGCAGCCCGGCGAACACGCCTTCGCGTGTGGACGTGATCTCGCTGGTCTTGCCGTGCATGAGCTGCTGCGCGCGCACGATCTTGCCGCCGAAGGCCGCGCCGATGGCCTGGTGGCCCAGGCACACGCCGAGGATCGGCAGCCGTCCCGCGAAGGCCTGGATCGCCGCCACCGACACGCCCGCCTCCGCCGGCGAGCAGGGGCCGGGCGAGATCACCAGCCGGGCCGTGCCGGCCGCGATGCGCTCGCCGATCTGCGCGACCGTGACTTCGTCGTTGCGCACCACCTCCACGTCCGCCCCCAGCTCGCCGAAGTACTGGACGATGTTGTAGGTGAAGGAGTCGTAGTTGTCGATCATCAGCAGCTTCATGGCTTGGCTCCGATCCGATGCACGCCCTTCACCACAGGGAAGACGTTGAAGTTGATCAGCAGGCCGAGCCGGTGGCCCGACAGCCGCACCGCGGCCTGCGCCTGCGCACGGTGCAGGTCGTCGAGTGCATCGACCGCCCGCACCTGCACCACCATCGCCTGCTCGATGACGAAGTCCGCGCGGCACACATCGCCCAGCGCACGGCCCTTGTAGCTCGCCGCGACCGGCACGTCGCGCTCGAAGCCGATTTCGCGCTCGGCCAGCTCGATGGCGAGCGCCGCGGCGTACACCGCTTCCGGCAGGCCGGTGCCGAGCACGCGCTGCACCTCGACGGCAGCGCCGATGATCTCGTGCGAGAAGTCGTTGTGGGGTGTGTTGTCGTCGGCCATCATTCCAGTCCCTCTTCCACCAGTTCGGCCGCGCGCAACAGCGCACGCGCCTTGGCTTCGGTCTCTTTCCATTCCAGTTCCGGCACCGAGTCGGCCACCACGCCGGCCGCGGCCTGCACATGCAGCACCTGGTCCTTGACGATGCCGGTGCGGATCGTGATGGCGACGTCCATGTCGCCCGCATAGCTGATGTAGCCGCAGGCGCCGCCGTAGAGGCCGCGCTTGGTCGGCTCGAGCTGGTCGATGAGTTCCATCGCATGCACCTTCGGCGCGCCGGTCAGCGTGCCTGCGGGGAACGTGGCCTTGAGCACGTCGATCGCGGTCATGCCGTCCTTGAGCGTGCCTTCGACGTTGCTCACGATGTGCATCACGTGGCTGTAGCGCTCGACCGCGAAGGCCTCGGTCACCTTCACCGTGCCGGTCTTGGCGATGCGGCCGATGTCGTTGCGCGCCAGGTCGATCAGCATCACGTGCTCGGCGCGCTCCTTCGGGTCGTTGATCAGTTCCAGCTCGGCGGCCTTGTCGAGTTCCATCGACGCGCCACGCGGCCGGGTGCCGGCCAGCGGGCGGATCGTCACCTTCTGCTCGCCGTCGGCCATGTTCTCCTGGCGCACCAGGATCTCCGGCGACGCGGCCACCACGTGGAAATCGCCCAGGTGGTAATAGAACATGTAGGGCGAGGGATTGAGCGAACGCAGTGCGCGGTAGAGCGACAGCGGCGACTCGGTGTAGCGCTTGCTGATCCTCTGGCCGATCTGCACCTGCATGAAGTCGCCGGCGGCGATCAGTTCCTTGGCGCGCTCGACCGCGGCGATGTAGTCGGCCTTGGCGAAGCTGCGTTCGGCGGGATGCGCCTGCGACGGCTTCACCTGCGGGGCGCTGACCGAGTACTTGAGCTGCTCGCGCAGTTCACGCAGCCGGCGCTTGGCATTCGCATAGGCCTCGGGCTGCGCCGGGTCGGCGTAGACGATGAGGTAGAGCTTGCCCGACAGGTTGTCGATGACGGCCAGCTCTTCGCACTGCAGCAGCAGGATATCCGGGCAGCCGAGCGTGTCGGGCGGGCAGGTGGCTTCGAGCTTCTTTTCGACGTAGCGCACCGCGTCGTAGCCGAAGTAGCCGGCCAGACCGCCGCAAAAGCGCGGCAGGCCGGGCCGCAGCGCGACCTTGAAGCGCTTCTGGTAGGCCGCGATGAAGTCGAGCGGGTTGCCCTCGGCCGTCTCGACCACCTGGCCATCGGTCACGACCTCGGTGCGCGCCGCATCGCCGAAGCCGCTGGCGCGGATCAACGTGCGCGCCGGCAGGCCGATGAAGCTGTAGCGGCCGAAGCGCTCGCCCCCGACCACGGATTCGAGCAGGAAGCTGTACTTGCCGCCGTCCTTGGTATGGGCCAGCTTCAGGTAGAGCGAGAGCGGGGTTTCGAGGTCGGCAAAGGCCTCGACCATCAGCGGGATGCGGTTGTAGCCCTGCGCGCTGAGGCTTTTGAATTCGAGTTCGGTGATCACGGTGGGGGTCTCCGTCGGCCAGCGGACGCTTCATTCGGTCGCTGGCGGGTCATTCAAGGATCTGGCGCCGGGTCGTTCGGACCGGGGCCGCGGGCGCACGGCGTGCGCCGTGCCATCAAACAGGCAATGACGATGGCGTGCGCCAAAGCCAGGCTCCCCGGCAGCCTTGCCCTGTCTTGATGACGTGATGAATGAACATGGAGCGGCGAGTTTAGCCGAGCGTCGCGCCGCCGGCCAGTTCGGCGAGCGAATCGACGACCGCATCGGCATCGACCTGCCGCACCGGCTCCCCGTGGTTGTAGCCGTAGCTCACCAGCACCACCGGGCAACCGGCCGCGCGCGCGGCCTGCGCGTCGTTGCTCGAATCGCCGACCATCAGCGTGCGGGCCGGCAGCGTGCCGAGCGCCTCGCAGGTCTTCCAGAGCGGCAGCGGGTCGGGCTTCTTGCGTTCGAAGGCGTCGCCACCGAAGACCACGTCGAAGTAGCCGTCCAGCCCCTTGACGGCGAGCAGCGGCCGGGCGAACGCGGTCGGCTTGTTGGTCAGGCAGGCCAGGCGCCAGCCGCGGTCACGCATCGCCTGCAGGCCGGCGATCACCCCGTCGTAGACCGCCGAGTGCCGGCCGTTGATGTCCAGGTAGTGATGCTGATAGCGCGCATAGGCCTGCGGGTAGAGCGTGTCTGGCGCATCGACGTGGCGCAGCACGGCGTGGATCAGGTGTTCAGACCCCTTGCCGACCATGCGCCCGACGGCAGCAGCGTCCACCACCGGCAAACCGAGGTCGGCAAGCATGGCGTGCAGGGCAGCGACGAAATCACCCAGGGTGTCGACCATGGTGCCGTCGAGATCGACGATGGCGGCATCCACATCGACCCGGCTCAAGAAACTGGCGTTCACATTGATCAAAAAGAGTCCAAGAAGAACGCTCGACTCTATCGAGATCCGCGGCCCCGAATTCCTGCGCCCTCGGCGCCGTCAATAGGTCTCCAGGTGCAGGCGCCCCTCTTTCTTCAACGTGGCTGCGAGCGGTTCCCAGGGCAGGCCGGCGTCCTGCGCGACATCTCGCAAGGCCAGCAGCACGCCCTCCTCCATGCTCTTGAGCCCGCAGACGTAGAAGTGGGTGTCGGCATCGCGCAGCAGCGATGCGAGGTCTGCGGCACGCTCGCGCATCACGTCCTGCACATAGCGCCGCGGCTGCCCCGGCTTGCGGGAGAAGGCCAGGTTGATGTCGATGAAGTCCTTGGGCAGGCTCTGCAGCGGGCCGAAATAAGGCAGCTCCTGCTGCGTGCGCGCGCCGAAGAAGAGCATCAGCTTGCCGCCCTCGAACTTGCCGCTCTTGCGCAGGCGGCGCCGCCACTCGGTCATGGCACGCATCGGTGCGCTCCCCGTGCCGGTGCAGATCATGACGATGCTCGACTTCGGATGGTTGGGCATCAGGAAGGTCGCGCCGAACGGCCCCACCACCGTCACCGTCTCGCCGACCTTCAGGTCGCAGACGTAGTTGGAGGCGAGGCCCTTCACGGCGTTGCCCTGGTGGTCCTGCGTCACGCGCTTGACGGTCAGCGAGATGTTGTTGTAGCCGGGGCGCTCGCCGTTGCGGGGGCTGGCGACCGAGTACTGGCGCGGATGGTGCGCCTTGCCCAGCGCGTCGGTGCCGGGCGGCACGATCCCGATGGACTGCCCCTCCAGCACGGGGAAGGGCATCGCACCGAAGTCGAGGACGACATGGTGCGTTTCGCTCTCGAAGCCCGCCTCCGTGCAGTTGAAATTGCCGGTCACGGTTGCGGTCACCGGCCGCTTGGGCGCATAGAGGTTGGTGTAGGCATGGGCCGCAGACCACGGCGGCGTGGTGGCGCCGTGGCTCGCCGACATGAACGGCGCCTCGCCGGGCGTCACGACAGGCTCGACCTCGACCTGCGCCGTCGCATCGACGACGTTTTCAGCCTCCTTCACACCGGCCGCCTCGAGCTCGTCCGCGCTCAGCTCGGCCGGCAACGCCTCCCAGCCCAGCTGCTCCTCGATGGAGTAGGCCCGTTGCACCGGCATGGTCCGCCAGTTGTCGATCGAGCCGGTGGGACACGGCGAAATGCAGGCCATGCACCCGTTGCAGACATCCGCCCGGACGACGTAGTTGTTGTCGTCGTGCGTGATGGCGTTCACGGGGCACGTGGCCTCGCAGGTGTTGCAGCGAATGCAGATTTCCGGGTCGATCAGATGCTGCTTGATGACGCCGGCCTCGACAGCCATGTCCATCGTGTTCACCCGAAACGCACGTACTCGAAATCGACCGGCTGGCGGTTGATGCCCATCACCGGCGGCGCGATCCAGCCTGCGAACTTGCCCGGGTCGACCACGCGGCCCATCAGCGACGCGACGAACGCAAAGTCATCGGGCGTCGGCAGCCACTCGCTCTTCTTCGCGGCCCACTCCGCCTCGCTCACCACGCGGCCGTCCGGCGACATCTTGATGCCGGCGAGCGCGCCGATCTGGCGGTTGAAGGCCTTGTGCGGCACGGTCAGGCGCGTCGGGATGCCCGCCTTCTCCAGCACCTTGTTCCAACGGTTCACGCCCGCCACCGAGTCCTTGATGAAGTCGTCGCGCAGCACCTCGTTCAGCGCGTTGAGCATCGGCACATCCTTCTCGACCAGTTGCCCGTCCTTCACTTCAAGCACCTTGTAGGTCTGCCCCTTGAGCACGTGGTCGTCGGTGCGCTTGCCTTCCTCGTAGCGGCCCTTGAGACCCGAGCTGTAGAAGATGGCCGCGTTGCTCGACTGGTCGGCGCCGAACAGGTCGATGGTCACGCTGTAGTGGAAGTTCAGGTAGCGCTGGATGGTGCCCAGGTCGATGCAGCCTGCGGCGCGCACCTTCTGCGGGTCGTCGGTCTTCAGCTCGTTCATCACCTGCGCGGTGCGCTGCAACACCCGCGACACGCCGCTCTCGCCCACGAACATGTGGTGCGCTTCCTCGGTCAGCATGAACTTGGTGGTGCGCGCCAACGGATCGAAGGCGCTCTCGGCCAGCGCCGACAGCTGGAACTTGCCGTCGCGGTCGGTGAAGTAGGTGAACATGAAGAAGGCCAGCCAGTCGGGCGTCTTCTCGTTGAAGGCGCCCAGGATGCGCGGGTTGTCCACGTCGCCCGACGTGCGCTGCAGCAGTGCATCGGCTTCTTCACGGCCGTCGCGGCCGAAGTGCATATGCAGCAGGTAGACCATCGCCCACAGGTGGCGGCCTTCTTCCACGTTGATCTGGTAGAGGTTGCGCAGGTCGTACATGCTGGGCGCGGTCAGGCCCAGGTGGCGCTGCTGCTCGACCGACGCGGGCTCGGTGTCGCCCTGCGTGACGATGATGCGGCGCAGGTTGGCGCGGTGTTCGCCCGGCACGTCTTGCCAGGCCTTCTCGCCCTTGTGGTCACCGAAGTGGATCTCGCGGTTGGCATCGCCCGGGTTCAGGAAGATGCCCCAACGGTAGTCGCGCATCTTCACGTGGCCGAACTGCGCCCAGCCCTGCGGGTCGACGCTGACCGCGGTGCGCAGGTAGACGTCGTAGGCGGTCGAGCCATCGGGGCCGACGTCGTCCCACCAGTTGACGAAGTTGGGCTGCCAGCCTTCGAGCGCGCGCTGCAGCGTGCGGTCTTCGCTGAGGTTAACGTTGTTGGGGATCTTGTCGCTGTAGTTGACGGTGCTCATGGCGTTTCCTTGCGAGTTCGTGGGTTCGGGATCAGACGCGGTTCAGATCGAAGCCGGCCTTCTCGCCGGTGCCGTAGACCTTCAGCGCACCCTTCGCGCCCACGGCGTTCGGGCGGTTGAAGATCCAGTTCTGCCAGGCCGTGAGCCGGCCGAAGATGCGGGTGTTCATGTTTTCCTTGCTGGCGAAGCGCAGGTTGGCTTCGAGGCCGGTCAGCGCGTCGGGCGACATCGCGGCACGCTCTTCGATGGCCATGCGGATCTCGTCGTCCCAGTCGATGTCGTCGGGCGCGGCCGTCACCAGGCCGAGCGCCAGCGCGGCGTCGGCGTCGAGCGCCTGGCCTGCTGCGCCGCGTGCGGCTTCGAGCGGCGCCGTTTCCTCATAAAAGCGGCGCTGCAGGCGGCTCTGGTCGTTCACCAGCGGGTAGAAGCCGAAGTTGAATTCGTTGAGCGTGAGCCGGGGTGCGCGCTCGGCATCGTCGGGCAGCGCGAGCATGTAGGTGCGGTCGGCCGCGAAGGCGATCTCGGCCAGCGTGCCGGCGAAGCAGGAGCCCGGCTCGACCAGCGCGAACAGGCTGCGCGACGACACGTCCAGGCGCGCCAGCGTGCGGCGCAGCGCGCCGATGGTTTCGCGCACCAGCCAATGGTCCTGGTGGGCGAGCATCAGGGCATCGTTGGCCAGCACGGCCTGCGCATCGCCCTCGGTCTTGAGCAGCCAGGTGCCGATGTCCAGTTCGTTGGTGCGCAGGTTCAGGATGGCGTCGTCGAGCTGGCGGCACATCGCAAGCGGCCACCACGCGGCGCCTGCGGCCTCGATGCCCGCGATGTCGGTCGGCTGCGCCGCGGCGGGTGCCTTCACGGTCAGCGTGGCGGTGCGGCGGGCACGGTCGATCGCGATCTCGACGTGCGCATAGCGAATGCTGTCGGCGCCGTCTTCGCGCTCCAGGCGCTCCAGCGCGACGCCCTTGACACCCGAGGCTGCACCGGGACGCAGGCTGCCTTCGGCCAGCCTGGCCGCGCGTTCCTGCACGGCAGCCGGAAACTGCGCCGGCTTGGCGATCGCATCGACCAGCCGCCAGTCGACCGCGCGCTGGCCGCGCACGCCTTCGACGCTGGTGCAGAAGATGTCGGCCAGGTCATGCCGCACATGGCGCTTGTCGGTCACGCGGGTCAGGCCGCCCGTGCCCGGCAGCACGCCCAGCAGCGGCACTTCGGGCAGCGACACGGCCGAGGAGCGGTCGTCGACCAGCACGATCTCGTCGCAGGCCAGTGCGAGTTCGTAGCCGCCGCCCGCGCAAGCGCCATTGACGGCAGCCAGGAACCTCAGGCCCGAGTGCTTGGAGCTGTCTTCGATGCCGTTGCGTGTCTCGTTGGTGAACTTGCAGAAGTTGACCTTCCAGGCATGGCTGGAGACGCCCAGCATGAAGATGTTGGCGCCCGAACAGAAGATGCGGTCCTTGCCGCTGGTCACGATGACCGACTGGACTTCCGGGTGCTCGAAGCGGACGCGGTTCAGCGCGTCGGCGAGTTCGATGTCGACACCGAGGTCGTAGCTGTTGAGCTTGAGCCTGTAGCCGGGGCGGATCCCGCCGTCCTCGGCGATGTCAAGCGTCAGGCGCGCAACGGCGCCTTCCACCGCGAGGTTCCAGTGCTGGTACTGGGCGGGCTCGGTCCGGTAGTCGACGCGCGGTGCGTGGGTCGTGAGGTCGGTCATGGGTGTCTCCGTAAGCAGCACAAACAAGAAACATAGTGCATTTCTTGCGATCAGTGCATGCATCATCATGCACGTCTACAGGCAAGTCAATGCCTGTTGCACTTTTCTGCAGTTCAGGAGAACCCGCGGGCCTGGCGCCCCGCCGGCAGCGGCGTCAGGTCGCGGCGGCGATCGCCGCCCGCACCACGCCGCGCAGCAGGTCGAAGCTCTGCGCCAGCGTCTGGCCGCTGGTGTCGACCGTGAGGTCGGCCTTCGAATAGAAGGCCGCACGCCCGTCGAGGATGCGGTGCAGATCCTCCATCGCCTCCTTGCTGGCGGCGATGGGACGCGTGTCACCCTGGGCCACGACGCGCCCCATGTGCTCCTCGGGCGCGGCACGCAGCCAGACGGTGGTGCAGTGCGACAGCAGTTCGTTGAAGGTGGCCGGATCGGACACGATGCCGCCCGGCGTGGCGATCACCACCTCGCTGTGGATCTGCACGGTTTCCTCCAGCGCGCGTCGCTCGTAGCGCCGGTAGGCGTTGGTGCCGTAGAGGTCATGGATCTCGCGCACGCTGCAGCCGGCGAGCTTTTCGATCTCGCGGCTCAGCTCGATGAAAGGCACGTCGAGATCCTGCGCCAGCATCGGCCCCAGGGTCGACTTGCCGGCCCCGCGCAGGCCGATCAGCGCGATGCGGCGGTGGCGTGCGGCATCGCCGCGGCCGTTGCCCAGCAGTTCGCCCAGGGCGATGCGCGCACGGCGCAGATCCGCTTCGCTGCGGTGCTCGAGCAGTTCGCGGATCAGCAGCCATTCGGGCGAGCTGGTCGTGACATCGCCGACGAGCTCGGCGAGCGAGCAATGCAGGGCTTGCGCCACTTGCTGCAGCACCAGGATCGAGGCATTGCCGGTGCCGTACTCGAGGTTCGCCAGATGGCGTTCCGACACGTCGGCCGACAGGGCCACCGCCTTGCGCGTGAGGCCACGCTGCGCGCGCAGGCTCCGGACGCGTTCGCCGAGCACGGCGAGCAGCGGATGGCGCGTCGCTTCCCCGGCCGCCGTGTCGATCGCAACCGCCATGGCACTGCCACCCCGCCCTGCTTCCTCAGTCATGGAACTCCTCATTCGATGCCTTGATTTTGCGCGCTCAGGGTAAACGCCATACATGCATTATGTTGCTTGACATGCTGCATCATGCTGCTTATTGTTTGATCAAGCGCAAGATACTGCACGTAGCAGGATGCTGCAACTGCCTCACCCCGGTTCAACCCGTCCACCCAGGCCCGACACCATGACCGAACTTCTTCCCAATCACGTCGGCGGTCGCTGGCAAACCGGCAGCGGCGCCGGCGTGCCGCTGTTCGACCCGGTGCTCGGCACCGAACTGGCGCGCGTCGACGCGACCGGGCTCGACCTGCCTGCGGCCTTCGGCTTCGCGCGCGACGTCGGCGGCGCCGCGTTGCGCGGGATGACCTATCGCCAGCGCGCCGCGCTGCTCGCCGCCATCGTCAAGGTCCTGCAGAGCCATCGCGACAGCTACTACGAGATCGCCACCGCGAACTCGGGCACGGTGAAGAACGACTCGGCCGTCGACATCGACGGCGCGATCTTCACGCTGGGCCAGTACGCGAAGTGGGGCGATGTGCTGGGCGACGTGCACGCACTGCGCGACGGCGACGCAGTCAAGCTGGGCAAGGAGCCGGTGTTCCTGTCGCAGCACCTGCAGGTCCCCACCCGCGGCGTCGCGCTCTTCATCAACGCCTTCAACTTCCCGGCCTGGGGACTGTGGGAAAAGGCAGCGCCCGCCCTGCTGTCGGGCGTGCCCGTCATCGTCAAGCCCGGCACCTCGACCGCCTGGCTCACCCAGCGCATGGTGCGCGACGTGGTCGATGCGGGCGTGCTGCCGGCCGGCGCGCTCTCGGTGATCTGCGGCAGCTCGACCGGCCTGATGGACCAGCTGCAGCCCTTCGACGTCGTCTCCTTCACCGGCTCGGCCGAGACCGGCGCTCTGATCCGATCGCATGCCGCCGTGGCGCAGCGCTCGGTGCGCGTCAACATCGAGGCGGACAGCCTGAATTCCGCGCTGCTGCTGCCCGATGTCACGCCCGGCACCGACGCCTTCGCCCTGCTGGTGCGCGAGGTCGTGCGCGAGATGACCGTCAAGAGCGGCCAGAAATGCACCGCCATCCGCCGCATCCTCGTGCCGGCCACCGTCTACGACGCGGTGGCCGAGGCGATCGGCGCCAAGCTGCGCGGCGTCACGGTCGGCAACCCGCGCAACGAGAGCGTGCGCATGGGCTCGCTGGTGAGCCGAGTCCAATTGAACGCGGTACGCGAGGGCCTAGCCATGCTGCAGAAGCAGACCACCACACTGCACGACGGCAGCGCGCAGCCGCTGATCGATGCCGACCCCGCCATCGCGGCCTGCATCGGACCGGTGCTGCTGGGCGCGAAAGACGCGGACGCTGCGGACAGCGTGCACGACATCGAGGTCTTCGGCCCCGTCGCCACGCTGCTCGCCTACCGCGACATCGACCACGCGATCTCATTGGCCCACCGCGGCCAGGGCTCGCTGGTCACCTCGCTCTACGGCAGCGACGACGCAACGCTGGCACGCGTGGCGATGCAGGTCGCCGCCAGCCATGGTCGCGTTCACGTGATCAGCCCCGACGTGGCGCAGACCCACACCGGCCACGGCAACGTGATGCCGATGTCGCTGCATGGCGGCCCGGGGCGCGCCGGCGGCGGCGCGGAACTCGGCGGCCTGCGGGCGCTGGACTTCTACCACCGCCGAAGCGCGATACAGGCCAGTCCGGCGGTGCTGGCCGGGCTCGGCCTGAGCTAGCCCTCCGCGCACGCAAAACACAAGAGCGCACCACCGCGCCGATGACACCAGGAGACACACGATGAGCTTGCCCACCGACTTCAACTTCGCCGAACACCTGTTCGCGCTCAACCGCGGGCGGCCGGCCAAGCTCGCGTACATCGACGACCGTGGCACGCTCAGCTATGGCGCGCTGGAAGACCGCGCCCGCCGCCTCGCCGGTGCGCTGCAGTCGGCGGGCGTGCAGCGCGACGAACGCGTGCTGCTGCTGCAACTCGACACCAACGACTGGCCGGTGAGCTTCCTGGGATGCCTCTACGCCGGCGTGGTGCCCGTCGCGGTCAACACGCTGCTCACGGCGGATGACTATGCCTACATGCTGGCGCACAGCGGTGCCGTCGCCGCGCTGGTGTCGGGCGCCTTGCTGCCCGTGCTGCAGGACGCCATGTCCAAGTCGCCGCACGCGCTGCGCCAGCTCTTCGTCTCGCAGCCCACCGCCGCGCTGCCCAACAGCGCCAGCGACCTGGACGCCGTCATCGGCGCGCATCCCCCGCTGACCAGGCCGGCACCGACCGGCCCGCAGGACCACGCCTTCTGGCTCTACTCGTCGGGCTCGACCGGCCGGCCCAAGGGCACGGTCCACACGCACGGCAACCCGTGGTGGACGGCAGAGCTCTACGGCAAGCCGGTGCTTGCACTCACCGAGGCCGACGTCTGCTTCTCCGCCGCCAAGCTGTACTTCGCCTACGGCCTGGGCAACGGGCTGACCTTCCCGCTGTCGGTCGGTGCGACCGTGGTGCTGATGGCCGAGCGGCCGACGCCGGACGCCACCTTCCGACGCTGGACCGGCACCGGGCTCCCGCCCGAGGCCACCGGCGTGAAGCCCACCGTCTTCTTCGGTGCGCCCACCGGCTTCGCGGGCATGCTCGCCTCGCCCGGCCTGCCGGCGGCGGACAGCGTGGCGCTGCGCATGTGCTCCTCCGCGGGCGAGGCTCTCCCGGGCGAGATCGCGCAGCGCTTCAAGGCGCACTTCGGTTGCGAGATCATCGACGGCATCGGCTCCACCGAGATGCTGCACATCTTCATCTCCAACCGGCCCGGCGACATCCGCTACGGCACCACGGGCCGGCCCGTCCACGGCTACGAGATCGAGCTGCGCGGCGAGGACGGCCGCCCCGTGCCGGACGGCGAAGTCGGCGACCTCTACATCAAGGGCCCGAGCAGCGCGCTCATGTACTGGGGCATCCCCGAGAAGAGCCACCAGACCTTTCGCGACGGCTGGACGCAGAGCGGCGACAAGTACTCGCGCGACGCCGACGGCTACTACACCTACGCCGGCCGCAGCGACGACATGCTCAAGGTCAGCGGCATCTACGTTTCGCCCTTCGAGGTCGAGGCCACGCTGATGCGCCACCCCGCGGTGCTCGAGGCCGCCGTCATCGGCAAGCAGGACAGCGACGGCCTGACCAAGACCAAGGCCTTCGTGGTGCGCAAGGCCGGCCAGTCGGTCGATGCCGACGAGCTCAAGGCCTTCGTGAAGCAGCATCTCGCGGCCTACAAGTACCCGCGTTTCATCGAGTTCGTCGACGAGTTGCCCAAGACGGCCACCGGCAAGATCCAGCGCTTCCGGCTGCGCGAGCAGGAGCAGCACGCGTGAGCAGCGAGCCGCAATGGGCCGCCATCCGTTGGCGGGAGCGGGACATGCGCGTCGAGTACACGCGCATCGCGGCCGAGCGTGAGGACGCACCGCTGGTCGTCTTCCTGCACGAAGGCCTGGGCTCGGTCGCGATGTGGAAGGACTTCCCGGAGCGGCTGTGCACGGCAGGCGGCTTCCGGGGCTTGGTCTTTTCGCGCCCCGGCTATGGCCGCTCGACACCGCGCGATGCCGACGAGGTGTGGGATGTCGACTTCATGCACCGCCAGGCGCACGAGGTGCTGCCGCCGCTGTTCGAGGCCCTGGGCATCGATGAGCTGCCCTGGCTCTTCGGCCACAGCGACGGCGGATCGATCGCGCTGCTGTACGCCACGCGCTTTCCGCAGTCTGTCGCCGGGCTGGTGGTTCTTGCGCCGCACCTCTTTGTGGAAGACGTGACGGTCGAGAACATCGAGCAGGCGCGCGTCGCGTACCTGCAGACCGATCTGCCGCAGAAGCTCGGCCGCTATCACGACGACCCCGACTCCGCCTTCTGGGGCTGGAACCGCATCTGGCTGCATCCGCCCTTCCGCCAATGGAACATCGAGCGCGAGCTCGACGGCATCGCCTGCCCGGTGCTGGCCATCCAGGGCGTGGACGACGAATACGGCACCCTGCAGCAGATCCGCGGCATCGCGTCGCGGGTCGGTCGCACCCAGCTTCTCGAATTGCCCGACTGCGGCCACTCCCCTCACCGGGACCAGCCGGAGCAGGTGATAGACGCCACTGTTTCGTTCATCAATCAATGGAGACAACCATGAGCCAGAAGAACCTTCGCACCGCGCTGACGGCGCTCACCCTCGCCTGCATCGCCACGCTCGGCCACGCCCAGCAGGGCAAGCTGAAGGTCGGCCTGATGCTGCCCTACAGCGGCACCTACACAGCACTCGGCGTGGCCATCGAGAACGGTTTCAAGCTGCGCGTCGAGGAGCAAGGCGGCAAGCTCGGTGGCCGCGAGATCGAATACGTGAAGGTCGACGACGAGTCCGACCCGGCCAAGGCGACCGACAACGTCAACAAGCTCATCAAGCGCGACAACGTCGACGTCATCGTCGGCACCGTGCACTCCGGCGTCGCCATGGCGATGGCCAAGGCCGCGAAGGAAAGCGGCACCACGCTGATCGTGCCGAACGCGGGCGCCGACGCCGTGACCGGGCCGATGTGCGCACCGAACATCTTCCGCAGCTCCTTCTCCAACTGGCAGCCCGCCTACGCCATGGGCGAGGTCGCGGCCAAGCAGGAAAAGAAGAAGAAGGCAATCACCATCACCTGGAAGTACGCGGCCGGCGACGAGTCGACCAACGGCTTCAAGGAAGGTTTCGAGAAATCCGGCGGCCAGGTGGTCAAGCAGCTCACCGTGCCCTTCCCCAACGTCGAGTTCCAGGCGTTGCTCACCGAGATCGCCGCGGCCAAGCCCGATGCCGTGTACGCCTTCTTCGCCGGCGGCGGCGCCGTGAAGTTCGTCAAGGACTATGCGGCCGCAGGTCTCAACAAGACCATTCCGCTGTACGGCCCCGGCTTCCTGACCGACGGCACGCTCGACGCCCAGGGCGACAGCGCGCAGGGCATGCTGACCACGCTGCATTACGCCGACGGCATGAACACGCCGCGCGACACCAGCTTCCGCACCGCCTACGCCAAGGCCTTCAAGCTGCAGCCCGACGTCTACGCCGTGCAGGGTTACGACGCGGCGCAGATCCTCGCCATCGGGCTCGATGCCACCAAGGGCGACATCACGAAGAAGGCCGAGTTCGCCGCCGCGGTCGAGAAGGCCAAGATCGACAGCCCGCGCGGCGCCTTCTCGGTCGGCAAGTCGCACAACCCGGTACAGGACATCTACCTGCGCAAGGTCGACGGCAAGGAGAACAAGATGGTGAGCATCGCCATCAAGGGCCTGGCCGACCCGGCCCGCGGCTGCCGGATGTAAGGCGCGCGCCGTGGACTTCGGAACCTTTCTCGTCCAGTGCCTGAACGCGGTCCAGTACGGCTTGCTGCTGTTCCTGGTCGCCTCGGGCCTCACGCTGATCTTCGGGATCATGGGCGTGATCAACCTGGCCCACGGCAGCTTCTACATGCTGGGCGCCTACATGGCGTTCGCGCTGTCGCCGCTCTTCGGCGACCAGTTCATCGTGATGCTGGTCGCGGGCGTGGTGCTCGCGGCCGTCTTCGGCTACCTCTTGGAGTGGGCCTTCTTCAGCTACCTCTACCAGCGCGACCACCTGCAGCAGGTGCTGATGACCTACGGCCTCATCCTGGTGTTTGAGGAACTGCGCTCGATCCTCGTGGGGAACGACGTGCACGGCGTGAAGGCACCGCCCTGGCTCGAAGGCAGCTTCGCGCTGGGCGAGCTCATGAGCTACCCGTGGTACCGGCTCTTCGCGTCGGCGGCCTGCATCGTGCTGGCGATCGGCCTCTACCTGGTGGTGAACCGCACACGCCTGGGCATGATGATCCGCGCCGGCGCGAGCAACCGGGACATGGTGCGCGGGCTGGGGATCGACATCCGCCGGCTGTATCGCATCGTGTTCGCGGCCGGCGTGGCGCTCGCGGCGCTGGCCGGGATGATCGCCGCGCCGATGTCGTCGGTCTACCCGAACATGGGCGCAAGCGTGCTGATCATCTGCTTCGTGGTGGTGGTGATCGGCGGTATCGGCTCGATCACCGGCGCGCTGGTCGCGTCGCTGCTGGTGGGCTTCGTCGACACCTTCGGCAAGGTCTTCTTCGCCGAGCTGAGCGGGATGGGGGTGTACGTGCTGATGGCCATCGTGCTGATCTGGCGCCCCGAAGGATTGATGGGACGGCGGACCTGACATGAAGAATTTCTCTGCCTGGATTCCCCTGATTTGCGCCGTTCTCCTGGCGGCCGCGGGGCCGCTGCTGGGGCCGTATGCATCCGACCTCGTCGTCAAGGTCATGATCCTGTCGATCTTCGCGCTGAGCCTCGAACTGCTGGTCGGCATGACCGGGCTCGTGAGCCTCGGCCACGCGGCCTTCTACGGCATCGGCGCCTATGCGACGGTGCTCGCCTCGGGCGCCGAGGGCGGCTCGATCGCCTGGCTGCTGCCCCTGGCCATGGGCAGCGCGGCGCTGTACGCGCTGGTGGTCGGCGCGCTCAGCCTGCGCACGCGCGGCGTCTACTTCATCATGGTCACGCTGGCCTTCGCGCAGATGGCCTACTTCATCTTCCACGACACCAAGGTCGGCGGCGGCAGCGATGGCATCTACCTGTATGTGCGGCCTGCGCTCGGGCCGATCGACATGGAGAACCGCTGGGTGCAGTTCTACATGGTGCTCGCTGCGCTCGTCGGCACCTACGGCCTGCTCGCGCTGATCCGTCGATCGCGCTTCGGCGCGGCCCTGGCGGGCATCCGCGTGAACGAGCAGCGCATGCGCGCGGCCGGCTTCGCGGTGTACGGCTACAAGCTCGCCGCCTTCGTGTTGGCCGGCGCACTGGCGGGCCTGGCGGGCTTCCTGGTCGCCTCGCGCGACGGCGTGGTCAATCCCGAACTGCTGGCCTGGCACAACTCGGGCGAGGTGCTGCTGATGATCATCCTCGGTGGCCTCGGCCATCTGCGCGGCGCGGTGATCGGTGCCGTGGCCTTCACGGTGCTCAAGGAAGTGTTGGGCACGCACGCGCTGGTGGGGCCGCTGGCCGACCACTGGCAGCTCACGCTCGGCATCGCGATCATCGTGTTCGTGGCGCTGCTGCCGAAGGGCCTGATCGGCCTGGCGGCACGCCTCTCGCCGAGTCCGCTGCCGAAGGCGGTGACGCCATGAGCGCCCGCCCGGCCGTTCCGAAGGACGCTCGCACCGCAGGCGAAGCCGAAGGTGCATCAGTGAGCGCGCCGCTTCTTGCCGTGCAGGGGCTGACCCGCCGCTTCGGCGGGCTGGTGGCCGTCAACGCGGTGACGCTCGACCTGCGGCGCGGCGAAGTGCACGCGGTGATCGGCACCAACGGCGCGGGCAAGTCGACGCTGATCAACATGCTCTCGGGCGAGATCGAGGCCTCCGCGGGCCGCATCGCGCTGGCCGGCGAGGACATCACAACCCGCGCGCAATCGCGCCGGGCGCGCGACGGCGTGGGCCGCAGCTACCAGCGCACGACCATCTTCCCGGAGTTCACGGTGCATGAGAACTGCCGCCTGGCGGCGCAGGCCGCGACGCCGCGGCCCTGGGCGATCTGGCAGGCTTCGCGCGCTTGCTCGGCGAGCAACGCGGCGGCCGACGAGGCGCTGCGTGCCGCCGGGCTCGACACCGAGGCGCACCGCATCGCCGGCACGATGAGCCATGGCGCCAAGCGGCAGCTCGAGGTCGCGATGTGCCTGGCGACAAAGCCGCGCGTGCTGCTGCTGGACGAACCGCTGGCGGGCATGGGCGCGGAAGAGACCGACCGGATGCTCGCCCTGCTCACGCGCCTGAAGGCGTCGCACGCGATCCTGCTGGTCGAGCACGACATGGACGCGGTCTTCCGCATCGCCGACCGCATCACCGTGATGGTCAACGGCGCGGTCATCGCCAGCGGCGACCCCGCCATGATCCGCCAGGACCCGGCCGTGCGCGAGGCCTACCTCGGTGACGAGGGAGCACATTGACATGCTGCGCATCGAATCGATCCACACCTACTACGGCGACAGCCACATCCTGCGCGGCGTCGATGCCGTGCACCCCGCCGCCACCTCGCTCGGCCTGCTCGGGCGCAACGGCATGGGCAAGACCACGCTGATCCGCACGCTAATGGGCTATGTGCGGCCGGCCTCCGGCCGCGTCCTGCTCGACGGCCGCGACGTGACCGGCTGGGCGCCCGAGAAGATGGCCCGGCATGGCATCGGCTACGTGCCCGAGGGCCGCGGCATCTTCCCGAACCTGTCAGTGCGCGAGAACCTGCTGATGAGCGAACGCGCCGGCCTGGACGGGCGCCGTGCCTGGACCTTCGACCGCGTGATGGCGACCTTCCCGCGCCTCACCGAGCGGCTCTCGCACGGCGGTCAGCAGCTGTCGGGCGGCGAGCAGCAGATGCTGTCGATCGGCCGGGCCTTGATGACCAACCCGCGCCTGCTCATCCTGGACGAAGCGACCGAGGGCCTGGCGCCGCTGATCGTCGCGGAGATCTGGCGCGTGATCGCGGACATCCGCAGCACCGGCATCGCCACATTGATCGTCGACCGCGACTGGCGCAAGGTGCTGGCCCATACCGATCACGCGATCGTGATGGAGAAGGGCCGCATCGTGCTGGCGGCCGAGTCGCCGTCGCTGGCGGCAGACCCGGCCGCGCTGTCCAACTGGCTGGGCGTCTGACGCTGCATCTCCCTCGCCTCGCGCGCCGTCAATCGGCGTGCAGTTCGACGATCAGGCTGCGCAGCCACTGGTTCGCCGGGTCCTTCTGGTACTTGGCATGCCAGAACAGATGAATGGCGATCTCCGGCAGCTTCACCGGGTGCGGCAACACCGCCAGCTCGAAGGGCGCCACCATCCGCTCGGCCAGCCGTTGCGGCACCGTGGCGACCAGGTCGCTGGATTGCAGGATGTGGCCGATCGCCACGTAATGCGGCACCGTCAGCCGGACCTTCCGCTGCGGTGCGCTTCGGTCCAGGATCTGGTCGACCCGGCCGTGGCCCGTGCCTGCCGACACCACGGCCAGGTGTTCGGCGGCGAAGAAATCCGCCTCTCGCAACGTCCTGCGCGCGAGCGGATGCCGGCGCCGCACGAGGCAGACGTACTTCTGCTCGAACAGGCGACGCTGGAAGAACCCGCTCTTGAGTTGGGGCAGCAGCCCGATCGCGAGGTCCACTTGCCCCGCCTCCATCGCGTCCTTGAGGTTCACCGCGGTGTTGCGCACCGTGGTGATCGACACCTGCGGCGCGACCTCGTGCAGGCGCTGCATCAGGCGGGGCAGGAAATAGATCTCGCCGATGTCGGTCATGCCGATCGCGAAGCGGCGCTGGCTGCTGCCGGGATCGAAGCTGCTTCGGGCGTTCACGGCGCTGTGAAGCATGCCCAGCGCCAGGCCGACCGATGCGGCCAGCTGTTCAGCAAACGGCGTCGGCTGCATGCCGGCCGAGGTACGGAGAAAGAGTTCGTCGCCCAGCAGCTTGCGAAGACGCGCCAGCGCATTGCTCACGGCCGGCTGCCCCAGGCCGAGGTTCTCGGCGACCTTCGACACCTTGCGCTCCGCCATGAGCTGGTCGAACACCACCAGCAGGTTCAGGTCGATGTCATGCAGCTCCATGGCGGGCCTCTGTGGTCATTGATTCGAATGATATTGAACATCGATCTCATCGCATTGACTGATTTTCATGGCAGGCCGAGCATCGGTCCCACGCGCTCGAACGGCTCCGACGAGAACAGCGAAAAACAACGAGAGACAGCACACGATGAGCACCACCGATACAGGCACGTTCCCGGTCCGCATCCACTGGGAATCCGGCGACACCAGCCGCATCCCCTTCATGGCCTACACCGACGAGGCGCAGCACAGGAAGGAGCTCGAGCGCTTCTTCTACACGCGGCACTGGAACTACGTGGGCCTCGAAGCGGAGATTCCGGCGCCCGGCGACTTCAAGCGCACCGTCGTGGGCGAGCGCTCCGTGCTCATGGTGCGCGATGCCGAGGGCGGCATCCGCGTGGTCGAGAACGTCTGTGCGCACCGCGGCATGCAGTTCTGCCGCGAGCGGCACGGCAACCGCAAGGAATTCGTCTGCCCGTACCACCAGTGGAGCTACACGCTGCAGGGCGACCTGCAGGGCGTGCCCTTTCGCCGCGGCGTGAAGCAGGACGGCAAGGTCAACGGCGGCATGCCGGCCGACTTCAAGACCGCCGACCATGGCCTCAACAAGCTCAAGGTGGCGACGCGCGGCGGCGTGGTGTTCGCGAGCTTCGATCACGACATCGAGTCGCTGGAGGACTTCCTCGGGCCGACCATGCTGGGCTACTTCGACCGCCTGTTCAACGGCCGTCCGCTCCGCATCCTCGGCTACAACCGCCAGCGCATTCCGGGCAACTGGAAGCTGATGCAGGAGAACATCAAGGACCCGTACCACCCCGGCCTGCTGCACACCTGGTTCGTCACCTTCGGACTCTGGCGCGCCGACAACAAGAGCGAACTGAAGATGGACGCCCGGCACCGCCACGCCGCGATGATCTCCACGCGCGGCCAGTCGGGCAAAGCGGAGCAGGTGACGCAGGTCTCGAGCTTCAAGGAGAGCATGACGCTCAACGACCCCCGCTTCCTCGACATCGTGCCGGAGCCGTGGTGGGGTGGGCCGACGGCCGTGATGATGACGCTCTTCCCGAGCGTCATCCTGCAGCAGCAGGTCAACAGCGTCTCCACCCGCCACATCCAGCCCGACGGCCATGGTGCCTTCGATTTCGTGTGGACGCACTTCGGCTTCGACGACGACACCGACGAGATGACGCAGCGTCGGCTGCGGCAGGCCAATCTCTTCGGCCCGGCCGGCTTCGTCTCGGCCGACGACGGCGAGGTCATCGAGTTCTCGCAGCAGGGCTTCGAGCAGAAGCCCTTCCACCGAACGCTGGCCGAGCTCGGCGGGCGCGAGGTCGGCGACACCGACCACATGGTGACCGAGACGCTGATCCGCGGCATGTATGCCTACTGGCGCGAAGTCATGGAGGCCTGAACCCCATGACCGACATGAACGAAACAATCCACGCGAGCGCAGCAGGCGCTGCACCCGACATCGGCTTCCACGACTACATCGCGATCGCGCGCCTGCACGCCGACTACGCCCAGGCCGTGGATTCCGGCGACTGGGACCTGTGGCCGGCGTTCTTCGTCGAGGACTGCCTCTACAAGCTGATCCCGCGCGAGAACCACGAGCGCGGCTTCCCGCTCGCGACCTTGTTCTTCGAGAGCAAGGGCATGCTGAAGGACCGCGTCTACGGCATCCGCGAGACGCTGTTCCACGACCCGTACTACCAGCGTCATGTCGTCGGCGCACCGCTGATCCGGTCGGCGACGCACGACCACTTCGAGGTGGAAGCCAACTACGCGGTCTTCCGCACCAAGCTGTCAGAGGCGTCGACCGTCTTCAACGTCGGCCGCTACATCGACACCATCGTCCGGACGCCGGACGGACTCCGGTTTGCTTCGCGCCTGTGCGTGTACGACAGCGAAATGATCCCGAATTCCATCATCTACCCGATCTGAGAACCTCTCTATGAGCGACACCCCATGGACCGACGCCTGCAACGAGGACGACGTGTTCGATGACAACGCGGTCGGCTTGCAGGTCGCGGGCCGCGACATCGCCCTCTACAAGGTCGACGGCCGCGTCTTCGCCACCGACAACACCTGCACCCATGGCCGCGCGCGGCTGTGCGACGGCTTCCTCGAAGGCTTCGAGATCGAGTGCCCGCTGCATCAGGGCCGGTTCGACATTCGCGATGGCCGCGCGACCTGCGCGCCGGTCACTGCGGGCCTGCGGATCTATCCGGTGCGCATCGACGGCGGGCGTGTCTTCCTGCAGCTCGGCGAGTAGGCGACGCCGGCGCGGACGGGCTCAGGCTTCGGTCAGCGCCTGCGCGGCCACCACCGCCTCGGTGCGGTTGCGCACGTTGAGCGCGCGGAAAATCGCCGCGAGGTGGATCTTGACGGTGCCCTCGCTGATGCCGAGGGCGCGGCCGATCAGCTTGTTGGGCTTGCCTTGGGACAACAGCTGGAGCACTTCGACCTGCCGGTCGGTCAGCACATTGCGCAGGTGGTCGAGCGTGTGGCTGGCGCCGCCCAGTTGCCGTGCCACCTCGGCCGCCGGCACCCCGGCCACGATGCCGGCAGGCACGGCCGACAGCATCATCGGCGGGACGTAGACGCCGCCGGCCAGCACCAGCCGCACGGCGGAGATCATCACGTCGGGCGAATAGGCCTTGGGGATGAAACCCAGCACGCCGCGCTCGATGGTCGCGCGCATCACCGTCGGGTCTTCGGTGCCCGACAGCACGATCACCGGCACGGCCGGATGGCGCCGGCGCATCTCGTCGATATGGGCATGGCCTTCCGCGCCCGGCATGTTCAGGTCGATCAGCGCCAGGTCCAGGTCGTCGGAGGCGGCGGCCAGCAACTCGTCGACGCTCATGGCCAGGACGAATTCGATGCCAGGCTCGAGTTCGGCCAGCTTGGCCTTGACCGCTTCCATGACGAGTCGGTGATCGTCGGCGATCAGGATTTTCATGACGTAACCCCCGGGTTCGGGTGAACTCCGAAACGGCAGAAGATAACGGCGATCGGGCTGCGCAGCAAGGCATGACCGACTGCCGAAAGGCATAGACCCCCTGCGGTATTGGCGCGCGCCGGGGCCGGTGGGATGGTTTTCCCCCAAGCCACGAGAACGGGGACAGCATGGGCCATCGATTCCGGCACACGCCTGACCGGCCTCGCACGACAGCCGCGTCGGCATGACAGCCATGGCACGCCTGCTCGACGCCTTCTCGGCCTTCTTCGCCTTCGGGCTGCGGCTCGCGGCCGCGCGGGAGGCCGGCAGCGCCATGACGGACCCGGTGGCCGCGCGGCAACAGGCGCGCGCGCTGCTCGATGCGGCGCGCGGCGCGGCGCGCTTGGCCGGCTGGTCGGCCGCGCGGGTCGAGTCGGCGAGCTTCGCGGCGGTGGCCTGGTTCGACGAACTGCTGCAACGGCTGGCCGGTGCGGACGATGCCGGTGACGCCCTGCAATCGACGCTCTTCAATTCCAGCAACGCGCAGACCGAGTTCTTCCACCACCTGTCGGCGCTCGGCCCGGACGACGGCGCGGTGCGCGAGGTCTACTGGTACGCGCTGGCGCTGGGCTTCCGGGGGCAGTACTACTTCGAGGACGCCGACACCGGCGAGTGGGGCAAGCTCAAGCGCCTGCATGGCCAGCAGTTGCCGACCCCCCCGGTCGAACTCGACGCGCTGGCACGGACTCGGCTCACGCCGCAGCCTTATGCCTCGTCGGACCCACCGGCGCGACGGCGGCCCCAGCGCCGCCGCCGCGCGCTGGTGCGGGCCGCCGGTGCCGTTGCATTGCTCGCCCCCAGCGTCTACCTGATCAGCCTGCTGCTCGGTGACCGGGCCAGGCCACCGACCGCGCCCGCCGAACGCGTGGCCGCGCAGCTGCAGCGTTACGCCTGCGCCGACCTGGCGCTGGCGACCAGCGCCGACGGCAGCGCGCACGTCAGCGGCTTTGTCGCCAGCTCCGAAGACGGCGCGCGCGTGCGGCAGGACGTCGCGGCCCTGCCGCAGGCCAAGACGCCGGATTTCGACCTGCGCATCCGCGCCTGGCCTTACTGCGAGGTGGCCGCGATCCTCAAGCCCTACCAGCTGCGCAACCAGGACAGCAAGGCCGGCCTGCGGATCGAGGCGCCCTCGGCACCCGTGGGCCGGCTGCGCGAAGGCGATGCGGTGCGGCTGCAGGTCACCGGGCCCGTCTACGCCAGCCATGTGCGGGTCGACTACTACACCAGCGATGGCGCGGTGCTGCACCTGATGTCGGAATCCCCACGCGCGCGCCTGCCGGCCCGGCAGACCGTGACGCTGGGCGAGAACATGCCCACGAGCTGGCTCGTCAGCCCGCCCTTCGGCACCGTGCTGGTGGCCGTGGTCGCCTCGCCAGCGCCCTTCGAACGCCTGGCCGATCGGCCGCCTTTCGAGCTCGCGCCGGCCTACCTGGCAGCGCTGCGCGAGTCGATCGCGACAAACCCGGGAAGCCAGCGCCTGGTCGCGGACTTCCTGTTTCTAGAAACCACTGCGCGCTGAATCGACGCATTCCAGGAGAAGCGCCATGTCCGCCCTGTCTTCCCTGCCGGCCACCTTCTGGCAACTGGTCGCCCTCTGCGGCGTCGCGTTCATCGCCCTGTGGTGGTGGCTGCTCGGCGCGCCGCAGGCCGCGCGACGGCGCGCGCTGCGCGCACGCATCGCGGCCCTCGGGCCAGCCGAGTCGGCGTCGGAACTCGCGGCGCTGCAGGTCATGCGCGAAGCCGTGGCACAGGCACGGCGCGGGCTGCGACGGACCGGTACGGCGGCACGCCCGTCGCACGAGGGTCTCTACGGCATCCCGTGGTTCCTTTTCATCGGCGACACGGCGGCCGACGTGCCGGGCTTGCTGACGGCCGCGCACAGCGTGTCGCCGCTGCCGGTGGCGCACGACCGCGACACGAGCGGGCGCGCCTTCTGGCGCTGGTGGTTCTTCGAGACCATGACCGCGATCGAGACCAGCTCCGCGGCCGTCTGCGATTCCGGCTCGCGCCGCACGCGCAACCTCTGGTACCAGGCGCTCATGGAACTGGCCGAGCAGCGCGAGCGGCTGCCGCTCAATGGCGTGGTGGTCTGCGTCGGTGCCGCCAGCCTGCTGGGCGAGGCCGCGGACGTCACGCCGGGCACGGCGCGCCTTCGGCATGTGGTCGACGAGGCGGCCGAGCACCTGCAGCTGCGCCTGCCGGTCTACCTCATCGTCACGGGCCTGGAGCGGCTGCCCGGCTACGACACCGTGTACGGCGCGTTGCCGCCCGACGTGCTGGCGCAGGCGCTCGGGCACCGCCTGCCCCTGCAGGACCGCAGCGCCGCGCCAGCCGCGGGAGACCGCCTGAGCGAGCTGTTCGAACCCATCGCGGCGCGATTGCAGGCGCTGCGATTGCGCCTGCTCGATGAGGCGACCAGCGCCGCGGACCAACTTGCGATCCATGCCTTCTTCGACCAGGTGAACGCCCTGCAGCCCGGGCTGCGCAGCGTGGTGGACCGGATGTTCGAGGAGAGCCGGGGCCGGCGCTCGCCGTACTGGCGCGGCCTGTACCTGACGGGGGTGCAGGCCGACGGTGGCGCGGCCTTCGTGTCGGACCTGTTCCAGCGCTTCCTGCCGGCCGACCAGCCGCTGGCGCACGGCTGAAGGCGGTGCGCGGAAGCTATGGACGCGGCGTGCGGGCCGAACCGGCCACCATGTCGAAGCGGAACAGCCGGCACTCGATCGGCCCGTTCCACATCGGCACCCGGCGCGACTCCTTCAGGCGCATGCGCTTGGGCAGCTGCAGGTCGGGCGTGAGCACCCAGGCCGTCCAGCCGGCGTAGCTCTTCTTCCAGTGGCTGGCCAGCTGGGTGAAGAACTCGCCGCCGTCTTCGGTTTCCGCCTGCTCGCGGGCGCCGGCACGCGCCACGCCGCCGACCTCGATCCGCTCGCCGTACGGCGGGTTCAGCACGATCACGCCGCCCTGTGGAGCGCTTTCGGGCGGCATGCGCTGCAAGGCATCGCCGCCGCGGAACTGGATCGCCGCGGCGACACCGGCCCGCTCGGCATTGCGTTCGGCGAAGTCGACCATGCGGTGCGACACGTCGCTGCCGAAGATGGCCGGCGCGGTCCTGGCGGGCGCATCGGCGGCCTCGTTCTGGATCGACTCCCACACGTGCGGCTGGAAGGGCAGCAGCTTCTCGAAGCCGAAGCGCCGCAGCGCGCCGGCCGGAATGCCCAGGCCGATCTGCGCTGCCTCGATGGCGATGGTGCCGCTGCCGCAGCAGGGGTCGTACAGCGGCGCTTCGGACACGGCGCCGGTTTCCGGGTTCCACCAGCCGCTGGCGGCCAGCATGGCCGCGGCCAGGGTTTCCTTCAGCGGCGCGTCGCCGGTGTCCTGGCGCCAGCCGCGCTTGAAGAGCGGCTCGCCCGAGGTGTCGATGTAGAGCGTGCAGTGGTCGGTGGTGAGGTGGGCGAACACGCGCACGTCGGGCCACTGCGTCTCGATGCTCGGCCGCACGCCGCCGGCCTTGGCACGGAAGCGGTCGGCGATGGCGTCCTTGATGCGCAGCGTGGCGAAGTTCAGGCTCTGCAGCGGGCTGTGCTGCGCCGTGGTCTCGATCTTGAAGGTCTGCTGCGGCGTGAACCAGATCTCCCACGCGACGCCGCTGGCGATGGCATAGAGGTCGTTCTCGCTGCGGTACGGCGCGTGCGCCAGTTCGATCAGCACGCGCTGCGCCAACCGGCTGTGCAGGTTGAGCTTCATGGCGTCGCGCCACGAGCCGCGCACGAAGACGCCGCCGCGCGAGGCCATCAGGTCGTCGCCGGCCAGGCCGGTGAGGCCGTGCACTTCTTGCGCCAGAAAGTCCTCGACGCCGGCGGCGCAAGGCAGAAAGAGATGGAGCTGGTTCATGGTGCGGACTCAGAGCGCCTTGCGCAGGTTGGCCGGCGCGATGCGCAGCGCTTCACGGTACTTGGCCACGGTGCGCCGGGCGCATTCGATGCCCTGCTCCTTGAGCATCTCGGAGATCTGGCTGTCCGACAGCGGTTTCTTGATGCTCTCGGCCGTGACGAACTGCTTGATGAGCGCACGCACCGCGGTGCTCGACGCGTTGCCGCCGGTCTCGGTGCCCAGCGCCGAGCCGAAGAAGTACTTCAGCTCGACCGTGCCGTAGGGCGTGGACATGTACTTGGCCGTGGTCACCCGGCTGATGGTGGATTCGTGCAGGCCGAGCTCGTCGGCGATCTCGCGCAGCACCAGCGGCCGCATGGCCAGCTCGCCGTGCACGAAGAAGCTCTTCTGCCGGTCGACGATGGCATTGCTCACGCGCAGGATGGTGTCGAAGCGCTGCTGGATGTTCTTGATGAACCAGCGCGCCTCCTGCAGCCGCTGCGACAGCGCCTGGCTGCCCTCGCCCTTGTGCTGCTTGAGCGCGCCGGCGTAGATGTCGTGCACCCGCAGGCGCGGCATCACGTCGGGGTTGAGCATCACGCGGAACTTGATGTTGGTGCCGGCGCCCATGCGCGTGACGATCACGTCGGGGACCACCACGTTGCGTTCCACATCGACGAAGCGCCGACCCGGCTTGGGTTCGAGCGTGGCGATCAGTTGCAGCGACGAGCGCACCTCTTCCTCGTTGCTGCGCGTGAGCGTGGCCAGGCGCTTGAAGTCACGCCGGGCGAGCAGTTCCATCGGCTGCTTGCAGATCGCGATGGCGGTCTTGCGCACCTGCGTCTCTTCGGCGCTTTCGTTCGCACGGGCCAGCGCACGCAACTGGATGGCGAGACATTCGCCCAGATCGCGTGCGCCCACGCCGACCGGTTCCAGGCTCTGCAGCAGGCCGAGCGCCACCTGGAAGTGGTGCACCAGGCCGTCGAACTCGTCGTTGTCGTCGCCGGCCAGGCCCGAGGCCAGGGCGGGCAGCGAGTCCTCGAGGTAGCCGTCTTCGTTGAGCGATTCGATCAGGAAGCGCAGCGCCGCCTGGTCGCTTTCGTTCAGGCGCAGGCTCAGGGCCTGGCGGTGCAGATGGGACTGCAGCGACTCCTGGCTGCGCGCCAGCTCGGTGGCATCGGCGCGTTCGTCGTCGCCCAGGTTGTTGGCGCGCGGGGGCGCGTCGCCGCCCCATTCGCTGTCGTCGGGTGCCATGTCGACAGTGCCGTCGCCTTCCCAGTCGGGCGTGGCTTCGGTCGCGTCGACCGCCGGCGCCTCGGCCTCGGTGGTGCTGGTGGTGCTGTCGTTGCTGGCGGCGGCGGGGCCGGGCGCGAAGTCGTCGTCGCGCGGCGGCGGCGCATCGGCGGCGTCGACGCCGAACTCCTCACGGGCGGCCTCTTCGGCGGTGCGCTCGAGAAACGGGTTCTCGTCGAGCATCTGCTCCACTTCCTGGCTCAGTTCGAGCGTGGACAGCTGCAGCAGCCGGATCGACTGCTGCAACTGGGGCGTGAGCGCAAGGTGCTGCGAAACGCGGAGCGACAGGCCCTGCTTCATGGGAGTTTCGCCCTCCCCTTACATGCGGAAGTGTTCGCCCAGGTACACGCGGCGTACCTCGGCGTTGTCGACGATCTCCGAAGGCGTGCCTTGTGCCAGCACTTGCCCGTCGCTGATGATGAAAGCGTGGTCGCAGATGCCCAGCGTCTCGCGCACGTTGTGGTCGGTGATAAGCACGCCGATGCCGCGGCTCTTCAAGAAGCTGACGATGCGCTGGATCTCGATCACGGCGATCGGGTCGATCCCGGCAAAGGGCTCGTCCAGCAGGATGAAGCGCGGCTGCGTGGCCAGGGCACGGGCGATCTCGACGCGGCGTCGCTCGCCGCCCGACAGCGCCAGCGCCGGCGAATCGCGCAGATGCTCGACGCGCAGGTCCGACAGCAGTTCGTTCAGGCGATCGTCGATGCGCTTCTTCGACATCGGCACGAGCCGGCCCTTGGCGTCGGGCTCGCGCTGCAGCTCGAGCACGGCACGCACGTTCTCCTGCACGCTGAGCTTGCGGAAGATCGAGGCTTCCTGCGGCAGGTAGCTCAGGCCCATGCGGGCGCGGCGGTGGATCGGCATGTGCGCGATCGGCTCGCCGTCGATGCTGATCTCGCCAGCGTCGGCCCGCACCAGGCCCACGATCATGTAGAACGAAGTCGTCTTGCCCGCGCCATTGGGCCCGAGCAGACCGACGACCTCGCCCTTCTGCACATCGAGCGAGACGTTCTTGACGACCTGCCGGCTGCCGTAGCGCTTCTGCAGCCCGCGCACCTGGAGCCGGCTGCCTTCGACGGCCGCAGGGGGTGCGGCGTGCTTCGCGATGTCCACGCTGTCGTTCACGGGCGCGCTTCTCCGCCGAGCGTGGTGCTGGGGCGCAGGCCCCGGCCGGGTGCAGATGCCGGCACGGCGGGTGCGCTCGGCTGCGCCGCTTCCGCGCCGGCTGCCTTCGGCGTCAGGATGGCGCGCACGCGGCTGCCCCGGTCGCCGGCGGCCACGCTGGCACCCGGGGGCAGCGGCGCGCCGTTCACGGTGAAGGTGTCGTTGCTCTGGTCGTAGACGATCAGCGCGCCGGTGGTCTCGTCGTTGACCTTCGCGCCGATCAGCCGCCGCATGATGGCGCGGCGGATGAACTTGACGTTGTCGGCGCGGCTGTCGTACTCGATGACCTCCGACTCGCCCTCGGTCCACTCGTCGACGCCGGAGTCGCGCTTCTGCTTGTAATAAGCCAGCTTTCCGGGCGCCGCGGTGACCACGCCGTACTGGTAGCCCTCCGGGTCCTGGCGCACGTCGATGCGCGCGCCGCGGATGATGATGGTGCCCTTGGTCACCACCACGTTGCCGGTGAACACGCTGGTCTGCTTCAGGTCGTCGTAGCGCATGGCATCGGCCTCGATGTTCATGGGCTTGGTGCGATCGGCCTTTTCAGCCAGCGCCGGAACCGTGGCGACGGCGAGCAGCAGCGCGGCGAAGCCGGCGCGCAGGAGGGAGGAAAGGGGAGTGTGGGGTCGATGTGTCATAAAGGCACGAAACTTGCTCGACGATTGTATGCGCCGGATCAGTGCATCCGGTCGCTCGGACGAAAAAGCCCGCCGAGGCGGGCTTTTGACATTCTTGAAACGGCCGTGGTGAACAGTCGCCGGTCCTCCGGTCTTCAACCCTTGCGGGCTTCAGCCACCAGCAGGCCCACAACTTCCAGCGCCCGGTCGAGCGAACCGGCCGTGTCGCCGTCCACATACCAACGCCCGGCCACGCCCAGCGCCGGCACGCCGGCCACCTGATAGTCGCTGGTCAACTGGGTGGCGCGCTTGGCCTTGCCGGCCACCGAGAAGGACTTGAACAGGTCGGCGAACTTCTTGCCGTCCAGGTCGGGCTGCTTCTCGGCCCAGGCCAGGATCGCGGCGTCGCCGACCAGCGGCTGGCGCTGCTGGTGGATGGCCTGGAACAGCTTCATCTGGAAGGCGTCGACCTTGCCCATGGCTTCGAGCGTGTAGTAGAGCCGCTGCTTGGCTTCGGTGTCGTTGCCCACGAAGGGCACCGGGATGCGCTTGAACACCACGTCGGCCGGCAGCGTCTTGACCCACGGCTCCAGGCGCGGCTCGAAGGCGGCGCAGTGCGGGCAGTTGTACGAGAAGAATTCGACCACTTCCACCTTGCCGGCGGGCGTGTCGACCGGTGCGCGCTTGCCCAGCACGATGTAGTCGGTGCCGGCCTTCGGCGGGCGGGCCTGGGCATGCACGCCGGTGGCGGCGAGAGGAAGCAGCCCGATCGAGGCGGCGGTCAGCGAAAAATCACGGCGGTTCATGGTCATCAAAGGTTCTCCTGTGCGGCTGACAGAGCCGGGCAGCGGCTGCGGAGTTCCCGCAGCCAGGGATGGTGGGCGCCTGGGGCACCGATCGGTGAGACGTTCAGGCGTTCAGCGCTGGACACGGACCAGGTTGGATTCGAGCCCGCCGCTGTCGAGCCGCGACTTCAGGCGGTCGGCGTCGTCCTTCTTGTTGAAGGGGCCTGCGCGCACCCGGTAGACGGTGCGGCCGGCCTGCTCGCGCTCGGTGACGCGCGCTTCGACGCCCATCAGCGACAGCTTGGCACGCTGCGCCTCGGCGTCGTCGGTGCTGCGGAAGGCCCCGGCCTGCACGAAGTACACGAAGGGGTCGGTGCCGTCGGCCGCCGCCGTGGTGGTGGCCGGGGCGGCGGTGCCGGCGCGGGCGCGGGCCAGGTCGCCCAGCGGGTCGGACGAGGCGGCGGGTGCCGTGGCATCGGTGCGGGGCCGGGTCGCCGGCGTAGCAGGCGCGACCACCGCTGGCACCGGGCCGGTGGCTGGCACGGCCGGGTTCAGCGGGCCGACCGAGGCGGGCTGCTCGGGCGGGGTGCGCGCCGACGGCTTGCCGGCGAGCGGCGCGTTGGGGTTCCAGTCCTTGTTCTTGCGGGCCTCGGCCTCGTCCTGCTCGGCACCGCCGCGCTGGGTTTTGGTCATGAACGGAATCGGCACCTTGGTGACGTAGACCGCGATGCCGAGCGCCACGCCCAGGCCCAGGACGATGCCGATGATCAGGCCGATGACCGTGTTGCCGCGTTGTCTTGTTTTCATGGGGAGGAAAAAGAGGTCATCACATCTTGCGCGGCGCGCTCACGCCGAGAATCGCGAGGCCATTGTGCAGCACCTGCGCGGTGGCGGCGACCAGCGCCAGCCGGGCGAGCCTGACCGGTTCCTCGTCGACCAGAATGCGCTCGGCATCGTAGTAGCTGTGGTAGCTGGCAGCCAGTTCGCGCAGGTAGAAGGTCACGTCGTGCGGCGCGAAATCCTTGGCGGCGGCGGTGAGCATCTCGGGGTATTTCGCCAGCATCAGCATCAGCGCCTGCGCCGCCGGGCTCTCGAGCGCCGACAGGTCGACATCCTTCAGCGTGGCCTCGTCGCCACCCCACGCGGTGAGCACCGAACAGATACGCGCATGCGCGTACTGCACGTAATAGACCGGGTTGTCGTTGTTCTTCGTGACCGCCAGGTCGACGTCGAAGGTGTATTCGGTGTCGGGCTTGCGGCTGAGCAGGAAAAAGCGGACCGCATCGGTGCTGGTCCACTCGATCAGGTCGCGCAGCGTGACGTAACTGCCGGCGCGCTTGCTGATCTTCACCTCTTCGCCGCCCTTGACCACCCGCACCATGGTGTGGAGCACGTAGTCGGGGTAGCCGGCCGGGATGCCGACGCCGGCCGCCTGCAGGCCGGCGCGCACGCGGGCGATGGTGCCGTGGTGGTCGGTGCCCTGGATGTTCACCACCGTGTGGAAGCCGCGCTCCCACTTGGCAATGTGGTAGGCCACGTCGGGCACGAAGTAGGTGTACGTGCCGTCTTTCTTCCGCATGACGCGGTCCTTGTCGTCGCCGTAGTCGGTCGACTTGAGCCACAGCGCGCCGTCCTGTTCGTAGGTCTTGCCGGCGTCGACCAGCTTCTGCACCGTCGCGGCCACGCGGCCGCTGGTGTACAGGCTGGACTCCAGGTAGTAGTTGTCGAACTTCACCTGGAACGCCTTCAGGTCCAGGTCCTGCTCGCGGCGCAGGTAGGCCACGGCGAACTGTCGGATCGAGTCGATGTCGTCCACGTCGCCGCTGGCCGTGTATTCGCGGTCATCGGCGCTCACCGTCTTCTTCGCCTTGAAGTCCTCGGCGATGTCGGCGATGTAGTCGCCGTTGTACGCCGCGGCCTTCTCGCCGCTCGGCCACTCGGCGTCGCCCGGCTTGAAGCCCTGCAGGCGCAGCTGCGTGCTGCTGGCCAGCGTCTGGATCTGCACGCCGGCGTCGTTGTAATAGAACTCGCGCCAGACGTCCGCGCCCTGGGCGGCCAGCAGGTTGCAGATGGCGTCGCCCAGCGCGGCCTGGCGGCCGTGGCCCACGTGCAGCGGGCCGGTCGGGTTGGCGGAGACGAACTCGACCAGCACCTTGTCGCCCCGCACCGGCTGGCGGCCGAAGGCGTCGCCGGCGGCCAGCACCTCGCGCACGATCTGCTGCTTGGCGGCGGTCTTCAGGCGAATGTTGAGGAAACCGGGACCGGCGATCTCGATCGCCTCAACCCACTGCGTGAAAGCCGGCGTGGCGAAAAGCGTGGCACTGAGCTGCTCGGCCAGTTCGCGCGGCTTGCGGCCGAGCGGTTTGGCCAGCTGCATGGCGGCCGTGCTGGCGAAATCGCCATGCGCCGCCACCTTGGGCGATTCGAAGGCGGCCTTGGCTCCGGCGCCGGACGAGAAGGATTCGAGCGTGTTCGCGAGCGCCGCGAGCAGCTCCTGTTTGACCAATAGCATCGCGGGATTTTACCGGGGGAGAACCCCGAGGGCCTCGGCACGGTCATCCGCGGCGTGCGATCGGCCGTTAGCATGAACGGGCCCGGCCATCGCCGGGTTGCTGTCACCCGATCAACCTTCGAGGAACCACATCATGAAGAACATCCTTTCCCTGATCGCACTGGGCGCCTGTCTGTCCTTCGGCGCCGCACAGGCCCAGGACAAGGCGGCCGCCCCCGCCAAGGCTCCCACCGCCCAGCAAGGCAAGATGGCCACCTGCAACAAGGACGCCGGCGAGAAGAAGGGCGACGACCGCAAGGCCTTCATGAAGGGCTGCCTGTCGGCCGACGGCGGCGCCAAGGTGACCCAGCAGGAAAAGATGAAGACCTGCAACGTCGACGCCAAGACCAAGGCACTGGCCGGCGACGCCCGCAAGGCCTTCATGAAGACCTGTCTGAGTAATAAGGCCTGACCCCCGAGGCTTGCCCACTTCGTGTGGCAGCGCCCTCCCCCTGTCAGGGGGCAACACCAGCGGCCCGGCGAAGCCGGTTCCGCGGTGTTCTGGAAAAAACGAGCCCCGCACACGCGGGGTTTGTTTTTTCTATTTGCCGAAACCGCGCGCGAGGAAGACGGCGACCAGCGGGATCAGCGCGATCAGGTGCGCCTGCACCATCACCAGCTTGCGGGTCTTCTGGATGTCGGCCTCGGCCGGCAGGGCGCCGGTGGTGCGCAGGGTCTTGCGCCAGCGGACGTAGGTCAGGGTCGGGAAGATCGAAATCACGCCCACGATGATGAAGAGTGTGAGCTTCACGTGCAGCAGCGGGTTGGTCCAGTACCAGGAGGTGCCCTTCACGCCCCAGACGGTGCGCGCCACGCCGGTGGCCAGCACCATGACCGCGGCGATGCCGTAGACCCGGTCGACCTTGGCGAGCCGCTCGACCACCGCGGCGTTGAGCCACTGCACCCGGCACAGCGCGGCTTCGCTGGAAATGAAGACGACCATCGTGAGAATGGCCAGCAGGTGCAGGTAGGCGAGGATGGCTTCGAAGGTCATGGCGCGATTGTGCCGCTCCAGAATTCCGGGCGCCCGTACTCGGCCTTGAGGAAATCCAGCCACAGCCGCACCCGCAGTGCGAGGTGCTTGCGCTGCGGGAATACGGCGTAGATGCCGTTCGGCGGTGCCGCAAACTCGTCGAGCACCGGCACCAGCAGGCCAGCCTCGACCTCGGCCTCGATCTCCCAGCCGCTGCGCCAGGCGATGCCGTGGCCGGCCAGGCACCAGTCGTGCAGCACCTGGCCGTCGGAGCAGTCGAGCGGGCCGCTCGGCTTCAGGTGGATGGTTTCGGGCTCGCCGCCGGTCGACGGCACGCGGAACGCCCAGCCGCGCGTCTGCGAGGCATCGCTCGACAACGTCAGGCAGGCAAAGCGTGCCAGGTCGGACGGATGGCGCGGCGTGCCATGGCGGCGCAGGAAGGCCGGCGTCGCCACGCAGCGGCGCCGGTTGTCGGCCAGGCGCAGGCTCACCAGCGACGAATCGGGCAGGTCGCCGACCCGCACCGCGCAGTCGAAGCTCTCGCCGGTGACGTCGACCACCCGGTCGCTCAGGTTCAACGAGATCGTCACCTCGGGGTGCAACGCATGGAAGCGCGGCACCAGCGGGGCGACATGGCGACGCCCGAAGCCGGCCGGCGCCGTCACCCGCAGGTGGCCGCTGGCCTTGACGCCGCCGGCGCTCACGCTGGCCTCGGCATTGGCAAATTCGACCAGCAGGCGCTGGCAGTCCTCGAGGAACGCGCTGCCCTCGTGCGTGAGCGTGAGGCGGCGTGTGGTGCGCAGCAGCAGCTTCACGCCCAGCCGTTCCTCCAGTGCGTCGATGCGCCGGCCCATGATCGCCGGCGCCACGCCCTCGGCCTTGGCCGCCGCAGTCAGGCTGCCCCGAGTGGCGACCGAGACGAAGGATTCGAGTTGCGTGAGGCGGTCCATGGGTGCCGGATTATCCGGAGTGCCCGCGCGGCCTTGTCGCGCGTCAGCGGGAAAACCCTTGTTTCGATACAATCTAGTTTCGATACTACATCGTTCCGCAATACATGACCACCGACACCGCCCTTCCCACCCCCGGCCGCCCCCGCGACGCCGCGCTCGACGCGAGCATCCTGCGCGCCGCGATGGAAATCCTGGGCGAATCCGGCATCCAGGCCGTGACGATGGACGCCGTGGCGCAGCGCGCCGGCGCCGGCAAGGCCTCGCTCTACCGCCGCTGGAAGTCGAAAGACGAGCTGCTGGCCGACGCCCTCACCCTGCACTCCCCCATCGAAGTCGAGGTCGACACCGGCACGCTGCGCGGCGACCTCGTGAAGATCTACGCGCACTACTACGGCATCGGCAACCACGTGATGCAGGCCGCCGTGCAGGAGATGCTGGGCAACGTGCGCCAGCACATGGCCTGGACCGAGAAGGTCGCGCCCGAGCGGCTCACCGCACGCCGCGCCAAGGTCCGCGCGCTGGTGGAGCGCGCGGTCGCGCGCGGCGAGATCGACGCCCCGGCCGACACCGATCTGCTGCTCGACCTGGTCCCGGCCATGATCCTCTACCGCTACAACACGCGCAGCCAGAAAGTCACGCGGGCGTCGATCGCCCGGGTCGTCGACGAGCTCGTGATGCCGCTGGCGCGCCAGCCCGGCGAGGCACGCCCGACATGAGCGACGCGCCGGGCCGCCCCAAGCAAGCTCGCTCCGCAGCCGGAGGCGAAGGCAATCCAGTGAGCGACGAACGCGAACCCGTCGCGGCAACCGCAGCGGCCCCGGCAGCGCCCCCGGTCGCGCCGTATGACTTGCGCGAAGGCCTGGCCTTCGCCGCCGTGTCCGTGCTGCTGGGCATCACGCAGGGCCTGGGCGTGAACCTGGTCAATTCCAACCTCACCGGCATCCAGGGCACGCTCGGCGTCACGCCCACCGAGGCCAGCTGGCTCACCACCGCCTACTACGCCACCAACATCTCGGCCTCGCTGCTGTTGACCAAGGTGCGCTACCAGTACGGCCTGCGCAAGTTCGCCGACATCGTCATTCCCCTCTACCTGCTGCTGGCGGTGGCGCACCTGTTCACCCAGCACCTGGGCTCGGCACTCCTGGTGCGCGCAGCGCTCGGCCTGGCCGCCGCGCCGCTCAGCAGCCTGACCGTGCTCTACATGGTCCAGGCCTTTCCGGCCGGGCCCAAGGTCTTCATCGGGGCGGTGCTGGCCTTCGCGGCCTTGCAGCTCGGGGCGCCGTTGTCACGCGTGATTTCCGAAGACCTGCTGCAGATCGGCCAGTGGCAAGGGCTCAACGTGGTGGACGCGGCGCTCGCCATCCTCTGTGTGGCCGCCATCAACGTGGTCCGCATCAAACCCATGCCGACGCAGCAGATGTTCGCCAGGGGCGACGCCCTCGTCTTCGCGCTGTACGCGACCTCGCTCGCGCTGCTGTGCGTGGTGCTGACGCAAGGCCGCCTGCACTGGTGGACCGACACGCCCTGGCTGGGCCTGTGCCTGGCCGGGTCGGTGCTGTGCTTCGGCCTCTACCTGGCCTTCGAGCTGCCGCGCGAGAAGCAGCTGCTCGACCTGCGCTGGCTGGTGAGCCCTTTCATGCTGCGATTCATGGGCGCAACGCTGCTGTTCCGCATCATCCTGTCGGAGCAGACCACCGGCGCGGTGGGCCTCATGAACACCCTGGGCTTCACCAACGACCAGATGCACCCGCTGTTCCTCTGGGTCACGGCCGGCACGGTGGGCGGCTTCCTGCTGGCCTTGCTCGCGCTGCCGTCCAAGCGCTTCGGCGTGCTCGGTGACATCGCGCTGGTGCTGATCATCATTGCCGCGTGGATGGACAGCCAGTCGACCGTGCTGACGCGCCCCCACGATCTGTACCTGTCGCAGACGCTGCTGGCCACCGCCAGCGCGATGTTCCTGGCGTCGGCGCTGCTGCAAGGCTTCAGCAACGTGATCGCGGGCGGCATGAAGAACATCGTGAGCTTCGTCGCCGTCTTCAGCGGTGGCCAGGCACTGGCCGGCCTGATCGGGCAGGCCTGGCTGGCCACGCTGCTGCAGGACCGCCAGCGCCTGCACTACGAGCGCCTGCTCGAACACATGCAGCTGTCCGACCCGCAGGTGGTGCAGCGCCTGGCGCAGCTCGGCGGCGCCTACGCGTCGACCCTCAACGACACGGCCGCGCGCAGCACCCAGGCCCTGGGCCTGCTCGCGCAGCAGGTGACGCAGCAGTCTTATGTGCTCGCCTACAACGACCTGTTCCGCGCCGTGGCGCTCATATCGACCCTTGGTTTTCTCGTCTTCGCGGGTGCCAAGACGCACCGCTGGCATCGCGCCCGCCGTGCCACTCCCGCCACTGTGCCGACCGATGCGTCGACAGCACCTGCCGCTTCTTCCTGATCGCTTCTCACCATGTCTCTCCTGACCAAAACCCTTCGTTCGCGCGGCAGCTGGATCGTGCTGATCGCCACCCTCGCCTGCGTGGCGCTGGTGCTCTACGCCTGGCGCCTGCCGCCCTTTCACACCGGCACCGAAACCACCGAAAACGCCTATGTGCGAGGCATGGTGACCATCGTCGCGCCCAAGGTCGACGGCTACGTGGCCGAGGTCGACGTGCAGGACTACATGGCGGTCAAGGCCGGCCAGGTGATCGTGAAGCTCGACGACCGCATCTACCGGCAGAAGCTCGAGCAGGCGCGCAGCGCGCTCGCCGCGCAGGAGGCCAACCTGGCAAACACCGCGCAGGCCAGGCGTTCGCGCGAGGCCGCCATCGGCAGCACGCAGGCGCAGATCGCCAGCGCGCAGGCAGCGCTCTTGAACGCGCGGGCTCAACTCACGCGGGCCCAGTCGGACATGCGCCGCGCTACGCCGCTCGCCAAGGACGGCTCGCTTTCGCAGCGCGAACGCGACCAGACCGAAGCCGCGTTGCACCAGGCCGAGGCCAGCGTGAAGCAGGCCGAGGCCGCCGCGCTGCAGACGCAGGCCGGCCGCGCCGTCGCCACGCAGGACCTGCGCACCGTGGTGGTCAACCGCGATGCCGTCGAGGCCGCCGTCGAATCGGCGCGTGCCGCCGTGAAGCTCGCGGAGATCGACCTCGACAACACCGAGATCCGCGCACCGCGCGACGGGCACGTGGGCGAAGTCGGCGTCAAGCTGGGCCAGTACGTGACGCCGGGCACGCAGCTGATGGCCGTCGTGCCGTCGCAGGTGTGGATCGTCGCGAACTTCAAGGAAGCGCAGACCGCGCAGATGGTGCCGGGGCAGCTGGCGCACTTCGATGTCGATGCGCTGTCCGGCGCGCGCCTCACAGGGCATGTCGAACGCCTCTCGCCGGCGACCGGCTCCGAGTTCAGCGTGATCAAGCAGGACAACGCGACCGGCAACTTCACCAAGATCCCGCAGCGCCTGTCAGTGCGCATCGCCATCGACACCGACCAGGCGATGGCACAGCGCCTGCGGCCGGGCATGTCGGTGGTGGTGAGCGTGAACACGCGCGCGACGGCAACGACGGCGACGACGACGGAGCCCCGGCCATGAGATCCGCCGCCGTCCTGGCCGCCGGCCGCGCCGCGCTCGCGCCGATCGTGCTGGCGTTGCTGCAGGCCTGCAGCAGCCTGACCCCGACCACCCCGACGCTCGAAGCGGCCGTTCCCGCAGCCTGGCAGGGCCGCGGACCGGCAACACCCGGCACCGTGCTCGAAACCGGCTGGTGGCGGGCCTTCGGCGACCCGGTGCTCGACCAGCTGGTCGACCAGGCGCTGGCCCACAACACCGACCTGCGCAGCGCTGCCGCACGTGTGGCCGAGGCCCGTGCGCTCGTCGACATACAGCGCGCCGCCGGCCTGCCGACGCTCGAAGCCGGCTTCAGCGGCAGCCGCAGCCAGAGCATCAGCGCGGCGAGCGGCAAGCCCTATCTGTCGACCGTGGGCCAGCCCCAGTTCCAGGCGTCGTACGAGGTCGACCTGTGGGGCCGCATCGACGCCCTCGACCAGGCCTCGAACGCACAGCTGCAGGCCAGCGAGGCCGCACGCGACAGCGCGGCGCTGAGCGTGGCCGCGACCATGGCGTCGGGCTACATCAATCTGCGCGCGCTCGATGCGCGGCTCGACGTCGCGCGTCAGACGCTGGAAGCACGCGATTCGGCGTTGAAGCTCGCGCGCTCGCGCCAGGAACGCGGCTACACCTCGGCGCTCGAAACGCAACAGAGCGAGGCCGAGTACCGCGCCACGGCGGCGGTCATCCCGCAACTGCAACTCGCCATCCGCCGCCAGGAACATGCGCTGAGCCTGCTCGCCGGCGCGCCGCCCGGCCCGGTGCCGCGCGGGCTCCCGCTGACCGAACTCAAGCTGGTCGCGCTGCCCGACCTGGGCCTGCCGTCCGACCTGCTGCGCCGCCGCCCCGACATCGCCGGCGCCGAAGCGCAGCTGGCGGCGAGCGACGCGCAGCTGGCCGCTGCGCGCGCGCAACTGCTGCCGTCGCTGCGGCTCTCGGCCACGCTCGGCAGCATCAGCTCGAGCGCACTCACCGGCGATCCGTTCAAGCTCTGGAGCATCGGCGGCAGCATCCTCGCGCCGCTGTTCGAAGGCGGTCGCCTGCGCGCCGGCGTGCAGGCCTCGGACGCGCGCCGCACGCAGGCGCTGGCCGGCTATGAAAAGGCCGTGCTCACGGCCTTCGGCGAGGTGGAAGACCAGCTCGCCTCGGTCGATGAACTCAGCCGCCAGAGCGTCGAGGTCGACGCGCAGCGCGCGGCACTCCAAGAAACGCTGCGCGTGGCGAGCAACCGCTACCGCGAAGGCTATGCCTCGCACCTCGACGAACTCGATGCCCAGCGCAACCTGTTCAGCGCGCAGCAGACAGCCTTGCAGTTGCGTGCGGACGAGCTCTCGGCGCGCGTCAACCTGGACCGCGCGCTGGGCGGCGGCTGGCAGCCCCTACCGGCCGCGCAGACGCTCGGCGCGCGCGTGTCGAGTCCCGCTCAGCCCGCCCGGTAAACCGAAATCCCGCCATCGGCCAGCAGGGCCGACCCGGTGACAAAGGACGCAGCCTCCGAGGCCAGAAAAAGCGCGACGCGTGCCAGTTCCTCCGGACGGGCGAGGCGCTGCAGCGCATGCAGGCTCGCCACCTTCCTCAGTGCTTCGGGCGTAGTGCTCATCTCGTGGGCCATGGGCGTATCGGTGCCGCCCGGCAGAAGTGCGTTGACACGGATGCCCTGCGCACCGAACTCGGTGGCCAGGGCCTGCGTGAGGCCAACGAGGCCTGCCTTGCTGGCCGCGTAAGCGGCGACGCCCGGAAAGCCGGCCGTGTGTCCGACGAAGGTGGAGGTAAAGATCACGCTGCCTGCGCCTTGGCGGATCATGGCCGGGATCTGGTGCTTGGCCGCCAGGAAGGCGCCGCTCAGGTTCACCGCGATGGTGTCGTTCCAGTCGGCCAAGGCGATC
The DNA here is from genome assembly GCF_051216395.1 of Variovorax cryoconiti. Classification (NCBI taxonomy): domain Bacteria; kingdom Pseudomonadati; phylum Pseudomonadota; class Betaproteobacteria; order Burkholderiales; family Comamonadaceae; genus Variovorax; species Variovorax cryoconiti. The sequence continues at coordinate 427,200 of NZ_JBPJZI010000003.1, read as the reverse complement.
TCGGGTGTCGGCCCCAGAGGACCGAGCGTGCCGGCGTTGTTGAATGCGACATCCAGCCGGCCAAAGCGCGCGAGCGCCAAGGCCACCAAGTCGGCCGCGAACTGCTCGTTGCGGACATCGCCGGCAAGCTGCACTGCGCGCCCGCCCGCTGCACCGATGCGCACGACGAGGGCATCCAACGCAGCTTCTCGCCGCGCGCCCAGAACCAGCGCTGCGCCCTCAGCGGCGAACAGCAAGGCCGCCGCCTGCCCGATGCCCGAGCTTGCACCCGTGATGATGACTGTCTTCCCTGCCAGCAAACCCATTCCGACCTCCGAAAATGAAAGTCGCAGTCTGCGAGTGCACGCCACGAATTGCTCGCCGGAAGCGGACATTCGATCGCCATCACCTCGCCCTACTGAATGGCAGGCTGGTCACGACGGCTAGGTCGTGGCCAAAAGCCTGAGCCCGCCGTGGGTTGGCTCCATGCTCAGTCGCCGGTCGTGATGTGTCGGGTCTTGAGGGCCGCGATCTCGTCGTCGCTGTAGCCGACTTCCTTCAGCAGGGCGTTCGTGTGCTCGCCCAGCAGTGGCGGCTGCAGCCTGATGCCCGGCCGTTGGCCGCCGAGCGTGAAGGGCATCAGCGGCACCTTCGATTCGCTGCCGTCGTTCATGCGCACCGGCGCCAGACCGCCGGTCGCGTTCAGGTGCGGATCGTCGAACAGGTCCTGTGGCCGGGTGATGGGCGCGAAGGGCAACTCGTTCTTCTCGAACACCGCGCTCAGCTCGGCGGCGCTGGTGTCGGCCAGGTGCGAACGCAGGATGGGCATCATCCAGTCGCGGGCGCGCACGCGGTCGTTGTTGGTGGACAGGCGCGGGTCGGCGTGCATCTCCTGCAGCCCGAAGGCCTGGCAGAAGATGGCCCACTGCTTGTCGCTCACCACGGCCAGGAAGATCTGCTCGCCATCCTTCACCGTGAACACGTCGTAGATGCCCCAGGCCGAGATGCGGCTGGGCATCGGGTCGGCGGCGCGGCCGGTGGCGGCGAACTGCATCATGTGCTGCGCGACCAGGAAGATGTTGTTCTCGAACAGCGCCGACTGCACCTCGCAGCCCTCGCCCGTCAGCTCGCGCTGGCGCAGCGCGGCCATCGCGCCGATGGCGCCGAACATGCCGCCCATGATGTCGTTCACGCTCGTGCCGGCGCGCAGCGGGTCGCCGGCGCGGCCGGTCATGTAGGCCAGGCCGCCCATCATCTGCACCACCTCGTCGAGGGCAGTGCGGTGGTCGTAGGGGCCGGGCAGGAAGCCCTTGTGGCTGACATAGATGAGGCGCGGGTTGAGCTTTTTGAGCGTGTCGTAGTCCAGACCCAGCTTCTTCATCGTGCCGGGTTTGAAGTTCTCGCTCACGATGTCGGCGGTGGCGACGAGCTTGAGTGCGGCTTCCAGGCCCTCGGGCTTCTTCAGGTCGAGTGCGATGCTCTTCTTGTTGCGGTTGAAGGTGGGGAAGAAGCCGGCGCCGGAACCGAGCAGCCGTCGCGTGTCGTCGCCGGCGATCGGTTCCACCTTGATGACCTCGGCGCCGAGGTCGCCCAGCAGCATGCCGCAGGTCGGGCCCATGACCATGTGGGTGAACTCGACGACGCGGATGTTCGCGTAAGGCAGTGGCGTGGGCTCAGACATGCTTCATTTCCTTGGCGAATCCTTTTGCAAATCCCTTGGGCAAGCCGGCCTCCGGCGTCATGCCGTACACCGGCTCCCCCGGCAGGCCGGCCATCAGCGGCGCGCGGGCCGCGATCAGCCGCTCGATGTCGATGCCGGTGCGCACGCCCATGGCCTCGAACATGAAGACCAGGTCCTCGGTGACCACGTTGCCCGACGCACCCGGCGCATACGGGCAACCGCCCAGCCCGCCGAGCGACGCGTCGAAGGTGCGCACGCCCTCCTCGTACGCCGCCAGGCAGTTGGCCAGGCCGAGCCCGCGCGTGTTGTGCATGTGGGCGGCGCCGGCGTGCTCGCCGATCTCCGCGCGCAGGCGGCGGAACAGGCGGCGCACCTGCGCCGGGTTGGCGTAGCCCACGGTGTCCGACAGGCCCGCCTCGTCGGCCCCCGCCTCGATGCACTGCGCGGCCAGGCGGATGACCTCGTCTTCCGGCACCTCGCCCTGCAGCGTGCAGCCGAACGCCGTCGACAGGCCGGCTTCAAAGCCGACATGCGGCGCGATGTCGCGGCGCAGCGCGGCGATGGCGCGCACTTCGTCGACCATCGCCTCGCGCGTCTTGCGCACGTTGGCGAGCGAATGCGCCTCGCTGGCCGACACCGGCACGGTGAGCTTGTGCACGCCCGCGGCCAGCGCCGCCTCGGCCCCGCGCCGATTGGGCACCAGCGCCATCACGGTGAGGCCGGGCAAAGTGATGGCGTGGCGCACGACCTCGACCGCGTCGGCCATCTGCGGCAGCAGCCGTGCGGGCACGAAGGACGCGACCTCGATCTCGCGCACGCCCGCGGCGTGGAGCGCGTCGATCCAGCGCAGCTTGTCGGCCGTGGGCATGGTGGCCTTGACCGATTGCAGGCCGTCGCGCGGGCCGACTTCGCTGATCAGCACATCGGGCTGGGACATGGCGGGGAGATCCGTGAAAAATTCGAGGGAAGCATCCATTGTCGCCATGCGCCGGATCGCCTCCGAGGTCGATTACCTACATTCAGGTCATCAATCAATGGATTTACGGCGGATTAATCTTCTTCTGGAGATGCAATAAAGTAGACGCCAAGCGCACTGCTGTGCACACGCCCCGTGCGCCCCCACACTGCGTGCCAACCGTTTTTTTCCGTCTCCCCACCGTTCCACCGTCGAGGTTTCCATGACCGATCGCACCACCGTCCACGGCCTCCAGGTCGCCAACGAACTCCACCGCTTCATCGAAGACAAGGTGCTGCCCGCCACGGGCGTCGACAGCGCGACCTTCTGGAAGGGCTTCGACACCATCGTCGCCGACCTGGCGCCGAAGAACATCGCACTGCTGGCCGAGCGCGACCGCCTGCAGACGGAGATGGACGGCTGGCACAAGGCCCACCCCGGCCCGATCACCGACATGCCCGCGTACCGTGCGTTCCTCGAAAAGATCGGCTACCTGCTGCCGCAGCCGAAGGACGTGCAGACCACCACGTCGAACGTCGACGCCGAGCTCGCGCAGCAGGCCGGCCCGCAGCTGGTGGTGCCGATCCTGAATGCGCGCTACGCACTCAACGCCGCCAACGCGCGCTGGGGCTCGCTGTACGACGCGCTCTACGGCACCGACGCCATCCCCGAGACCGACGGCGCCGAGAAGGGCAAGGGCTACAACCCGGTGCGCGGCGCCAAGGTCATCGCCTTCGCGCGCAACGTGCTCGACCAGGCGGCGCCGCTCGCCAACGGCTCGCACAAGGACGCGACCGGCTACCGCGTGAAGGACGGCCGGCTCGTCGTCACGCTGCACAGCAGCGACACGTCGCTGCAGGACCCGGCCGCCTTCGTCGGGTACCAGGGCGATGCGGCAGCACCGTCGTCGGTGCTGATCAAACACCACGGCATCCACCTCGACCTCCAGATCGATCGCAGCACGGCCATCGGCAAGACCGACCCGGCGGGTGTGAGCGACGTGGTGACGGAAGCCGCGCTCTCGACCATCCTCGACCTCGAAGACTCGGTGGCGGTGGTCGATGCGGCCGACAAGGTGACGGCCTATGCGAACTGGCTCGGCATCGTGCAGGGCACGCTGACCGAAGAAGTCGCCAAGGGCGGCAAGACCTTCACGCGCGGACTCAACCCCGACCGCGAATACACCGGTGCCGACGGCAAGCCGATGAAGCTCCACGGCCGCTCGCTCATGTTCCTGCGCAATGTGGGCCACCTGATGACCAACCCGGCCATCCTGTACGCGAACGGCAAGGAGATTCCCGAAGGCATCCTCGATGCGGTCGTGACCACCACCATCGCCACCATCGACCTCAAGCGCAAGGGCAACTCGCGCACCGGCAGCATCTACATCGTCAAGCCGAAGATGCACGGCCCGACCGAGGTCGCCTTCGCCAGCGAACTGTTCGGCCGTGTCGAGCAGCTGCTCGGCCTGCCCGCCAACACCGTCAAGCTCGGGATCATGGACGAGGAGCGCCGCACCAGCGTCAACCTGAAGGCCTGCATCGCCGAAGCCGCCGCGCGTGTGGCCTTCATCAACACCGGTTTCCTCGACCGCACCGGCGACGAGATGCACACCGCCATGCAGGCCGGCGCGATGCTGCGCAAGGGCGACATGAAGACGACGCCGTGGATCGCGGCCTACGAGAAGAACAACGTGCTGGTCGGCCTCTCGTGCGGCCTGCGCGGCAAGGCGCAGATCGGCAAGGGCATGTGGGCCATGCCCGACCTGATGGCCGACATGCTCAAGCAGAAGATCGCACACCCCAAGGCCGGCGCCAACACCGCCTGGGTGCCCTCGCCCACCGCCGCCACGCTGCACGCGCTGCACTACCACCAGGTCAGCGTGGCGGACGTGCAGAAGGAACTGGAGAAGATCGACGGCAATGCCGAACGCGACAACATCCTGAACGACTTGCTGCAGGTGCCGGTGGCCCCGAAGCCGGTGTGGACCGCCGAGGAGAAGCAGCAGGAACTCGACAACAACGTGCAGGGCATCCTGGGCTACGTGGTGCGCTGGATCGACCAGGGCGTCGGCTGCTCGAAGGTGCCCGACATCCACAACGTCGGCCTGATGGAAGACCGCGCCACGCTGCGCATCAGCAGCCAGCACATCGCCAACTGGCTGCTGCACGGCATCGTGACGAAGGAACAGGTCAACGCGACCTTCGAACGCATGGCCGCGGTGGTCGACGGGCAGAACGCCGGTGACAGCGTCTACCAGCCGATGGCCGGGCACTTCAAGACCTCTGCGGCCTACATGGCCGCGCAGGACCTGGTGTTCAAGGGCGTCGAGCAGCCGAGCGGCTACACCGAGCCGCTGCTGCATGCGTGGCGGTTGAAGGTGAAGGGCGAGGCCTGATCCCTCGCCGGGTTCAGTAGCCCCGCGCCGGGTCGACCAGCCCGGCCGGCACCTCGCCGCGCTGCACCGCCTGGATCTTCGAGACCATCTGCGCGATGGATTCCGACACCACGGTCTGCGCCGAGATGTGCGGCGTGATCGTGATCTTGGGGTGCGACCAGAACGGGTGGCCTTCGGGCAACGGCTCGGTGCGCGTCACATCGAGCATCGCGCCCGCGAGATGCCCGCTGTCGAGCAGCGCGATCAGGTCGTCCTCGACCAGGTGCGCACCGCGCGCCACGTTGATCAGGTAGCCGCCAGGCTGCAACTTCGACAGCGACGCACGGCACAGGATGTCGCGGGTGTCGGACGTGAGCGGCACCATGCACACGAGGAAGCGGCTGGCGGCCAGGAAGTCGTCGAACTGCTCGGCGCCGCTGAAGCAGCGCACGCCCTCGATCGTTTTCGGCGAGCGACTCCAGCCGCGCACCGGAAAGTCGAAGGGCTGCAACGCACGCGCCACGCGCTGGCCGAGCACGCCCAGGCCCATCACGCCGACGGGGAAGTCGCTGCGCGCGCGGTCCGGGCGTTGCAGCCACTGGCCGGCCGCGGACGTGCGGTCGTAGACATCGAACTCGCGGAAATGCCGCAGCACCGCATGGCAGACGTAGTCGGCCATCTGCACCGCCATGCCGCCGTCCTCGATACGCACGATGCGCGCCTTCGGCGGCAGGCGCAGACGGAGCAGCGCGTCGACGCCCGCGCCCATGTTGAAGATCAGTTCGAGCGCCGGGTGCGCGTCCATGAATTCCTGCGTGGGCGTCCAGACGATCGCGTGCCGCGCGCCGCGCGCAGCCTCGGGCCACAGGTCGATCTGCGTGCCGGGCAAGGCCGCGCGCAGGCCGTCGGCCCACGCCGAAGCCTGCGCCTGGGCGCAATACAGCGCGATGCCGCTGCCGCTCATTTCGCGAAGAGCGATTCGAGGCTGGCGAAGGCCTTGATCTCCACCGCGTTGCCCGACGGGTCGCGGAAGAACATCGTGGCCTGCTCGCCCGGTTCGCCCTTGAAGCGGATGTAGGGCTCGATGACGAATTCGGTGCCGGCGCCTTTCAGCTTGGCCGCCAGCGCTTCCCACTGCGGGATCGACAGCACGGCGCCGAAGTGGCGCACCGGCACACCGTGGCCGTCGACCTGGCTGAGCGCGGAATTCGCGCATTCGTCGGGCGCCAGGTGGGCCACGATCTGGTGGCCGTAGAAGTTGAAGTCGATCCAGTCCGGCGAGCTGCGGCCTTCGGGGCAGCCCAGCAGTTCGCCGTAGAAGGCGCGCGCGGCCGACAGGTCGTGCACCGGGAAGGCGAGGTGAAAGGGCGGGATCGTGGCGGCGGCAGCGGTGGTCATGGGGTCTCTGGTCGTTGGAAAAGGAAAGCAGAAGTCTAGGAAAATCCGCTGACTCTGAAAAACGATATATTTTTCTCTGACTCATCACTTTCATTGATCTGTACCGATGCTCAAGGAACTGCGCACCTTCATCGCCGTGGCGCGCCACGGCACCTTCTCGCGCGCCGGCGAACACATCGGGCTCACGCAGTCGGCCGTGAGCGCGCAGATCCAGCGCCTCGAGGCTTCGCTGGGTTTCGCGCTGTTCGACCGCGCGGGCCGCACCGCCACGCTCAACGAGGCCGGCCGCGACACGCTCACGCGCGCCGAGGCCCTGGTGCTGATGGCCGAACAGCTGCACGCCGGGCCGGCCGCCGCGGACTTCTCGGTGGCGCTGCGCATCGGCGCCATCGCCTCGGTGCAGGCGGGCGGGCTGCCGGCCGCGCTGGTCGAGCTGCGGCGCAGCGTGCCGCAGGTGCGGCTGCGCGTGGTGCCGGGCGTGTCGCTGGCGCTGCTGGGCATGGTCGATGCCGGCGAGCTCGATGCCGCCGTGATGATCCGGCCGCCCTTCAGCCTGCCGCCCGAGCTCGTGTGGGAGCCGCTGTGGCAGGAACCCTTCGTGCTGCTGGCGCCGCCGCAGGCCAAGGGCCGTAGCAACCGAGATTGGCGCCGCATCCTCCGCAGCGAACCCTTCCTGCGCTACGACCGCGCGTCCTTCGGCGGCCGGCTGGTCGACCGCTTCCTGCGCAGCGAAGCGATCGAGGTGCAGGACGCGGTGGAGATGGACGAGCTCGAAGGCATCGTGCAGCTGGTGGGCCTGGGCATGGGCGCCGCCCTGCTGCCGCGCGTGCGCGCCAACTGGCGCGTGCCCGAGGGCGTGCGGGTCGTCACGCTGGGCGACGCCACCTTCCACCGCGAGATCGGCATGGTGACGCGTGCACGGCCGGCGCAGGCCGGCATCGTCGGCGGCCTGCGCGATGCGCTGCGCAAGCCGCCGCGCACCCGTTGAGCGATCCGGCTCAGGTACCGACGCGCAGCGGCGCCGTCATCTTGCGCAGCGCAGCGATCACGCTCAGCGCGGTGATGCGCCCGGTCTTCGGGTTCTCGGTCGGAATGTTGCGGATCTCCATCGAGAAGGACGCCGAGTCGGACACCACCTCGATGCGGTGCGTGTTGCGGTCGATGCCCGGATCGGCCCAGACCTCGAGCACCGTGCGGTCCGGCCCGATGCCGGCGAGCGACAGCGCGACCGCCACGTTGAGGTTGGCCGCGAAGCCGACCGCCGCCTCGCGCGGCGAGCCGCTGAAGATGCGCAGCGGTTCGGTGATGTCGTCGATGACGATGTTGTGCTCGACCAGGTAGGGCGCACCGACCAGGCCACGCACCGGCTTGCGCGTGACCATGCGCACCGATTCGATCGTGCCTTCGGCCGCGGCGCACACCGCATCGAGGCCCAGCAGCGCGCCGGTCGGCACGACGATCGTGCCGCCGTGCTCGCGCGCGACGTCGACCAGTTCCATGTTCGACAGCAGCGCGCCGGCGCTGAGCACCACCATCGTCTTGCCGGCCTTGAGCACCGGCGTGGCGATGCGCCCCAGCAGCGCGCCGGGGGCGCATTCGACGACGATGTCGCAATGTTCCGCGAGGTGATCGATGTCGGTGAAGCGCGGCATCGCGCGCAGCGACAGCGACGCCTTCGCACGCACCTCGTCGCGCACCGCGATGGCTGCCAGCGTCATGCCGGGGATGCCGTCGTCGTCGAGCGCCTGCGCGATCTTCTTGCCGACGGCGCCGAGGCCGGCGATGCCGACGCGAAGGGGTGTGCGGGAAGCGGGCATGTCTTCTTTCTTATGGAACGAGATGAAGGAATCTTAAGAAGGCGCAGCACGCGAGACAAACGAGCATTTCTCCCAGCCGCATTGGTCGAACTGATGCATGCACTCAGCCCTTGCGCGACGGCTTCGGTGTCTTCGCGCTCTTCACGCTGTCGCGGTCGGCCTCCGCCATGAGCAGCGCCCACTTGCGGAACTTGCGCACGGCCGGATCGTCGGCGCGCGACTCGTGGGTGAGCATGTAGTACTCGCCGGCACTCGGCACGTCGGCCTCGAAAGGCACCACGAGTTCGGACGATTGCTCGCTGTACATCTGGAACAGCTTGCGCGGCACGATGGCGATGCCCTTGCATTCGCGCGCGGCCTGCAACGCCATGAAGAAGTGGCCGTACTCCGCCGAACGCTTGGGGCTGCGGTAGGGGACGCCGAGGGCCATCAACCAATCGCGCCATGCGTTCTGGCGGCTGGCCGTGTGGATGAGCGTGTACTTCAACAGGTCGGCGGCGGACTCGATCGCCGCGCCCTGCTTGAGCAGCTTGCTGGCGATGACGGGCACCAGCGTGTCGTCGAACAGCAGGTCGGCCTCGATGCCCTCCCAGCGGTCGGTCATGACCAGGTCGATGCCCGGCTGGTCGCGCCCGTAGTGCCGCCCCGGCAGCTTGCCGACGCGCAGCGCGATGTCGACGTCGCTGCCGCGCAAGTCGACCGGCGCGATCGACGTGGCCACGCGCACCTCGATGTCGGGGTAGGCCGAGGTGAAGGCGCCGAGCCGCGGCATGAGCCACAGCGTGGCCAGCGTCGGCAAGGCCGACACGGTGAGGATGGTGTGGTCGCGCTGCGCCAGCATGCGCCGCGTCGCGCGCTCGACCTCGTCGAGTGCGCGCAGGCAGGCGGCGTAGTACTGGCGCCCGTCCTCCGTGAGTTCGACGCGGCGCACCTGGCGCTCGAACAGGCGCTTTTCCAGGAAGTTCTCGAGGTTCCGAATCTGCAGGCTCACCGCGCCCTGCGTCAGCGCCAGCTCGTCGGCCGCCGCGGTGAACGAGCCCAGCCGGGCCGCCGCCTCGAAGGGGCGCAGCGTGGCGAGCGGCGGGAGCATTCTGCGCATTCAGGCGAGGGAGGCGGTCAATCGAGCCCTATTTTCGTCTTCTCGATCACACCCTTCCACAGCACGTTCTCCTGCGCCACGTACTGCGCCATCTCAGCGGGCGACTTGCGCAACGGGTCCATGCCCTTCGAGGACATCGTCTGCGCGATCTCCGGGTCGCGCAGGGCATCGTTCAAGGCGCCGGTCAGGCGGGCCAGCACCGCGGGCGGCGTCTTGGCTGGCGCGAACAGGCCGAACCAGGTGCTGACCTCGAAGTTCTTCACGCCGAGCTCGATGAAGGTCGGCACATTGGGCAGCAGCGGCGAGCGTTTGGCGCTGGTGATGGCGATCGGCACCACCTTGCCGGCCTGCACCTGCCCGACCGCGGTCGGCACCGGGTCCATCAGGAAATCGATCTGCCCCCCGAGCAGGTCGGCCATGGCCGGGCCGCTGCCCTTGTAGGGCACGTGCAGCATGCTGGTGCCCAGTTCAAGGTTGAGGAAGGACATCTGCGTGTGGTGCGAGGTGCCGGGACCGGCCGAGCCGAAGGTCAGTGCGCCCGGCCGGGCCTTCAGGTCGGCGAGCACGGCGGCGTAGTTCGGGTACTTGTCCAGTCGCCCGCTGATCATCACGCTCGGCACCGAGGCGATGCCGCCGACGGGAACGAAGTCCTGTGTCGGCGAATAGGGCACCGTCTTCATCATGTGCGGCACCACGGCCATGGTGCTGGCCGCGCCTAGCAGCAGCGTGTAGCCGTCGGGCTCTGCACGGGCTGCGGCGGCGGTGCCGATGGTGCCGCTGGCGCCAGGGCGGTTTTCGATCACGAAGCCGATGTCGAGCAGATCGCCCATCTTCTTGAGCACCGGCCGCGCAACCGTGTCGTTGATGCCGCCAGGCGGGAAGGGGACGATGACCCGGATGGGCTTGGACGGAAACTTGTCCTGCGCAGGCGCCAGTGCGGGTACCAGCAGCGCAGCCGCACCGGTCAGTGCGGCGAGCAGGCGTCTGCGGGTTGGGAAGGCAGCATGCATGGCGCGAGATCCTTGGAAAAGTGAAGCAGGGCGACCCGGAATGAAGGCGTCGATGCGGCATCGTAGGAGTCACCCCACGCTCCGAACAAACGAGCATTTTTCGAGCCGCATGCGAGCACAGCTAATCCATGCCGCCCGGCCCGCGTTCTGCCGACGAATGGCAACGCCATCCCTGGCCGTCAGTGCCGAAGCCCCCTGCGCCACAGCCGTGGGCATGCCTCTCCTACACGGCACCGCGCGTTGAGACGACGGGGGCATCGCCCGAGCCGCCTAGGGTGAGTGCAGCTGTCCATCGCGTCAGCGCCGGGTCCTCCGGTTCGATTCCCTCTCATCCATCCAAGGAGATACATCATGATCAAGCGCACCGCTCCCCTTCTCGCCGCTCTGCTGATGGGCGCCGCCGGCGTCGCCATGGCGCAGGGCAATCCGCCGAACCCCAACGTGGCGAACCCCGCCATCGGTGCCGGCCAGCAGACGCAGCAAGGCACGCCGATGGGCACGACCGGCACCCCGACACCTGCTGCCGGCACCACGCCGATGAACAGCGGCACGACCAGCATGCCCGCTCAGGCGCCCAACGCGCCCGCCGAACCCGCCATGCGCCCCGCTCGCGCGGACCGCAACTGAGTTCGACGGCCAAGTCGATGCTTGGCCAGTCGACGAGGGCCGGCGACCGCACGCGGTCGCCGGCCCATCGTCTATCTCTCTCAGGATTTCGGGACCGCTTCATGCCCTCTTCTCTGTCTCGACTCGTCGCCATGTCGATGCTCTGCGGTGCAGCACTGGTGCCGGCGCATGCGACAACTGGCGGCGATGCCAATGCCGGTGCCTTCGCACAGCGCGCCGTGGCCGCTGGCGACAACCAGCATCAGCCCTTTGCGGTGATCGACAAGCAAGGCGCACGCCTTTTCATCTATGACGCCGACGGCGCGTTGAAGGCGTCGTCGCCGGTGCTGCTCGGCCTGGCGCGCGGCGATGCGTCGGTGCCTGGCATCGGCGAACGGCCCATGGCGCAGATCCAGCCGCATGAACGCACCACCCCGGCGGGGCGCTTCGTCTCGGAGCCCGGCCGAAACACCTCTGGCGAAGACATCGTGTGGGTCGACTACGACGCGGCGATCTCCATGCACCGCGTGCGCGCAACGAACAAGGCCGAACGGCGTCTGCAGCGGCTGGCTTCGGCGAGCGTCGCCGACAACCGCATTTCCTACGGTTGCATCAACGTGCCGGCAGCCTTCTACGACACGCAGGTGAAACCGGTACTGGGCACGCGTCACGGCCTGGTGTACGTGCTGCCGGAATCGAGCCCGATGCCCTCGCATTTCGCCTTTTTGAGCGACGACGCGGCGCGTTGAACGGTCTCGATGGTGCGGACGACAATCACACCATGCCCACCCTGTCCACCATCGACCCGGCCCGCTGCCCGCTCTGCGGCGAGACGAACGCGTGCGCGATGGAAATCGAGCGGACGACCGGCGTCGCCCAAGGGCCGTGCTGGTGCATGACGGCGCGCTTCGATCAAGGGCTCAGGGAGCAGGTACCCGAAACCGCGCGCGGCCTGGCGTGCATCTGTGCGCGCTGCGCCGCGGCGGCCGACCTGACCGTCTGAACGATCAGCCCTGGACCTTGCCTCAGTGCGGCTGCACGTTGCCCGCGTTGTGGTCGAACATGCCCTGGTTCTGCTGCAAGCCTGTCTGGAAGAAGGGCTGTTGCGCCTGGGTTTGCGTTTGCGTTTGCGTTTGCGTTTGCGTTTGCGTTTGATCCTGGCCTTGGGTTTGGCCTTGAACCATGCCGACCGTCTCGATCGGCGGCGCAGGCGCTTGACCCGTTGCGGGCGGCACGCTCAATGGGGAGCCGTCCAACGCCACGTCGGTGCTCGTGCCCTTCGACTGCGCAGCGCCTGTCTGGCTGCGCTGCCGCTGCTCGGTGATCACCTGGTGGATGAACTGCAGCTTGCCCACGGCCGCGCGCGGCAGCACGAAGGGGTAGTAGTCCGGCTGGCCCATGCTGCGCGAGAGTTCGTTCAGCACATTGGTGAGCCGGACCCAGCCGTTGAGGAAGTCGAGAAACTTCATCGCGCCAGGGTGCTCCGGCTGCCACAGGTCGGACGGCTCGAACAGATCGCTCGCCAGTTCGACGTTCTGCGCGTCGACGCCGAAGCTCATCGCCGTGTCGGCCGTGTCGGCCATGTGGAGGTAATGCGCCCAGGTCTCGGCCCAGTCTTCCCAGGGGTGCGAGCTGGCGTAGCTGGTGACGAAACGGTTCGCCCAGTCGGCCGGCGGGCCGTTCTCGTAGTGGGTACGCAGGGCGGTGGCGTAGTCGGCGCGTTCGTCGCCGAACAAAGCACGGTAGTCGTCCACCCAGGGCGTGGGCAACACCAGCAGGTCCCAGTAGTAGTGGCCGATCTCGTGGCGGAAGTGGCCGACCAGCGTGCGGTAGGGCTCGCGCATTTCGGCCCGGATGCGTTCGCGCACGGCGTCTTCCGCCTCTTCGGCGTTGAGCGTGATCACGCCCTCTTCATGCCCGGTGAGCACATGCGGCCCGCCCGGCATCTTGCCGAGGAAGTCGAAGGCCAGCCCGTGCACCGGATCGGCATGGCGCGTGACCACGGGCAGCCCCAGGGCGAGCAGTTGCGACAGCAGGCGACGCTTGGCCTGCTCGAGCTTGCGCCACAGGTCGCCGTTGCTCTCGATCGACAGGTCGGGGATGGTGCGCGTGGCGCTGCACGACAGGCAGAAGCCAGGCGCAAGCCCGTCGGCGGTGAACGATGCGGCGTCGCCTTCGCGCGGCGCCGGCACCATCCAGTTGCAGCCGGAGGCCGTGAGGAAGTTGTGGCAGCGGCGCCAGGCCTTGCCCCCGGTGTCGCCGAACACGGTGAAGGTCTCGGGTTCGGCGTTGTCGTGGGTGGCCGGTGCCAGCGGCACGACGCCCAGGCGCTCGGTGACGTAGCCCAGTGGCGTGCGGCAAGCCAGGCACTGGCTGTTGCCGAGGAAGACCGGGCGGCCGCACTGGCACTGGTAGGCGCGGCTGATCGTCGGGGCGCGCAGATCCGCAGCCAGAGAGTGGCTGTCGCTGGCGGGCGCATCGGGCGCTTCGGTCGATGCGGCGCCGCTGCCGTCGTGAAGGATGGAGTCCATGGTGTATGTTCTTTTGAGATGCAAAAACAGTGCGACGTGAAACCGCGCAACTGGCGTGACAGCCCTGGCATTGTCCGCGCCGTGCGGCGGCGCTCCGCAGCGCAAAGACCCGTATCCTTGTAGGACAGGCCAACACGGCCATGCCGCCGCCCGACCCACCCCGATGAACGACACCCCGCTTCCCTCGCTGCGCAGCCGCTACGGCGAGCGCTACCGCTGGTTCCTCCTGCTCTCGGTGATGGTCGGCACGATGGCGTCGATCATGTCGTCGACCATCGTGAACGTGGCCATCCCCGGCATGAGCCACCACTTCGCGCTCGGGCAGGAGCGCGCACAGTGGGTGAGTTCGGGCTTCATGGTGGCCATGACGGTGTCGATGCTCACCACGCCCTGGCTGCTCGGGCGCTACGGCTACCGGCGCACCTATGTCGGCACGATGGTGCTGCTGCTGGCCGGCGGCATCGCCGGCGGGCTGGCCAACGACTTCTCGCTGGTGCTGCTGGCGCGCGTGGCCGAAGGGCTGGCCGCGGGCGTGGTGCAGCCGATTCCGGCCATCATCATCCTGCGCGCCTTCGAGCCACATGAGCAGGGCCGCGCCAGCGGCATCTTCGGCATGGGCGTGGTGCTGGCGCCGGCCATCGGGCCGAGCATCGGCGGCGTGCTGGTCGACCTGTTCGGCTGGCGCTCCATCTTCTTCATGGTGGTGCCGTTCTGCCTCGCGTCGATCTGGCTGGCCTACAAGTTCGTGCCGACCACGGCGCCGGGCGGCGTCACCGCCATGCGCGCGGGCGGGCTGGACTGGCGCGGCCTGCTCATCGGGCTGGTCGGCACGCTGTGCCTTCTGAATGGCCTGGTCGAGTTGCGCGGCGACGCGCCGATCGAGGCCGCCGCGCTTCTGCTGGGCGCCGTGGTGTCGCTGGCCGTCTTCGTGTGGTGGCAGAAGCGTCTGGCGGCCGGTGGTGGTGCGCCGCTCATGAACATGGCGCTCTTCGGCTACCGGCCGTTCGCGATGGGCAGCGTGGTGTCGTTCATCTACGGCGCGGCGCTGTTCGGCTCGACCTACCTGCTGCCGGTGTACATGCAGGTCGCGCTGCACCTGTCGGCCTCGCACGTGGGCACCATCATGCTGCCGGCCGGCATCGTGCTGGCCATTTCGATCGCGCTGGTCGGACGGCTGGCCGACCGCCAACCGACGTGGCTGCTGGTCAGCATCGGGCTCGCGCTGCTGGCGGTGTCTTTCGCGCTGATGAAGGTGCTCACGCTGGGCAGCACGCTGTGGCTGCTGGTGGCTTTCGCCATCATCGGACGCATCGGGCTGGGCTTCATCCTGCCGTCGCTCAACCTGGGCTCGATGCGCCCGCTGGCCAAGCCGCTCATCCCGCAGGGCGCCAGCGCGATCAGCTTCCTGCGCATGCTCGGCGGCGCGGCCGGCGTCAGCCTGTGCGCCATCGCGCTCGAATGGCGCCTGGCCGCACATGGCGATTCGCTCGCGCAGGCGGCCAGCAGCCCGGCGCGGCTGGCCGCGTTCAACGAGGTGTTCTTCATGCTGTCGGCGCTGTGCGCCATTGCCATCCTGGCGGCCCTGCAACTGCGCGTTCGCACCACCGCCCCCACGCCGCTGAAGGAGTCCTGACTATGTGCCAACTGCTCGGCATGAACTGCAACACGCCCACCGACGTGACCTTCAGCTTCACCGGCTTTGCGCAGCGCGGCGGCCGCACCGACCACCATGCCGACGGCTGGGGCATCGCCTTCTTCGAGGACCGCGGCCTGCGTCACTTCGTCGACCACCTGCCGGCCTGCGATTCGCCGGTCGCGGAGCTGATCCGCCGCTATCCGATCAAGAGCCGCAATGTCATCGCGCACATCCGCAAGGCCACGCAAGGCGCCATCAACCTGCAGAACTGCCATCCCTTCGTGCGAGAGCTGTGGGGCCGCTACTGGGTGTTCGCGCACAACGGCGACCTGAAGGACTTCCGGCCGCGGCTGCACGGCAACTTCCATCCGGTGGGCAGCACCGACAGCGAACACGCCTTCTGCTGGGTGATGCAGGAACTGGCCAAGTCGCATGCCGACGTGCCCAGCATCGCCGAGCTCACGCTGACGCTGCGCGAGCTGGCGCCGCAGCTCGCCAGGCACGGCACCTTCAACTTCATGCTGTCGAACGGCCAGGCGCTCTGGGCACATGCGTCGACGAACCTCTGGTACATCGAGCGGCAGCATCCGTTCACGCTGGCGAAGCTGGCCGACGAGGATGTGCAGATGGACTTCTCGCAGCACACCACGCTCGACGACCGCGTCGCCGTGATCGTGACCGCGCCGCTGACGACCAACGAGCAGTGGACGCCGTTCGCGGCGGGCGAGGTCGCCGTCTTCGTCGACGGCCGCCGGGCCGGCTGAGCACCGGGGTCGCGCGGAAACAACGCCGCCGCTCTTTTTGCAGCGGCCTGCGCGCGTGCCGGAAAGCCGGCAAAGATAATAACGGTTCTCATTTGCACTCCAATAAAGAGGGAACCGTTCATGTCTTCCATCCGCTTTCCGCTGCGGCCCGTCACCCTGGCCGCGGCGCTTGCGCTGCACGCGCTGTCGGCGTCTGCACAAACCACCCCGACCGCCGCTTCCGGCACCCTGTCGACCGTGACGGTGGAAGCCAGCGCAGATGCGTCGGCGGAGGGGTTGACCAAGCCCTATGCGGGCGGGCAGGTGGCGCGGGGTGGGCGGGTCGGCATCCTGGGCACACAGGACATCATGAGCACGCCGTTTTCCACGACGAGCTACACCAGCGAACTGATCCAGAACCAGCAGGCCAAGAGCGTGGCCGACGTGCTGCAGAACGACCCAACGGTGCGTGTCGCACGCGGCTTCGGCAACTTCCAGGAGTCGTACTTCATTCGCGGCTTCATCGTGAATTCCGATGACATCGCCTACAACGGCCTGTACGGGTTGTTGCCGCGCCAGTACATCTCGTCGGAACTGTTCGAACGCGTCGAAGTGCTGCGCGGCGCCAGCGCCTTCCTGAACGGCGCAACGCCCAGTGGTGGTGGCATCGGCGGCAACATCAACCTGCTGCCCAAGCGCGCGGGCAACGACCCGCTGACGCAGGTCACCGCCGGCGTTTCCAGCGGCTCCCAGGGGTACGTGGCGGCCGACATCTCGCGCCGCTTCGGCCCCGACCAGAGCACCGGCATCCGCATCAACGCCGCGCACCGCAATGGCGGCACGGCGGTGGACGACGAAGACGTCAAGCTCGATGTGGTCTCGGTCGGCCTCGACTGGCGCAGCCGCAACGCACGCATCTCTGCGGACATCGGCCATCAGGAACACCGGCTGAGCAACACCCGACCCAACGTGACGCTGGGCGCGGCCGTGACGGTGGTGCCATCCGCCCCCGACAACAAGACCAACTTCGCCCAGCCGTGGACCTTCTCCAACGAACGCGACACCTTCGGCACGGTGCGCGGCGAATACGACATCACCTCCGACATCACGGCCTGGGCGGCCGCGGGCGTACGCAGCAGCCACGAAGCCAACTCGCTGGCCGGCGCCACGGTGTCGAACGGCAGCACCGGCGCCTTCACCACGTCGCGCTTCGACAACACCCGTGAAGACGACGTGAAGACGGCCGAGATCGGCCTGCGCGGCAAGCTGCGCACCGGCAGCGTGGGACACGAATGGGTACTTGCCGCCTCGTACTTCGGCCTCGAGAAAAAGAACGCCTACGGCCTCGGCCTGGGCGCCGGCGGCACGCTGGCGTCGAACATCTACACGCCTCGCTACTACCCGCAGACCAATCTGACCTTCCTGGGCAACGATCTGAACAGCCCGGCCATCAACGGCGAGACGCGCCTGAACAGCTTCGCCATCGGCGACACGCTGTCATTCCTGGACGACCGCGCGCTGCTCACGCTGGGCCTGCGCAATCAGAACCTCGCCACCCGCGACACCTCCTACCGCGTCGTCAGCAACGGCGTGCAGACCGCGGCCGGCGGCGTCGAGACTTCATACAGCGAAGGTCGGACCAGCCCAGTCGTCGGCCTCGTGTTCAAGGCGCGTAACGACCTGTCGGTGTATGCCAACTACATCGAAGGCCTGTCGCAGGGCGAAACCGCACCGGCCCAACAGAACGGCATCCCCGTCCGCAACGTAGGCGAACAGCTCAAGCCCTACGTCTCGAAGCAAAAGGAAGTCGGCGTCAAGTACGACGGCGGCAACATCGGTGGCAACGTGGCCTTCTTCTCGACCGAGAAGCCGCGCGCACTGGTGGACAACGGCTTCTTCACGTCGGCCGGCAAGGACCGCCATCAAGGCGTCGAATTCACCGTCTTCGGCGAGCCGGTCAAGGGCCTTCGCGTGCTGGGCGGCCTGACGCTGCTCGACGCCGAGCAGAAG
The DNA here is from genome assembly GCF_051216395.1 of Variovorax cryoconiti. Taxonomy (NCBI): domain Bacteria; kingdom Pseudomonadati; phylum Pseudomonadota; class Betaproteobacteria; order Burkholderiales; family Comamonadaceae; genus Variovorax; species Variovorax cryoconiti. The sequence continues at coordinate 409,358 of NZ_JBPJZI010000003.1, read as the reverse complement.
GAAACCGGTAGCGCGACCACCGACGGCAAGGACGTCATCGGCGTGCCGAAGCGCCAAGGCAGCATCGGCGTCGATTGGAGCGTGCCGGGCGTGACCGGCCTGTCCCTCGATGCGCGCCTGGTCGCCTCGGGCAGCAGCTACGCCAATGCCACCAACACGCTGCGCGTGCCGGGCTGGTCGCGGCTGGACATTGGCGCGCGCTACGTGACGGACATCGGCGGCAAGCTGGTGACGCTGCGCGCGCGCGTCGACAACGTGACCGATCGCGATTACTGGGCCTCGGTCGGCGGCTACCCGGGCTCGGGCTATCTGGTGCTCGGCAACCCGCGGACTTTCAGCCTGACCGCCTCGGTCGAATTCTGATCACCTAGCGCTTCGGCGCCGTGGTTGCACCCCAAGGGACCTCACGGTCCCTTTTTCAATTCCGCTTCCAGCGCATCCAGGAACATCGCCGGCACGTCGAAGCCGGTCTGCTCGGTGATCTCCTGGAAGCAGGTCGGGCTGGTCACGTTGATCTCGGTGACGCTGTCGCCGATCACGTCGAGGCCGATCAGCAGCAGGCCGCGCGGCGCCAGCGCCTGGCCCACGGTCTCGGCGATCTCGCGGTTGCGCGGCGTGAGCGGCTGGGCCACGCCCTTGCCGCCGGCCGCCAGATTGCCGCGCACTTCGGTGCCCTGCGGGATGCGCGCCAGCACGAAGGGCGCGGGCACGCCGCCGATGATCAGGATGCGCTTGTCGCCGTCCACGATCTGCGGCACGAAGCGCTGCACCATGATGGTTTCGGCACCGTCCTTGTTGAGCGTCTCGATGATGGAGCCGAGGTTCATCGCGTCCTGCTTGACGCGGAAGATGCCCATGCCGCCCATGCCGTCGAGCGGCTTCAGGATGATGTCACCGTGCTCGGCGTGGAAGTCGCGCACCGCGCCCGCGCTGCGCGTGACCAGCGTCGGCGTGACGAACTGCGGAAACTCCATGATCGCGAGCTTTTCCGGGTGGTCGCGCAGCGCCCGCGGTTGGTTGACAACGCGCGCGCCCTCGCGCTCGGCCTGCTCCAGCAGGTGCGTGGCGTAGATGTACTCGGCGTCGAAGGGCGGGTCCTTGCGCATCAGCACGACGTCGAAGTCCTTCAGCGCCTTCGACTCCTCGATGTCGACGTGGTACCAGGTCGTCGCATCGCCGGTCAGCGTGATCTGCTGCACGTTGGCCGTGACCACGCCGCCCGACTTCCACGTCAGGTCCTGCGGCAGGCAGGCGGCGATGCGCCAGCCGCGGCGCTGCGCCTCGCGCATCATCGAGAAGGTCGTGTCCTTGTAGATCTTGAACTGGTCGAGCGGGTCGGCGACGAAGAGGATGTTGCGGCTCATGGTGTCTTTCCGGCGGCCCGGATGGCCGCCTTGCTGTCTTGCTTGATCTTGCAGGCAGGTGCGATGTCCTTGCCCGCGGCAGCCTTTTTTCCGATGCGCTGGATCGCCAAGGCCACGGCGCCGGCCACCACGCCCCAGAAGGCCGAGCCGATGCCGGCAAGGCTCACGCCCGAGAGCGTGACGAGGAAGGTGATGAGCGCCGCCTCGCGGTGCGACTCGTCGCGCAACGCCGCCGCCAGCCCGCCGCCGATGGTGCCCAGCAGCGCCAGCCCGGCGATGGCCGCGACCAGTTCCTTCGGAAAGGCGGTGAGCAGGCCAGTGACGGCCGCGCCGAACAGGCCGATCACGACGTAGATCGCGCCGCAGCTCACGGCCGCGGTGTAACGCCGCGCCGGGTCTTCGTGCGCCTCGCGGCCCATGCAGATGGCGGCGGTGATGGCGCTCAGGTTGAGCGCGTAGCCGCCGAAGGGCGCGAGCACCAGCGTGGCCACGCCGGTGAGCGTGATGAGCTTCGAGACCGGCATGTCGTAGCCGGCCGCGCGGATGGCGGCCACGCCCGGCAGGTTCTGCGACGCCATCGTGACCACGAACAGGGGCAGCGCCAGGCTCACGGCCGCCTGCCAGGTGAAGACCGGCATCGTGAACACCGGCATCGCCAGGCTGAAGTGCACGGTGGACCATGCCAGCTCGCCACGCATCGCCGTATAGGCGATGGCGACGCCCAGCGTGAGCGGCACGGCGTAGCGCGGCGCGATCCGTTTGCCGACCAGGTAGGTGCCGAGCATCAGCAGCACCAGCGGCAGCGCGGTCTGCGCCGCCGCGAAGGCCGACAGCCCGAAGCGCGCCAGCACGCCGGCCAGCAGCGCCGAGGCGATGGCCATCGGGATCCGGTTCATCACCCGCTCGAACCAGCCGGTCGCACCGGCCAGCGTGATGAGCGCGGCACACACGATGAAGGCGCCGACCGCCTCGCCCATGCCGTAGCCGGCACCGGCCGTGGCCAGCACCGCCGCGCCAGGTGTGCTCCACGCGATCATCACCGGCTTGCGCAGCCACAGCGACGGCAGCAGCGACGCGAGGCCCATGCCGAGGCCGAGCGCCCACATCCACGAGGCGATCATCTCGGGCGTGGCGCCGAAGGCCTGCGCGGCCTGGAACACGATGACGACCGAGCTGGTGAAGCCGACCAGCACCGCGACGAAGCCCGCGGTGAAGGCCGAGAGACTCAGGTCCTTGAAGAAACGCATCCGGCGATTGTGCCGGGCAGCGGGAAGCGCCGCCGTCCGAGCGCCGGAACGCGGATTCAGACCGCGCCGAGGTAGGCCCGCGCCAGCGCGCCGTCGGCCGCGATCTCGGCCGCACTGCCCTGCGCCACGATGCGCCCGCCCTCGATCACGTACGCGCGGTCGCACAGCGCCAGCGCGAGCGCCGCCATCTGGTCGACCAGTACCACGGTGAGCCCTTCGCTGCGCAGCGCGTCGAGCGCCTCGAACAGCTCGGCGATGACCTTGGGCGCCAGGCCCAGCGACGGCTCGTCGAGCAGCAGCACGCGCGGCTTCGACATCAGGCCGCGGGCGATGGCGAGCATCTGCTGCTCGCCGCCCGACAGCAGCCCCGCGCGCTGGTGCAGCCGTTCGCGCAGGCGCGGGAAGCGCTGCAGCATCGATTCGAGCCGCGCATCGACGTCGCGGCTGTCGAGGAAGGCGCCGAGGCGGATGTTGTCGCGCACCGTCAGTTCCGGAAACACCTGCCGCCCCTCGGGCACCAGCACCAGGCCGCGCGCGACGATCTGCTCGGCCGGCAGGCCGGTGAGTTCCGTGCCTTCCAGGTGGATGCCGCCCTTCACCGGCCGGTGCAGGCCGGCGAGCGAACGCATCAGGGTCGACTTGCCCGCGCCGTTGGCGCCCAGCAGCGCGACCAGTTCGCCGCGCTTCACGCGCAGGTCGATGCCGTGCAGCACCGGGCTCGCGCCGTAGCCGGTGACGAGCGCGCCGACGCCCAGCACCTCCGGTGCATCGGCGGGCACGGCGTGGCGCACGGCCTTCGCATCCCCTGGGACCATGGCCTCGCCAAGGTAGGCCTTGCGCACCGCCGGGTCGGCCTGGATCGCCGCGACATCGCCGACCGCCAGGCGCTGGCCGGCATCGAGCACCACGATGTGCTGCGAGATGCCCATCACGAGTTCCATGTCGTGCTCGACCAGCAGCACGCCGGTACCCGCGGCGGCGATGCGCTGCAGCAGCGCGGCGAGCTGCGCCTTGTCTTCGCGCGACAGGCCGGCCGCGGGTTCGTCGAGCAGCAGCGCCTGCGGCGAGGTGGCCAGCGCGCGGGCGATCTCGACCAGGCGGCGGTCGACGTGCGCCAGGTCGGCGGCGGGCGTGTCGGCTGCGCCGGTGTAGCCGCAGAAGGCCAGCAGCTGGCGCGCCTGGGCGCGCGCCGACGCAGCGCGGAAGCGCTTCGCACCGAGCAACGGCCCGAGCGTGCCGCGACCCAGCGCGAGCGCCACGTTGTCTTCGACGCTGAGGCTGCCGAAGAGCTGCGAGGTCTGGTAGGTGCGTGCCACGCCGGAACGCGCGATGCGGAAGGCGCGCAGGCCCTGCAGCGGCGTCGTGCCGAGCCGGAAGCCGCCGCCGGTGGGTTGGTAGAAGCCGCTCAGCATGTTGAGCGCCGTGGTCTTGCCGGCACCGTTCGGGCCGATCAGGCTGGTGATGCCGCCGGCGCGCGTCTCGAAGCCGAGATCGCTCACCGCGCGCACGCCGCCGAACTGCATCGTCAGGCCGTCGGCCGTGAGCGCTGCACCGAGAGAGCGCGACAGCAGCGCAACGGGCGCGTTCGACGACGCGGTCGGCACCGACGCCTTCGCTGGCATCAGGCGCGACATCACGCGGCGCCACAGGCCCGCCGCACCGTCCGGCGCCGCCCACAGCACGACCAGCAGCAGCAGGCCGAAGAACAGCAGCCGGTATTCCTCCAGGCTCGCCAGTGCTTCAGGCAGCAGACCGACGATGAGCGCACCCACCAGCGGCCCGCCGATGGAGCCCGCGCCGCCGATCATCACCACCAGCACGAAGAGGATCGACTGGCCGAAGCCGAAGGTGTGCGGCGTGACGAAGCCCGACAGCGGCGCGAACAGGCCACCCGCCGCACCGGCGCACAACGCGGAGACAGCAAAGGCCACCGTCTTGATGCGCAGCGGGTCGAGCCCGATCGATTCGGCCGCCGTCTCGCTGTCGCGCACCGCGCGCATCGCCGCGCCCCAGCCGCCACGCGAGAGCAATGCGAAGGCCGCGAGCGCCACGCCGGCCGTGACCACGGCCAGCATCGCAGCCGCACGCTCGCCCTGCGCGAAGCCGCCGAGCACCGGGCCGGCGATGCCCATGATGCCGTTCTGTCCGCCCGTGAGGTCGCGCGCTTCGACGATCGCATGCTCGACGATGAAGCCGAAGGCGATGGTGATCATCGCCAGGTACGGCCCGCGTGCCCGCAACGCCGGCAGCGCCAGCAGCGCGCCCATGGCGCCCGCCAGCAGCGCACCGACCGGCCAGGCCGCCCAGAAGCTCCAGCCGGCCTTGCCGGTGAGGATGGCGACGGCGTACGCGCCGATTGCATAGAAGCCGACGTGGCCGAAGGACACCTGCCCCGTCAGCCCCACCAGCACGTTGAGCCCGATGCCCACGATCGCGAACAGCGCGACGTTGGCCAGCACGAAGACGTAGTAGCCGTTGACCGTGGCCGCCAGCGCGACGCCCGCAGCCATCATCGCCACGAGCCCGATCAGCCCGATCCACGTGCGCCAGCGCATACCTGCAGCGCTCATACCTTCTTCACCGCCGCGCGACCGAACAGCCCCTGCGGCCGCATCGCGAGCACCACGATCACCAGCGCGAAGGTGAGGATCTGCGTGTAGCCGGAACCGAGCGTCGACGTGATCAGCGCCTCGGCCAGGCCGAAGAGCAACCCGGCGATCATCACGCCCCAGGCGCTGGTGATGCCGCCGAGGATGGCGACCGCGAAGGCCTTGAGCCCGAACAGCGTGCCCATGTCGGCCTGCACGTTGAAGAGCGGCGCGATGAGCACGCCCGCTACGCCGGCGAACACCGCCGACAGCGCGAAGGCCACCGCCACCGCGCGCCGGATCGGGATGCCCATCAGCCGCGCGGCCGCCGGGTTCTGCACCACCGCCAGCATGCCGATGCCCCAGCGCGTGCGGCGCGCAATGACGTGCAGCGCCGCCGCCAGCGCCAGGCCGACGACGGGAATGATCAATTGCAGCGGGTACACGCCCAGGCCGAGGTCACCGATCTGCAGCGGCGTGACGGCCAGCGGCGACGGCAGGCTGCGCGGCTCCTTGCCGAAGGTGAACATCACCAGGTTGTCGACCACGATGCCGAGCGCGACGGTGGCCATGAGCCAGGCGTCAGAGCCGCGGCTCGCGAAGGGCCGCACTGCGGCGAACTCCACCAGCAGGCCATACACGCCGCACAGCGCCAGCGCCAGCACGATGGCCAGCGGCATCGGCCAGCCCAGCGTCTGCGCGAACCAGAAGGTGAACACCGCCCCCAGCATCATCGCGCTGCCCTGCGCGAAGTTGACGGTGCCCGACACGGCGAAGGTGACGTAGAAGCCCAGGGCGATCAGCCCGTACATGCTCCCGAGCCCCAGCCCGCTGATCCACGCAGACAACAGCATGCGCGCCCTTTACTTCGCGGCGACCATGCCCACGGGCAGGATGCGGTTGTCGATGAACTGCGCCCACACGTAGTCGCTGGCGGTCACGGCGTCGTGCACCGTCGGCGAGAAGGGCTTGTCGTAGGTCTTGATCAGGCCTTCGTATTTGCCGATCTTGTAGAAGCCCTGGCGCACCGCGTCGCCGTCGGTCGAGCCGGCAGCCGCGATGGCCAATGCGGCGAGCTGCATGCCGTCGTAGGCGTTGGCCACGCCCACGGCGGGCGTGATGTCGTCCGGCCCCTTGATGGCCGGGTACTTGGCCTTGAGCGCGGCGATCACCTTCTCGCCCACCGGCGACTGCTTGCCGAAGAAACTGTAGGTCTGCACGAAGTGCACGCTCTTGGCCGACGGGCCGGCGAGCTCGGTGAAGCGGCCGCCGGCCGGGCCCCAATGCGAGACGATCGGCACCTGCCAGCCCATGCGGTCGAGCGACTTCACCACCTGCGCCGACGGGCCGACGTTGCCGACCAGGAAGAGCGTGTCGGCGCCGGCCGCCTTCAGGCGCGTGAGTTGCGGCACCACGTCGACGTCGCTGCCTTCGAACTTCTCGACACCCACGGCCTTCAGACCCTTGGCGGCGAGCGCGGCCTGCAGGCCCTTCTCGTTCGATTCGCCCCACGGGTTGTTCACCAGGATCATGCCGAACTTGCTCGACTTGAAGTTCTTCTGCGCGTAGTCGAGCATGCCGACGTTGACGATCTCGTCGACTGCCGATACGCGGAAGGCGTAGTTGGGGTTGGCGCCGTTCTTGGTGATCGGCGTGCCCGCGGCCCAGGGGCCCATGAAAGGCGTCTTCTCCTGGTTGGCGATCGGCACGATGGCCATCGACACCGGCGTGTCGAGCCCGCCGAACAGCACCGCCACCTTCTCCTTGAAGATCAGTTCGCGCGCGGCCACCACGCCCTTGGCGGGGTTCGCCTCGTCGTCACGGCGCACCAGTTCGAGCTGGCGACCGCCGAGCAGGCCGCCCTTGGCGTTGATCTCGTCGATGGCCACGGTGAGGCCGCGCGTGATGGCTTCGCCGGCCAGTGCCGACTGGCCCGACAGGGCCGTCACCAGGCCGATCTTGATGGGCTCGGCGGCAAGCGCCGCGGTGCCCGAGGTCAGGCAGGCGGCCGCGGCGGCCAGGCAGAGCGTGCGGCGGTTGAAGCGCAAGGTGAAGCGGGTCATGGAAGAGCTCCTGAAAAACGACATGGATGGGGCTGACGTGGATGACGCACCCAAGTCGGTGCATCGAAGGCGCGCCGAGTCGGCGTTGACGAAACGGATGCAAAGCGCGTGCCAAGTCGACAATCTGTTCAGATAATTGTCGACAATACAAACGATATCGAGTCGACAATCGGCACGGGACTTGCTGCACCGACGCACACCGACCGGCCATGCACCACGCTGGCCCCTGATGGAGAAAACAATGCACACCACCCGCCCGACCGACGCACCGGCGATCACCGACCCCGCCGCCGTGGTCGACGAATTCCTGCGCCTGGTCATGATTCCCGACCCCGTGTCCGCGTCGCGCTACACCGCGCCGGACATCCGCATCCGCTTCACCGGCAACCGTCCGATGACGCAGCCCGGGGACACCTCGGCCTTCAACGCCAAGCGCTATGCGTGGGTCAAGAAGAAGATCGAGCGCACCGAGGTGGTGGCCGGCGGCACGCCAGAAGAAGCCGTGGTCTACAGCCTGGGCACGCTCTACGGCGCCTGGCCCGACGGCGAGGCCTTCGAGGGCAACCGCTACGTCGACCGCTACGTGGTGCGCCAGGGCCTCATCACGCAGATGGACGTGTGGAACGACAGCGCCGAATGGCTGATGGTGCGCGCCGGTCTGGCGACCCTGTGAAAATCGCCGCATGACGACCCGCTGGCCCGATCGGCTCCCCACGCACGACCGCTTCGACTACCGCCCCATCACGCGCCGTCCCGATTACGTGTGGCCGAACGGCGCACGGCTGGCGGTGTACCTGGGCTTCAACATCGAGCACTTCGCCTTCGGCGACGGGCTGGGCGCCAACATTGGCCCGGCCTCGCCGCAGCCCGACGTGCTCAACCACGGCTGGCGCGAATACGGCAACCGCGTGGGCGCGTGGCGCTGCCTCGATCTGTTCGACGCACTCGGCCTGCCGACGGGCGCGCTGATCAACACGGCCCTCTACGACCATTGCCCGGAACTGGTGCAGGCCTGCGTGGCCCGCGGCGACGAGCTCATCGGCCACGGCCACAGCAACGCGGAGCGGCAAGGCGTGCTCGACGAAACGCACGAGCGCGCCCTGCTGGTGCGCTGCCGCGACCGCATGCAGCGCGAGAGCGGCCAGACGCCGGCCGGCTGGCTGTCGCCGTGGATCTCCGAGACCCACCTGACGCCCGACCTGCTGGCCGAGACCGGCTACGGCTACACGCTCAACTGGTGCCATGACGACCAGCCGGTGCGCATGCGCACCCGCGGCGGCGGCGCGCTCTGGTCGGTGCCGTATCCGCAGGAGCTCAACGACATCCCGATGATCGTCGGCCGCCTGATGGACGCGAAGGATTTCACCGCCATGGTGATCGACAACTTCGACGAGATGCGCGAGCAGTCGCGCGCGCAGCCGCTGGTGATGGGGCTCGCACTGCATCCGTACATCGTCGGACAGCCGTACCGGCTGCGGCACCTGCGCACGGCGCTTGAGCACCTGGCGCGTGCGCGCGACCGCGGCGACGTGTGGTTCACCACGCCGGGCGCGATCGCCGCGCACATGCAACAGCTGGCGGTGGAACGTCCAGCCGACTTCGCATGACGACCGACAGCAAGGACGACGACATCGAAGAGCGCATCTACCGCTCCGTCTTCGAAGGCGTGACCAACCAGCGGCTGGCGCCCGGCACCAAACTGCCGGAGGCTTCTCTGTGCGAGCTGTTCGGCGTGAGCCGCGCGCTGGTGCGCAAGGTGCTGCAGCGCCTGGCGCACGACCACATCGTCGAGCTGCGGCCGAACCGCGGCGCCATCGTCGCGATGCCCTCGCCGGAAGAGACGCGGCAGATCTTCGAGGCCCGGCGCGCCCTGGAGGCCGCGCTGGTGCGCATGGCAGTTCGCAATGCGAAGAAGGCCGACATCGCCGAACTGCGCCGGCACCTCAAGGAAGAGCATGGCGCGATGCACCGCCTCGCCCAACCCGAATGGGCGCGGCTGGCGAGCAGCTTCCACCTGCGCGTGGCGCGGCTGGCGCGCAACCCGATCCTGGAGCGCTACCTGACGGAGCTGATGTCGCGCTGTTCGCTCATCGTGGCGCTCTACGAACCGCCCGGCAACGCCGCCTGCGAGCACGACGAACATGCCGAGGTGGTCGACGCCATCGCGCGCGGCGACGCCGACACGGCGGTGCGGCTCATGGAAGAACACCTGCTGGTGCTCGAGCGCAACATCGCGCTCGACCGCCCCGCGTCGGAGCGCAGCCTGGGCCAGATGCTCGGTCTCGGCTGAACGCTACATCGCCATGTAGCGGCCGGGCTTGTGGTTGACGGCGAGGAACACGCTCATCACCACCGCCGCCAGCACCGAATACAGAACCCGGCTGGGTTCGATGACGAGAAAGGCCAGCGCGACGATGCTGCAGTCGATGCCCATCTGCACCTTGCCGGCGCGCCAGCCGTGCTTCTCCTGCATGTAGAGCGAAACGATGGTCGCGCCGCCCAGGCTGCCGCGATGCCGCGCCAGGAAGAGACAGCCCGCGCCGAGCAACAGCCCGCCCAGCACGGCCGCGTACGCGGGATGCAGGCGATCGATGGCGAAGAGCGCGGGCGACCATTCCGTCATGGCCGAGAGCATCGTGATCGCGATGAAGGTCTTGACCGTGAACTCCCGCCCCATGCGCATCCACGCGAAACCGTAGAAGGGCAGGTTGATCAGGAAGAACAGCTTGCCGAAGCTGATGCCGGTGACGTAGTGCAGCAGGAAGGCCAGGCCCGCCGCGCCGCCGGTCAGCAGCCCGACCTGGTTGAACAGGATGAGCGCCAGCGACACGAACAGCGTGCCGGCGAAGATCGCCTGGGCGTCCTCGAAATGGCTGTGGCGCAGGGTGGGCATGGCGGCGGTGGCGGCGGCGGTAACGGGTTCGGGCATGGGAACCCTCAAGCACAAAGCTTGCCGCGCTGCCCGCCCCGGCCTCAGATCTCGATCTTCGACCCGAGCTCCACCACCGCGTTGTTCGGCAGGTTCAGGAAGTTCGCCGCGCCGCTCGCGTTGTGGTGCATCTGCGCGAAGAGCTTCTCGCGCCACGGCGCCATGCCGCTGCCGAGCGTCGGGATGACGACGTCGCGCGACAGGAAGTAGCTGGTCGTCATCGGCTCGAGCTGGCAGCCGCGCAGGCGTGCGTTCTCGAGCGCGCGCGGCAGGTCGACGTCGTTCTTGAAGCCGTAGTGCACCATCACCTGCCAACAGTGGCGGCCCAGGGCCTCCACTTCGATGCGCTTGTCCATCGGGATCCACGGCACCTCGTGGTTGCGCACGGTGACGAACAGGTTCTGCTCGTGCAGCACCTTGTTGTGCTTGAGGTTGTGCAGCAGCGCATTGGGCGTGACGCCCGGCTCGGCAGTGAGGAACACCGCCGTGCCGTCGACCCGCGCCGGCGGACTCACGAAGACCGCATCGAGAAAACTGCGCAGGTCGATCGCATCCGTGCGCTGCACCTCGCCCATCAGACGCCGGCCTTCCTTCCAGGTGATCATCAGCATGAAGATGGCGCCGCCGATCAACAGCGGGAACCAGCCGCCGTCGGGCAGCTTCAGCAGGTTCGATGCAAAGAAGGCGAAGTCGACCACGAAGAAGGCGGCCGTGGCGCCGACGCACAGCAGCAGCGGCAGCTTCCAGGCATAGCGGATGACGAAGAAGGTCAGCACCGTGGTGATCAGCATGTCGGTGGTCACCGCGATGCCGTAGGCCGCCGCCAGGTTGCTCGACGAGCGGAACATCACCACCGCCAGCACGATCGCCACGAACAGGCCCCAGTTGATGAAGGGGATGTAGATCTGGCCGGCCGCGCGCACGCTGGTGTGCTCGATGTTCAGGCGCGGCAGGTAGCCCAGCTGGATGACCTGGCGCGTCACGCTGAAGGCGCCGGTGATGAGGGCCTGCGAGGCGATCACCGTCGCCAGCGTCGCCAGCAGCACCAGCGGGATCAGCGCCCACTCGGGCGCCATCATGAAGAAGGGGTTCTTCACCGCCTCCGGGTTCTCCAGCAGCAGGGCGCCCTGGCCGAAGTAGTTGAGCGTCAGCGCAGGCATCACGACGGAGAACCATGCGATGCGGATCGGCCCCTTGCCAAAGTGGCCGAGGTCGGCATAGAGCGCCTCGGCGCCGGTGACGCACAGCACGGTGGCGCCCAGCACGATGAAACTGGTCATCGGGTTGTCCCAGATGAATTTCAGTGCGTAGTGCGGGCTCATCGCCTTGAGGATCGACGGGTGGCCGAGGATCTGCGACACGCCCAGCACCGCCAGCACGAGGAACCAGGCCAGCGTGATCGGGCCGAAGAACTTGCCGATGCCCGCGGTGCCGCGCTTTTGCACGGCGAAAAGGCAGAACAGCACCACCAGCGTGATCGGGATCACGTAGTGCTTGAAGTGCGGCGACACCACCTCCAGGCCCTCGACCGCCGACAGCACCGAGATGGCCGGCGTGATGACCCCGTCGCCATAGAACAGCGAGGTGCCGAAGATGCCGACGGCCAGCAGCACATTGCGCACCCGCGGCTTGTCGGCCACCGCCCGCGAGGCCAGCGCCAGCATCGCGACCAGGCCGCCTTCGCCCTCGTTGTCGGCGCGCAGCACCAGCACCACGTATTTGAGCGAGACGATGATGGTCAGCGTCCAGAAGAACATCGACAGGATGCCGTAGACGTTCTCGTGCGTGAACGGCACATGGCCGTGGCCGAAGACCTCCTTGGTGGCATAGAGGACGCTGGTGCCGATGTCGCCGTAGACGACGCCGATGGCACCGATGATCAGGCCGGCGGAGGAAGATTTGGGGGCTGACACGAAGTCGTGGAAAAAGGCGTCGGTGCCTGGCACCGGCGGGCTGAGAAGCAACGGATGCGTCCGCTGCGTCCACCCCACCCTGGATTTCCGTTGGCTATAGAGGACGGCTATTTTGCCCGTGCCGCCAGTCCCCGCAAGGGGACGAAATGTGCTACGGCCGGGTATTGCCGCCTACTCGTAGACCTCGGCGTCCGGGTCGGTCGCCTCGAGCTCGTAGCTCGCAGCCACCATGGCCAGACGGCCGATCACGCCATACATGTAGAAGCGATTGGGGGCGCTGGCACCGGGCTTGGCGCCGGGTTGGGGCAGGTGCGCGCTGTCGGAAAAAGCCAACGGAACGAAGCTGGCGCCGGGCGACTTCAGGCTTTCGTCGATGCCGCGGTCGGCGTGCACGCGGTAGAAACCGCCCACCACGTAGCGGTCCATCATGTAGACCACCGGCTCGGCCACGCCGTCGTGCACGCGCTCGTTCGTCAGCACGCCTTCCTGGATGATCAGGTCCATCAGCGCCGGGGCACTGCCCTTCGAGCTGGTCTGGCTGTGCGCATGGGCGCTCAGCGCCTCGACCTCGCGCGCGTCGCGCACCGTCATCACGCTGGTGCCGCCGGGGCCGCTGTCGGCCTTGACGACGACGAACGGCTTCTCGTTGATGCCGTATTCCTTGTACTTGCGGCGCACCTTGGTGAGCATCGCGTCGACGTGGCTGGTGATCACGTCCACGCCGACGCCTTCGCCCAGGTTCACGCCCTGGGCCAGGCTGGACATCGGGTTGATCAGCCAGGGGTCGATGCCCAGCAGCTTGCCGAAGCGCTTGGAAATCTCTTCGTAGCTGCGGAAGTGGTTGCTCTTGCGGCGCACCGACCAGCCCGCATGCACCGGCGGCAGCAGGTACTGCTCGTGCAGGTCCTCGACGATGCCGGGCGTGCCCGCCGACAGGTCGTTGTTCATCAGGATCGTGCAGGGGTCGAAGTTCTTGATGCCCAGGCGGCGCTTGGTGCGCACCACCGGCTCGAGCGTGACCGTGTCGCCGTTGGGCAGCTCGATCTTCTTGGGCGACTTGATCGCCGGATCGATCGAGCCGACCCGCACGTTCAGCCCGGCCATGTGGAAGATGCGCACCAGCTGCGCGATGTTCGCCAGGTAGAAGGTGTTGCGCGAATGGTTCTCCGGAATGACGAGCAGGTTGCGCGCCTCCGGGCAGATCTTCTCGATGGCCGCCTGTGCCGCCTGCACGGCCAGCGGCAGCATCTGTTGCGTCAGGTTGTTCCAGCCGCCGGGGAAGAGGTTGGTGTCGACCGGCGCCAGCTTGAAGCCGGCGTTGCGGATGTCGACCGAGCTGTAGAAGGGCGGCGTGTGCTCCATCCATTCCAGCCGGAACCAGCGTTCGATCGCTGGCGTGGAATCCAGGACGCGCTGTTCGAGTTCATTGATCGGGCCGGTCAGGGCGGTGACGAGATGGGGGACCATGCGGGCGGCCTTCTTATGCGATTTCTGCAGAAAGGTGGACTGCAATTGTAGGATTTGGGGCCACCCGCCCCGATGACAAGCCGAAAACAGTGCGTTTCCGGCATCGCGCCCTTCAGTCCGGCTTTCAGCTTCGAATTTCGCCCTGCCCCAGCACCACGTATTTGAGGGAGGTCAGGCCTTCGATGCCCACCGGGCCCCGCGCATGGAACTTGTCAGTGCTGATGCCGATTTCCGCGCCCAGCCCGAACTCGAAGCCGTCCGCGAAGCGCGTGCTCGCATTCACCATGACGCTGGCCGAGTCGACCTCGCGCAAGAAGCGCTGTGCGTTGATGTGGTCGCGCGTGATGATCGCGTCGGTGTGGTGGCTCGAGTAGCGGTTGATGTGCGCGATGGCCTCGTCGACGCCGTCCACCACCTTGATGCTGATCACCGCCGCCAGGTATTCCTCCGACCAGTCCGACTCGACCGCATCGACGATCGTCCCCGTCTCGCCGTGCAGCGCCCCCTCGGCCCGCAGGATGCGCGCGGCCGCCGGGTCGCAACGCATCTCGACGCCCTTGGCCGCGAACACCGCACCGATCTCGGGCAGGAAGAGCTCGGCCACCGAGGCCGCCACCAGCAGGCCCTCGGCGGCGTTGCAGGGGCTGTACTTCTGGGTCTTGGCGTTGTCGACCACCCGGAGCGCCATGTCCAGCGGCGCGCTGTCGTCGACGTAGACGTGGCAGTTGCCGTCCAGGTGCTTGATGACCGGCACCTTGGCGTCGCGGCTGATGCGCTCGATGAGCCCCTTGCCGCCGCGCGGGATGATCACGTCGACGAACTGCGGCATGGCGATGAGCTGGCCCACCGCCTCGCGGTCGGTCGTCTGCACCAATTGCACCGCATCCACCGGCAGGCCGGCTTCGGCGAGTGAGGCCGACACCAGCTCGGCCAGCGCCTTGTTCGACTCGATGGCTTCCGAGCCGCCGCGCAGGATGGCGGCGTTGCCACTCTTGATGGCCAGGCTCGCGGCCTCGATGGTCACGTTGGGCCGACTCTCGTAGATCATGCCGAAGACGCCGATCGGCACCCGCATCTGGCCGACGCGAATGCCGCTGGGCTGCTGCTTCATGCCGCTGATCTCGCCGATCACGTCGGGCATGGCCGCCAGCTGCTCGCAGCCGAGCGCCACCGTTTCGATGACCTTCGGCGTGAGCTTGAGGCGGTCGACCATCGGTGCCGACAGGCCGGCGGCCGTGGCGCGTTCGATGTCGCTCGCATTGGCCGGCGCCAGGTCGGTGGCGCTTTCGCGCAGACGGCGGGCCAGCGCCTTCAGGGCCTTGTTCTTGGTGGCGGCGTCCGCCTTGGCCATCAGGGCCGAGGCGGCCTTGGCCTGCAGCCCGAGGGTCTGCACATATTCCGAAACGTTGAGCGCATTCATTCACGCATTTTGCCGCGACCGAGGTGGGCCGGGGTTGGCAAAGCCCATTGGCATGGCTAGCCTGCGCCCTGTCACACATTAATACGAAAGAGTTCATATGAACCGATTCCCACCTCGGGCGCTGGCGCTCGCCTGCGCGACGCTTTCCCTTTTGGCCGCCTGCGGCGGCGGTGGTGGCGGTGAATCCGGCGGCACGGCGGCCGGGGGATCCGGCAGCGGTAGCGAGGTGCCGACGCCGGCGCCGGCGCCCTCGCCCGCACCATCCCCATCCCCGTCGCCATCACCCGCCCCTGCGCCTGCCCCCCAGGCCGCCGTGCTCCTCAGCCCCAGCGCGCCCAGCAAGCTCGGTGGCGCGCGCGTGACCTTCGACTGGACCGCCAGCGACGCGGACGCCTACCGGCTCACGGTCGCGCGGCCCGGCACTGCTGCCCCGCTGTTCGACGGCACGACCGCCGACACGCACCTCGCCGTCGCCGGGCTGCCGGTCGATGGCGGTGAGCTGATCGCCCGCCTGCAGACCCGCCACGGCGACACCTGGCTCCCTGCCGTGGACTACCGCTTCACCGCGGCGGGCTACACCGCGGCCCAGTCGACCGCCGCGATCCGCCCCTGGACCGACCCGATCGCGCTGCCCCTGGTGCCGGCATCGGCAGCCAACCTGCCCGACGGCAAGATCCTGATCTGGTCGGCGCGCGCCCCCACATATTTCGGTCCTGGACCCGAAAGCACGGCCACCTACACCTCGGTGTTCGATCCGGTCGAAAAGAAGGCAACTGCGGCCACCGCGATCAACCCCGGCCACGAGATGTTCTGCGAAGGTCTCAGCATGCTGGCCGACGGCGCCATCATGGTGTCGGGCGGCAACGATGCGGGCCAGACCTCCCTCTACGACACCGCGACGGCCAAATGGACGAGGAGCGCGACGCTGAACGTGCCGCGGGCCTACAACGCCAGCACCACGATGTCCGACGGCTCGGTCTTCACGGTCGGCGGTTCATGGAGCGGCGGACAGGGCGGCAAGGTCGGCGAGGTCTGGTCGGTCACCAACAAGACCTGGCGCGCGCTGGCCGGCGTGCCGGCGAACATGCCGGACGCCAGCAACGTGGCCGACCCGCCGCTCAACGGATCCGACGGCCGAGGCGTCTACCGCGCCGACAACCACATGTGGTTGTTCGGCCAGGCGGGCGGCTGGGTGTTCCAGGCCGGACCGAGTGCCGCAATGCACTGGATCGACACGCGCGGCAAGGGCGCGATCATCCAGGCCGGCCCGCGCGGCGACGACGCCTACGCCATGACCGGCAGCGCCGTGATGTACGACACCGGCAAGATCCTCAAGCTGGGCGGCGCGCCCAACCATGACTGGGGGGAAGCGTTCAAGAGCGCCTACATCATCGACATCAACGCCGGCCCGCCCAAGCCCGCGACGGTGCGCAAGGTCGCGCCGCTGGCCTATGGCCGCACCTTCTTGAACAGCGTGGTGCTGCCGAACGGCGAAGTGATCGTCGTCGGCGGCCAGACGCAGCCCGTGGGCTTTTCGGACGATTTCGGCGTGCTCGCGGCGGAGCTGTGGAACCCCATCACCGAGACGTTCATCACGCTGCCGGCCATGAAGACGGCCCGCAACTATCACAGCACCGCGCTGTTGCTGATGGACGGCCGCGTGATGTCGGGCGGTGGTGGCCTATGCAACTGCGCCGGCGACCACGCCGACGCAGAGATCTACACACCACCCTATCTGCTCGCACCCGACGGCTCGCCCGCGCCGCGCCCGACACTCACCGCTGCGCCCGCCAAAGCGACATGGGGCGAAACCATCGCGGTCAAGACCGATCGCGCAGTGAGCCGCTTCGCGCTGGTGCGCATGGCGTCGACGACGCATTCGGTGAACACCGACCAACGGCGCATTCCGGTCAACTTCACCGGCAGCGCGGGCGACTACGCACTCTCGATTCCGTCCGATCGCGGGATGCTGCTCACCGGCAACTACATGCTCTTCGCGCTCGACGCGCAGGGCGTGCCCAGCGTGGCGCGCACGGTCAACATCCGCTGAGGTCGTGGCGATGAAGCAAGCGCCCGGCTCCGGGCGTCGGCGCGCCACGCGCACGGCGATCGCCGTGATCGTGATGGCCCTGCTGCTGGCGTTGGCCACCACCGTCTGGGTCGCACGCAACGTGACCGCGACCGAAGCGCGCGGTGCGCGGCTGTTCGACGGCCGCGAGCCGCTCACCGCCACGTTGTCGGGCCACGCGACACCCTTGCCGGCCCGGACGGCGCGCTGCAGCCAATGCCATGCCGGCCCGGTCACACCGCTCGCCGCCAACGGCTGGCCGGCTTTGCCCGGACCACCGCTCGACAGCCAGCACCTGCGCGCCGCCCTGTCGCGTCGGGGCGGGCCGCCCGTCGCCTATGACCTGAGCACTTTCTGCCGCACCTTGCGCGAGGGCATCGATCCGGCGCACGTGATGCTGCCGCGAACCATGCCGCGCTTCGACATCGACGACACGCGCTGCGAGGCGCTCTGGACCCACCTCACTGGCAACACCTCATGACTCCATCCCACCACCCCTCGATCACGCGGCACGCCGGCCCGGGCGGACTCCGCCGGCGCCTGCTGGCGGCCGCAGCCCTGGCCTTCATGGTGGCGCCTGTGCATCTGGCACTGGCCGACGGCATCGGGCCGATGCGGCCGCGCCGCACGCCACCGGCCGCTCGCCTGCTGCGGCACGACGGCCGCTCGATCACCTTGGCGGAGCAACTGGGCGGCCGCGTGACCGCGGTGCAGCTGATGTTCACCGGCTGCAGCGCCATCTGCCCCTTGCAGGGCGCACTGTTCGCCGGCTTGCAGGCGCGACTCGCGGCCCGAGGCGCGACCGATGTGCAACTGCTGTCGCTGAGCATCGACCCGCTGGGCGATACGCCCAAGGCCTTGGCCGACTGGCGCGCGCGCTACGGGGCGGGCCCGCGCTGGAGCGCGGCCGCCCCCGCAGCGGCCGACCTCGACAAGCTGCTCGATCTGCTCGGCCCCGCCGGCGCCAGCCTGGGCGACCGCCACACCACCGAGGTCCACCTGTTCGACCGCGAGGGCCGCCTCGCCTGGCGCACCAGCGGCCTGCCGCCCTTGGACGAGATCAGCGGCGCGCTGCAACAGCTGCGCGCCTGACACACGTCCGCCCCGTCCTCATTGTTCCCCGACGCCCCCCGAAAGGTCTGCCATGAAAACCACCACGCCCCCGGTCCCGCGCCGCACGATCCTGTTGCTCGCCCCCGCCCTCTGGCTGTCCGCCTGCGGTGGTGGCGGTGGCGATGGTGGAAACGATGGCGCGGCCTCGCCGCCGGGCGGGGGAGGCAGCACACCGACGCCCGCGGAACCCCTGCCCACCGACATGCCGCCGCCAGCGACGCCCCGGTCCGCCACGCTGCACAGCCCTGCGCCCGACAGCAAGCTGGATGGCGCCAGCGTGCGCTTCGCCTGGCATGCCGGTGACGGCGACGGCTATTCGCTGCGCATCGCCTCGAGCGTCTCGAGCACGGTGCTGTACGACGCGATCGTCAGCGGCCTCGAGGTCATCGTGCCGAACCTACCGACGCAAGGCGACGTCCTCACCGTCACGCTCGGCACCCGCAAGAACGGCGTCTGGCTGACCCCCGCCACCTACCGCTTCATCGCGGTCGGCTACACGCCGCTGCAATCCAGCGCCGCGCAGCAGTCCTGGACGGCACCCATTGCCTTGCCACTGGTCCCGGCGGCGGCCGCCAACCTGCCCGATGGCAAGCTCCTGCTGTGGGCAGCCGGCAGCCCTGACGGCCTCGGCGGGCTGAACATCAGCGGCCAAACGTTCACGGCGGTATTCGATCCGGCCACGCAGACGGCCACCGCCCGCATGGCGACCGAAACCGGCCACGACATGGTGTGTCCCGGCATCAGCATGCTGGCCGACGGCAGCTACCTGGTCACCGGCGGCTGGGACAGCGGCAAGAGCACGCGCTACGACCCGAGCCTGGGCGGCTGGGTCGGTGCCGCGCCGATGAACATCGCGCGCGGCTACCAGTCGAGCACCACCATGGCCGACGGCTCGGTCTTCCTGGTCGGCGGCTCCTGGAGCGGCCTCGCGCTGGGCGGCAAATACGGCGAGCTCTGGTCCGCCTCGACCCAGACCTGGCGCACCCTGAGCGGCGTGCCCGCGGAGATGCCGTCACCGTCCAATGCGAGCGATCCGCCCCTGGCGGGGCCGGATGCCGGCGGCTACTTTCGTGCCGACAACCACATGTGGCTGTTCGGCGGTGCGGACGGCTGGGTCTTCCACGCCGGCCCGAGTGCGGCCATGCACTGGATCGACACCCAGGGCGACGGCCGGATCGTGCAGGCCGGTCCACGCGACGACGATGCCTACGCCATCACCGGCGGCGCCGTGATGTACGACGCCTACAAGATCCTCAAGCTGGCGGGCTCGCCGGGGCACGATTACGGCATCCCCCTCAAGACGGCCTACAGCATCGACATCTCGGCCGGTGCGCCGCATCCACCGGTGGTGCGCAAGCTGGCGCCCCTGGCCTACGGCCGCACGTTCTCGAACAGCGTGGTGCTGCCCAGCGGCGAGGTGGTGGTCATCGGTGGCATGACGCTGCACGGCCCGACGCCGGACGACTTTTCGGTCCTTACACCCGAGATCTGGAACCCAGCCACCGAGACTTTCACCCCCCTGCAGCCGATGAAGGTGCCACGCAACTACCACAGCGTTGCGCTGCTGCTGATGGACGGTCGGGTGCTGGCCGGCGGCGGCGGGCTGTGCGGCACCGGCTGTGCGGCCAACCATCCCGACGCCGAAATCCTCACGCCGCCGTATCTGCTGACGCCGGAAGGCACACCGGCACCACGCCCTGCGATTTCGCAGGCCCCCGGCCGTGCGGCGCCGGGCGTTGTGATCGCCGTCCAGACCGACCGGGCTGTGGCACGCTTCGCGCTCGTGCGCATGGCATCGGCCACCCATTCGGTCAACACCGATCAGCGCCGCATCCCGCTCACGTCGACCGGCAGTGACGGCGACTACCGCCTGGCGATTCCGGCCGACCGCGGGCTGGTGATCCCGGGCAACTACATGCTCTTCGCGCTCGATGCGCAGGGCGTGCCGAGCATCGCGCGAACCATCAACGTTCGCTGACCAGGCTCTCCCGGCTCGCCGGGTCAGAACCGTTCAGGCCTTGACGCAGGCGCGGCACAGCATCAGCGCCAGCCGCTGCAGCGCCTGCCAGCCGCTGGCCGGCCAGTCGGGCTGCTTCAGGCCCTTGACGATGCCGTCGACCGTGTGCGCCGCCTTCAGCAGGCGCGCCAGCGCCCGGTCGTCGAGCCTGGGCAGCACCCGCTCGAAAGCCTGCTCCTTGGCGCCCCAGATGCGGTTCTCGCGCAGCGCCATCGGCAGCGGGCGCCCGGCGTTCATCGCGTCGCGCACCCGCTTGAGCGCGCGGATGTCTTCGGCCAGCGTGTAGTGCACCAGCACCTCGGCCTCGCCCTCGGCGCGCAGGCCGTCGAGCATGCGCGCCACGCGCACCGGGTTGCCGGCCAGCACCGCCTCGGACAGCTTGAAGACGTCGTAGCGCGCCACGTTGTTGACCGCCGCCTCGACCTGTTCCCAGCCCAGCTCGCCGGCCGGGTGCAGCAGCGCGAGCTTCTGAATTTCCTGGTGCGCCGCGAGCAGATTGCCTTCGACGCGGTCGGCGAAAAACTGCAGCGTGCGCTGACCTTCCTCGCCGCCCTTCACCCGCTGGCCCTGCAGCGCCAGGCGCTGCGCGATCCAGGGCGGCAAAGCGGCGCGCTCGACCGGGTCGACCTGCAGGCTGACGCCGTTGTTTTCGAGCGCGGTAAACCATGCGCCGGTGCGCGTCGCGCGGTCCAGCCGCGGCAGCAGCACCAGCGTGAGCGTGCTGTCGTTGCCGGCGGCGCCTTCCGCGATGTGCTGCAGGGCGGCGCTGCCATCCTTGCCCGGTTTGCCGGAGGGGACACGGATCTCCACGATCTGCTTGTCGGCGAAGAGGCTCAGCGAGCCGCCAGCCGCGAGCACCGCGCTCCAGTCGAAGTGCGCGCCGGCCACGGTGTACGAACTGCGCTCGGTGTAGCCCTGCGTGCGCGCGGCGGCGCGGATGGCATCGGCAGCCTCCTGCGCCAGCAGCGGCTCGTCGCCGTGGATGGTGTAGAGCGCGCGCAATCCCTTGCCGAGATGCGCCTGCAGCTGTGCGGCCGCCAATTGCATGCCGGTGCGGGCCTAGAGTTCCTTGACCGCCGCGATGCGCCGCAGCATCTGCTGCGCCACGTCGTTCTGCATGTCGCGGTAGAGCAGCTCGGATTCGCCTTCCTTGGCGAGCGCGTTGGTTTCACTGTAGGTCAGGTCGCGCTTCTGCGAGATGTCCGCAACCAGCAATTCCTTGCCCGCCTGCGTGCGCAGGCGGAAGCGCACGGTGAGCCGCAGTTCCAGCTCGCGCACCTCGCCGGCGGCGTTGGTCGACAGCACGACGCGCTCGCGGTTCTCGCCCAGGATGTCGAGCACCGCTTCGGCGTCCTTGGCGCGCTCGGGCGGAACGAGCTCCACCGTACCGGCGGCCGCGATGTTGCGGCGCAGGTAGACAGTGAAGGCCGAGCGGCCCGGCAGCGACAGGCTCTTGAAGGCGAAGACCGGGGCCTTGCGCAGTTCGAAGCCGCAGCCGGCGAGGGCGGCCAAGCCGGCGAGCGCAGAGCCGGCGGCGAGAAAGCGGCGGCGGGAAGCAGTTGGGTTGTTCATTCGTTCAGCGTTCAGAGCACCACGTTGACGAGCCGGCCCGGCACTACGATCACGCGCTTGGGCGCGGCGCCCTGCGCATGCAGCACGAAGTCGTCGCTCGCCAGCGCGAGCGCCTCGATCTCGTCCTTCGACGCGCCGGCCGGCACCACCACCTTGCCACGCAACTTGCCGTTGATCTGCAGCATGAGCTCGATCTCGTCCTGCACCAGCGCCGCCGTGTCGACCGTCGGCCAGGGCGCGTCGAGCAGTTCGCCGAAGGCTTCGACATAGCCCAGTTGCGACCACAGTTGCTGCGCGATGTGCGGCGTGGCCGGGTACAGCACGCGCAGCAGGATGCCGAAGCCTTCGCGCAGCGCGGCGGCGTCGCCGGGTGCACCGGTGGCCTTGAAGCCTTCCAGGGCGTTGAGCAGCTTCATCGCGCCCGACACCACCGTGTTGTATTGCATGCGCTGGTAGTCGTAGTCGACCTGGCGCAGCACGGTGTGCACCTCGCGGCGCAGGGCCTTGGCGTCCTTGCCGAACTCGGTGGCGGCCCCGGCCGTCGGCGCCGCCTGCAGCGCCGCGCCGAAGTTCCACACGCGGCGCAGAAAGCGCGAGCTGCCTTCGACGGCCGCGTCGTTCCATTCCAGCGTGGCTTCGGGCGGCGCGGTGAACATGGTGTACAGGCGCGCAGTGTCGGCGCCGTACTTCTCGATCAGGTCCTGCGGGTCGACGCCGTTGCGTTCGCTCTTGCCCATCTTGCCGACGCCGCCGTACTCGACCGACGAACCGTCGGCCAGCGTGCCGCCGACGATGCGGCCCTGCGCATCGAGCACCGGCGTCACTTCGAGCGGCGGAAAGTAGTCCTTGCCGCCCGACGCACCGCGCCGGTAGTAGATGTGGTTGAGCACCATGCCCTGCGTGAGCAGTTTGGCGAAGGGCTCGTCGCAGCTCACCAGGCCGAGGTCGCGCATGACCTTGGTCCAGAAGCGCGCATACAGCAGGTGCAGGATGGCGTGCTCGATGCCCCCGATGTACTGGTCCATCGGCATCCAGTACTTCGCGCCCTCGCCGACCATCGCCTGGTCGTTCTTGGGGTCGCAGTAGCGCATGAAGTACCAGGACGAATCGACGAAGGTGTCCATCGTGTCGGTCTCACGGCGCGCGGGCTTGCCGCACACCGGGCACACCACACCGGCATGGAAGCCTTCGTGCTTGATCAGCGGGTTGCCCGAGCCGTCGGGCACGCAGTCGGTCGGCAGCACGACCGGCAGGTCCTTCTCCGGCACCGGCACCGCGCCGTGCTCGTCGCAATGGATGATCGGGATCGGTGTGCCCCAGTAGCGCTGGCGGCTCACGCCCCAGTCGCGCAGGCGCCAGGTGGTCTTGAGCTCGCCCAGGCCCTTCTGCGCGAGCGCATGCGCCACGGCAGCCACGGCTTCCTTGAAGGACATGCCGCTGAAGTTGTCGGAGTTGATGGTCACGCCGCGCGTCTTGTCGCCGTACCAGTCCTGCCAGCGGTGGTAGTCGAAGTGCGGCTCGCCGTCGACCAGCACCACCTGGATGATCTCGATGCCGTACTTGTTGGCGAAGGCGAAGTCGCGCTCGTCGTGCGCCGGCACGCCCATCACCGCGCCGTCGCCGTAGCTCATCAGCACGTAGTTGCCGACCCACACCGGCACGGGCTCGTCGGTGATCGGGTGCGTCACCGTCAGGCCGGTCGGCACGCCCTTCTTCTCCTGCGTGGCGAGCTCGGCTTCGGTGGTGCCGCCAGCCTTGGCTTCGGCAATGAAGGCCGCGACCTTCGGGTCGCTCTTGGCGGCATGCAGCGCCAGCGGATGCTCCGGTGCCACGGCGCAGAAGGTCACGCCCATGATGGTGTCGGCGCGCGTCGTGAAGACGTACATGCGGCCGTCCTGGATCAGCTGACCGTCATCGCCGCGGATGTCGTGCGTGAAGGCGAAGCGCACGCCTTCGCTCTTGCCGATCCAGTTCTCCTGCATCAGCTTCACGCGCTCGGGCCAGCCCGGCAGCTTGTGCTGGGTGTGCTCGAGCAGTTCGGGGGCGTAGTCGCTGATCTTGAGGTAGTAGCCCGGGATCTCGCGGCGCTCGACCGTCGCGCCGGTGCGCCAGCCCTTGCCGTCGATCACCTGCTCGTTGGCCAGCACGGTCTGGTCGACCGGGTCCCAGTTGACGACCTGGGTCTTGCGGTAGGCGATGCCCTTCTCGAGCATCTTCAGGAACAGCCACTGGTTCCACTTGTAGTAGGCCGGGTCGCAGGTCGCGACCTCGCGGCTCCAGTCGATCGCCAGGCCCATCGCCTGCAGCTGGCCGCGCATGTAGTCGATGTTCTCGTAGGTCCACTTGGCCGGCGGCACGCCGTTCTTGAGCGCCGCGTTCTCGGCCGGCAGGCCGAAGGCGTCCCAGCCCATGGGCATGAGCACGTTGTAGCCCGACATGCGCAGGTAGCGCGTGAGCATGTCGTTGATGGTGTAGTTGCGCACATGGCCCATGTGCAGCTTGCCGCTGGGGTAGGGCAGCATCGAGCAGGCGTAGTACTTCTTCTTGGGATTGCCCCGCGCATCACGCGCGTTTTCGATGACACGATAGGCGTCGGACGCGGTCCAGTGGGCCTGGGCGGCGGACTCGACGTCGGCGGGTTGGTAGCTGGGGTTCATGAGGCTTTGGCAACGACCCGGCGCTCGGTCGGCCGGGGGAATGCGGATTATCGCGGCTGCGGCGGGTCGGGGCGGCGCGGGGGGCTTGGTGCGGATTTCGAATGCACAATGAAAACGTCTTCTGGGAGAGCGATGAAGCGATACGTATCTGGTGTTCTGCTGCTTGAGGGGGCGTCGGCGGGCGGTAGGCCTGCGGGCGGCAGACGACTGCGGCCCTTCGGGCTTCGCTGCTGCTCCTCGCAAAAGGCGGGGTCCGCGCAAACTCGCTTCGCTCAAACACGCGCGGCCCTGATCCGCCTTTCGCTGCGGTGCTCGCCGCAGCCGGACAGTCGCCCACAGGCCTACCGCCCACCGACGTGGACGCGATCGTGGTGCATCCCTCTCCGGCGAGCGCCATCGTCGCCCGGCCCGCACCGCCTGCCGGGCGACCCACGCAAAGCCAATAAGCTGAACAAAAAATGCTGACCCCCGGCCTCCCCTACCCCCTGGGCGCAACCCCCGACCCCAGAGGCATCAACTTCGCCCTCGCCGCCCCGCACGCCACCCGGGTGGACCTCTGCCTGTTCGACAACACTGGCCATAGCGAGCAGCAGCGGCTACCGCTCCCCGCCTGCACCGACGGCGTCTGGCACGGCCGCTTCCCTGGCGCCGCCGCCGGCCTGGTCTACGGTTACCGCGTCCACGGCCCCTGGGCGCCACACGAGGGCCAGCGCTTCAACCCCGCCAAGGTGCTGCTCGACCCTTACGCCCGCGAGATCGTCGGTCGCTACGACGGCAGCGATCTGTTCCTGGGCCATCTGCCGGGCGATCCGTCGCAGCGGGACACGCGCGACAACGCTGCGGTCGCGCTCAAGGCCCGCGTCGCCGCCGGCCTGGGCGTGTCGACCATGGCGCGCCCACGCATGGCGGCCGCCGAACGCGTGATCTACGAACTGCACGTGCGTGGCCAGACGCGCCGGCACCCGGGTGTGACGCCAGACCTGCAAGGCACCTACGCCGGCCTGGCCGAGCCCGCCGTGCTCGATCACCTGCAGCAACTCGGCGTGACCACGCTCAGCCTGATGCCGGTGCAGCACCGCGCCGACGAGGAGCGGCTGCTCAAGATGGGCCTGAGCAACTACTGGGGCTACACCACCATCGGCTGGTTCGCACCCGAGGCGCGCTACTGGAGCGGCCGGGCCGGCACCACGCCCGCCAGCGAGTTCCGCGCGATGGCCGACGCGATCCATGCCCGCGGCATGGAACTGGTGATCGACGTGGTCTACAACCACAGTGCCGAAACCGACGAGCTCGGCCCCACGCTGTCGATGCGCGGTATCGACAACGCGCTCTACTACCACCTGCGATCCGGCGATCGCGCGCGCTACGAGAACTGGACCGGCTGCGGCAACTGCCTGAACTTCGCCGAGCCGCGCGTCGTGCAGCTCGCCACCGACAGCCTGCGCCACTGGGTGACGGAACTCGGCGTCGACGGCTTCCGCTTCGACCTGGCGACGGTGCTGGCGCGCCGCACCGGCGGTGACTTCGACCCGCGCGCGCCCTTCCTGGCCGCCGTCGCGCAAGACCCGGTGCTGTCGCGCGCGCTGCTGATCGCCGAACCCTGGGACATCGGCCCCGGGGGCTACCGCGTCGGCGAGTTCCCGCCGGGCTGGCTCGAATGGAACGACCGCTTTCGCGACACGCAGCGCAGCTTCTGGCTGCGCCATGGCGCCGGCCTGGGCGACTTTGCGCACCGCTTCACCGCGTCGAGCGGGCAGTTCCGGCACAGCGGGCGGGCGCCCACGGCCAGCGTCAACTTCGTCACCGCGCACGACGGCTTCACGCTGCGCGACCTGGTCAGCTACAACGAGCGGCACAACGGCGCCAACGGCGAAGGCAACCGCGACGGCAGCGGCAACAACCTCAGTCGCAACGGCGGCGTGGAAGGCGAAACCGACGACCCCGCCGTGCTCGCGCTGCGCGCCCGCATGCAACGTGCGCTGCTCGCCGCCTTGCTGCTGTCACAGGGCACGCCGATGCTGCTGGCCGGCGACGAGATCGGCCACACCCAGCAGGGCAACAACAACGCCTACTGCCAGGACAACCCGACGACCTGGCTCGACTGGGACCATGCCGATGCCGGGCTGCAACGCTATGTCACCCGCCTGCTGGCCCTGCGCCGCGAGGCCGCGCCCCTGCGCAGCGCCCGCTGGTGGCCGGCCGACACCCACCCGGCCCACCCCGGGCTGCGGTGGCTGTGCCCCGAGGGCAGCGACATGGCGCCGGCGAACTGGGCGCGCGACGACCGCGCGGCGCTGATGGTGCTGTTCGACGCACCGCCGACCGAGGTGGCATGGCTCGTGCTCGTCCACGCCGGCACCGAGGCCGTCGACTTTGCCCTGCCGCCCGGCCGCTGGACGCGCCGGCTGGCGAGCGATGACGAGGGTGCACCGGAGCGGCCGATGGCCACCACGGAACGATTGCCACCGGGAACGCTGTGGCTGGCGCACAGGGTGCGCGACGGCGATCCCGGTGCTACGCTGAGTTGACGAACCACAGAAGCGAGACAAGAGACATGTCCGACGACGCAACGACCCGGTCCCTGCAGGCCCATCAACTGGTTCGCCGCACCATCGCCGTGGTGCTGGCCGGCGGCCGGGGCTCGCGCCTCAAGCAGCTCACCGACCGGCGCGCCAAGCCGGCGGTGTACTTCGGCGGCAAGTTCCGCATCATCGACTTCGCCCTGTCCAATTGCCTGAACTCCGGCATCCGGCGCATGGCGGTCGTCACGCAGTACAAGTCGCATTCGCTGATGCGCCACCTGCAGCGCGGCTGGAGCTTCCTGCGCGCCGAGCTCAACGAGATGGTCGACGTGCTGCCGGCCCAGCAGCGCACGGGCGACGAGCACTGGTACCGCGGCACGGCCGATGCGATCTACCAGAACCTCGACATCCTGCAGACACGCTCGACCAAGCACGACTACGTCGTGGTGCTGGCCGGCGACCACATCTACAAGATGGACTACTCGGTCATGCTGATGGACCATGTGAAAAGCGGCCGCGCCTGCACGGTCGGCTGCATCGAGGTGCCGCGCATGGAAGCCACCGCCTTCGGCGTGATGGCGGTCAACGAAGACCGAACCATCACCGACTTCCTCGAGAAGCCCGCCGACCCGCCCGCGATGCCCGGCAAGCCCGACATCGCGCTGGCCAGCATGGGCATCTACGTCTTCGACGCCGCCTACCTCTACCAGCTGCTCGAGGAAGACAACGCCAACCCCGCCTCGAGCCACGACTTCGGCAAGGACGTCATCCCGCGCGCCGTGGTGCAGGGCCGGGCGCAGGCCCATCCGTTCAGCCTGTCGTGCGTCACGCGCGGCGCGCGCGGGCCCGATGCGCCGGTGTACTGGCGAGACGTGGGCACGATTGATGCATTCTGGGCGGCCAACCTCGATCTGGCGTCCATCACCCCCGAGCTCGACATCTATGACACCGACTGGCCCATCTGGACCTACCAGCGGCAACTGCCCCCGGCCAAATTCGTGCTCGACATCGACGGCAACCACGGCATGACGGTCAACACCATCGTGTCGGGGGGCTGCATCGTCTCGGGCTCGCAGGTGAAGGATTCGGTGCTGTTCTCCAATGTGCGCATCCATTCCTTCTGCGACGTGAAAGAGGCGGTGCTGCTGCCCGATGTCGAGGTCGGCCGCGGCGCGCGGCTGGCGAAGGTGGTGGTCGACCGCGGTTGCGTCATCCCCCCGGGCATGGTGGTCGGCGACGACCCGACGGCCGACGCGGCGCGCTTCGAGCGCACCGACACCGGCGTGGTGCTGATCACGCGCGAGATGCTCCAGCGCCTCGAGACGCCGACGCCCTGATGCGCGTCCTCCAGGTCAGCGCCGAGTTCTTTCCCCTTCTCAAGACCGGCGGGCTGGCGGATGTCGCCGGCGCACTGCCGATTGCGCTGGCCGCGGCGGGCCAGGAGGTGCGGGTGCTGCTGCCAGGCTTCCCGTCCATCCTGGCCGGCCTGAGCGACGCGACCGTCGTGGCCGAGATCGAGGCCCCCTGGGGCCAGCGCGCCCGGCTGCGCGCCGGGCGCATCGCCGCGGCCGGGGCGGGGGCCGCACATGTCACGGCCTACGTGCTCGACGCGCCCGCGCTGTACGACCGCCCCGGCACGCCGTACGAAGACGCCTCGCGCCAGCCCTACGCCGACAACGCGCGCCGCTTCGCGCTGCTCGGCTGGGCCGCGGCCCGCCTGGCGCGCGGCCTCGACCCGAGCTGGCAGCCCGACGTGGTGCATGCGCACGACTGGCATGCCGGCCTGGCACCGGCCTATCTCGCCTTCGACGCCGCGGCGGGCGGGCCGCGCGTCGGCAGCGTCTTCACCGTGCACAACCTGGCCTACCAGGGCGTGTTCCCGCCCTCGGACTTCTCCGGCCTCGGCCTGCCGCCCGCGGCCTTCGACGTGAACGGGCTCGAATACCACGGGCAGCTGTCGTTCATGAAGTCCGGCCTCTACTTCGCGGACCGCCTGACCACCGTGAGTCCCACCTATGCGCGGGAGATCCAGACACCGGAACAGGGCTGCGGCCTCGACGGCCTGCTGCGCGGCCGCAGCGGCGTGCTCACCGGCATCCTGAACGCGGTCGACGACGCCGTCTGGGACCCGGGCACCGACCCCCTGCTGCCCCATCCCTACGACGTGCGCCGGCCCGGCGGCAAGGCGCTGTGCAAGGCCGGCCTGCAACAGGAACTGGGCCTGGCGACCGACCCCGACGCCCCGCTCTTCGTGATGGTGAGCCGCCTCACCGAGCAGAAGGGCCAGCACCTGGTGCTGGACGGTCTCGACGCGCTGATCGCGCAAGGCGGCCAGCTCGCGTTGCTGGGCAATGGCGAGCGCTGGCTCGAAGACGCGTTCCGCGAACGCGCCGTCGCGGCACCGCAGTCGGTGCACGCCACCATCGGCTACAACGAGCGCTTCGCCCACCGGCTCTTCGGCGCCGGCGACGTGACCCTGGTGCCCTCGATGTTCGAGCCGTGCGGACTGACACAGATGTACGGCCTGAAATACGGTAGCCTGCCGCTGGTGCACCGCGTGGGCGGGCTGGCCGACACGGTGGTCGACTGCACGCTGGAAGACATCGCCGACGGCCACGCCACCGGCTTTGTGTTCGACGACTTCGATGCCGACGGCTACGGTCGCGCGCTGCGCCGCGCCATCGCGCTGTACCGCCGGCCCGCCGACTGGCGCCGGGTCCGAAGCACCGCGATGCGGCGGCCAGCCGACTGGCAGGCTGCCGCGGCACAGTACATCGGCGTGTACGAGCAATCGCGCGCCTGACAACCCTTTCACTTCAACCCTCCCCACCACCATGACGATCGAAGAATTCGCCTACGACCATCCCGACCGCGACGTGGCCGCGTTCAAGCGCGCGGTGGCCAACAAGCTGATCTACGCCGTCGGCAAGGACCCCGTCGCCGCCAGCCCCGACGACTGGCTCAACGCCACCGCGCTGGCCGTGCGCGACCAGCTGGTCGAACGCTGGATGGCCACCACCCGCGCCAGCTATGCGCAGGACCTGAAGCGCGTGTACTACCTGTCGATGGAATTCCTCATCGGCCGCACCTTCACCAATGCGTTGCTGGCCCTCGAGCTGCAGGACATCGTGAAGCAGGCGCTGGCCGACTTCGGCGTCGACATCGCGGCCATCGCCGAACGCGAACCCGACGCCGCGCTGGGCAACGGCGGCCTTGGCCGGCTGGCCGCCTGCTTCCTCGATTCGATGGCCACGCTGGGCGTGCCGGGCTTCGGCTACGGCATCCGCTACGAGTACGGCATGTTCCGCCAGAAGATCGTCGACGGCCAGCAGGTCGAGACGCCCGACTACTGGCTCACGCGTGGCAACCCCTGGGAATTCCAGCGACCCGAGGTGACCTACCGCGTGCGCTTCGGCGGCCACGTGCAGAAGCGCGACGACCGGACCGGCGCGGCCGACTGGGTCGACACGCACGACGTGCTGGCGGTGGCCTACGACACCATCATCCCCGGCTACGGCACGCAGGCGACCAACACGCTGCGGCTGTGGTCGGCCCGCGCCACGGAGGAGATCGACCTGTCGGCCTTCAACCGCGGCAACTACATGCAGGCGGTGGAGAGCAAGAACCACTCGGAGAACGTCTCGCGCGTGCTCTACCCCGACGACTCGACCGCCTCGGGCCGCGAACTGCGCCTGCACCAGGAATACTTCTTCGTCAGCGCCAGCGTGCAAGACCTGCTGCGCCGCTACCTGCGCACCCACACCACCTTCGACAAGCTGCCCGAGAAGGTCAGCATCCACCTGAACGACACGCACCCGGTGCTGGCCGTGCCCGAGCTGATGCGCCTGCTGCTCGACGAGCACGGCCTCGACTGGGACACCGCGTGGGCCCACACGCAGAAGGTCTTCAGCTACACCAACCACACGCTGATGCACGAGGCGCTGGAGACCTGGCCGGTCGAGATGATGGGCCGCATCCTGCCGCGCCATCTGCAGATCATCTACGACATGAACGCGCGCTTTCTCGCGCTGGTGACGCAAAAGGCCGGCGACGATGTCGAGTTGCCGCGCCGCCTGTCGTTGGTCGACGAGGCCGGCGAGCGGCGCGTGCGCATGGCCTACATCGCAGTGTTGGCGAGCCACTCGATCAACGGCGTGTCGGGGCTGCATTCGGAACTGATGAAGCAGTCGATCTTCGCGGACTTCAACAAGATCTTCCCCGAGCGCTTCAACAACAAGACCAACGGCGTGACGCCGCGGCGCTGGCTGGCGCAGGCCAACCCTTCGCTGGCCGGCCTGCTCGATGCGCGCATCGGGCGCGGCTGGCGGCGCGACCTGACGCAGCTCGAGGCCCTGCGCCCGATGGCCCAGCAGGCGCCCTTCGTGCGCGCCTTCCGCCACGCCAAGCGCGAGAACAAGCTGCGCCTGGCCAACTGGATCGAGCAGCACATGGGGATCGTGGTCGACACCGACGCGATGTTCGACGTGCAGGTCAAGCGCATCCACGAGTACAAGCGCCAGTTGCTCAACGTGCTGCACGTGGTGTCGCGCTACCAGCGCATCGTCGCCGCCCACGAGGCGGGCCAGGCCAGCGACCTGGTGCCGCGCGTGGTGGTGTTCGCCGGCAAGGCGGCGTCGGCGTACCACGCGGCCAAGCTGGTGATCCGGCTCATCAACGACGTGGCGGCCGTGGTCAACAACGATCCGCGCGTGGGCAAGCTGCTGAAGGTGGTGTTCCTGCCCAACTACAGCGTGAGCCTGGCCGAGATCATCATGCCGGCGGCCGACCTGAGCGAACAGATCTCCACCGCCGGCACCGAAGCCTCGGGCACCGGCAACATGAAGTTCGCGCTCAACGGCGCGCTCACCATCGGCACGCTGGACGGCGCCAACGTCGAGATGAAGGACAACGTCGGCGACGACAACATCTTCATCTTCGGCAACACCACGCCGCAGGTGGCCGACATCCGCGCCGGCGGTTACCAGCCGCGCACCTTCTACGAATCGAACCCCGCGCTGCAGACGGTGCTCGACGCGATCCGCGACGGCGTCTTCTCGCCCGGCGAACCGGCGCGCTACCAGGGCATCTTCGACACGCTGGTGAACTGGGGCGACCAGTACCTGCTGCTGGCGGACTACGCGAGCTACGTCGCCACGCAGGAACGCGTCGATGCGCTCTACCGCGACGCCGACGCGTGGACCCGCATGGCGATTCTGAACGTGGCCGGCATGGGCGCCTTCTCGTCGGACCGGACCATCGCCGAGTACGCGCACCAGATCTGGAAGACAAAGCCGGTGGCTTTGGGCTAACCCCCGGGGCTTGCCCACTTCGTGTGGCTGCGCCCTCCCCCTTCCAGGGGGCAACACCAGCGGCCCGGCAAAGCCGGTTCCGCGGTGTTCCACGAAAAGACGCTGCCCCCTCAGCGAGCAGGTGGCGTCTCAGTCACGAAGCCGATGCGGCTGAGCCCGGCCTTGTTGGCGATGCCCATCAGCGCGACGATGCGGCCGTAGGGCACGGTCTGGTCGGCGCGCAGCTGCACCTCGGTGTCGCGGCTGGCTGCGGCGGCGCTGGCCAGGCGCGTCGCCAGTTCGTCTTCGGTGACGGATTGGTCATTGACGAAGACCTGGCCCTGGGCGTCGACCGCCACGCTGACGGACTTCGGCACATCGCCCGTCTTGCCGGCATCGGTGCGCGGCAGGTCGAGGCGGATCGAACTCGCCATCAGCGGCGCGGTGATGATGAAGATCACCAGCAGCACCAGCATCACGTCGACCAGCGGCGTCACGTTGATGTCCGACATCGGCCGCTGCCCGCCACCACCGGTCGCGCGGCTGCCACTGGCACCGGACCCGAGCGACGTGCGGCCGAAGCTCATGGCGCGAAGCCGATCAGACCGGCAGGGGCCGCGCCGGCGGCAGCGTTGCCGATGGCGCTTCGCCGAAGACGGCCAGCAGGTCGTGCGCGAAGCCCTCGAGCTCGACCTCGATGCGGCCGATGATCCGGCCGAACACGTTGTAGCCCAGCACTGCCGGGATCGCGACCGCCAGGCCGAAGGCCGTCATCACGAGCGCTTCCCCCACCGGCCCCGCCACCTTGTCGATGGTGAAGCCACCCGCTTCGCCGGCGATGCCGGCCAGCGCACCATGAATGCCCCACACCGTGCCGAGCAGGCCGACGAAGGGCGCGGTCGCGCCGATGGTCGCCAGCAGGATCTGGCCTGACTGCAGGCGCCGCAGCGCCGCGTGCAGCGCATCGCGCAGCGTGCGCGTGAGGCGCTGGTTGCGGTCGCCCGCGTGGCCGAGCGTGGCACCGCCTTTCTCAGCGGCCAGGGCCTTGAGCGCGACCACGGCAGGCAGCACCAGCCGCGGACCATCAAAGGCGCGAAGCCCCTGCTCGGCTTCGGTGATCGACGGTGCCTGCCAGAACGCGGCAATGCTGCGCAGCACCGCGCGCGTGCCGCCGCGCAACAGCCAGGCCTTCAGCAGGATCGCGATCCAGCTCGCCACCGACATCAGCAGCAACAGCGCCGCCACGCTGCGGCTGACGCCATCGCCCTGGGCCAGCAGCTGGAGGACGTTCATGGGTGGGAGGACGGCTTCAGCGCAGGCCGAGCACGTCGAACATGTCAAAGAGCCCGGTCTTCTGCCTGGCCAGGAAGCGCGCCGCGCGCAGGCTGCCCTGCGCGTACGTCGTGCGGCTGGCCGACTTGTGCGTGATCTCGATGCGCTCGCCGGTGCCGGCGAAGAGCACCGTGTGGTCGCCGACGATGTCGCCGCCGCGGATGGCCGAAAAGCCGATGGTCGAGGGGTCGCGCTCGCCGGTGATGCCCTCACGGGCGTACACGGCGCATTCCTTCAGGTCGCGGCCGAGTGCGTCGGCGATGACCTCGCCCATCTTCAGCGCCGTGCCCGAGGGCGCGTCGACCTTGTGGCGGTGGTGCGCCTCGATGATCTCGATGTCGTAACCGGTCGACAGCGCCTTGGCCGCCATCTCGAGCAGCTTGAAGGTGACGTTGACGCCCACGCTCATGTTGGGCGCCATGACGATCGCGATGTCCTTGGCGATGGTGGCGATCTCGGCTTTTTCGGCGTCGCTGAAACCCGTGGTGCCGATGACGGCCTGCACGCCCAGTTCGCGGCAGACCGCCAGGTGCGCCAGCGTGCCTTCGGGGCGGGTGAAGTCGATCAGCACCTGCGCGTCTTTCAGGCCCGCGCGCAGGTCGGAGGCGATGGCAACCCCGCTCGTGAAGCCGAGGAAGGCCGCTGCGTCGGTGCCGACGGCAGCGCTGCCGGGCACATCGAGTGCGCCGGCCAGCCGGAGGTCGTCGGCGCTGCGCACCGCTTCGATGAGCATGCGGCCCATGCGGCCGGAGGCCCCGGCGACGGCGATGCGGCGCGCGGCCGCGGAGGGGGAGGAAATGGGTTCGGTCACGCGGATTCAGCCTTCGGAGGGGAGAAACGCTCGACGCCGCCGAACGGCGGCCACGCTCAGCGCGTGGGTTCGAGCGGCGGGTAGCTTGGCGGCAGCGGAGGCAGCGGCACCGCAGGGGTGCCGGCGGTCGCGTCCTTCTTGGGCGGATCGAATTTCTTCAGCTGGTCCTCGGACGCTTCCAGCTCAGGCACCTTGCCGCTGAAGCGGCGGGCGTCCAGCCGGGCCACGAAATCCTTCTCGCTGGGCATCTCGTCGCCCACGAATCGTTCGAGCACTTCGCCCTTGAAGAACAGTGTCAGGCGGCGTTGCTGTTCTTCGACGCCCTGGCGACGGATGGTGAACACGTAGTCCCAGCGATCGGCATGAAACACATCCGTCAGCAGGGAGGTGCCGAGGATCTCGCGCGCCTGCTGGCGCGACATGCCGGGCTTGAGCGCGTCGACCTGTTCCTTCGAGACGAAATTGCCCTGCACCACCTCAACCTTGTAGGGCGTCACGGCATACAGCATGCCGCGGGTGCGATCGGTCATGCTGCCGCAGGCGCCGAGCGACAGGCTCGCAAGCAAGGCGGCAGCCAGCAACCACAGGCGCGTTTGGGGATTGGCAAGCATCGGAAAAAGGGGGAGCGATATGATCGACCCATTGTAGCGGCAGCCCTTTTCGGGGCCGTCCACACGGCTGGCGCAGGAAAGACCATGGGCAACATCGACGAACTCAAGAACACCGGCCTCAAGGCCACGCTGCCTCGGCTGAAGATCCTCGAGATCTTCCAGGCCGGCGCCCAGCGCCACATGACCGCCGAAGACGTGTTCCGGGTGCTGCTCAACGAGCACTCCGACATCGGCCTGGCCACCGTGTACCGCGTGCTCACCCAGTTCGAGCAGGCCGGCATCCTGGAGCGCAGCCATTTCGAGAGCGGCAAGGCCGTCTACGAACTCAACGAAGGCACGCACCACGACCACCTGATCTGCACCTCGTGCGGCAAGGTCGAGGAGTTCTACGACGCCGAGATCGAGCGGCGCCAGCAACTGATCGCCAAGGACAAGGGCTGGATCCTGCAGGACCACGCCATGTCGCTGTACGGCCTCTGCGCCGACTGCACCGCCCGCCGCTGATCGCGGCTAGTCGGGCAGCTAGTCGGCCCCGCCGGCTTCCATCGCCTTGTGGTGCCGCGCCACGAAGTCGGCATACGTGTCGATGCCGCGCAGCTGCAGGATGGAGTTGCGCACCGCCGCCTCGACCAGCACCGCAATGTTGCGGCCAGCCACCACCTGGATGATCACCTTGCGCACCGGGATGCCCAGCACGTCCTGGGTCAGCGGCGCGGCCGGCATGCGCTCGTAGTCGCGCTCGAAGCTGTCGCGGCGCACCAGGTGCACGATCAGCTTCAGGCGCATCTTCCGGCGCACCGCCGTCTCGCCGAAGATGGCGCGGATGTCGAGCAGGCCGATGCCGCGCACCTCCAGCAGGTTCTGCAGCAGCTCGGGGCACTTGCCCTCGATGGTGTTCTGGTTGATGCGAAAGAGGTCGACCGCGTCGTCGGCCACCAGGCCGTTGCCGCGCGAAATCAACTCCAGGCCCAGCTCGCTCTTGCCCAGCCCGGACTCGCCGGTGATCATCACGCCCAGGCCCAGGATGTCCATGAACACGCCGTGCATCGAGGTGCGTTCGGCGAAGTGCTTGGACAGGTAGGCCCGCAGCAGGTCGATGACGTAGGCCGAGCCGTCGCGCGTGGCGAAGAGCGGCAACTGGGCCCGCTCGCAGATCGACAGCAGCTCGTCCGGCGCGGCCTGCCCGTCGGCCAGCACCAGCATCGGCGGCTCGAGCGTGACGATGCGGGCGATCCGGCGCGCGCAGTCTTCGGCGGTTCCCCGCGTCAGGTAGGCGATCTCGCGTGCCCCCAGGATCTGGACGCGGTACGGGTGGATGTAATTGAGGTAACCGACCAGGTCGGCGGCCGATTGCGCCTGGCTGATGACCTCGGCGTCGAACTGCCGCTCGGAGGCCCCGAGCCCGGCCAGCCACTCCCAGCGCAGCGAGGCGCGGAACTCCTCGAACATCGCGTCCGCGCTGATGACCGTCGGCTTCATGCGCGGCCCACGGCGAAGGTCAGGCGATCTGGGCGGATTGCCAGCCGGCGATGAGGGCGTGCAGCGCGCCCGCGTCGGTGCTCGACTTGATCTGCTCGCGCAGGCTGGCGTCGCTGAGCAGCTCGGCGATCTCCGAGAGGATTTCCAGGTGCTTCTGCGTGGCGGCTTCGGGCACCAGCAGGAAGATCAGCAGCACGACGGGTTGCTCGTCCGGCGCATCGAAGCCGATGGATTGCGCAAGCTGGAACACGGCGGCCATCGGCGACTTCAGCCCCTTGATGCGGCCGTGCGGGATCGCCACACCGTGGCCCAGCCCGGTCGACCCCAGCCGTTCGCGTGCGAACAGGCTGTCGGTGATGAGCGCGCGGCCGAGGCCGTGCAGGTTCTCGAACAGCAAGCCGGCTTCCTCGAAAGCACGTTTCTTGCTGGTGGCGTCGACGCTCACGAGGACTTGAGCGGGCGGCAGGATGGACGCGAGGCGATTCATGTGTGGGGGCAGAGCGGGGGCGATTATGCACCCCCACCGTAAAAAGCAAAGGGCCACCCGGAGGTGGCCCGCAAGAGTATTTGCCCGAAGACGGTTACATCAGGCGCTTGGGCGCCGCGTGATGGTGATCCTGCAGGCGGTCCTTGTGGCGCACCACCTGGCGGTCGAGCTTGTCGACCAGTTCGTCGACGGCGGCATAGAGATCAGCGTGGCTGGATTCCGCGAACATGTCGCTGCCCTTCACGTGGATGTTGCATTCAGCCTTCTGGCGGCGCTCCTTCTCCTTCTGCTTTTCCACCGTAAGAATCACCTTGACATCGACCACCTGATCGAAGTGCCGGGTGATCCGGTCCAGCTTGGTGGTGACGTAGCTGCGCAGCGCAGGCGACACGTCGAGGTGATGACCGCTGATCGTCAAATTCATGAATGACCTCCAGATTGACGGTTGGGGAAATGCCCAGCGCTCCGGGATTGGGGCGTGAGCGGCGAGATTCGGTGCGGGGGGGTGAAAGCGGAAAGAACGAGAAAGAAGAGAAGGTCGGTTCACTATGCCCAAGGCCCCGGCGTATTGCAATGCCCCTGTCACATCCGCTCTCACTTCTTTTGGCACCAACCCGGCCCAGCTACCAATTGCATAGCATCCGCCTCAGGCACTGTCACCGCTGCCAGCGCCATGTACACCAAAGGCCGCCTGTCGAGCAGCCCTCCTGCCGACCCCGGCATGTCACCGCGCAGGTGACGATCAGCGCCAGGCCGCGCGCATCCGGGCGAGCAGGTCGATCGCCGCAGCCGGCGCCGGCACGTGCGGCGCCTGGACGGGCGGCGGCGGCCAGGTGCAGCGCTCGAAGCGGGCGGCATCCGCCTCGGTGATGAAGCGGCTCCGTCCCGCGTACAGGTGCCGGTCGCCGCGGGCGGACTGCTGCGTCACGTAGAAGCGCTGCGGCACCAGCAGGTGCAGGTGGTCCTTGGCGCGCGTCATGGCGACATAGAGCAGGCGGCGCTCCTCTTCCAGTTCCTGCGCGCCCTGGGCCACATCGGCCGGCAGGCAGCCGTCGACCACGTTCAGCACATGCACCGAGGTCCACTCCTGCCCCTTGGCCGAATGGATGGTCGAGAGGATGAGGTAGTCCTCGTCGAGCAAGGGCGGGCCGGCGCGATCACTGGTCGCCTCGGGCGGGTCGAGCGTGAGTTCGGTCAGGAAGCGCTCGCGCGAGGCGTAGCCGGCGGCCAGGCGGGCGAGCTGCTCCACGTCGCCGCGGCGCACGCCCGCGTCGTCGTGCAGCCGTTCCAGGTGCGGGAGGTACCAGGCCAGTGCGATCTCCATGTCGGCCGGCCAGGCGAGCGCCGGTGTCCGCAGCGCGGCGTAGGTGTCGGCAAAGCGTGCCCACTCGACCTGCGCCGCCGCCGGGGGCACGAAGTCCTGCACGGCGACGGCCGGGTCGGCGGCGGTGTCCATCGCATCGAGCAGCCGGGTCGCCGTGGCCGGCCCGATGCCGGGGATGAGCTGCGTCACGCGGAACCCGGCCATGCGCCCGCGCGGGTTCTGCGCGAAGCGCAGCACCGCCAGCAGGTCCTTGACGTGCGAGGCCTCGAGGAACTTGAGGCCGCCGTACTTGACGAAGGGGATGTTGCGGCGTGCCAGCTCGAGTTCCAGCGCCGCGCTGTGGTACGAGGTGCGGAACAGCACCGCCTGCGACTTGAGCGCCAGCCCGCCCTCGCGGTGCGCCAGCACCCGGTCGGCCACCCACTGCGCCTGCTGCGCCTCGTCGGGCACCAGCACCAATTGCGGCCGGCCGGCGGAGGGCTTGTCGGTCCAGAGCGTCTTGGCGTGCCGCTCGGCGGCGGCGGCGATGACCGCGTTCGAGACGTCGAGGATCGGCTGCGTCGAGCGGTAGTTGCGCTCCAGCGCCACGACGCGCGCCGGCTCGCCGAACTGCGCCGGGAAGTCGAGGATGTTGCGCACCGTGGCGCCACGGAAGGCATAGATCGACTGCGCATCGTCGCCCACCACCGTGAGCCCGCGCCCGTCGGGCTTCAACGCCAGCAGGATCGCGGCCTGCAGCCGGTTGGTGTCCTGGTACTCGTCGACCAGCACATGGTCGAAGCGCGCGCCCAGGTGTGCCGCGAGCGTCGGCTCGGCCACCATGCCGGCCCAGTAGAGCAGCAGGTCGTCGTAGTCGAGCACGTGCTGCTGCTGCTTGGCCTCGACATAGCCAGCGAACAGGCGCTTGAGCTCGGCCTCCCACTCGGCGCACCAGGGGAAAGCCTGCGCCAGCACCTCGGCCAGCGGCGCGCAGGTGTTGACGGTGCGCGAGTAGATCGACACGCAGGTCCCCTTGCGTGGGAATCGCTTCGTGGTCGCGGAGAAGCCGAACTCGTGGCGCACCAGCCCCATCAGGTCCTCGGCGTCGCCGCGGTCGTGGATGGTGAAGTTCTCGTCGAGCCCGATCTGCGCCGCGTACTCGCGCAGCAGCCGCGCGCCGATGCCGTGGAAGGTGCCGGCCCAGGGCAGGGCCGGCGTGGCCTCGGCGCGCAGGCCGAGCACCTGCGCGGCGACCTGGCCGGCGCGGCGCGCCATCTCCTGGGCCGCGCGGCGCGAGAAGGTGAGCAGCAGGATGCGCTGCGGATCGGCGCCCTGCGCGATCAGGTTGGCGACGCGGTGCGCCAGCGTGCTGGTCTTGCCCGAACCGGCCCCGGCGATCACCAGCAGCGGCCGCACGTCGCCGAGCGCGGCACCGACGCCATGCTCGACCGCGGCGCGCTGGGCGTCGTTGAGCGTGGCCAGCGCGGCAGCCAGGCGCTCGGCCTGGGTCGTGGCAGGGCGCGGCGGAGAGGCGGCAAGAACGGTGTCAGGCGTCGGCATCGGAGGCCGCACTGTACTGGATGCCCATCCAGCCGCATAGCCTGCATCGACATGCTGCAGTGCCATAATCGCGCCTCGCTGCAACCCCGGAGATCTCGCATGGACAGCTATCCGTCTCGGCAGCTTTCAACTCCCTTCTGAGCGTCGTTGGCGAGGGTCTTGAAAGCGCCACCTTCCCGCCGCCAACCGCAAGACCCCATCCCCCGGGAGTGAGCCATGCTCAACATCTTCTCGCTCGCCAACGGGCGCCTCGTTCAGGAAGAGATCGAGGCCCTCGAAGAGCTGTCCCAGTTCCAGCCCATCTGGGTCGACCTCGAATCGCCGACGGTCGAGGAAAAACGCTGGATCAAGCAGTACTACGGCCTGTCCATCCCCGAAGACGCGATGGACGAGGACATCGAAGAGTCTGCCCGCTTCTACGAGGAAGACAACGGCGAACTGCACATCCGCAGCGACTTCTTGATCGACGACGACGAGAACCCGCGCTCGGTGCGCGTCGCCTTCATCCTGAACCAGCACAACGCCGAGCTGCGCAGCCGCGGCGTGCTGTTCTCGATCCACGACGAAGACGTGCCGGTGTTCCGCCTGCTGCGCATGCGCGCGCGCCGCGCACCGGGTCTCATCGAGGACGCGAAGGAAGTGCTGCTCAAGCTCTTCGACGCCGACGCCGAATACTCGGCCGACACGCTGGAGAACATCTACGACGAGCTCGAGGTGGCCGGCAAGAAGGTGCTCGAAGGCAACGTCAGCGACGAGCTGGCCGGCGAGGTGCTGGGCGCCATCGCGCGCCAGGAAGACTTGAACGGCCGCATCCGCCGCAACGTGATGGACACGCGCCGCGCCGTGAGCTTCATGATGCGCAGCCGCATGCTGAACGCCGAGCAGTTCGAGGAAGCGCGGCAGATCCTGCGCGACATCGAATCGCTGGACAACCATACGGCCTTCCTGTTCGACAAGATCAACTTTTTGATGGATGCGACCGTCGGTTTCATCAACATCAACCAGAACAAGACCATCAAGATCTTCTCGGTGGCCAGTGTGGCGCTGCTGCCGCCGACGCTGATCGCCAGCATCTACGGGATGAACATGAACATCCCCGAGGTGCAGGCGCTGGGCGGCGGCGCGTACTTCTATGTGCTGGCGCTGATGGCCGCCAGCGCGCTCGGGCCCATGTGGTACTTCCGCCGCCGTGGCTGGTTGAAATAGGCCCACCCCCGAGGGCTGCGCCCTCCCCCCTCAAGGTGGCGATGCCGACGGCCCGGCAAAGCCGGTTCCGTGGCATCTCTGGCGAAGAGCGCGCGGCTCAGTCCTTAGAGAGATTGCGCAGCAGCGTCTCGACGATGGCTGCCGAATATGGGCTGGCCACCGTGCGGATGAACTGCAGAAAATCGCCGTGCGCGGCGTCGTCCGCGCGGTCGGAGATGGTGCGCACCGCCGCGAAAGGCAGGCCGAAGTCGTGGCACACCTGCGCGAAGGCCGCGCCTTCCATCTCCACCGCGAGCGCGTCGGGCAACTCGGCCTGCAGCGCGCGGGCCTCTGCCGTGGTGGACACGAAGCGGTCGCCGCTGATGACCAGCCCCTGATGCACGCACGCCTGCGGTAACGCTGTGCGCGCCGCCTCGCACAGCGCCGCGGCCAGGTCCGCGTCGGCCGCGAAGCGGCTGCGGCCGTAGAGCGGCACCTCGTGGCGCGGAAAGATCGGCGAGGCGT
This sequence comes from Variovorax cryoconiti, assembly GCF_051216395.1. Classification (NCBI taxonomy): domain Bacteria; kingdom Pseudomonadati; phylum Pseudomonadota; class Betaproteobacteria; order Burkholderiales; family Comamonadaceae; genus Variovorax; species Variovorax cryoconiti. The sequence goes on along the minus strand of NZ_JBPJZI010000003.1, from coordinate 367,837 downwards.
CCATGTCGTGCTGCAGGAACGCGCTGGCCACCACCACGTCGCCCACCTGTACGCCGGCACCAAGGCCGCCCGCCACGCCCGTGAAGACGACGCGGCCCACCCCGAAGCGCTCGGCCAGCACCGCGGCCGTCGTGGCCGCTGCCACCTTGCCGATGCGCGCGAGCACCGCGACGACTTCATGGCCGTGGAGGTGCCCCTGCCAGAACGCGCGGCCTGCCACCACGACCTTGCGCTCGTCGGGCATGAGGTCGAGCACCGCCGCCAGCTCCTCGTGCATGGCCGCGACGATCGCGATGGGCGCGATGGACGCGTCCCCGCGCACCGCGGCGCTCACTTCTTCGCGTCGCGCAGTTCGCGTCGCAGGATCTTGCCGACCGGCGTCTTGGGCATGTCGGTGCGGAACTCGATCACCCGCGGCCGCTTGTAGCCGGTCAGGTTCTCGCGGCAGAAATCGCGCACCTGCTCTTCGGTGAGCGCCGGGTCCTTCCGCACGATGACCAGCTTGACGGCCTCGCCGGTCTTGTCGTCGGCCACGCCGACCGCAGCGCATTCGAGCACGCCCGGCATCATGGATGCCACGTCCTCGATCTCGTTCGGGTACACGTTGAAGCCCGACACCAGGATCATGTCCTTCTTGCGGTCGACGATCTTGAAGAAGCCGCGCTCGTCGACGACGCCGATGTCGCCGGTCTTGAACCAGCCGTCTGCCGTCATGACCTTGGCCGTCTCGTCGGGCCGCTGCCAATAGCCCGCCATCACCTGCGGCCCCTTGATCGCGATCTCGCCGGGCTGCCCCGGCGGGACCGGCTGGCCCGCGTCGTCGAGCAGCGTCATGTCCGTACTCGGCAGCGGCACGCCGATGGTGCCGGTGTAGGCCAGGCTGGTGGTCGGGTTGCAGCTCACGGACGGCGAGGTTTCCGAGAGGCCGTAACCCTCGCAGATCGGGCAGCCGGTCTTCTCGAGCCAGAGTTTGGCCACGGCCGCCTGCACCGCCATGCCCCCTCCGACGGACACCTTCAGGTTCTTCCAGTTCACGGTGCCGAAGTCGGGATGGTTGGCGATGCCGTTGAAGAGCGTGTTGACCGCCGGGAAGCTGTGGAAGGTGTGCTTGGACAACTCCTTCAGCGTGGCCACCATGTCGCGCGGATTCGGGATGAGGATCACCTTCCCGCCGGTGCGCAGGCCCAGCATCATGTTCACCGTGAAAGCGAAGATGTGATACAGCGGCAGCGCGCACACGCTGGTGGGTTGCTCGCCGGCCGGCACCTTCTGCATCACCGGGTCGTTCCAGGCTTCGGACTGCAGCACGTTGGCGATCACGTTGCGGTGCAGCAGCACCGCGCCCTTCGACACACCGGTGGTGCCGCCGGTGTATTGCAGCACCGCCACGTCGTCGGGGCCGATCGTCGGCGTCTTCACGCCACGCGCCGCGCCCTCGCCCAGCGCCGCATTGAAGCGCACCGCCTGCGGCAGGTCATAGGCAGGCACCAGCTTCTTGACCTTGCGCACCACGTAGTTGACGATGGTGCCTTTCAGCAGGCCCAGCCGGTCGCCCATCGCGCCGAGCACGATGTGCTTGACCGGCGTCGACGCCAGGCAATGCTGCAGCGTGGCGGCGAAGTTCTCCATGATGACGATGGTCTTCGCGCCGCTGTCCTGCAGCTGGTGCTCGAGTTCCCGCGGCGTGTAGAGCGGGTTGACGTTGACCAGGATCAGCCCGGCCCGCAGGATGCCCGCGACCGCGATCGGGTACTGCGGGCAGTTGGGCATCATCACCGCGACCCGGTCCCCCTTGACCAGCCCCAGGCCCTGCAGGTAGCCAGCGAAGGCACGGCTGTGCCGGTCGACGCTGGCGTAGCTCACGTCCTTGCCCATGAAGCTGTAGGCGGTGCGGTCGGCGTACTTCGAAAAGCTCTCGTCCATCAGCCCGACCAGCGAGCTGTACTGCGAAGGGTCGATGTCGGCCGGAACACCCGGCGGGTAGCTGCCGAGCCAGGGGCGATCGGTCATGGTCGTGTCTCCATGTCAGAAAAAAGGGGCGCGACACCGCCGCGCACGAAGCCGCTCTGCGGTTGCAGTGCGTTCCTATTCGATGGCCTTGCCCATGTCCTCGACCACCTTCTTGGCGTCGCCGAAGACCATCATGGTCTTGTCCATGTAGAAGAGTTCGTTGTCCAGGCCGGCGTAACCCGCGGCCATGGAGCGCTTGTTCACGATCACGGTCTTGGCCTTGTAGGCCTCCAGGATCGGCATGCCGTAGATCGGGCTGCCCTTGGTGTGCGCGGCCGGGTTCACCACGTCGTTGGCCCCCAGGATGATCGCCACGTCGACCTGGCCGAACTCGCCGTTGATGTCTTCCATCTCGAAGACCTGGTCGTACGGGACTTCGGCCTCGGCCAGAAGCACGTTCATGTGGCCCGGCATGCGCCCGGCCACCGGGTGGATCGCGTACTTGACGGTGATGCCCTTCTCGGTGAGCTTGGCAGCCAATTCCTTCACCGCATGCTGCGCGCGCGCCACCGCCAGGCCGTAGCCCGGCACGATGACGACCGTCTCGGCATTGCTCAGCACGAAGGCGGCGTCGTCGGCGCTGCCGCTCTTCACGCTGCGCTGCACCCCACCGCCCGTGGCCGCCGCGGTCGCATCGCCCCCGAAGCCGCCCAGGATCACGTTGAAGAACGAGCGGTTCATCGCCTTGCACATGATGTAGCTCAGGATCGCGCCCGAGCTGCCGACCAATGAGCCCGCGATGATCAGCATCGCGTTGTTCAGGCTGAAGCCGATGCCCGCCGCCGCCCAGCCCGAGTAGCTGTTGAGCATCGACACCACCACCGGCATGTCGGCGCCGCCGATCGGGATGATCAGCAGCACGCCCAGCGCGAAGCCCAGCGCGATGACCAGCACGATGTCGATCCAGCTCTGCGAATGCCAGAAACCGAACACGAAGAACGCCGCCGCCAGGCCGAGCACCGCGTTGAGGATGTGCTGGCCCTTGAACTGGACGGGCGCGCCCTGGAACAGGCGGAACTTGTATTTGCCCGAGAGCTTGCCGAACGCGATGATCGAACCGGTGAAGGTCACCGCCCCGATGAAGGCGCCGAGCGCCAGCTCGATGCGGTTGCCGCCCGGGATCGGCTCGCCATGCGCCGAGATGCCGAAGGCCCAGGGCTCGGCCACCGCGGCCACCGCGATGAACACCGCCGCCAGGCCGATCATGCTGTGCATGAAGGCGACCAGTTCGGGCATCTTGGTCATCTCGACGCGCTGCGCGGCCAGGGTGCCGGCCGTGCCACCCACCAGCAGACCCAGCAGCACCCAGCCCAGGCCGAGCACGCTGCCGTGCGCCAGCTCGACGATGAGGGCCGCCGTGGTAACAGCTGCGATCGCCATCCCGGCCATGCCGAACATGTTGCCGCGGATCGAGGTGGTCGGATGGCTCAGGCCCTTGAGCGCCTGGATGAAGAAGACCGACGCCACCAGGTACAGCAGCGTGACCACATTCATGCTCATGCTGTGTCTCCCTTGGAGGCAGCAGGCGCCTTCTTCTCTTTCTTCCTGAACATTTCCAGCATGCGTCGCGTGACCAGGAAGCCGCCGAAGACGTTGACCGCCGCCAGCGCCACGGCCAGCACGCCCATGGTCTTGCCCAGCGTGGTCTCGGTGAGCGCGGCGGCGAGCATGGCGCCGACGATGACGATGGCGGAGATGGCGTTCGTCACCGCCATCAGCGGCGTGTGCAATGCGGGCGTGACGGTCCAGACCACGTGGTAGCCCACGTAGATGGCCAGCACGAAGATGATCAGGTTGATGACGGTATGGGAGACGGGATCCATGGCCTACTTTCTTGTGACTTGACCGTCTTGGGTCATGCGGCAGGCGACAACGATGTCGTCTTCCAGATCGATCTTCAGGCCGCCCTCCTTGGGCAGGATGAGCTTGAGGAAGTCGAGCACGTTGCGCGCATAGAGCGACGAGGCATCCGCTGCCACCCGCGCGGGCAGGTTGGTCTCGCCCACCAGGGTGACGCCGTGCTTGACCACCGTACGGTCGGTCTCGGTGAGCGGGCAGTTGCCGCCCACGCCGTCCGGACCCTTGCCTGCGGCGATGTCCACGATCACCGAGCCCGGCTTCATCGACTGGACCATCTCCTCGGTGATGAGGGTGGGCGCGGCGCGGCCGGGGATGAGCGCGGTGCTGATGACCACGTCGGCCTGCGCCACGCGCTTGGCGACCTCGGCCTGCTGGCGCGCCAGCCAGCTCGCCGGCATCGGCTTGGCGTAGCCGCCCACGCCCACGGCCGCTTCCTTTTCCTCGTCGGTGTCGTAGGACACCTCGATGAACTTGCCGCCGAGCGACTCGACCTGCTCCTTGACGCTCGGGCGGACGTCGCTCGCCTCGATGACCGCCCCGAGCCGCTTGGCGGTGGCGATGGCCTGCAAGCCGGCCACGCCCACGCCCAGGACGACCACGCGCGCCGCCTTCACGGTGCCGGCGGCCGTCATGAGCATCGGGAAGAAGCGCTGGTAGGCGTCGGCCGCGATCATCACGGCCTTGTAGCCGGCGATGTTGGCCTGGGAGGACAGCACGTCCATGCGCTGGGCACGGGTGGTGCGCGGCGCGGCTTCGAGCGCGAAGGCCGTGGCACCGGCCGTGGCCAGCCGCTGCAGGCCGGCGGCATCGAAGGGGTTGAGCATGCCGACGACGACAGCGCCCGGCTTGAGCAGGGCCGATTCGGCTTCCGACGGGGCGCGCACCTTGAGCACGACCTCGGCAGCGAAAGCGCCCGCGGCATCGGTGATCTGTGCGCCGGCCGCCTCGTAGGCCGTGTCGGTGACGCTGGCTGCCAGGCCCGCCCCCGACTGCACCACCACCGCATGCCCCTGCGCCACCAGCTTCTTCGCCGTCTCGGGCGTCACGCTCACTCGGGTCTCGCCAGCCGCTGTCTCGGCCGGTACGCCTATCAACATGGTGAATCTCCTCGGGGCAGGCGGGCTGCGTTGTTTTTCGTGGCGCAGCTTACCCGAAGAAATTCGTCAAGCCGGCCGTGCATTCCCGCCCCGGTCGCCGACACACGCCGAGGGCTCAGCGCGCCGTCTCGGCCGGCTTCTGCCCCGTCAGGGACGGCGACAGCCACTGCCCGCACTCGTCGGGGCGCCAGTGGAACCGGCGTGCGACATAGGCGGTGTCGAAGATCACCTTGTAACGGCAGGTCGTGATGCCGCCGCCGCTGTACAAATGAAAGATGTAGTCCCATTCGCGCACGCCCGCGATCCCCTCGCTGAAATGCGGCGGTCCGAACCATTGCAGAAGGTGCGCCTTGCGCACGCCCGGTTCGATCTCGTACAACACGGTGCGATCGGGAAAGATGCCTTCCGGCCGCGTCGCGCTCGACCGGGGCGCAAAGACAACTTGCCGGACTTCGCCGGTGTCGGTCAGTCCCTCGCTCAGGGGCGCCGCGCAACCTGCCAGCATGGCCAGGGCGAAGAGCGCCGTCACGGCGACCTGTGGGCGACCGAAGCTGAAAAACATGCTGCCCAACTTTCTCTCCCCGTCTGCGGCGTCAGCCGACGAAGGCGCACTGTAAGCACGGCGCCGCCCTCACTTCGGCACACGGGGCCTGAAAACGGAACTTTGGCACTTAATGACATTTGTTAACCATTGAGATTCCATTCCGAACACTAGTTGACAGTTGCAATCCTTGCCACAATGGTGTCCGACGGTATCGGGCACCTAGACTCGTGACGTCGACTAAGGGAGTGATAAAAAATGCGCATAGCTGCACTGGACGACGAATCGGGTCAGCTCGACCTGATCCAGTCGACGATGGAAGGTATTGGCCACGAATGCCATGGCTTTTCCGACGGCCGATCCCTGCTGCGCGAGCTTCGCCAGCAGACCTATGACTTGCTCATCCTCGACTGGACACTGCCGGACGTTCAAGGTCCCGGCGTCGTCAAATGGATCCGGGAAGACCTGAACAGCCGTCTTCCCATCCTGTTCGTGACCAACCGGCGCGAAGAGGCCGACATGGTCGAAGGCCTGAGCGCCGGCGCCGACGACTTCATGGTCAAGCCGATCCGCGTTGCGGAACTGGAGGCCCGCGTCAAAGCGCTGTTGCGGCGCGCCTACCCCGCCCAGCACGAGCCTGAACTCGTCTTCGGCCCGTACCACTTCTTTCCGCAGTCGCGGCTGCTCAAATTCAAGGGCGAGCCCGCTGAGCTCAAGCACCGTGAGTACGAGTTGGCCCTGTTCCTCTTCCAGAACCTCGGCCGCCTGCTGTCGCGCGAGCATCTGCGTGAAGCGGTCTGGGGGCTGGGCGCCGAGAACCCGTCGCGCTCCCTCGACACCCACATCTCCCGCCTTCGCACGAAGCTCGACCTTCGACCTTCGAACGGCTTCCTGCTGTCGGCGATCTATGGCCTGGGCTACCGGCTCGAAGCGATCGACGGCACCGACCTTTCCGGCACACGCGAGCCCCACGACGACCTCCCATGAGGCGCCTGCTGGTGTTTCGCCGGCACCTGCCCGCGATGCGGCTGGCCGGGCTGCTGGCCGGGCTGTTGACCCTAGGCAGCGTGCAGGCGGCGTCGCCCAACAGCGATCTGCGGCACCGCGTGGTGGCGGGCGATACGTTGCAGACCCTGGGCGAACGCTACCTCCGGGCGCCCTCGCAATGGCGTGAGCTGCAGGCGCCCAACAAGATCTCCGACCCGCAAGCGCTGGTGCCGGGCACCGTCGTTCGGATACCGCGCCGGCTGCTGCGGCCCGCCGGCGTCGCGACGGCCAAGGTCGAGTTCGTCGAGGGCCAGCCGGTCGGCACGACGTCGGCCGCCGACGATGCGAGCACCCCGCTGGCCGCGGGCGACGCCATCGGTGAAGGAACGCGAATTCAGGTGCCGAAGGACGGCTACCTCCGGCTGCGCCTGGCCGACGGTTCGGTCGTTCGGGTGCTGGCGGAATCCGACGTAGAACTCAAGCGGCTGCGCAGCAAGCGCACGACAGGCCCCTACGAGTCGGTGATCGACGTGCGCCGCGGAAAGGTCGAATCCGATGTCGCGCCGCAGCCGAAGGGGCGGCGCTTCGAGATCCATGCACCGGGCGCCGTCGCCAGCGTCCGCGGCACGCGCTTCGATGTCACGGTCGCCGCGGACGGCCGGGTCTCCACCTCGGTGGCCGAAGGCATCGTGAAGGTGCAGCCACGCAAACCCAAACACCGCGGCGCGCGCAGCGCCGATGTCCAGGCCGGGCAAGGCGCGGTGGTGGCCACCGATGGCCAGTTGGACAAGCGGCCGACCCTGCCCGACGCGCCAGATTTGTCCGCACTGCCCACGACCTTCGAGGACGCCGCCCTCTTCATCCTCCACCTGCCGGCGCCGCGACCGACCGTGGCTGGCTACGAGGTGCGCATCGCGCGCGACACCGGCATGCAGGCGGTGGCGCGCAACGGCCTGTTCCCGAGCGAGCGCGTGCAGTTCCCGGCGCTGGACGACGGCGACTACCTGCTCGGCGTGCGCGCCGTCGATGCCGACGGGCTCGCCGGCGCCGAATCCCGCCTGGCCATCCGCATCCACGCACGCCCGGTGCCGCCGCTCTACCAGGCGCCCGCGCCGGGCGCGCGCATCACCGGCGACACCGGCCAGCTCATCTGCTCCGACGTGGCAGGCACCGCCGGCGTGCACCTGCAGGTCGCGCCCCGGTCCGACTTCACGCGACCGGTGATCGACGAGGTGCGCCAGGGCCCGTGCCGCTTCGGCATCGCCGCGCTTTCGCCGGGCGACTACGGGTGGCGCACGGCGTCGGTCGTGAGGGACGCGGACGGCACGCTTCGGCGCGGCCCCTTCGCCGCGCCCCAGCCCTTCTCCGTGGTCGACGCGCCGAGCGTGGGGGGGATCGACGTCGACGACGACAGCGAAAGCCCCACGCTGCGCTGGCAGGCGGAAGCGGGGCAGACCTTCCGCGCCCAGTTGGCGCGCGACGCCGACTTCGCCGCGCCGCTGCTCGACGTGGAACTCGACACACCGCGCTGGACCTTGCGCGACGTGCCGCGCGGCAGCTACCACGTGCGCCTGCAGGCCCGCGACGCGTCGGGCCTGGTCGGGCCTTTCTCCCCGGCCCGCCGCGTCCACATCGGTCCCGTGGTGCGCACCCTCGACGGCGGCACGCTCGGCTCGAGCGACGGCCTGCCGGTCGGTCGCCCCTGAGCATCGCCATGCCCGCCCATCGCCCGCCTCCGCCAGGGGAGTCGCGCCCCGCGGGCCGGCACCACCGCCTGCGCCAGATGCTGCTGAACCGCCTGCCCTGGCTGCTGCTGGCGACCGGCCTGGTCACGCTGGTCACGCTGCTGACGCTGACGCAGCCGATGCCGCGCTTTGACCGCATGCTGCAGGACAACGCCCGGGCGGACATGCGCCAGCCACCGTCGCAGGACATCGTGATCGTCGCGATCGACGAGGCCAGCATGGCGGCGATCGGTCGCTGGCCCTGGCGACGGGCGCTGCACGCCGAGCTGCTGCGCCGCGTCGCTGCCGACGGCCCGCGCTGCATCGGCCTGGACCTGCTGCTCACCGAGCCCGACCAGGAGCATCCGCACGACGACGCCGTGCTGGCCGCCGGCCTCGCCGACGCCGGCTGCGTGGTGCTGCCGATGGCGCTGCAGTCGCGCGGCCTGCAGTCGAACGCCGAGCTGCTGCCGGTGCCGGTGCTGGCCGACGCAGCCTCGACCATCGGGCATGCGCACCTGTCGATCGACGAAGACGGCATCGTGCGCAGCGTCTACCTGCGCGAAGGCCTCGCCGGCCGCGCCTGGCCGCACTTCGCGCTGGCACTGCAGCAGGCGGCCGACGCCTACGGCCGCAACCTCGCGATGCCAGCGGCACCCGACCCGCACACCTCGCCCGCGCCGGGCCCGGGGGCCTGGCTGCGCGGCAACCACGAGGTCGTGATCTTCACCGACGGCGCGCCGCCTTTTCGCACCGTGCCGTACATCGACGTGCTGCGCGGCACCGTGCCGGCGGGCACCTTCCGCGACCGCTACGTGCTGGTCGGCTCGACCGCCGCCGGCCTCGGCGACAACTACGCCACCTCGGCGCCCAAGCCCACCGGGCTGATGCCCGGCGTCGAGATCTTCGCCAGCGTGCTGCAGGGCCTGACGAGCGACCGCCGCGTGGTGGTGGCCAGCCCATGGCAGGACCTGGTCTACAACCTAGCGCCGATGGTCGTCGCGCTGCTGGGCCTGCTGTGGCTGCGACCCATCGCGGTGGTCGCGCTGATCGGCGCCATGCTCGCGCTGCGGCTGGGCCTGCACAACGCGCGGCCCTGGGTCGGCATCCAGTTCGCACCGGCCGCGGGCTTCCTCGGGCTGACGCTGGTCTATCCGCTGTGGAGCCTCATGCGGCTCACGGCGGCGCTGCGCTATCTGCGCTGGGGCACCGAGCAGCTCAACGAGGCTCTGGACGATCTGCCGGTGGCACGGCCGCCCCGCCTGGCGGGCGACTTCCTCGACCGCCAGATGGCGGCGACCTCGGCGGCCGGCCTGCGCATGCGCGACCTGCACCGCTTCGTGCGAGACGGCATCGACCACATGGCCGACGCCACGCTCGTGCTCGACCGCAGCGGCCGCGTCTTCATCGCCAACCTGGCTGCCGCGCGGCATTGGAAGACGCCGGCGCCGGCCCTGGTCGGGCAGGACGCGCACAGCTTGCTGGCCGACCTGCGCTGGCGCACCACCGGCGGCCCGATGGTGCTGCCCGGCGCGCTGCGGGCGCCCACGCTCGGGCCGATCCTGGGCGAGGGCGAAGACGCGGTCGGCCGCATCCTGCTGCTGCGCTGCGTGCCCTTCTTCGATGCACGCAACCAGCACGCCGGGTGGATGAGCGCGCTGGTCGACATCACGCAGATGCGCAACGCGCAGAGCCAGCGAGATGAAGCGCTGCGCTTCATCTCGCACGACATCCGCGAGCCGAGCGCGTCGATCCTCACCGCGCTCGAACTCGCGCGCTCCCGACCCGACGTGCTTGCCGGCGAAGCCCTGCTCGACCGCATCGACCAGCATGCCCGCACCGGGCTCGAGCTGGCCGACGGCTTCGTCAACCTCGCGCGCGCCGAGGCGCAGCCCTTCCGCGCCGAGGTGCTCGACCTGGTGGCGCTGCTGCAGCAGGCCATGGACAACGCCTGGGCCACTGCGCGCAAGAAGCAGGTCCAGCTGCAGCTGATCACCACGCTCGAGGAAGCGCCCTGCCTCGCCGACCGCAGCCTGCTGACGCGCGCCCTGACCAACGTGCTGAGCAATGCGCTCAAGTACTCGCCGCACGGCGCCACGCTGCCCTGCAGCGTCGCGGCACGCCCCGGCGCGTGGGCGCTCTCCGTCAAGGACCACGGCCCGGGCATCGCGCCCGAGCTACAGTCACAGCTGTTCCAGCCCTTCCACCGACTGCATCGCGAAAGCCATCCGGAGGTCCATGGGGTGGGCCTGGGACTGTTGCTGGTGCGCACCGCGGTGCAGCGGCATGGCGGAACGATCGAAATCGACAGCGCAGCCGACGCCGGCTGCACCGTCACCCTGGTGCTCCCCCAACCCCCTGCGGCCGATATCGAGGCCGCGACCCACCACAAGGAATGAACGACATGATCCGGATGATGAAGCTTCTCTTGGCCGCCAGCCTGGCGGGATGGCTCGGCCTGGCCGCCGCGCAGGACGTGGAGCCCAGCGACATGGTGCGCGGCGGGCTGCAGGCGATCCAGATGGTCGACCAGGCGAAGGCCGGCGAGCTGTGGGACGGCGCGGCCGCCGGCGCGCGCAAGCGTGCCCCACGCGCCGACTTCATCAGCCAGGTCACCAAGGCGCGCGCGCCACTGGGCGCCGCGCAGCAGCGCACCTGGGTCGCGGTCAACCGCCAGGTGGTCAACGACGCCGACGCCGACCTCGCCGGCCAGTACGTCAGCGTCGAGTACGAGACACGCTTCGCCAACAAGCCGACCGCGATGGTGCGCGAGCTGGTGAGCTTCCACCTCGACCGCGACGGGGTCTGGCGCTTCAGCGGCTACGTGCTGCGCTGAACGAAGGCACAGGCGCCATGTCGGACCTGCGCTGGCGACCCAACGTCACCGTCGCCGCGGTGATCGAACGCGATGGCCGTTTCCTGCTGGTCGAGGAACACACCTCGCACGGCCTCAAGCTCAACACGCCGGCGGGCCACCTCGATCCCGGGGAATCGCCGGCCGACGGTTGCGCCCGCGAGGCCCTGGAAGAAACCGCCCACCATTTCGTGCCCACCGCGCTTGTCGGTGTGTACATGGCGCGCTTCCAGCGACAACCGACGGCCAGCATCGAACGGCGGGACAGCGAAGAGGACATCACCTACCTGCGCTTCGCCTTCGCGGGCACGCTCGGCGACTTCGTTCAGGGGCGTGCGCTCGACGAGGGCATCGTGCGCACGCTGTGGATGACGCCCGACGAGATCCGCGCCAGCGTGGAACGGCACCGCAGCCCGCTGCTGCTGCAGTGCATCGAGGACTACCTGGGCGGCGCGCGCCATCCGCTGTCGCTGATCCACACCGACGCGTCGGTGTACGGGCCACCGCTGCGCTGATCGGGCCGGATCGCCCTCAGTTGGCGGGTGCCGCGGCGGTGGCGGCGGCGATCACGCCGCCACCCAGGCACACCTCGCCGTCGTACAGCACGGCCGATTGGCCCGGCGTGACGGCCCATTGCGCTTCCGGGAAATCGAGGGCGAAGGCGCCGTCGGCGCCCGCGGCCAGCGTGCACGCGGCATCGGTCTGGCGGTAGCGCGACTTGGCCGCATAGGCCCCCGCGACCGGCGCTGCGCCCGCCACCCAGCTCGCATCGTCGGCCGTCAGCGCCTGCGACAGCAGCCACGGGTGGTCGTGACCCTGCACCACCCACAGCGTATTGGCCGCCATGTCCTTGCGCGCCACGAACCAGGGCGAATGGTCGCCCGCGCCGCGCTGGGCGCCGCGCGCCTTGACGCCGCCGATGCCCAGGCCTTGCCGCTGGCCCAGCGTGTAGAAGCTCAGGCCCTGGTGCTCGCCCAGCGTGCGGCCGCGCTCGTCCTTGATCGGGCCGGGTTCCCTGGAGATGTAGCGGTTGAGGAATTCGCGGAAGGGCCGCTCGCCGATGAAGCAGATGCCGGTCGAGTCCTTCTTCTTGGCATTCGGCAGGCCGATGTCGTCGGCGATGCGGCGTACCTCGGTCTTGTGCAGTTCGCCGACCGGGAACAGCGTCTTGGACAGCTGCGCCTGGTTCAGGCGGTGCAGGAAATAGCTCTGGTCCTTGGCCGGGTCGAGGCCCTTGAGAAGCTCGTGGCGCCCCGTGTCGTCGTTCAGGCGAACGCGCGCGTAATGGCCGGTCGCGATCTTCTCGGCGCCCAGCCGCATCGCGTGGTCGAGGAAGGCCTTGAACTTGATCTCGGCGTTGCACAGCACGTCGGGGTTGGGCGTGCGGCCGGCCTGGTATTCGCGCAGGAACTCGGCAAAGACGCGGTCCTTGTAGTCGGCCGCGAAGTTGACGTGCTCGATCTCGATGCCCAGCACGTCGGCCACGCTGGCCGCGTCGACGAAGTCGATGTTCGACGAGCAGTACTCGCTGTCGTCGTCGTCTTCCCAGTTCTTCATGAAGATGCCGACCACCTCGTGGCCCTGCTGCTGAAGCAGGTGCGCGGTGACGGCGGAGTCGACCCCGCCGCTCAGGCCGACCACGATGCGTTGCTTTTTCATAAGCCCGCCATTGTCCCCGCGCTGGCCGGCCGTTGCCCGTCTACGGGAAATCCCCGAGACGGCAGCGACCGGATTGCCGAGCCCGCACTTCCACAATGCAGTGACAAGCATCACAACAGGAGAGCCCATGCTCGCTTCATTCGTCCCGCCGAGCGAGGCGCCCGTGTCGCGCCGCCTCGTTTGCCAATCCCTCGCGCTGCTGGCCGCCAGCGGCGCCGGCGCCCTGCAGGCGCAGGGCACCTGGCCGCAGAAGCCGATCCGTCTGGTCGTGCCCTTCGCCCCCGGCGGGTCCAGCGAGGTGGTGGCGCGCTCGGTGGCGGGCGAGCTCACCAAGCAGCTGGGCCAGAGCGTGTTCGTCGAGAACAAGCCCGGCGCGGCCGGCACCATCGCGATGCAGGACGTGGCCAAGGCCGGCGCCGACGGCTACACGCTGATCCTCGGCCATGTCGGCACGCTGGCGGTCAACCCGTACATGCTGACGAACCAGCCCTACGACGTGAACAAGGACTTCACGCCCGTCACGCTGCTGGCCAAGGTGCCGAACGTGCTGGTGGTGCACCCGGACGTGCCGGTGAAGAACTTCAAGGAGTTCATCGCCTACGCCAAGGCCAACCCGGCCAAGCTCAACTACTCGTCGGCCGGCAACGGCAGCTCGGGCCACCTGAGCATGGAATACCTCAAGCTGACGGCCGGCTTCTTCATGACGCACATCCCCTACCGCGGCAGCGGCCCGCAGATGACCGACCTGCTGGCCGGGCGCACCCAGGTGGCGATGAACGGCCTGCCGAGCATCTCGGCCTTCATCAAGAGCGGCAAGCTGCGCGCGCTGGCGGTCGGCTCGGCCCAGCGCATCGGCGCGCTGCCCGACGTCCCGACCATCGCCGAGAGCGGCTACAAGGGCTTCGAGACCTCGCAGTGGTATGGCCTCCTGGTGCCGGCCGGCACGCCCGCGCCGGTGGTCAAGCGGCTGCAGGAGGAAAGCCTCAAGGCGCTGCGCACCGGCCCGGTGACCGAGCGCTTCGCGCACGACTCCGCGCTGGGCGTGGGCGACACGCCCGAGCAGTTCGGCGCCTTCATCGCCGCGCAGCAGAAGGTCTGGAAAGAAATCGTGGTGAAGGCCGGCATCAAGCCGGACTGATCGACGACGAACGGAGAACAACATGCCCTGGCAACAAATCTACGACCCCTTCGGCAACATGATCATCTCGACCGCGCTCGCCGCGATCCCGGTGGTGGTCATGCTCGCCGCGCTCGGCTTCTTCCACATCAAGGCGCACGTCGCGGCTGGCATGGGCCTGGCGGCCGCGATTCTGGTGGCCATCTTCGCCTACGGCATGCCGGCCGAGATGGCCGGGCGCGCGGCGCTCTTCGGCGGTTTCACCGGCCTGCTGCCGATCGGCTGGATCGTGCTGAACATCATCTTCCTGCACCAGCTGACCGAGCAGAACGGCAGCTTCAAGGTGCTGCAGGATTCGCTCTCGGGCATCACCGAAGACCGGCGCATCCAGCTGCTGCTGATCGCCTTCTGCTTCGGCGCCTTCTTCGAGGGCGCGGCCGGTTTCGGCACGCCGGTGGCCGTGACCGCCGCCATCCTGATCGGCCTGGGCTTTTCGCCGCTGGCCGCCTCGGGGCTCTCGCTGATCGCCAACACCGCGCCGGTGGCCTTCGGCGCGCTGGGCACCCCGGTCATCACGCTGGCCAAGGTGCACGGCTACGACCTGATGGAGGTCACCGCGATGATCGGGCGTCAGCTGCCCTTCTTCTCGCTGCTGGTGCCCTTCTGGCTCATCTGGGCCTTCGCCGGCCGCAAGGGCATGATGGAAATCTGGCCGGCCATTCTGGTGGCGGGTTTGTCCTTCGCGATCCCGCAGTACCTGGTGTCGAACTTCATCGGGCCGGAGCTGGTGGACATCATCGCGGCCATCGTCTCGATGGCCTGCCTGGTCGCCTTCCTGCGCGTGTGGAAGCCCAGGACCATCTGGACCTCGGCGTCGCTCCGCGGCAAGGACATCAGCGCCCACGAAGCCAAGCCGCCGCAGCCGCTGACGCAGCACAGCCGTGCCGACCTGGTGCGCGCCTGGATGCCCTGGGTCATCCTGTCGGTCTTCGTCTTCATCTGGGGCCTGCCGGTGGTCAAGACCTGGCTCAACGGCCTGTTCGCGCCCGCGTTCCCGATGGGCGGCCTGCACAACCTGATCGAGAAAATGCCGCCGGTCGTGCCGCAGCCCACGAAGGAGGGCGCGGTCTACACGCTCAACATCCTGTCGGCCACAGGCACCGCGATCCTGCTGTCGGCGGTGCTGAGCGCGATCTTCATGAAGTACAACCCGGTCGCCATCGTGCGCACCTTCTTCAACACGGTCTGGCTGGTGAAGTATTCGCTGCTGACCATCGTGTTGATGCTGGCCCTGGGCACGCTCACCCGCTACTCGGGCACCGACACCACGCTGGGCCTGGCCTTCGCCAACACCGGCGTCTTCTACCCGTTCTTCGGCACGCTGATGGGCTGGCTCGGCGTGGCGCTCACGGGCTCGGACACGGCGTCGAACGTGCTCTTCGGCGGCATGCAGAAGGTGGCGGCCGACCAGCTGGGCCTGTCGCCCAACCTGATGGGCGCGGCCAACAGCTCGGGCGGCGTGATGGGCAAGATGATCGACGCGCAGTCGATCGTGGTCGCCTCCACCGCCACGCGCTGGTTCAACCACGAAGGCGATATCCTCCGCTACGTCTTTTTCCACTCCATTGCGCTGGCCTGTCTGGTCGGCCTCTACGTCACCATGCAAGCCTACGTCTGGCCCTTCACCCTGATGGTCGTCAAATGACCGTGATCACGACCATCGAAGACCTGCGCGTGCTCGCCGAAAAGCGTGTGCCGCGCATGTTCTACGACTACGCCGATTCCGGCTCGTGGACCGAAAGCACCTACCGCGCCAACAGCGAAGACTTCAAGAAGATCAAGCTGCGCCAGCGCGTGGCGGTGAACATGGAAGGCCGCACGCTGGCCACCCCCATGGTCGGCCAGATGGCGAAGATGCCGGTGGCCATCGCGCCGGTGGGCCTGACCGGCATGCAGCATGCCGACGGCGAGATCCACGCGGCGCGCGCGGCCGAGAAGTTCGGCATCCCGTTCACGCTCTCGACCATGAGCATCTGCTCGATCGAGGACATCGCGGCGAACACCAGCGCGCCCTTCTGGTTCCAGCTCTACATGATGCGCGACCGCGAATCGATGGCCCGCATGATCGAGCGCGCCCGCGTCGCCAAGTGCAGCGCGCTGGTGCTCACGCTCGACCTGCAGGTGATCGGACAGCGCCACAAGGATCTGAAGAACGGCCTGACCGCACCGCCGCGGCCAACGCTGCGCAACATGATCAACCTCGCCACCAAGCCCGGCTGGTGCCTGGGCATGCTCGGCACCAAGCGCCGCACCTTCGGCAACCTGGTGGGCCACGTGAAGGGCGTGAGCGACATGAACTCGCTGTCGGCCTGGACCAACGAGCAGTTCGACCCGACGCTGTCGTGGGCCGACATCGCATGGGTCAAGAAGCAATGGGGCGGCAAGCTGATCCTCAAGGGCATCATGGTCGCCGAAGACGCGCAACTGGCCGTCGACGTTGGCGCCGATGCCATCGTCGTGAGCAACCACGGCGGCCGCCAGCTCGACGGTGCGCCGTCGAGCATCGAGGCGCTGCCGCCGATCGTCGATGCGGTGGGCGACAAGATCGAGGTCTGGATGGACGGCGGCATCCGCAGCGGCCAGGACGTGCTCAAGGCCTGGGCCCTTGGCGCCCGCGGCACCATGATCGGCCGCGCGATGGCCTACGGCCTGGGCGCGATGGGCGAAGCGGGCGTGACCAAGGCGCTGCAGCTCATCCACAAGGAGCTGGACGTGACGATGGCCTTCTGTGGGCACACGGACATCCGGAACGTGGACAAGCGGATCTTGTTGCCGGGGACGTTTCCGGTCTGACTGACTGACCGGGTGACTGCGGGGCGGGCTCATGGCGGCGGGGTGCACTCCTCCGCTCATGTCCCCCGGCCTGCGGCCTCCTCCTCTACTTCGCTGCGGAGTACACCCCACCGCCATGAGCCAGGTAGCGGCAGTGGTTGATCGCGCTGAGCGACACAGCGCGTCCAAGGCCGAGGGTGATGGGTACCCCCTGCAGCGAAGTCAAGGGGGAGGAGCGGCCGCAGGCCGTGACGGAGGACATGAGCGGAAGGGGGTACCCGTCGCCCTCGGCCCACGCGCAGGCGTCAGTGCAGCCGCAGGCACGAACAAAACTCAGACCGCGGAAGAAGCCACTTCGTCCTTCAACGAAGCCACGATCTCGTAAGACCGCAGCCGCGTCGCATGGTCGTACACCTGCGACGTGATCATCAGCTCGTCCGCCCCCGTGCGCTCGATGAACGCCGCGATGCCATTGCGCACCGTCTCGCGCGAGCCCACGGCCGAACACGACAGCACCGAATCGAGCAGCGCGCGCTCCGACGGGCCGACGTTGGCGTAGTAGTCCTTCACCGGCGGCGGCAGACGTCCGGGCCGGCCGCTGCGCAGGTTCACGAAGGCCTGCTGCCACGAGCTGGCGCGGAAGGTCGCTTCTTCGTCGGTCTCGGCCGCGAAGGCGTTGAAGCCCAGCATCACGTAAGGCTTGGCGAGCTGGGCCGAGGGCTTGAAGGTCTCGCGGTAAAGGCGGATCGCCTGCATCATCTGCTGCGGTGCGAAGTGCGACGCGAAGGCGTAGGGCAGGCCGAGGTGCGCCGCCAGTTGCGCGCCGAAGGTGCTGGAGCCGAGGATCCAGACCGGCACCTCGAGCCCGCGGCCCGGCACGGCCATCACCGGCTGGCGCGGCGACTTGCTCATGAAGTCCATCAGCTCGACCACGTCCTGCGGAAACTGGTCCGAGTCGGATTCCAGATTGCGCCGCAGCGCCTGTGCGGTGCGTTGGTCGGAGCCCGGCGCGCGGCCCAGGCCCAGGTCGATGCGGCCGGGGTAGAGCGATTCGAGCGTGCCGAACTGCTCGGCGATCACCAGCGGCGAATGGTTGGGCAGCATGACGCCGCCGGCGCCGATGCGGATGGTCGAGGTGCCGGCACCGATGTAGGCCAGCAGCACGGCGGTCGCGGCACTGGCGATGCCCGGCATGCCGTGGTGTTCGGCCAGCCAGTAGCGGCGGTAGCCGAACTTCTCGCCGTGCTGGGCGAGCGCCAGCGAGTTCTTGAACGACTGCGCGGCATCGCTGCCTTCGCAGACCGGGGACAGGTCGAGGATGGAGAACGCGGTCATGGCCGGATCATCCTCCGGCTGGCGCCCCGCCGCCGGCCCGGGGATTTTTGCCCCGACGCTCAGGCGGGCGTTGCGTGGCGCGGCAGGACGCCGACCTGCGCGCCGTGCTTGCGCAAGTTCTCGGCGAAGGCGTCGGAGGCGAGGTAGGCGTACTCGACGATCCGTGCGTCGGCGATGGCATCGCCGGGCACCTGCGCGTCGGCCGGGTGGCACATCAGCAGCGTGCCGTCGGGGCTGGCCGCCAGCCAGCGGTCCATGTGTTGGCCGTAGGCGGCCGGCGTGGGCGCGTCGAAGCCGTAGACACCACCGAAGGCGGCGTTGTGCGGCACACCATGCGCCGCGAGCTGCCGCCGAAAGCGCCAGCCGCCCAGCAGCGCCAGCACGCCGGCCTTGCCCGCACCCCACCGCCAGGTCGCGGGCACGGTCGTGCGCACCCAGGGCGCCGCCGCGCCGTAGCGTTCGGCGAGCACGGCCAGCAGCACCTCGCGCACGCCCGGGAGCTGGTGCACGTGCTGGTGGCCGTCGATGAAGTCGGGCGGCATGCCGAGCACCTGCTCGAAGTCGTCGAGCTGGCGCGTCAGCTGCTCGCGCACCTGCGCCGGCGACAGCTGGCGTGCATAGGCGCCGCGCAGCACCGCGCCCAGCGTCGGCGCCGGCTGCCCGTGGCCTTCGGTCATGTTCAGGTGCAGTCCGCGCGCCAGGGCGGGCACGGCCGCGAGCAGGCGCGCCGCCTCGGCCCAGCGCGGCGAGGTGGTCATGCAGCTGGTGGCGCTCAGCCGGCCCTGCCGGGCAAGTGCGACGACGGCAGTGTCGACCGCCGGATGCAGCGCGAAGTCGTCCGCGCAGAGCAGCACGCGCTTGCCGCCGGCGGGGGCGGCCGACACGGCGGGCATCAGGCGTTCATGCATCACGGGGCCGGTCGTCCGCGTCGTCGGTCGTGGCCCTCGTCGCGGGGTTCAACGCGCTGTGGTCGAGGTCTTCGGCCAGCAGGTAGAGCGGGCGCCCCTTCACCTCGGTGTAGATGCGGCCGATGTATTCGCCCAGGATGCCGATCGACAGCAGCTGCACGCCCGAGAACAGCATCAGGCCGGCGGCCAGCGTCGGCCAGCCGTTCAGCGGGTTGCCGAACAGCATCGCTTCGACCGCGATCCACAGGCCATAGCAGATGGCCAGGAAGGAGATGATCAACCCGGCCGCGCTCCACACCCGCAGCGGCAGCGAGCTGAACGAGGTCAGCCCCTCGAGCGCCAGCATGACGAGGTTGCGCAGGCGAAAGTGCGACTCGCCGCTGCGGCGCGTATCGGGCGTGAAGGGCAGCGCCACCGACCGGAAACCGACCCAGGCATAGAGTCCCTTCATGTAGCGGTTGCGCTCGGGCATCTGGCGCAGAGCCTCGACCACCCGGCCGTCCATCCACCGGAAGTCGCCGGCGTGCTGCGGCATGTCGATCGAGCTGCCGGCGTGCAGCAGGCCGTAGAAGAGCCGCGTGCCGACGCGCTTGGTCCAGGCCTCGCCGGCGCGCTCGGCGATCACGCCGTAGACCATGTCGTAGCCGCTGCGCCACAGCTCCGCCATCTCGGGCACGAGCGACAGCGGATGCTGGAAGTCGGCGTCGATCAGCAGCACCGCATTGCCACGCGCATGGGCGAGCCCGGCCGTCAGCGCGGCCTCCTTGCCGAAGTTGCGCGACAGCTCGAGGTAGCGCAGGCCCAGCCGGGGACCGAGTTCGCGGACGATCGCCTGCGTGGCGTCCCGGCTGCCGTCGTTGACCACGATGATCTCGACCTCGTTCGTCAGTGCCTTCGCCGTGGCGTGCAGCGCCTCCAGAAAGGCGGCCAGGTGCGCCGCCTCGTTGTACGCCGGCACCACGCAGGTCAGGCGAAGCGGCGGGCGGACGACCGGCACGGCGGCAGGGGTAGGGAGGGTCATGGTCTCGGTCTGAAGGAGGTCGGGGCCGGCGGCGCGTCCCAGGGGACATGTACGCTCGCGCCCATGGACATATCCGCGAATTCTCGCCGCAAGGCCGGTGCATCGGCCCGGGCCTTCGGCATCTTCGTCACCCTGCATGTGCTGGTGTGGACCCTGCTCCCCGTGCTGCTGACGTACAACCTCCCGCTCGACACCATCGAGGCCCTGAGCTGGGGCCGCGAATGGGCGGCCGGCTATGCCAAGCACCCGCCGATGTCCGGCTGGCTGGCCGAGCTGTTCCGCTGGGGCACGGCCGACTGGCCGCTGTTCCTGCTGCCGCAGCTGGCGATCGGGGTCGCCTTCTGGGCCGTGTGGGACATGATGGGCGATGTGCTGTCGCCCCCGGCGGCGCTGGTGGCCGCCATGGCCCTGGAAGGCGTGCACTACTACAACCTCACCAGCCTGGAATTCAACGCCAACGTCGTGCAGTACCCGTTCTGGGGGCTCGCCGCCCTGGCCTTCTGGCGTGCGGTGCGCCGCACCGAAGGCACTGGCCTCGGCTGGTGGGCGCTGCTGGGCCTGGCCTGCGGCGGCGGCCTGCTGGGCAAGTATTCCTTCCTGCTGTTGCCGGCCTCGATGGTGCTGGCGCTGATCGCCGTGCCAGGGCTGCGCAGTCAATGGCGCGGTGCCGGCCCGTGGCTCGCGCTGGCGATCGCGGCGGTGGTGTTCGCGCCGCACCTGCTGTGGGCGCAGGCCCACGATTTCCCGACGCTGCGCTACGCCACGGGGCGCGGCGAATCGGCGATCGCCAACCCGGTGTTGAGCCGCCTCGAGGTGCTGCTGAGCTTCAGCGCTGCGCAAGTCGCTGCGTTGGCGCCGATGCTGGTGCTGCTGTGGGCGGCGGGCGGTCGGCACGGGGCGGGCGTGGCCGAAGGTGGACGTCCGTGGCGCCTGCCCGACCGCGACCACTGGGTGCTGCTAGCGATGGGCGGCGGGCCGCTGGCGGTCTACCTGGTGGCCGGCGTGGTGGGCGTGCGGCTGCACGACATGTGGGGGTCGCCCGTGCTGCTGGTCGCCGGCCCGGCGATCGCGATGGTCTGGGGACTGCAACTGCGGTACCCGAAGCGCTTCGCCCGCGTCTTCGGCGTCTGGGCGCTGATCCTGGTCGCGCTGTACGGCGCACTGGCCGTTGGCGGGCCGTGGCTGCGGGGCAATCTCTCGCGCATCCACTACCCGGGAAGGGAACTGGCCGCGGCGGTCTCGCAAGGGTGGCAGCAGGCCCGCGGTGCCGGCGTGCCGGTGCCGATCGTCGCGGGCGACATGTGGGCGGCCGGCAACGTGGCCGCGTACCTGCCGCCGCAAACCGGTGGCCGCCCGTCGGTGTACATCCAGGTCGATCCCGTGGCCGCGCAGTGGCTGGATGATGCGACCACCCGCGCGCGCGGCGGCGTGTTCGTGTGGGAGCCTTCACCCGGTCGCGCGCTGGAGGCACCGCCGGCCGACTGGCTGTCACGCTTTCCCGCGCTTCAGGTGCAGCCACCGCTGACGCTCGAGGTGCGCCGCTTCGGCCGCGACTTCACGGTGCGCGCCGGCTGGGCCATCCTGCCGCCGACGGCGCCGTGATGCGCGGCCTGCCCGGCCATCACCCCAGCGGCACGCTGGCTTCCTTCAGCACGCGCAGCACGAAGTGCGACTGGCTGTGGCGGATGCCGGGGATCTTGTAGAGCTTCTCGCGCAGCAGCCGCTCGTAGTCGCGCGTGTCGCGCACGGCGATGCGGATGTAGTAGTCGTAGTCGCCGGAGACCAGGTAGGCCTCCTGGATCTCCGGGATGGTCGCCAGCACGCGGCCGAAGTCGTAGAGCGTCTCGTCGGTGTGGCTCTCCAGCGTGACCTGCACGATGACCGAGTCGTGGTAGCCCAGCTTGGCCGGGTCGATGTCCACCGTGTAGCGGCGGATCACGCCCTGTGCCTCCAGGCGCTTGATGCGGCTCCAGCAGGTGGTGGGCGACAGGCCGACCTCGGTGCCGATGTCCTGCAGGGTGCGGCGCGAGTCCTTCAGCAGGATCGCCAGGATGGTCAGATCGGTCTTGTCGAAAGAATCTTCGGACGATTTGCTTGTTTCGCGATTAACCTTCAATTTATCACCCGATTCAGTCGAAAGAACGAAGCACATTCTGCCCCGACGCCGGAAGAATCGAGGCATGAACCTCACCGCCACCGCTGCCTCGTCGACTGCGCCCGCCACCCTGCATCCCGGCGCCCCGTCCCCACCGCGGCGCAACGGCGCCGAAGCCCTGCTCGACACCCTGGTCGCCTGCGGCGTCGACACGATCTTCGGCTACCCCGGCGGCGCCGCGCTGCCGCTGTACGACGCCCTGCACGGCGAGCCGCGGCTGCGGCATGTGCTGGTGCGCCACGAGCAGGCGGCAGTGCATGCGGCCGAAGGCTATGCGCGCAGCACCGGGCGCGTGGGCGTGGTGCTCGTCACCTCGGGGCCGGGCGTGGGCAACACCATCACCGGCCTGCTCGACGCCATGAGCGACTCGGTGCCGGTGCTGTGCATCAGCGGGCAGGTGGCGACCGCCGTGATCGGCACCAACGCCTTCCAGGAAAGCGACGCGCTGGGCATGTCGCGGTCGGTCACCAAGTGGAACCACCAGCTGCGCGCGCCCGACGACGTGCCGGCCGCGGTGCGGCGTGCGCTGCAAATCGCCAGCTCGGGCCGGCCGGGGCCGGTGCTGCTCGACGTGCCGAAGGACGTGCAGCTGATGCCGCTGACCGGCGCCGCACCGGCGGAACCGACCCGTGCGCGCCGCGACGAGGGCCGCACCGCGCGCGCCCTGCCGCCGCGCGGCAGCCTGCAGCGCGCCGCCGACCTGCTCTCGACCGCGCGCCGGCCGGTGCTCTACGGCGGGGGTGGCCTCATCAACGCCGGGCCGGCGGCGTGCGCCGCCTTCACGGACCTGGTGCGACGTCTGGGCGCGCCCTGCACGCTCACGCTGATGGGCCTGGGCGCCTTCCCTGCGTCGGACCCGCTCTTCATCGGCATGCTCGGCATGCACGGCACGCTCGAGGCCAACCTGGCGATGCACGAGGCCGACCTGGTGGTGTGCGTCGGCGCGCGATTCGACGACCGCGTGACCGGCAAGCTCGACGAGTTCTGTCCGCACGCCCGCAAGATCCACATCGACATCGACCCGAGCAGCATCAACAAGGTGGTGAAGGTCGACGTGCCGATGGTGGGCGACTGCGGCACGGTGCTCGACGCGCTGCTGGCCATGCCCGAGCTCGACGGCCTCGCGCCCGAGCGCCTGGCGCCCTGGTGGGAACGCATCGCGCGCCGCCGCGCGGCCGACTGCCTGGCCTACGCGCCGCGCACCGATTCGATCCTGCCGCAGCAGCTCATGGCCACGCTGCAGCAGCGCCTGCAGGGGCGCGACGCGATCGTCTCCACCGACGTCGGCCAGCATCAGATGTGGGCCGCACAGTACCTGCGCTTCGACCGGCCCCGACGCTGGCTCACCTCCGGCGGCGCCGGCACCATGGGCTACGGATTGCCCGCAGCGATCGGCGCGCAGATCGGGCACCCCGACGCGCTGGTGGTGTGCGTCAGCGGCGACGCGTCGGTGCTGATGAACATCCAGGAACTGTCGACCGCCGTGCAGCACCGCACGAAGGTGAAGCTGGTGCTGTCGAACAACGGCTACATGGGCATGGTGCGGCAGTGGCAGGAGCTCAACCACGGCAACCGCCTCTCCCACAGCTGGAACGAGGCGCTGCCCGACTTCGTCGCGCTGGCCAAGGCCTTCGGCTGGGGCGCGGCCCGCGTCAGCGACCCGGCCGAACTCGACGCCGCGCTGGCCGAATGCCTGGCGTACGACGGCCCCTTCTTCCTCGACGTGCAGGTCGCCGCAGAGGAGAACTGCTTTCCGATGATGCCGTCGGGCCAGGGCCACCACCGCGTGATGCTGGGCAAGGACCGCTGGTACGAGGAAGGCTGAACCCCGTTGCGCGGGCGCAGGCGGCGATCGATTAGGATTCCGCCCCGTCCGCATGACCCTCTCTCGCGCTTCCCGTTTCCTTGCTCTTCTGCTGTTTGCTGCGGCGGCATGGACGACGGCGCATCCGGCACGCGCCCAATTGCGGATCGTCGACGACCGCGGGCAGGCCGTCACGCTGCCGGCGCCCGCCCGGCGCATCGTCTCGCTCACGCCGTCGCTTTCCGAAGCCGTCTGCGCCATCGGCGCCTGCGACCGCCTGGTCGGCGTGGACCGCTACGCGAGCTGGCCGGCGTCGGTGCTCGCGCTGCCGAGGGTCGGCAGCATCGACCATCCGCAGGTCGAGGGCATCGTGGCGCTCAAGCCCGACCTGGTGCTGCTCAAGCCGCGCAGCAAGGTCGCCGATCAATTGGAAAGCCTCGGCATTCCTGTGCTGGCACTGGACGCGAAGACGCATGCCGACGTGCGACGGGTGATGCAGGCGCTGGCCGTCGCGGTGGGGCGGCCCGGTGCCGGCGACGCGCCCTGGCAGCGCGTCGAGAAGAACCTCGGCGCTGCCGCCGCGCGCGTGCCGCCGGCCTGGTCGGGCGCACGCGTCTACTTCGAGGTGCACGGCGCCTCGGCCGCCGGCGAGGCGTCCTTCATCGGCGAGACACTGGCGCGGCTGGGGCTGAAGAACATCGTGCCCGCCGCGTCGGGCCCCTTCGCGCGCGTGAACCCGGAGTTCGTCGTGCGCGCCGACCCCGACCTGCTGATGGCCTCGGCGCACAGCGAACTCATCGCCATGACCGGCCGGCCCGGCTGGTCGCGCATGAAGGCGATCCGCGGCAACCAGACCTGCACGTTCGCGCCCGACCGGCTCGACGTGATGATGCGGCCCGGCCCGCGCCTGGACGAGGCCGCCGACGAGGTGGTCGCCTGCCTCGCTCGGCTGAGCACGCGGCTGCCCTGAGGGCGGCGTGGCGCTAGCATGCGCCCATGCGATCTCCCCTTCTTCTGCCCGCGTTGCTGGTGCTGTCCGCCGCCGCGGCCTTGCACGCATCGGCCGCACCCGCGGGTCTGGCGGCCCAGCCCTTCGATGCCGTCGACAAGCCCGAGCGCATCGACCCGCAATGGCGCACCGGCCTCTGCGCGCTGATGCCCCAGCCCTGCGAGGCGGCATCGCTGCAACTGCTGCGGCCGCGTGCGGCAGGCGCCGATACCTACGTCGTGCTGTCGGCGCAGCCGCTCGCCATGGCGCGCGCCAGGTACGCGCCGAGCGCAGGCTGGAAGCTCGACACCCTGCACGACTTCAGTGGCTACCGCCATTCGATGGCGGAACTGACGACGGACAACGGCGCCTCGGAACCGCAGCCGCTGTCGCTCGCGCCGGCGCTGTACCCGCTGGCCGACGGCCGCTGGGCGGCGGCCGTGCTGTGGTCCGTCACCGAGAGCTACTCGGGCGGCGGCGCGTCCTTCCGCACGGCGGACTTCGTGCCGGTGGACGGCCCGAAGAAGGCCGACGGCCTGGCGCATGCCGGCGTGCCTTTCGCCTGCTACAAGATGGTCCGCGCCTGCTTCAGCGAGAAGGACTACAAGACCTCGCCGCACTGCCACGACGAGAGCACCGGCAGCCTGCGCATCGCCTACGCGGCGCCGTCGAAGCCGGGCGGCGACTACGGCTGGTCGTACACCTGGCGCCAGAGCGACTGGGCGGCGCACAAGCCGGCACGCGCCACGCGCACCCGCGTGGCCCGCTTCACCGATCGCGGCGGCGAGGCCGCGCCGTTCTGCGACGGGCCGCAGTAGCCACCAGGCTTCAACCGATGACCGTCGCTTCGTCGGCGTGCACATAGCGCGCCTGCCAGCGTTCGGCCAGTGCCGCGGCACGGCCCAGGGCCTGACGCGGCGGCTCGAAGTCGAGTACCGAGATCGCGTCGAGGCCCGCGGGCCGTGCCGGGTGCTCGGTGCTGCGGCCGTCGGTCAGCAGCCACAGCCATCGCTGCGCGCTGTCGTGCTTGGCGAGCAGCGCGGCGGCCTGCTGCACGCCGAGGGCCAAGGGCGTGCCGCCGCCGCCGCCGATCGGCGCGAGCCAGGCGTCGTTCCATGCGCCCGCGCGGCGTGGCGGCACGCGCAGTTCGACCGCATCGCCACCGAAGCACAGCAAGGCCACGCGGTCGCGTCGCCGGTAGGCCTCGTCCATCAGCGCGCGCAGCGCGCCCTTGGCACGCGCCAGCTTGCCGCCCGCCACCATCGACGCCGAGCAGTCGAGCAGGAAGCAGTGCAGCGCGCCGCTGCGCGCCTCTTGCGGGCGACGGCGCAGATGCTCGGCCCGCAGCGCATCGGCACCGCGCGCCATCAGCGTGCGCGGCCAGTCGTAGGCGCTGCCCATCGACGGCGCGATGCGCCCTGCATCCCGTTGTGTGCCCTGCCTCCGGTCACCCTGGCTTGCGCCAGCGGGGACGGCGTCCCGGAGGCTCAGGCTTTTTTTGCGGCGCCTTGCAGTGCGGAGGCGGCGATCAAGGGCCGCAGCGGCTTGACGCGTTCGATGCCGACCGGCTCGGGCGGCAGCGCGCCCCAGTCGGCGTCACCGGAGGCGGGGGGCGGCGTGCCGGACATCGTGCCGGACGTCGTGCTGGTTGTCGCCGCACTCGGCGCCATGGTCGCGCCGCCGTGGTCGCTCCCGGGCTTGCGCCGGTGCAGCAGTACCAGCTCGGCCACCTGCCGCACATGTTCAGGCGTGAGGCGCTCGGCCTGCTCCCAGGCGGCCAGGGCGCGCGCCGCCCGCAGCATCACCAGGTCGGCCCGCAGGCCATCGACCTGCGCCGCGAGGCACAGTGCGCCGACGGCCGCGTGCACCGCGTCGTCGTAGGGCAGCGCGTCGCGGTCCGCCACGGTCGCGCGCGCGCGTCCGAGTGACAGCGCGAGCGCGCCTTGCGCGTCGGCATGCGTGGCGCGAAAGCCCTGCGGGTCGGCATCGAAGGCGAGCCGCGCGCGCACAATGGCCGTGCGCGCCGCGGGGTCGTCGATGTTGTGCAGCCGCACGCACAGGCCGAAGCGGTCGAGCAGCTGGGGGCGCAGTTCGCCCTCCTCCGGGTTCATCGTGCCGACCAACACGAAGCGCGCGGCATGGCGGTGCGAGATGCCGTCGCGCTCGACGCGGTTGACGCCGCTCGCGGCCACGTCGAGCAGCGAATCGATCAGCGCGTCGGGCAGCAGGTTGACCTCGTCGACATACAGCACGCCGCCATGCGCGCGGGCCAGCAGGCCGGGCGCGAAGCGGACCTCATGGCCGGCCAGCGCCTGGCCCAGGTCCAGCGTGCCGACCAGGTGCTCCAGGCTCGCGCCGAGCGGCAGCGTGACGAAGGGCGCGCCTGCCAGCAGCTCGGCCAGCGCCCGCGCCGCCGTCGACTTGGCGGTGCCGCGCGGGCCTTCGATCAGCACACCGCCCAGGCCGGGGTCGACCGCGGCGAGCAGCAAGGCCTGACGCAGTTGCGGTTGGCCCGCGATGGCGGCAAAGGGGAACGGCAGCGGCAGGGCCGCGCTGTCGGGGGGGGTCATCGGAGTCCTTCCATCTGCTGCTCCTGTTCGAGCAACAGGTCTTCCAGTTGTTGTTGGTAGTCGCCGGGGGCCTGCCACAGCCCGCGTTGCATCGCCTCCAGCAGACGGCTCAGGATGTCGTGCAGCGCCTGCGGGTTGTGGTCTTGAATGAACCGACGGGTGGCCGCATCCCGCACATAGGCATCGGCCACCATCGCGTACTGGTGGTCGCCGACCACGCGCGCGGTGGCATCGAAACCGAACAGGTAGTCGACCGTCGCGGCCATCTCGAAGGCACCCTTGTAGCCGTGGCGCTTCACGCCGTCGATCCACTTCGGGTTGACCACGCGGGCGCGGATGACGCGCGAGATCTCTTCCTTCAGCGTGCGCATGCGCGGCGCCTGCGGGTTGCCGTGGTCGCCGTGGTACATCGCGGGCTGCTGGCCGCTCAGGTGTCGCACGGCCGCGACCATGCCGCCCTGGAACTGGTAGTAGTCGTTGGAGTCGAGCAGGTCGTGCTCGCGGCTGTCCTGGTTCTGCAGCACGACGTCCATGGTCTGCAGGCGGCGCACCAGCGCGTCCTGTGCGGGCACGCCGTCGCTGCCCTGGCCGTACGCGTGCGCGCCGCCGTCGACATAGGCGCGCGCGAGGTCCTCGTCGCTTTGCCAGTCACCGCGATCGAACAGAGGCTGCAGGCCCGAACCGTAGTGGCCCGGTGCCGAGCCGAAGACGCGCCAGCCGGCCTGCGCACGCGCGGCCTCGGCAGCGACGCCGCTCGCTTCGAGCGCAGCCGCTTCGCGCAGGATGCGCGCGCGGATCGGGTTGCGCTCGGCGTCCTCGTCGTCCTGCGCGGCCACGGCCTGCACGGCCGCGTCGAACATCTGCACGGCCGCGGGAAAGGCGTCTCGGAAGAAGCCCGAGATGCGCAGCGTGACATCGATGCGCGGGCGCCCGATACCGACGGTCGGCAGCACTTCGAAGTCGACCACGCGCTGGCTGCCCGCCGCCCACTTCGGCCGCACGCCGATCAATGCGAAGGCCTGCGCCAGGTCGTCGCCGCCGGTGCGCATCGTGGCCGTGCCCCAGACCGACAGGCCCATGGCGACCGGGTATTCGCCGTGTTCCTGCAGATGCAGTTCGACCAGCCGCGCCGCGGATTGGAGGCCGAGCATCCAGGCGGTCGGCGTCGGGATGGCGCGCGTGTCGACCGAGTAGAAATTGCGCCCGGTCGGCAGCACATCGGGCCGGCCGCGCGAGGGCGATCCGCTCGGGCCGGCGGGCACGAAGCGGCCTTGCAGCGCGCGTGCGAGTTGGGTGAGTTCCTGCTTGCCGCAGGCGTCGAGATCGGGCGCGAGTCGGCGCTCGATGCGGGCGAGGACGGCGCGTGCATGCGTGAGCGCGACATCGCATCGATCGCCTTCGAGCAGCCGCTGCGCCAGCAGCTCCAGCCGCTCGCGCGTGTCGCCGTGGTGGCGCCACGGTTCGTCGCTCACCGACTGCAGCGGCGCCGGCCGCGCACCCTGCCACGGCGTGCCCGCTTCGATGTCGAGCGGGTCGAAGGCATCGCCGGGCAACAGGTCGCGCGACAGCGCCGTCAGCAGGCCAGCGTTCTCGCCGCTGCCGTCGCCCGACGGGTAGCGGGCCAACGCCAGCAGCGTGTCGCGTCGCAGCCGGCCTTCGGGCGACTGGCCGAACACGTGCAACCCGTCGCGGATCTGCGTTTCCTTGAGCTCGCACAAATAAGCATCGACGCGCGCCAGCACGGTGTCGTCGTCGGCCACGGCGGCGTTCAGCGCCAGCTCCTCCACCAGATGCTGCTCGCGCACCGTCGCGAGGATCTGCGCGCGCAGCACGCGGGCACGGCGCGCGTCGACCAGCAGTGCGTCGTAGTACTCGTCGACCTGGCGCTCCAGGTCCTGCAGCGGCCCGTGGTTCTCGGCGCGCGTGAGCGGCGGCATCAGGTGGTCAATGATGACTGCCTGGGTGCGCCGCTTGGCCTGCGCGCCTTCGCCCGGGTCGTTGACGATGAAGGGGTAGACGTTGGGCAGCGGCCCGAGGATGGCGTCGGGCCAGCAGGTCTGCGACAGCGCCAGGCTCTTGCCCGGTAGCCATTCGAGGTTGCCGTGCTTGCCGACATGCACCACCGCGTCGATGGCGAAGACGTCGCGCAGCCAGAAGTAGAAGGCGAGGTAGCCGTGCGGCGGCACCAGCTCGGCGTCGTGGTAGCTCGCGTAGGCATTGGGCTCAGGCGTGCCCTGCACCGCCAGCGAGCGCGCCGGCTGGATGCCGACGAAGACCTGCCCGAGCCGCAGGCCGGCGATCATGAAGCGCCCCTGCCGCAGCGACGGGTCCTGCTCGGGCGCGCCCCAGCGCGCGTCGATGGCCGCGGCCATGCCCTCGGGCAATCCGGCGAGGCGCGCGCGGTAGTCGGCCAGCGCATAGCTCTGCCACGCCGGCCGCATCGGCCATTGCGCGGGGTCGTTGGCGATCCCCTGCTGCAGCGTGCGCATCAGCGCGTCGCCATCGGCGGGCTGCTTTGATGCATCGCCCAGCATGTAGCCCTCGGCCGCCAGCGTGCGCAGGATGGCCATCACGGAAGCCGGCGTGTCGAGCCCGACACCGCTGCCGATGCGCCCTTCGCTGCCGGGGTAGTTCGCCAGGATCAGCGCGATGCGCTTGTCCGCGGCCGGCAGGCTGCGCAGCCGGCACCAGCGCCGCGCGAGTTCGGCCACGAAGGCGATGCGGTCGGGCTCGGGCTGGTAGCGGACCACCTCGGTCTGCGTGAGCGCGTCGCGGTGCGACAGGCCCTTGAAGCTGATGGCGCGCGTGACGATGCGGCCGTCCATCTCGGGCAGCGAGATCTGCATCGCGATGTCGCGCGGGCGCAGTCCCTGGCTGTCGGCCAGCCAGTCCTCGCGGTTGCCGCCGCTCACGATCACCTGCAGCACCGGCGCATCGCCCGCGAGCGCCGTCAGGTCGTCACCCGCATCGCCCGCATCGCCGCCCTGCCCCAGCGCCGCGAAGGCGGTGGTGTTGAGCACCAGTTGCACGGCATGTTCGCGGCACAGCGCGCGCAGCGTGGACATGCACAGCGGGTCCTTCAGCGAATCGAGCGCGACCGGCAACGGATTCAGCCCTTCGACCTGCAGCGCGGCGGCCATCGCATCGAACACCGCCGTGTTGCCCGACTGCAGGTGCGAGCGGTAGAAGACCAGCGCCACCACCGGCGCACCGTCGCGCCAGCCCGAACGCAGGTCGTCGATGCCCGCGACCGTGCGGCCAGCGCCGAAGACCACGCCGGGCACATGCAGCGCCACCTGCGGCAGGCTGCGCGGCGGTTGCGGTGCCTCGCCGTGGCCCAGGCCGTGGAAGGCGATGGCGCGCAGGAACTGCAGCGCATTGGCCGCGCCACCGGAACGCGTGTACTGCCACAGCTGCCGGCCAACCGCCTGCGGCAGCGTGCTGCGTGCGAGCAGGTCTTCGTCCTCCTGCAGGTCGCCCGAGAAGATGGCCAGCTGCTGCCCCTGGCGCCGTGCGAGTTTCTCGATCTGCTGCAGGCCGTACGACCAGGCCGACTCGGCGCCCAGGTGGTCGACGATCACGACCCGTGCGTGCTGCAGCACCTCGTCGACGTACAGGTCGAGCGACGCGGGCTGGCGCAGGTACTGCAGGTTGGCCAGCCGCAGCGACGGGTAGCCGGGGTCGCTCGCCGCGAGCGCGGTGCGCGCCCCGGCGAGCAGCGCCAGCGTGGTGTCGGCCGAACTCAGCACCACGATGTCGCCCGGCGTCTGGTCGAGCCGGGTGACGACGCTGTCGTCCTCGACGAAGCGTCCGGGCTGGGTGCTCAGCAGATGCATGGCGGGCCGGCGCGCAGACTCAGACCATCGCGGCGAGCGCGCCTTGCAGCGCCTCGCGCAGCACCGCTTCGTCGAGGTCTTCTCCGATGAAGACGAGTTGCGTGCGCTTCGCCTCGCCCTCGCGCCAGGCGCGGTCGAAGTGATGGTCGAAGCGTTGGCCCACGCCCTGCACCAGCAGGCGCATCGGCTTGCCCGGGATCGCGACGAAGCCCTTGATGCGGTAGATGGTGTGCGCAGCGACGAGCTGTTCCAGCACGCCGATCAGGCGCTCGCGGTCGACGGCGGGCAGCTCGATCACGAGCGAGTCGAACTCGTCGTGGTCATGGTCCTCCTCATGGTCGTGGTGGCTCGTGCGCTGGTCGATGGTGGTCTCGGCCGCGCGGCCCTGGCCCAGCAGCAGCGCGAGTGGCAGCTTGCCCTGGCTGGCCGCGACGATCTTCACCTCGACCGGGATCTCGGCGCGGATCAGCGCCTCGACCTGCGTGCGCGCGGCGTCGTCCATCAGGTCGCTCTTGTTGAGCACCACCAGGTCGGCGGCCGAGAGCTGGTCTTCGAACAGCTCGTGCAGCGGCGACTCGTGGTCGAGGTTGGGGTCGGCGCGGCGCTGCGCATCCACGGCGTGGGTGTCTTCGGCGAACTGGCCCGAGGCGGCGGCCGGGCCGTCGACCACCGTGACAACGGCATCGACGGTGAACACGTTCGCGATCTCCGGCCACTGGAAGGCCTGGACCAGCGGCTTGGGCAACGCGAGGCCCGAGGTTTCGATGATCACCGCGTCGATGTCGCCGCGGCGCGCGGCCAGTTGCAGCATCACGGGCTGGAACTCCTCCTGCACGGTGCAGCACACGCAGCCGTTGGCGAGCTCGTACAGCGCGCCTTCGCGCTCGTTGCCTTCGTCGTCGCAGCCGATGCCGCAACCACGCAGGATCTCGCCGTCGATGCCCAGCTCGCCGAACTCGTTGACGATGACGGCGATGCGCCTGCCTTCGGCGTTGCCGAGGATGTGGCGCAGCAACGTGGTCTTGCCGCTGCCGAGGAAGCCGGTGACGATGGTGACGGGGATCTTGGCGCTTTGCATGGTGTGGCTTTCGAGGATGGGATGGATCATG
Organism: Variovorax cryoconiti; assembly: GCF_051216395.1. Taxonomy (NCBI): domain Bacteria; kingdom Pseudomonadati; phylum Pseudomonadota; class Betaproteobacteria; order Burkholderiales; family Comamonadaceae; genus Variovorax; species Variovorax cryoconiti. The sequence continues at coordinate 335,430 of NZ_JBPJZI010000003.1, read as the reverse complement.
CCGGCGCGCGAAGCGCAGGCAGCACCTCGTTCGCAAAGAGTGTCATGCCGGCGAGGGCTTGGGTGTTGTCGAGCAGGCCGTTGGCGTTGAAGATGCAGCGCAACGCGCCGATGCCGCTGCGCGCGCGCAGGTCGACGATCTGCGCAAGGCACTGCGCCGGGTCGCCGTGGATGAACTGCTCGCGCAGCATGCGCGCGGGGTCGATGCGCGGGACTTGGTCGGGCGGCACGCCGCGCTGGGCGGCGAAGAAGTTGCGACGTTCGTGCAGCTTCGGCCAGAGACCATCGAGCTGCGCCGTCACCTGCGCGGCGGTCGCGCCGGTGCAGACATAGCGTGCGAGCGACGAGCGCTTCAGCAGCGTCGACGGCCGCCCCTGCAGGAGGTCCGCGACATGGCCGAGCTGCGTGGTCTCCGGCGGCTCCAGGCTCAGCAGCAGCGGGATGTCGCGCGCGATGGCGAAGCCGAGTGTCTCGGGCGTGGAGCCGGCGATGTAGAGCGGCACCTCACCGACCTTCGCCTGCAGCACATCGCAGTGCTGCTCGAAACGCGCGCGCGTTTCCGACGGGTCAATCGCCAGCGCGGCCAGCGTCGCGGGCTCGATCCCACGGCCCACGCCGATGTCGACGCGCCCGCCGCTCTGGAACGCGAGCTGCGCGATCTCGTCGGCCAGCATCAGCGGCTGATGCAACGGCAGCACCAGCACCGCGGTGCCGACGCGCAGGCGCTCGGTGCGCGCCAGCAGCGCGGCGGCCAGCAGCAGCGGCGACGGGTAGGGCCAGTCGGCGCTGGGCAGCCGGAATTCGCTGAACCACACGCCATCGAAACCCAGGCGGTCGGCGGCGTCGAACAGCGCGAAGAAGGCGCGCGGGTCGCCCTGCGTCGCTTCGCGGGTCCAGCCGGCGAGGTCGATGCGCATCAGGGTTCGCCTTGCTCGCGCAAGCGTGCGCGCAGCATCACGCCCGGCGGCACGCCGATGCGGTCGAACACCACGCCGAAGCTCTGGTCGAGCAGCGCGGCGTGGATGAGTTCTTCGCCACCATCGATGGCGATGCGGCCGTCGGCCAGCACCACGATGCGGTCGAAGTGGCGAAAGGCCAGGTCGAGGTCGTGCATCGCGACGATCACCAGCCGCGTGCGGCCGCGCTCCGCGAGCGCCTCGACCAGCGTGAGCCGGTGCCGCACGTCGAGCGCAGCGCCGGGCTCGTCGGCCAACAGGATCGGCGGGTCGGTCGCGAGCACGGTGGCGAGCAGCACGCGCGCCTGCTCGCCACCCGACAGCGTCGACCAGCGGCGGCCGCGGAAGGCCTCGAGCTGGTGCCGCGCGATGACCTCGTCGACGGTCGGCCAGCTTCCGGCCGCCCGCCCGCGCGACGGCGTGAGCCGCATGCCGAGCAGCTCCTCCAGCACCAGGTCCCAGTGCGGCTCGAAGTGCTGCGGCATGAAGCCGATGGACCGCGCGCGCTCGGCGGTCGGCACGTCGGCCACCGGACGCGTGCCGAGCCGCACCTCGCCCGTCGTCGGCTTCTCGAGGCCGGCCAGCAGCGCGAGCAGCGTGGACTTGCCGGCCCCGTTGGGACCGATGATGGCGACGGAGCCGGTCGCGCCGAAGCCGATCGACACGTCGCGCAAGATCGGCTTGCCGCGGCGCGATACGCCCAGCCCTCGGGCTTCGAGCAGCCCGCTCATGACCGCAACCTCCGCGCCAGCAGCACGATGAAGAAGGGCCCGCCCGCGACGGCCGTGACCAGCCCCAGCGGAATCTCCGCCGGCGGCAGCGCCGAGCGCGCGATGGCGTCGGCCACGGTCACGACGATGGCGCCGGTCAGCGCCGACGCCGGCAGCAGCGCGCGGTGCAGCGGCCCGACCATCCAGCGTGCGATGTGCGGCGCGGCCAGCCCGACGAAGGCGACCAGTCCGCCGTAAGCCACGGCCGCAGCGACCACCAGCGAACCGACGATGACCGCCCGCGGCGTGAAGCGCGCCACGTCGAGCCCGAAGCCCTGCGCCGCGCGGGTGCCGAGCCCCAGCAGGTCGAGCCCGTGCGCGATGCGCGACGTCGCCAGCAGGCACGCCACGCACAAGGCGGCCAGCAGCCCGAGGCCGGGCCACGACGGCGTCTGGATGCCGCCGAGCACCCAGCTCATGACGACCTGCAGGCTCACCGTTTCATCCGACAGCGCGAGCATCAGGAAGGAGCGCAACGCACCCAGCATCGCCGCGATGGCGACGCCGGCCAGCAGCATGCCGGCCGCGTCGAGCGCGCCCGCGACGCGCGACACGCCGAGCACCAGCGCGGTCGCGCCCCACGCGCCGGCGAAGGCCAGCACCGGCAGCACATACGCCTGCGGCACGCCCAACGGCACCAGCAGCGCGACCGTGGCGCCGAGCGCCGCGCCACCCGAGGCGCCGAGCAGGTAGGGCTCTGCGAGCGGGTTGCGGAACACGCCCTGGAACACCGCGCCCGACAGGCCCAGCAGCGCACCGACCAGCGCCGCCGCGAACACGCGCGGCAGCCGCCACTGCAGCAGCAAGCGGTTGCGCAGGCTGTCGTCACCGGCCAAGGCGCGATAGATGGCGCGCGGCGACGACCACTCGTGGCCCGCGCAGGCGGCGAGCAGCAGCGCGGCCAGCAGCACCGCCACCGCGATCAGCCAGGCGCGCGTGGTGCCGCGGTTCATGGGCTGGCCTTCACGGGGTGCAGCCAGCGCGCGAGGCTTTCGATGCCGTCGATGGTGCGCGGGCCGGGGATGAGGAATTCGCTGCGCGACACGGTGACGGCGCGCTGGTCGCGCACGGCCCGCATGTCGCGCCAGCCGGGCAGCTGGACCAGGTCGTTCAGCGCGGCCTGCGTGCCGGCGAACAGCAGCACGTCGGGGTCCGACGCGAGGATCGCTTCGGGCGAGACCTGCGCGACCGCGCCGCGCCCGGCGATGGCGAAGCGGCCACCGGCCAGGACCATCGCCTCGCCGGTGTAGGTGTCCGACCGCGCGACCAGCAGCATGCCGTTGCCGACGCGGCCCGTGACCATCACGATGCGCGGCGCGGGCCGGCCGGCCACCTGCTGCGCGACACGGTCGAGCCGCGCCTGCAGCGTCTCTGCCAGCGCATCGCCGCGCTCGGGCACGCCGGTGGCGCGGCCGACCAGGCGGATGTTGTCGAGCACCTCGCCGACCGAGCGGCTCAGCAGCACGATCACCGGCACGCCGAGGCGCTCCATCGGGTCGACCAGTTGGTGGGCCGCTTGCCGCGCCGGCGTGACGATGACCAGGTCGGGCCGCTGCGCCACCACCGCATCGACCGAGAAGCCCAGCCGCCCGCCGACCTTCGGCTTGGCCGCGGCCTCCGGCGGGAAGCGCGTGTAGTCCTCGACACCCACGATGCGGTCGATGAGGCCAAGCGAGGTCACCAGCTCGGTGTTCGACGCGAAGATCGTCACCAGCCGCTGCGGCGGCGCGGGCAGCACCACGGTGCGGCCCAGCGCGTCGCGCACGTCGATGGGCGCGGCGTGCGCCAGCGCCGCCACGCACACACCGAGGGCCAGCGCGATTCGCTTCATCGTCAGAACGTGACCTGCATGCCGACCTGCAACTCGCGGCCAGGCATGGAGGTGCCGCATCCGCCGTTCTGGAAGCGCGCATCAGCGATGCACGGCTTCTGGTCGAGCGCGATGAAGATCGGGCTGCGGTTGAGGTTGAAGAGGTTGTTGATGCCCGCGAACACCTTCACGTTGGGTGCGATGCGCCAGTCGCCGCGCAGGTTCCAGGTGGTGAAGGCGCCCTTGCGGTGGATGAAGGTGCTGCGTGGTTCGCCCTGCGGAATGCGCAGTATTTCTTCGGTGTCGTACCACATCGGTCCGCGCAGCAGGGCACCGACCTGCAGGCTCCAGTCGTTCGCCAGCTTGCCGGTGCCGCGGCCGTAGCGCAGGCCCACCGAGGCTTCGTACTTGTACATGCGCTGCACGCGGTCGGTGTCGAGCGCGGTCGCGCCCTTGTCGCGCATGGTGAAGTTGTAGTAGCCGTTGCCGTAGGCGTGCAGGTTGTAGACCCCAGTGCCGAAGTCGAGCGCCTTGGCCAGGTCCACGTCAATGGCCGCCTCGAGCCCGCGCACCAGGATGTCGGCCGCGTTGTTGGCGTAGTCCGAGGTGTTGGTCGTGGGCCCGCGCGACACGGTGATGATGCGGTCGGAGATGGTGTTCTGGAACAGCGCCATGTCCAGGGTCCACACCGGCATCCGGAGCGTGCCGCCGAACTCGATCTGCCGGTTGCTCTCGGGCTTGAGGCCCGGGTTGCCGAAAGTGCGGCCGCCGCCGACCGCGGTGAAGTCGGAGCCGAGCTCGGTCGACGTCGGCGCGCGGAAGCCGGTCGAGATGCCGGTGCGCAGGTTGAGCACGTCGAGCGCGCGCCAGGTCGCGCCGGTCGACCAGGTGGTTTCGCTGTAGTCCTGGCTGCCGCTGCGCTGCAGGGGCAGGTTGGGCGTCGGGTCGAAGCTGGTCGTGCCCCAGGTGCGGCGGGCGCCACCGCGCACCGTCAGCGTGTCGCTGAAGAACTTCTGCGCGTCCTCGAAGTACAGCGCGTTGACATGCTCGGTCTGGTTGTTGTCGTAGGGCGCGACCTGGCCGGTCGGCCCGCCGGGCAGCGCCACGCGAAAGCGCTCGGAGCGCAGGCGGCTGCGTTCCCAGTCGTAGCCCAGCAGCAGGTCGTTGCCCTCACCCACCTGGAAGCGCGGCTGCAGGCGCGTGCCGATGATGTCCAGTTGGCGGTCGTTGTGGTCGCGTGACGTCCCCGGCGTGGCCGCCGTGCCCGTGCGCACCACCGGCGACGCCCACTTGAACTCGTCCTCGTCCTTCACCGAATAGAACTGCGCCATCCAGCCCATGCGGTCGTCCCTCGTGCGGCCTTCGTACGTCACATCGAAGGACGCGTTGGTGCGGTCGTCCTGGCTGATGGTGTTGGCGCCCGACCCGCGGAAGCCCGCGTTGTAGATGCCGTCGGTGTGCAGCTTGAATTCGAGCCGGCTCAGGTCGTCGATCTGCAGGCCGACGCTGCCGGCGAAGCCGCGGCGCTCCCACGACGTGTTCTCCATCGTGCTGCCGCCCTTGCCCGAGCGGTAGTCGTCGCGCTGGCCGCCCGACACGCCGAAGTACCAGTCGATGGTGTCGTTGCCGCCACTGGTCTGCGCGTTGGCGTTGACGCCGCCCCAGGAACCGCCGGAGAGGCCGGCCTGGGTCGGCGGTGCGTTCGCGCCGCTCTTCATGATGATGTTGATCACGCCGCCCATGTTCTGGCTGCCGTAGATCACCGAGGCCGGGCCGCGCACGATCTCGATCCGCTCGACCTCGTTGGCCGACAGCTTCGAGATGTTGGCCGTTCCTGCCCGCCGGCCGTTGACCAGCACCAGCACCTGGCCCTTGTAGTCGCGGCCCTGGCCGTCGCTGGTCGCGCCGCGGATGTTGATGGAGGTCTGTGCGGCGGTCCATTCGCTGAAGAAGCCGACGGCGTTCTCGGCCAGCAGGTCGGTGACTGACCTGGCGGTCGAGCGCTCGATGGCCGCGCGGTCGATGACCTGCGTGGTGGCCGCGATGCGGCTGCGCGCTTCGGCCCGCGCGGTGGCGGTGACGAAGATCTCGGCCATCGCGTCGGCCTCTTGCGCCATGCCGTCGCCGGCAGCCAGCGACAACAAGGCCAGGAGGCCCAGGCGGGCGGGAACGGGGGACAACATGCGCATGCGTGCTCCAAAGCGTCCCGCGACCCCGCGGGACCCATTGCAATTCACCACGGGCGCACGCCGCAGGCCGGCACGGTGCATGTGCACCGACCGGCCCGGAACGACGCACGCCCGCAGCGTCCGAAGCGGTTGCAAAGGCCGGTATCCGGGCTCGCGGAGCGTCTGCGTGCGTGAATGCACCCAGACAGGACTCCTCGCCTTCCCACGTCGCGAAACGCAGTGGCTGGCCTGCCGAAGCAGCCCGTGAGGAGGTCCCAATCCGCTGACCGTTGCGGGGGCAGCGCAGGCCTGGCGCGTGTTGCGACGCGCGTCACCTGCTTCCCGTTTAACCCCGACGCATCCAGCGTTCGGGGCACCTTCGAACCGTGGGCGAGCCGGCCTGCCGCCGACTCGAACCCGCGCGGATTATAGGAACGCGGCCTGCGGCGGGGGACGGCGGGCGTTGCGCCAGCCAGTTCGGTTCAGCGCCAACCGGGACGCACGCGCAGACATGCGCCGGATCGATGCTTCAGCGCTGCGTCGCACCGGGTCGCCCGCGTCGATACAGGGTCCTCGCTTGCCATGCAGAGCCCACGACGAACACGACCAGCCATGTGAGCAACGCCCCTTTCACCAGCGGCGAATCCGGGCCGCTGGCCAGTGGCCGGGACGGTGGCAGACGGCTCAGCGTCTCGTTGATACCGGGCACGAGCAACAGGAAGAAGCTGAAGGACCAACCCAGCGTCGCGAGGTAGGTGCGGGCTCTGCCGAGAAATTGCAGTTTCGGCACCGACCATGCGCCGGCCATGGCCAGCAGCGCCAGGATGCCCAGCGCATGCCCTGCATTGAACCTGCCGGTGCTCGACAGACCGAACGCCGTCAGCACCGACAGCACCATGCCGATCCCGTAGACGCGACCGGAACGGGTGCCCGGCTCGATGGCGCCGAAACGGGCCAGGCTGTAGAGACCTGCGCCGAGCGGCAGGAGACTGATCGCCGTATGGGCGATACCGAGGGAGGAAAGCGGGTGAGGCATAGGAAGCGATATCTCATCGTGGGGATGGCGAGACTGTAGGAATTCCGGCAGCGACCGGGGGTGACAGGTGAATGACAAAACCGTCATCCGGCCAGTACGTTTCCGGGGTGGAGAATCCATCGGCATGAAGATCCTGATCATCGAGGACGACCCCAGGACAGGCGACTACCTGAAGAAGGGCCTGCGCGAAAGCGGCTACACCGTCGACCTGTCGCGCACGGGCACCGACGGCCTGGAGATGGCGTTGACCCACGTCTACGACCTGGTCGTTCTCGACGTCAACCTGCCCGGCATCGACGGCTGGAAGATCATGTCGGCGCTGCGTGAGAAAGACGATCTGCGCGTGCTGTTTCTGACCGCGCGCGACCAGTTGAGCGACCGCATCCGTGGGCTCGAACTCGGCGCGGACGATTACCTCGTCAAGCCGTTCTCCTTCACCGAGCTGGTGCTGCGGATCCGCACCCTGCTGCGCCGCGGGCCCGTGCGCGAAGCCGATGCCTACGAGATCGGCGACCTCAAGCTCGATGTACTCAGACGCAAGGTCACACGCCAGGGCGAGGAGATCTCGCTGACGAACAAGGAGTTCCTGCTGCTGCACCTGCTGATCAAGCGGCAGGGCGAGGCGTTGTCGCGCACCTTGATCGCCTCGGAGGTCTGGAACATGAATTTCGACAGCGATACCAATGTCGTCGACGTCGCCGTCAAGCGTCTGCGCGCCAAGGTGGATCGCCCGTTCGCGACGCCTTTGATTCACACCGTGCGCAACGTCGGCTACGCCTTCGGAGACCCGCCGGGCGACATGGTCGGGAGCGATCATTGACCGCGGCGTGGCGCCCGCGTTCGCTCGCGGTCCGCGTGACCTTGCTGTGCGGGCTGATCGCCGTGGCGATCACCGGCATGCTGGGGGCCAACTACTTCTTCGCCGTACGCACCGCCGTCCTGACCCATGCCGACGAGCAGCTGATCGCACGCACCGAGCACTTTCGACGCCTGGTCGGCGATGCCCGCACGGCCAGCGAACTGCGCGACCAGTCCCTGCTGCTCGTGGCCATTCTCGGCAATGCAGGCGACGTCCTCGTCGTCCGTCACCCGGGCGAGGCGCTGCCTTGGGTGGACGTCAATCCCGAGCGTCTGCCGCTTCCAGGCTGTGCGCCGCCGGTCGCCTTCGATCGGCCGATCGGTCGGCAGGATGTGTGCGATGCCCGAATGCCCAGCCTGCCGCGCGGACGCTGGATCACCGCCTTGGCACGATCCGGGCACGACGGCGCCATGGTCGAGATCACGACGGGCCATCCACTGGCCAGCGAGGCGCAGATGATCGGTCGCGCCCGCAATCAGGTGCTGTTCAGCACCGTCCTTGCCGTGCTGGCCTCCTTGCTGCTGGTCTATCTGGTGCTGCGCCGGGGCTTGCGATCGCTGCATCGGGTGGCCGCGCAAGCCTCCTTGATCGCACCGGTCAACCTGGCGATTCGGCTGCCGGAGCACGACGCGCCGCTCGAGCTGCAGCAGATGGTGGCGGCCTTCAACGCCATGCTCGATCGCATCACCGTCGGCTACGATCGACTCTCGCAGTCCTCGGCGGACCTCGCGCACGAAATCCGCACGCCGGTGGGCGCCTTGATCGGACAGACGCAGGTCGCTCTCAGCCGCACGCGCAGTGCCGACGACTACCAACAGGTGCTCGAATCGAATCTGCAGGAGTTGAACCGGCTCAGCCTGACCGTCGACACCATCCTGTTCCTGGCCCAGGCCGACCACGCCACACTCCAGATCGAGCGCGAGACGCTGGAGATGGACGACGAGTTGCGGCGGATCGCCGAATACTTCGAAGGCCCTGCGGACGAGGCGGGCCTGCGGTTCGACGTGCAGGCCAGCGGGACGGCGTGGGTCAATGCCCCGCTGTGTCGACGTGCCCTCCACAACCTCGTGGCCAATGCGGTTCGCTACAGCACGCCAGGCACCGTCGTGCGCTTGAGCGGCTATCACGGCGACGGGTTCTCGACCATGGCGGTCGAGAATGAAGGCATGCCCATTCCGCCCGCGCAGATGGAGCGGCTGTTCGACCGCTTCTACCGTGCCGATGCGGTGCACGCCCGCCCTGCCGAATCGAGCGGCCTGGGGTTGGCGATCGTGAAGGCCATCATGGACTTGCACGGGGGCGAAGTCACGGCATCGAGTTCCGCGACGGGCGCCATCCGGTTCGAGCTACGTTTTCATCATTGAGACGAAGAACGACCGAGGGGCCTGGTCCCGCTTCAGCCCTCGTCCGGCGTCCAATCGGGGCTGTAGCCGCCCAGTGCCGGGTGGTACATCTCATCGCCGTCGTGTTGGGTGAACTCCACGTTGAGACGGTCCTCGCGCAGCCCCAGTATCTCGACACAGTGCGCGCACAGGGCCTGTGCCACTGCCATGCGGAGCTCGGCAGAGCGGCCCTTGCGGATGTCCAGCATCATCACCGAGACCGCCGTTGGCGCTTCGCCTTCTGCCGTAATGCGCCAGAGGCCCCCGTCGCCCAACTCGCGCACGGCCACACTGATTCGTCGGATGTCGACAGACATCATCCGTGCGTACGTCTCGCTCATCGACGCTGCAAGCCGGCGCTTGTCTGCAGCAGGATAGTGTCCGTTCAAGTCGAGCTGAAGGTATGGCATCGAAACCCTTCCGAGATGGGGCGTGCATCGCATCGCAAAAAGCGCGTTGCGCCTGCTACCGCTTTTCTTTCACGAAGCCGGCCGCATTCTCATCGGCACCCGGGGTTCCTTCGTCGGAGTGCGGGTTGGCCTGACCCGCATCGGTGGGAAATTCTGGCTCGACCGGCAGCTGCGCCGGGTCGTCTTCATGGGGAACTTTGGAATTTGGCATAGGGATCCTTTCGGACACCTTAGCGCGTCCTCAAGCGAAGGCGTGTAGGCGTGTCGGCTACGCACGAAACTAAAAAGGTCCGGCGGCAGTCCGCAGCCAACTCACTCCCCCGTGCCTTCCAACGCGAAGAGCGGCACATCCGCTCGCCGGCTGAGCCACATGCCGCCGCCCAAGGCCTGGAACTTTCTCGACAAGCCGCGCCGATACAGATCGGCGCGGTGGCGAAACAGGAGCGGGTCGGTCAGGTCCTCGTCGACGATGTCGTTCTCGTAGTCCTCGAGCGTCACCGCTTCGAGATAGAGCGCGCCGCGGCTCAGCATTCCGAGGTTGCGCAGGGCCTGCTTCAGGTCGACGGGATTCAGGTAGGCCAGCACGCCCTGACAGATGACGAAGTCGAAGGGTTCCGGGGCACGGTAGTCCACCACCGAGCCGCGCTCCCAGCCGTAGCGACCGCACAGGTACTCGCTGACCTCGACGCCGTGATAGCTCGCCTGCGGGAAGTGCCGGGCGACGATGTCGCGCCAGAGGCCCACGCCACAGCCGACGTCGAGCACGCGCCGGACAGGAACACGCAGGTACTTCAGGTAGGCGCTCACGAAGGCACCGAGCCGCTCGACGTGCTGCGGGTCGGCCACCTTTGTCTTCTTGTCGAAGTAGTAGCGCGCGTAGTACGCCTCGTCAAAGGTGGCAGCGTCGACAGATTCCATGGGTGGATCCTACTTGGACGCGCCGCCGCGCGTCGCATCGCATAATCGCCGCCATGCCCACCCTTCGACGCCTCGCCATCCTGCACCGCTGCGTGCTGGCATGGTTTCTGTTGTCGATCGGGGTCGCGGTGGCGGGCCCGATGGTGAACCCGCAGGCGATGGAGCTGGTGTGCTCGGCCGTCGGTACCGTCAAGCTGGTCATCCAGACCGACGACGGTGCGCAGGAAGTGTCGAGCCTCGGCATGCACTGCCCGCTGTGCCTGGCCACCGGGGCACCGCCGCCTCCGGCCGTGCCGCTCACGGTCGCCACGCCCGAACCCCTGGGTCGGGCCCTGCAGTCCATACCGGCGGCGCGCCTCGCGGCCGCCACCGCCGCACCCCTGCCCGCGCGCGGGCCACCACAGCTCACCTGACGATCGATTTTTCGTAGCGTGCGGCGTCCGTCATCGAGGGGCGCCGTGCGTCGTATCGATGGGACGTGACGGCATCCAGCGCCGTCGTCCCGAGGCACGCGCCTTTGGCGCAGATGCTTTCCTTCGTGAGTTCTTCATGTTTTCTTTCCTGCTTTTGCGATCAGGCGCACGCCATGCGCTGCACGTTTCCGTTTCGTTCCGTCGCGCCCTGCCACGCACAGCGCTGGCCTCGGCTTCGCTCCTGGCCACGGTCTCCGTGTGGGCAGAGGCGCCGACGGCGTCCTTGCCGCAGGTCGACGTGACCGACAGCGCGGCGGCTTCCAACGGCCGGTTGAACCTCGACACGCCCACCGAAACCGGCAGCCGCCTCGGCCTGACGGTGCGCGAGACGCCGGCATCGGTCACGGTCGTGAACCGCGCGACCATCGACGCGCGCGGTGCGCAGGACACGCAGGAGATCCTGCGCGCCGTGCCTGGCATCACTGCGCACAACGCACCCGGCGCCATCGGCGTGAACTACCGGGGCTTCGGCAGCGGCTCGCTCAGCCAGATGTTCAACGGCATCAATGTCCAGTACTCGATCGCGGCACGCCCGGTGGACAGCTGGATCTACGACCGGGTCGAAGTCATCGGCGGCCCGTCGAGCTTCCTGTTCGGCGCAGGTGCGGTCGGCGGATCGATCAACTACATCAGCAAGCTCGCCGAGCGCCACGACTTCTCCGAAGTGCAGGTGCGCGCCGGCACGCAGGGCCTCAAGGAAGGCTCATTCGGCCTGAACCGCCGCATCGCCGGTGACGGCGGGGCCGGGAGCCATTACCTGCGGCTCGACGTGAACCATCGCGACGCCGACAGCCGGACCGACGGCACCGGCACCCGGTCGACGCAGCTGGCCACCTCGCTCCTGTCGGACTTGGGCGGCGGCTTCACCCACACGCTGGCCTACGAGTATCAGAAGGAGCAGGTCGACCGGCCCTACTGGGGCACACCGGTGCTCAACCCCGCCAGCGGGACGCTGCGGGTCGACACCGGCATCCGCTTCAAGAACTACAACAGCGCCGACGGCATCTATGCGCAGGAGGTGCAGTGGCTGCGCTCCATCGCGGAACTGCGCCTCGGCGATGCGCTCCAGGTCAAGAACACCTTCTATGCCTACGACGCGCTACGCGACTACCGCAACGTGGAGACGTACCGTTACAACGCCACGAACACCGCCGTGATCCGTTCCGGGGCGCTGCTGCAGCGCCACGACCAGCGCGTGGTCGGCGACCGCATCGAGGGGCTCTACAAGGGCCAGCTCGGCGGGCGCCGGAGCGATTGGTCCTTCGGGCTGGATGTGAGCGAGAACAAGCAGACGCGCTTTCCGAACAGCCTGTCGGCCACCGTCAGCACGGTGAACCCCTACGACTTCACGACCGAGAATTTCTTCCAGGTACCGGGCATGCGGCCGGGCTTCAACCCGGACCGGGACAACAAGGTGACGACCGCTGCGCTCTTTCTGGAGAACCGCACCGCGCTCGTTCCCGCGCTGAACCTCGTCACCGCGCTGCGCCACGAGCGCATCGACCTCGACCTGACCAACCGGCGCGCCGTCACGGCCGCCGCACCAGCCAGCTACGGCCGCCGCTACGACCCGACCACCGGCCGCATCGGCCTGGTGTGGGATGTGGCGCCCGGTGCGAACCTGTACGCGCAATACGCGACGGCCGCCGATCCGCCGTCGGGCGTCCTGTCGACGGCCTCGTTCGCCGACGTGATGAACAACAGCGACCTGACGACAGGCCGCCAGTTCGAGATCGGCTCCAAGCTCGACTTCTGGCAGGGCAAGGGCACAGCGACCATCGCCGCCTACGACATCACGCGCAAGAACATCTCGACGCAGGACCCGAACAACAGCGCCCTCACGGTGCTGGTGGGCGAACAGTCCGCGCGCGGCGTCGAACTGGCGGTCGGCCTGCAGCCCACGGCGCAATGGGCGCTGCAGGGCAACGTCACCTACGTCGATGCGCAGTACGAGAAGTACCGCCAGGGCGGCGTGTCGCTGGCCGGCAAGACGCCGACCAACACGCCCTCGACGGTGGCGAACCTGTGGGTGTCCTACGCCTTCACGCCGGCGGTGCAGGCGAGCGTCGGCCTGCGCCATGTCGGCAAGGTGTATGCCGACGCGGCCAACACCATGCACTGGCCGGCCTACACGCTGCTGGACCTGGGCGTGAGCTGGAAGGTGAACAAGTCGGTCACGCTGATCGGCCGCGTGCGCAACGCGACCGACACGCTCTACGCCGCCAGCATCAGCAGCACCTCGGCCTACCTCGGCGCGCCGCGCACCGCGGACATCACGCTGCGCGCCGCGTTCTAGGAGCGATCGACCATGCTGCACGCCAAGCGCTGGCTGTTCCTGATCCACCGCTGGCTGGGCATCGTCGTGTGCGCCTTCTTCGCGATGTGGTTCGTCTCGGGCGTGGTGATGATGTACGTGGGCTACCCCAAGCTCACCGCCGACGAGCGGTTGCAGCATCTGCCGCCGCTCGACGCGACGGCCGCGATGCTCGGCCCGCGGCAGGCACTCGACGTTGCGGGCATCGCAGGGCCGTTGCAGTCGCTGCGCCTCGCGGTGGCCAGCGGCGGTCGCGCGGTGTACCTCGCCGTGCCCGAGCAGGCCTCAACGCCGGGCCGCCGCCGGCCGGCACCGGGACGCGGCACAGTGGTCGTCGACGCCCGCGATGGTGCGGTGCTGCGGCAGGTCGACGAGGCGATGGCTCTGGCCAGCGCACGCGCCTTTGCAGGAGCGGGACCGGCACTGCACTACGACGGCCCCATCGACGAGGACGCGTTCACCCACTCGCGCGGCCTGGATGCGCATCGGCCGCTGCACCGCGTGCAGGTCGACGACGAGGCAGTGACCTTGCTGTACGTCTCGGGCACGACCGGCGAGGTGGTGCGCGATGCGCCGCGCGCCGAACGGTTGTGGAACTATGCAGGCGCCTGGATCCACTGGCTGTATCCGTTCCGCGGCAACGTGTTCAACGCGTACTGGACGGACATCGTCAACGGGCTGTCGATCGTCGGCATCGCCGTCACGCTGACCGGCACCGTCGTCGGGATCATGCGCTGGCGCTTCATGGGCCGCTACAAGAGCGGCTCTCGCTCACCCTACCGGGGCTTCATGATGCGCTGGCATCACATCACCGGCCTGTTGTTCGCGCTCGTCACGCTCACGTGGATCTTCAGCGGACTCATGTCGATGAACCCATGGCGCCTCTTCGACAGCGGCGCGCCGGCGCTGCGCGTCGCGGGCATGAACGGCGGCCCGCTGGTCATCGACGTGACGGATGCCGCGCCACAAACGCTGCTGGCATCGACCGCGCGCGAGGTACGAGAGCTGCGATGGGAAAAGGTCGATGGCCGAACGCTGGTGCGCGCCAGTGGTGCGGCCGGCGCGCCCGTGCTGCTCGCCGCAACTGGATCAGGGCCGGCATCGGTCGACGAGAAGTCGCTGGCGTTCGCCGTGGCCCGACTGCTGCCCACGCCGGTCGATCGCATCGAGGTGCTCAAGGCCTACGATCTCTACTACTACCAGCGCGAAGCCCACACCATGACCGGAGGCGGCGACAAGCCGCTGCCCGTCTGGCGCGTGGTGTTCGCCGATGGCCACGGCACCTGGGTGCATGTCGACCCCCGTACCGGCGAAGTCCTCGGCCGGACCGACAGCGGTCGCCGCGCCAGCCGATGGCTCTTCGCGATGCTGCACAGCTGGGACTGGCTGCCGCTGCTCGGGCGGCGACCACTCTGGGACATCCTGATGGTGGCGCTGAGCCTGGGTGGGGCCGCGCTCAGCCTGACGGGCGTGGTCATCGGCTGGCGACGCCTCGGGCGCAACGCCCCTGGCGAGATCCTCGGCGTCGTGCATCGTTGGACCCCGCGCCCGCCATTCACGGAGGCCAGCGGTTCAGGTCCAGCTCAGAACGGAATGTCGTCGTCCATGTCGTCGAAGCCGGACGACGACTTGGCCGGTGCCGGGGCCGGACGTGCAGCCGGTGCGCGCGGCGCCGCGGCCGGGGGGCGCGAGTAACCGCCGCCGCCGCCACCGCCACCGCCACCGCCACCGCCTTGCGAGTAGCCGCCGTCGTCGTCACCGCCGCCCGACGGGCCGCCCATGCCCTGGCGGCTGCCCAGCATCTGCATCTGGTCGACGCGGATGTCGGTGGCGTACTTCTCGACGCCGTCCTTGTCCTGGTACTTGCGGGTGCGGATCTGGCCTTCGACGTAGATCTGCGAGCCCTTGCGCAGGTACTGCGCGGCGATCTCGGCCAGGCGGCCGTTGAACACGAGGCGGTGCCACTCGGTCGCCTCCTTCATCTCGCCGCTCGCCTTGTCCTTCCACTTGTCGGTGGTGGCCAGCGTCACGTTGCAGACCTGGTCGCCGCTCGGGAAGGTTCTGGTTTCCGGATCGCGGCCGAGATTGCCGACGAGGATGACTTTGTTGACCGATGCCATGTGCACTGCCCCTGATGAATGGATGGAAGGGAAGGAAAAAGAGAACCGGTGATTATCCACGCCGCGACCCGATCGGGGCCGCAGGCTCCGCGGAAGGTTCAGAATCGATGCGGTGAATCACGAACCCGACTTCTTCCAGAACCTGCGCGCCGAACTCTCCAGCTTCGCCTGTGGGTCGACCGAGCCATCGTTCTGGACTACGCGGTGGCGGCCGGGCTGTTCGTGGTCGGCTTCACGATGGCGAGCGAGTGGGCGTTCGCGCGCTTCCAGTCGCTGCACGGCAGCCATCCGTGGGCCGTACTGATTTGGACGCCGGCGCTCACGGCCGCCATCGTCTGGGCCACGCGCCGGTGGTTCCCCGGTACCGCGAGCTCGGGCATTCCGCAGATCATGGTGGCGCTCCACCCCGACCTGCCGCCCGAGCAGCGCGGCCTCTTCGCCTCGCTGCGCCTGACCGTCGCCAAGATCGACCTGGGCGCGGCCGGCTTCCTGGCCGGCCTGTCGATCGGCCGCGAAGGCCCTTCGGTGCAGGTGGCCGCAGGCGTGATGCAGCACGCCAAGCGCTGGCTGTCGCCGCACAGTACCATCGACACGCGCTCGCTGCTGGTGGCTGGCGGCGCGGCCGGCATCGCGGCCGGCATCGCGGCCGGCATCGCGGCCGGCTCGAGGCGCGCGCCAGCGGCGTGATCATCACCGGCATCGTGCTCGCGGGCCTGGTGGCCGTCTCGGTCTTCGGCAACCTGAGCTACTTCGGCGTGATCCGCGTGCCGCCGGTCGCTGTAACCTGCTCGGCCCCGGCCTGGGGGTGGCGCTCGCCAGCGGCGTGGCGGGCGGGCTCTTCGCCCGCCTGATGATCGCGTCGCTCACGGGCGCGCCGCAAGGCCTCAACCACTGGCGCGCGCGCTGGCCGGTGCGCTTTGCGGCAGTCGGCGGGCTGGTCATCGCCGTGATCGGCCTCGTCACCGGCGGCGTGACCTTCGGCGCCGGCTCCGAAGCGGTCAAGCAGATGCTGGCCGGCCACGACGAGCTGACGCCGCTCTACACGCTGCTCAAGTTCATCGCCACCTGGCTCTCGGCCTGGGTCGGCGTGCCGGGCGGCATCTTCGCGCCGTCGCTGTCGATCGGCGCGGGCATCGGCGACGGCATCGCGCAGCTGGCGGGCGCCGACCTCGGCCCGGCGCTGATCGCCATGGGCATGGCCGGCTTCCTGGCCGCGGTGACGCAGGCGCCGCTCACCGCCTTCATCATCGTCATGGAAATGGTCGACGGCCATTCGATGGTGCTCAGCCTGATGGCCAGCGCCATGCTGGCGAGCCTGGTGTCGCGCATGATCGGCCGGCCGCTGTACGAGGCGCTGACCGAACACATGGTGGGCGCGGCCACCGCCGGACGGTCGACCGAGGCGAAAGCCGTTCCGGAAGGCCTCTCGCGCACGGACTGAATCGTGTGGGCGCATCGTCCGGCGAACAGTGCGGGCACAATGGACGCCTGTTCCCTGCGCGGCGAATGAACACAGGCCACACGGAGCGGCCCGGCGCCGCGCAATGGACTTCCACCAGCCGGCCCACACCGGGTTCCGGCGACGCATGATGGCTATGGATTCGACGACTGATAGCAAACTGGGAGAGCGCCACGCGCCACTCACCACGCTGGTCCTGACCGCCCTGCGCGAGCGCATCCTGAGCGGGGCGCTGGCGCCGGGCGAGCGGTTGGTCGAAGGGCGGCTCTCCGAGGAGCTGGGTGTCTCGCGCATGCCGGTGC
Source organism: Variovorax cryoconiti (assembly GCF_051216395.1). Classification (NCBI taxonomy): domain Bacteria; kingdom Pseudomonadati; phylum Pseudomonadota; class Betaproteobacteria; order Burkholderiales; family Comamonadaceae; genus Variovorax; species Variovorax cryoconiti. Next base: position 318,454 of record NZ_JBPJZI010000003.1, on the reverse strand, counting down.
GCGAGGCGCTGCGCGCGCTGGCCGCAGAAGGCATCGTGGCCATCGAGCCGCGGCGCGGCGCCACGGTCACCACCTTCACGCAGGCGCAGATCAAGGAGATGGTCGAGGTGCGCGCGACGCTCGAGGCGCTCAACGCCAGGCTGGCGGCACGGCGTCACGACCCTGCGCAGATCACCAAGCTCGAGCGCATCCTGGCCGAAGGCTCGCAGCTCACCAGCGACGACGACCTGACGCGGATCTCGGCGCTCAATCTGAGTTTCCACGAGGCGTTGGGCAACGTGGCCGCCAACTCGGTGCTGCAGGAAATCATGCGTTCGCTGCGCGAGCGCACCGCCCTCTTCTTCACGGTGAACAACCGGGAACGCATGCGGCAGAACTGGGAAGAGCATGCCGCCATCCTGCGCGCGGTGGTGGCGGGCGATGCCGAGCTCGCCGCCTTGCTGGCGGCGCGCCATGTCTACAGCGCCGCCGAGCTGCCGCCGTCGATTCAGCCGCAGACGCCCGCTTGAGCGCAGCGGCGGCGCTCAGCCGCCACGCTCGTCGAGCCGACGCCAGGCCAGGCCGGCCAAGGCGACGTCCTCGAGGCCCACGCCCACCGATTTGTAGAGCGTGATCTCCTCTCGGGTACGGCGGCCCGGCACACGTCCGGCCACGAGTGCCGCCAGTTCGACGATCTTTTCGGGCGGCAGCACACCTTCACCCGCCTGCACCAATTCACCGGCTTCACGCAGCGACTGCGTGCGCCATTCCACAGCCACCAGCGAAGCCCGTGCAAGGGCGACGTCGTCCAGTTCGCGCGTGTGCGGCAGGCTGGAGCCGATGGCGGCGACGAAGACGCCCGCCGGCAGACGTTCGCCGGCGAACAGTGGCGTGACGGCACGCGAGGCCGTGACCACGATGTCGGCCCCGTCCAGCGCTTCGTCGACGCCGCACAGCCGCACCGGAACGCCGCATTGCGCCGACAGGCGAGCGGCCAGATCGGGCGCCGGGTTCGGTGTGCAGACGCGGATGTCCTCCAGTGCGAAGGCCGCCGCCATCTGGATGGCATGCGCCTGCCCCTGCGCGCCCGCCCCGAACAGCGCCAGGTGGCGCGCATCGCCACGCGCGAGGTGGCGCGCGGCGAGCACCGAGCACGCGGCGGTCCGAAGCCGCGTGATGGCGCCGGCGTCGAAAGAGGCCAGCGGGCGGCCATCCTCGGTGGAGAACAGCAGGATGACGAAGGAGAACTGGCCCTTGATCGTGGTGTAGACCTTGGCGCCCGCCACGCCCTGGCCCGGGATCACGGCGCCCAGCGTCGACAGCTTGACGCCGCCCGCCTCGGTGCGGATGCGCTCCTGCATGGCGGCAGCACCTTCGTCGAAGCGCACGAACGCATCACGCAGGACCTCTTGCGCATCGGCCGGGGTGACGAGCGCATTGACCATCGCGTCGGAAATGTGTTGCAAGAAACGCTCCTTGGGAGAATCAGGCGCCGAAGGCTTCGCGCAGCAGCAACGCGGTGGCCCCGAAGGCCGACAGGCCCAGCAGGACGCCACGCACGGCACGGCGCGAGACGCGGCGGTTGAGCGGGCCCGACAGGGCGAACCCGGCCACCATGAGGGGCAGCAACCAGGCACTGAGCCACAGTTCATGGCGCCCGAAGCGCCCCACGCTCGCCAGCATCACGAGCGAGAAGGCGGCGCCGACGAAGAACACGCAACCGAGCGTGGCACGCAGCCGGGGCGGCGGCAGGTACTGCATGACCAGCGCGAAGGGCGGCGCACCGGCGGACGTGATGGTGCCCATCAGCCCGGACGCGATGCCGGCGCCGACCATGTTGCCGCGCGACGCCTCGATGCGGCGCCCGCTCAGGCTCAGCACCACACCGGCGAGGATCAAAACCGCGAACAGCACCGTCAGCAGCTCGCCCGGCAGCAGCAGCAGGCACACCGCAGCGCCGAGCGTGCCGACCACGCGGCCGATCAGCGCGACGCCGGCGGCGCCCCAGTCGATCTGGTCGAATTCACGCAGTGCCGACATCAGCGCCAGGGGTCCGCCGAGCGCAAGAAGCGGGCCGGGCGCGAGCTCGGGATAGAAGAGTGCCGCGATGGGCGCGGAGAACATCGCGAAGCCGACGCCGCCGATCCCCTGAAGACAGGCACCGACCAGCACCATCGCAGCCATGCCGGCGTAGTGGCCGAGGCTCATGCCGTCCGGCAGCAGCGCGGCGATCATTTCTTGGCGTCGCGCGGTTGCCAGGACACGGCGATATCGCCGTTGACGAAGGTCTGGCAGGCCATGCGGTAGCCCTGCGCCATCTCGGCCTTGTTGAGGTGCTTCTTCTCCTTGGGCTTGATGGCATCGGTGTGCTCGATGCCCGTTTCGACGAGGCACTTGCAGGTGCCGCACAGGCCGCCGCCGCACTTGAAGGGGATGCCGCCCTGCTCGCGCAGCGAGATGCGCAGCAGGTTGCCGCCTGCGGCCGCGGACACGACCTTCGCGTCGTTGCTCAGAAAGGTGATCCGGATCATGGAGGCGGGTGCCCCGGGCGTCGCAGCGGTGTTCATGTGCGCACCAGCGTCACGTCGGCATCGCCCTCGCGCACGAGCTGCCGCAACGCATCGCGTGCAAGCGACACGGTGTCGAACTTCTCGAGGAACTTGGAGGGCACGTGGTTCACGACCTCGGGCGGCGTCTCGTCGATCACCGTCACCTTGCACGCGGCCTGAAGCTCGGCGATCACGAAGCGCGCCTTGCAGCGACCGAAGAAGAGGTAGTCGAAGGATTCGACGGGACGCAGGCCGTCGACGGGTTCTGTGCGGAACTGCCCGGGCTTGCTGGTCAATATCACGTACATGGGAAGGCGTTCGATCTCAGGTGGTCGCGGCATCGTCCTGGGCCAGCTCGATGTCCTGCTGAACCCAGAGTTGGCAGGCCAGCCGGTAGCCGGCGGCGAGCCGCTCGCCCAACTGCTTCTTTTCCTTCCAGTTGGGTGGCGGCAGGTGCTCCATGCCCGCGATCACGCGGCAGGCGCACTTGGAGCACTTGCCCATGCCGCACTCGTAGCGCAGGTGCGGATAGGGGAACTGCTTGATGCCCGCGCGCACCACGAGGTTCGTGTTGTCCTTGACCTCGTCACGGTAGACCTGGCCGCCTTTGTGGAAGGTGATGATCGGCATGCGGGCTCGACGGCGTGGCGGGACGGGGGCTCAGGCGGCCTGGAGCACCGGCTGCGCGGCTTCCTCGGCCATCACGTAGTCGTGATAAAGCGCGGTGGTGTAGAGCAGCCGCATCTGGGCGCCGATTTCGCAGATCTTCAGGCAGCGTTGTTGCAGTTCCACCGTGTTGGCGTGCTCCAGCACGATCTGGTAGCCGCGCTCGCCGTGGATCTCGTCCGAAACGATGTGCAGATCGAAGAACTCGACCTCCTCGTCGCTGAAGCCGTACTTCTCGCGCAGCGTGGGCGTCTGCTTGCGGTAGATGGACGGCACCTGCGATTCCAGGCCGACCACCAGACCGGCCACGGCGACCACCGGGTCTTCGCGCATGGCCACGGCATAGCACCAGCTTTGCAGCCCACGGGTGGTGGGCGACATGTTGTCGGGATCGACCACGCGCTCGCGGGTGGTGCCGCAGGCTTCGGCGAAACGGATCAACAGGTCGGTGTGGCGATCGCCGCCGATTTCCTCTTCATACATGTTAGCCAGCAGGAAGTCCTTGGCTTCGGTCATGTGGTCGGGCGTGCGGGCGTACAGATAGCCCAGGTAGTCGGCGAAGGGGCCGACATAGTGGTAATGGTTCTCGGCCCAGCGGGCCAGATGGGCGCGGCTCAGCGTGCCGCCGGCCCAGGCCAGGCTGAAGGGGGACTTGTTGGCGCTCTTGCCCTTGATGGCGTTTTCAAGGGCAGTGCGGAATTCATCGCGGTTCATGAGGACGGACATGGCGGAGGCTCCAGGAATGGCGGGCGTTGGCGGACGAAAGCAGCAAGAGCCAATAGCTCTTCGGTATACTGTATACCAACAATCAAGTCAGCACAACCATCGTTTGATGACACTTCCAAACAAACGCCCTCTTCAAGCGTTGGTTGAAAATATTATTGGTATACAGTATTCTTAAATTTGCCTCATCATAAGCCGACGCCATGACCCTCGCTCCCATCCCTCTTTTCCAGAATCACATCGATGGCGCCTGGGTGTCCAGCGCGACCGGCCGGACCTTCGACAGCATGAACCCGGCCGACGCCCGCGAGGTGGTCGGCCGCTTCCAGTCCTCGTCTGCCGAGGACGCCGGGGCGGCCGTCGCCGCCGCGCAAGCGGCATTCGACGGCTGGAAGAAAATGCCGATCTCCAAGCGGGCCGCGATGCTCAACGCCGCGGCGCTGTACCTGGAGACGCATGCGGCGAAATTCGCGGAAGAGCTCACGCGCGAAGAGGGCAAGCCGCTCGCGCTGGCCAAGGACGAGTTCCTGCGCTCGGCCCAGACGATCCGCTTCTATGCGGTGGAGGGCCAATCCTTCTCGGGCGAGACCTTCCCGCAGGACGATCCGGACATGGTGGTCTACAGCCAGCGCGAGCCGCTGGGCGTGGTCACCGTCATCAGCCCCTGGAATTTCCCGGTGTCGATCCCGGCGCGCAAGATCGCGCCCGCATTGATCACCGGCAACACGGTGGTCTTCAAGCCGTCGTCCGATGCACCGCTCTCGGGCCTGCGTCTGGCCGAAGCCTTCGTCCAGGCGGGCCTGCCCAAGGGCGTGCTGAACTTCATCACCGGCCGTGCGTCGGAAGTCGGCCCCGTGATCACCGAATCGCCGGCGGTGCGCGCCATCTCCTTCACCGGCTCGACCGCCGCCGGCGAACAGATCCATCGCGCCGCGGCCATGACCACGCGCACGCAGATGGAGCTGGGAGGCAAGAACCCGCTGATCGTCATGGACGACGCCGACCTCGACAAGGCCGTCGACCTCGCCATCAAGGGCGGCCTCTCGCTCAGCGGCCAGGCGTGCACCGGCACCAGTCGTGTGCTGGTGATGAAGCGCGTGAAGGCCGCTTTCACCGACAAATTGTTGACGAGGGTGCGCGCGCTCAAGATCGGCAGCGGCATGACGCCCGGCATGGACCTGGGCCCGCTCGCGACGAAGAAGCAGCTGGAGACGGTGCTGCGCTATATCGCCATCGGCCGATCCGAAGCCACGCTGCTGTGCGGCGGCGAGCCACTCACCGGCGGCGACTTCGCCCACGGCTTCTATGTCACGCCGGCCATCTTCACCGACGTGACGCAGCAGATGCGCATCGCGCGCGAGGAGATCTTCGGCCCGGTCATCGCCCTCATCGAGGTCGACGGCTACGACGATGCGATCGCCAAGGCCAACGACACCGAATACGGCCTGTCCGCCGCCATCGCGACCACCAGCCCGGTGGTCGCGCACCGCTTCGCGCACGACATCCAGTCGGGCACGGTGAAGATCAACCGAACCACCACCGGCAACCTGATCAATGCGCCCTTCGGCGGCCTGAAGCGCTCGAGCACCTCGACCTTCCGCGAATCGGGCCGCACCGGCCTGGAGTTCTATACGCAGATCAAGACCGTCTACCGCGGCTGCTGATCCCCCGACCCTCCTCCTGCAAAGACCCGCATGAAAACCGCACTCAAGCTCGAACTCGAAGAAGCCCGACTGATGATCGACGCCGCCATCCGCAAGGCGAAGGAGATCGGCGTGCTCGAAACCATCTGCATCGCCGACGACGGCGGCTTCCCGATCGCCATGGACCGGATGAACGGCGCACGCATCACCGGCCCGCAGATCGGGTGGAACAAGGCCTTCACTGCCGCGGGCCACAAGCGCTCGACCCACCTGTTCACCACGCCGCCCAACGGCCCAGCCCTGCCGGGCAACGAGGCCTTCGGCATCCAGCTGAGCTTCGAGGGGCGCTTCGCCGCCTTTGTGGGCGGGTTCCCGATCGTGGTGGATGGCGAGGTCATCGGCGGCGTGGGCCTGTCCGGCGGCAACGGCGAGCAGGACACCGCGTGCGGGCTGGCCGCGCTGCAGGCGCTGCACGAACGGCTTCAGGGCCAGGGCCACACGGTGATGGTCCAGGCCGACATCAAGAAATAAGGCGCACACGCCCCGACGACGAAGGACCGCCCCATGGCCTATCGCATCCGGCTGCTGGAGACGGCAGCGACCTTCGATGCCGAGCCCGGCGAAACAGTGCTGGACGCCGCACTTCGCCAGGACCGGCGCCTGCCCCACGAATGCCGCTTCGGCGGCTGCGGCACCTGCCGCATCCAGCTGGTCGCGGGCTCGGTGACGTACGACGAGTTCCCGCCCGGTCTCACGCCCGAAGAGGCCGCCGAGGGCTACGCGCTGGCCTGTCAGGCGCGGCCGGCGAGCGACCTGGTGATCAGCGCCGCGCGGCGCCTGCCGCCGTGCTCCGACCCGGCGCGCCACATGGCGACGGTGAAGGCCGTGCGCCCGCTCGGCCACGACGTGCTGCACTTGGCCCTGGAACTCCCGGCCGAGGCGGAGTTGCTCTATCGGGCCGGCCAGTACATCAACATCCTGCTGCCCGACGGCCAGCACCGCAGCTTCTCGATGGCCTCGCGGCCCCACCCGCAGACGCTCGACTTCCACATCCGCCGCATTCCCGAAGGCCGCTTCACCAGTGGCCATGTGGCGCGACTTCAGCCCGGCGACCCGTTGCCGGTGGAGCTGCCCCACGGCACCTTCTGCTACCACGCGGAGGACTACCGGCCGTTGATCATGGTCGCGACCGGCACCGGCCTGGCGCCGATCAAGAGCATCCTCGAATCGTTGATGGATGACGACGATTGCCCGCCGGTGAGTCTCTACTGGGGCATGCGCACCGAGGCCGACCTGTACCTGCACGACGAGATCGTGTCGTGGGTCGATCGCCTGTGCGACTTCCGCTACGTCCCGGTGCTTTCGCGCGCCGGCGCCGACTGGGAAGGACGGCGCGGCCACGTGCAGGACGCGGTGCTGGGGGATCTGGACGATCTGTCGGAGCACGCCATCTACCTCTGCGGTTCGCCGGCGATGATCGGCGATGCGAAGCGGGCCTTCCTGGCCCACGGCGCGAGCATCGACCACCTGTACAGCGACAGCTTCACCTTCCAATCCCCGCTCGCGGCCTGACGGGCCGCAAGGACACGATCCATGGACCTCGGCATCGCACAGCGCACGGCACTGGTTTTCGGCGGCAGCCGCGGCATGGGGCGCGCCTGCGCACGGCAGCTCGCCCTCGAAGGCGTGCGGGTGACCATCGCCGCACGCACCGAAGCCACGCTGCGCCAGACCGCCGCCGACCTGTCGGCCGAAACCGGCACACCGGTGGCCTTCGCCGTCGCGGACATCACGACCGCGGCAGGGCGCGACGCAGCGCTGGCCGCCTGCGCTGCGCCGGACATCCTGGTCAACAACGCCGACGGCAGGCCACCGGGCGACTTCCGCGACTGGTCGACGGACGATTGGCACTCGGCTCTCGACGCGATGATGCTGGGGCCCATCGAGATGATCCGCCGCACCGTCGACCCGATGATCGAACGCGGCTTCGGCCGCATCGTCAACATCGTCTCGCGCAGCGTGAAGACACCGCAGGCCGAACTGGGGCTGTCGAACGGCGCGCGCTCCGGGCTTGTCGGCTTCGTCGCCGGCCTGGCGCGCCAGACGGTGCGGCACAACGTGACGATCAACAATCTCCTGCCGGGCGTGTTCGCGACCGATGCGCAACGCCACCACATCGAAGCTCTGGTGAAGACCGAAGGCAAGACCTTCGAGCAGCTGTGGGAGGAGCGCGGCCGCAACAACCCGGCCGGCCGCTTTGGCCGTGCCGAGGAAGTCGGCGCGTTGTGCGCCTATGTCTGCTCGGTGCATGCCGGCTACATCACCGGACAGAGCCTGCTGATCGACGGCGGCGCGTACCCAGGCACTTTCTAGCGGGGCCGCCGGCCTGCTCAGGCCAGGGCGGTCGCCTGCTCCAGCTTCTCCAGCCGGCTCGCGACCTCGTCCACGCTGAGCACGTCACCGAAGAAGAGCATCCAGTTGTGCAGCGACTGCACATGCTCTTCGGTCGTCACGGCCGAGAGCGCGTCCTCGACCATCACGGTGGCGTAGTTCATCATCATCGCGTCGCGGGCGGTCGACTCGCAGCACACGTTGGTCACGGTGCCCCCGATCAACACCGTCTCGATGCCGCGCGCCTTCAGCACGTCGTCGAGCGTCGACGAGCCCGGCACCAGGGCGCTGTAGCAGCGCTTGATCACACGCGGGTCCTCGGGCTGCGGGTCGAGCCCGGGCGCGATCTCGAAGCCCGGATGCGTGCGGCCGAGTTCGAGCAACCGGCGCGCGCTGCGCTCGGGCGTCAGCATGAAGGCGTGGTGGTGCGACCAGAAGCGGTCGGCGCCATCGGCACAGGTCTGTACCCAGATGACCGTGCCGCCCGCCTCGCGCAGGGCGCCGGCCAACTGGTTGACCTTGTCGAAGGTGGCACGCGCCGGCGCGCACTCGCCCATGAAGCCCGGCTGCGTGTAGTAGTTCTGGAGGTCGACCACCACGAAAGCCGTTCGACGGGCATCGAAGCGCGGATACGGGTGCAGGCTTCCCTGCCGCGCCATCACGCGGTCGACGATCCATGCGGGAAATTCCATGTGTTCTTTCGTTCGAGGACAGATCAGCCGTAGCGGCGCGACAGGGCGTGCTCGACGCGGGCGATGACCAGGTACATCAGTGCCGACATCAGCGCCAGCACGACGATCGCGGTCATCACGATGTTGAGCTTGAAGACCTGGCTGCCGTTGACGATGAGGAAGCCCAGGCCCTCGCTGGCGGACTGGAACTCGCCCACGATCACGCCGACGAGCGACAGGCCGATGTTCATCTTCAGTGCCGCGATCAACGTGGGCACGCTGCCGGGCAGCACCACCATGCGCAGCACCTGCGCACGGCTCGCGCCGAGCGTGGTCGCCAGCTTGATCTTGTTGGGGTCGGCCGACTGGAAGCCTTCGTACGCCACCATGATGGTCACGAAGATCGCGATGGCCACGGCCATGCCGTACACCGAGTACTCGGAACCTAGCCAGATATAGAAGATCGGCACGAAGGCGATCTTGGGCATGGCGTTCGCGACCACGAGGAAGGGGTCGAGCACCTTGTTGGCGAAGCGCGACCACCACAACCCGGCCGCGATGGCGATGCCGAACACCATGCTGAGGACGAAGCCGACCAGGGTCGCCTTGAAGGTTGCCCAGGTGTGCGTCAGCAGGTTGCCGTGCAGCAGCAGGTCGACGAAGGTCGGCCACAGCGCGCTCGGGTAGCTGGTGAGCATCGGGTTGACCATCTTGGTCTTGGCGAGAATTTCCCAGAGGCCGAAGAAGGCGACCAGCAGCAGCAGCCGGCACGCGAGCACCAGCGTTTTTTCGCGGCGCTGGCGCGCAAGCCATGTCTCATAGGCGGAACTCGGCGCCTTGGCCGGCGCAGCGGCCGATGCCGAAGCGGCCACGTGTGGAATTGTCAGGGTGGGGGGCATGTTCATCTTTGCGCTTCCGTATCAGCCTTCGACGTGGACATCGAGTTCGTCCCAGAGCGTGCTGAAGTAGGTGTTGAATTCGGGAAGAGCCCGTGCTTCGAAGGGCGTGGGCCGCTTGCCATGGCTCGGGAACTGCATGAGGTGCTCCGACTTGATGCGCCCCGGGCGGCGCGACAGCACCACCACGCGGTCGGTCATGGCGATCGCCTCGCCGATGTCGTGCGTCACCAGCACCACCGACTTGCCTTCGCTGCGCAGCACCTCGACCACCTCGTCGGCGATCGCCAGGCGCGTCTGCGAGTCGAGCGCGGAGAAGGGTTCGTCGAGCAGCACCACATCGGGGTTGGTCACCAGCGTGCGCGCCAGGGCCACGCGCTGGCGCATGCCGCCGGACAGCTGGCGCGGGTAGTGGTGCAGGAAATCGCCCATGCCGCACTTGTGCAGCAGGTGAATGGCGCGTTCGCGCGCCTCGCGCATGTTGCGCTTCTGGATCTGCGCGCCGAGCAGTGCGTTGTCGAGGATGCTGCGCCATTCGTACAGATAGTCCTGCTGCAGCATGTAGCCGATGCTGGGCGATGGCCCCGTCACCGGCCTGCCGTCGACCGCCACGCTGCCGCTCGACGGATCGAGGATGCCCGCGATGATCGACAACAGCGTGCTCTTGCCGCAGCCCGACTGGCCGATGATGCTGACGAACTCGCCCGGCGCCACGGCCAGCGAGATGTCGTCGAGCGCCTGCGTCTCGCCCTGCAGCGTGAAGTAGCGCAGCGACACGTTGCGCACGTCGATGCGCGGGCGCCCTGGCGCTGGAATGCCTGCCGCCGCCATCACTTGGCCTTGGTGGCGAAGTCGGTCACCACGATCTGCTCGTACTTCACGCGCTTGGCGCTCTCGAGCACACCGCTGGCCGTGAGCATGTCCTGCAGCTGCTCGACGGCGGCCTTTTCCACCAGCGGCGAGGTCTTCCACAGCTTGTAGCCACGGTAGCGGTCGATGGCCTTCACCAGCTCGGGCTGCGACATGCCTGGGAAGTACTCCGCGACCTGCCGGGCCAGGTCGGCCGCCGGCGCGGACTGCACGTACTTCTGTGCGCGCGCCACCGCATTCGTCCAGGCCTGCAGCACCTCGGGGCTCTTTTGCATGAAGGTGTCGGTGGTGGTGAACACCGTGTAGTCGACGGGGCCGACCTCGCTGCCGATCGACGCCATCACATAGCCGTTGCCGTCTTTCTCCAGGTTGCCGGCCTCCGGCTCGAGGAAGATGGCGTAGTCGTTCTGGCCGGCCATCCAGGCACCGGTGCGCGCAGCCGGGCCGATGTTATTGACCAGCTTCAAGTCCTTCTTCGGGTCCAGGCCGTGCTTGCGCAAGGCGGTCTCGAGAAAGACGTCCGGGTTGGAGCCCGGGCGAAAGGCCATGACCGACTTGCCCTTGAGCTGGTTCCAGTCGAACGGGCCGGTGACCGGCTTGCGTGCCATCAGCAGGAAGCCGTCGGTGGCGGTCAGTCCGGCGAAGATCTTCGGTTTGGTGGGGGATTCGCTGTTGGCCACATAGATGGAGGCCTCCGGCCCGATCAGCACGATGTCGGCACTGCCGGAAAGCAGCGCGGCCATGCCCTTGTCGGTGCCCTGCGATGTCTTCATGCCCACGTCCAGGCCGGCGTCCCTGAAATAGCCCTGGTTGAGGGCGACGTACATCGGCACGTACAACACCGAACGGATGACCTCCTCGTAACGCACCTTGACGAGCGGCTTGGCCGGCTGAGCCGCGGCCCCGCCCATGAAAGCGAGCAGACCTGCAGCCACCGCAAGGGTCGGCATGAGGCGGGCGAGGGCCGGCGGACGGCGCAAAAACAGGGACATGGCAATGACTCCTAGTTGAATTAGTTAATACAGTATGCAAAACGCGAGCCAGAAAGCAATCTTGCGCTGCAGCACAAACCCCGCCCAGCGCACCGTCTGACGCACTGAAAAGGCGCCTTATCGCAACACCTCCCCTCTGAAGCAGCGTGCTTATGGGGCGAACTCGCACCATGGCGAAGCACACCAGATGCGTACCACCGTACTTACCCCGTGGCCTGCTTTTTGCGTACTTGGAATACTGTATACCGTTTAAGTCCGCGTTTTTCACAAAACACCCATCCCCCACGAGGACCTCACCATGGATTCCATCACCATCACCGCTGCCCACTGGGTTTACCTGCTGGGCGTCGGTGCCATCGTCCTGACGATGATCTTCCGCGCGAATGTCGTCGTGCCGTCCATCATCGCCACCTTCTGCGTGGCCCTGGCATGGACGCACAGCCCGATCGCCGCGCTCGGCAGCATCTTCAATGCGAGCTTCGTCGCCGCGAAAGAACTGTTCAACATCTTCCTGGTCATCGCGCTGATGACCGCGCTGCTGAATGCCCTGAAGACACTGCAGTCCGACATTCGCATGGTGGAGCCGTTCCGGGCGATCATGAAGAACGGCCACATCGCCTACTTCGTGCTCGCCGGCATCACGTATGTGATCTCGCTGTTCTTCTGGCCCACCCCCGCCATTCCGCTGGTGTCGGCCGTGCTGCTGCCGGCGGCCATCGCTGCGGGGCTGCCGCCACTGGCCGGGGCCGTCGCGATCGCCATTGCCGGCCAGGGCATGGCGCTGTCGTCGGACTACGTGATCGGCGTCGCACCCGGCATCAGTGCTCGCGCGGCCGGCGCCTCGGCCATCGTGGTGGCCGACCGCGCCCTGGTGCTGTCGCTGATCACCGGCGTCATCGCATTGCTCATCGCCTATTTCACGCTGCGCCGCCAGATCCTGCCGGCGAGCAACGCGCTGCTGGTGCAGTGGCAGGCACAGACCGCCAATGGCGAGACCGTCGCCCTCGAGGCCGCAGGCACCTTCGACAAGGCAGAGATCGCGCGCGGCACCAGCCGTGACGCCCCCTTCCTCAGCGAAGCGCAGATCGAGAAGACGCTGACGACCGTCGACGCCCGCCGTGCCCTGTGGTCCAAGGTCTTCGCCGTGCTCACCCCGCTCGCCTTCCTGGCGGTCATCGCCACCATGGTGCTGCCCAAGTTCATGCCCTCGCTCCCCGAACTCAAGGGCGGCGCCGCGGCGACGCTGGTCGGCGGCATGGCCGCCATGCTGATGATCCTGGCCACACTGGCGGCCGAAGGGCCGCGCCAGATGCTCGACGTCAGCGCCGACCACATCACGGACGGCTTCGTCTTCGCCTTCAAGGCCATGGGCTCGGTGCTGCCGATCGCCGGCTTCTTCTTCATCGGCGCGGGCGAAACGGCCGGCCCGATCCTCGGCATGGCAGCCGATGTGAAGCCACCGCACCTCCTGTTCGAACTGATCCAGAGCGCCCAGCACCTGATTCCCCACAACCATGCCTTCGTCGCCTTCGGCGTGCTGATCGTCGGCATGATCACCGGCATCGACGGCTCGGGCTTCGCAGGCCTTCCGCTCACCGGCACGCTCTCCGGCGCGCTGGCGCCGGCCGCCGGCATGGACCCCGCCACGCTGGCCGCCGTCGGACAGATGGGCGCGGTGTGGACCGGCGGCGGCACGCTGATCGCCTGGTCGTCGCTCATCGCCGTGGCCGGCTTTGCGCGGGTCCCGGTGCTGGCCGCGGTGCGGGCGCTGCTGTTCCCGGTGGTCACCGGCCTCGTCGTGGCCACGCTGTGCGCGGTGGTGCTCTGGTCGTGACCGACGCGGTCCGCGGCGCGCACTGCATGGTCGCCACCGGCCACCCGCTGGCGGCCGCCGCCGCGCACCGCATGCTGCACGCTGGCGGCAGCGCGGTCGACGCGGCCATCGCGGCCGATGCCGTGCTCGGCGTCGTGGAGCCGATGGCCACCGGCATCGGTGGCGATCTGCTCGCCATGCTGGTACGGCCTGGGGGGGATGCAGAGAGCTACAACGGCACCGGCCGCGCCCCGGTCGCCTTCCACGCCGGACTGCTCGACACGCTCCCCGAAGGGCGCATCCCCCAACGTCATCCGCTGTCGGTCACCACGCCCGGCGCGGTGCAGGGCTGGTGGGACCTGCACCGTGCGCATGGCCGTCTCGACTGGGCTCACCTCCTGATGCCCGCCATGCAGGTGGCCCGCAACGGCTTCGCCGTGGCGCCGGTCGCCGCACGCGAATGGGCACTGTTCGAACCGGTGTTGCGGCAAGACCCGGTGTGCGCCGCCCTCTACCGCGCCGGTGGCGTGCCGAAGGCGGGCGAACGTTTTGCCAACCCGGCGCTGGCCGACGTGCTGGCCGCCATCGCCCGCGAAGGGCGCGACGCCTTCTACCGCGGCATACCGGCGCAGGCCGCCGCCGCCGCGGTGCAAGGCATGGGCGGCGTGCTGGACGCCGCGGACTTCGTGGCGCACCGCGGCAACTTCTGCGAACCGCTGTCGCAAGGATTTCGCGATCTGCAGGTGCTGGCTTGCCCACCCAACACGCACGGCATGGCGGTGCTGGATGCGCTGGCACGCCTCGATGGCCTGCCCCTCACGGCGAACGACCCGCAGGTTTTCGTGCAGGCCGTCGGCGCCATGGGCGCGGCCATGCGCCGTGCCAAGGAAACGGTGGCCGACCCGGCCGGCAACACGGTCTGCACCGTGGTCGTCGATGCCGACGGCCTGGCCATCTCGTTGATGAGCAGCATCTTCAAGCGCTTCGGCTCGGGCATTGCCGTCCCGGGTTGCGGCTTCGTGCTGCAGAACCGCGGCTTCGGCTTCTCGACGCCTGGGCACATCAACGGCCCGGCCCCGGGCAAGCGCCCGTATCACACCGTGGTACCCGGTGCGGCTCTGAAGGACGGGCGCTTCCATGCCGCCTTCGGCGTGGTCGGCGGAGCCATGCAGCCGCAGGGCCAGGTGCAGCTGCTGCTGCGCATCGCGGCGTGGGGCGAGGCACCGCAGGCCGCCCTGGACGCGCCGCGCTGGCGGCTCGAGTCCGACACCGCGCTCGCCATCGAGGCGGGCATGCCGTCGCCCATCGTCGCGGCGCTGCGCGCCGCCGGCTACACGGACCCCGTCGGTACCGGCGAACTGGGCGGCCGCAGCGATTTCGGTGGCGCCCAATGGGTGATGCGCGACGCCGACGGCGGCCTGATCGGGGCGTCGGACAAGCGCAAGGACGGCCTGGCCCGCAGCGAATAGACGACCGCAGCGTGCGGGCGCGGGCGCGCACCACCGCCCGAAATCCGCTCGGGCACTATCATGCTCGGTTGCCCCGAACGGACCGCCCCCAGTGAATTCGCCCCCCGATGACGTCTACCTCGGCGCCGTGCTCGCGCAGCAGCGCATCAGCATCCGCGGCGCGCGCACCCACAACCTGAAGAACGTCGACCTCGACATTCCGCGCAACAAGCTGGTGGTGATCACCGGCCTGTCGGGCTCGGGCAAGTCGAGCCTGGCCTTCGACACGCTCTACGCCGAAGGCCAGCGCCGCTACGTCGAAAGCCTGTCGGCCTATGCGCGGCAGTTCCTGCAGCTGATGGACAAACCCGACGTCGACGTGATCGAGGGCCTCTCCCCCGCGATCAGCATCGAGCAGAAGGCGACCAGCCACAACCCGCGTTCCACCGTGGGCACCGTCACCGAGATCCACGACTACCTGCGCCTGCTGTACGCGCGCGCCGGCACGCCCTTCTGCCCCGACCACCACCTGCCGCTGCAGGCACAGACGGTGTCGCAGATGGTGGACGCGACGCTGGCCATCCCCGACGAGCCTAGGCTGATGATCCTGGCGCCGGTGGCGCGCGAGAAGAAGGGCGAGTTCCTCGAGCTCTTCGCCGAGATGCAGGCGGCCGGCTACGTGCGCTTTCGCGTCGACGGGCAGACCTACGAATACAACGACCTGCCCAAGCTCAAGAAGACCGAGAAGCACGACATCGACGTGGTGATCGACCGACTGCGCGCGCGCGCCGACATGCAGCAGCGCCTGGCCGAGAGCTTCGAAGCCGCGCTGCGCCTGGCCGACGGCCGCGCCATCGCGATGGAGATGGGCGACGAGGGGGCGAACGGCAAGGAACACCTGTTCAACGCCAAGTTCGCCTGCCCGATCTGCCACTACTCGCTGGCCGAGCTGGAGCCGCGCCTCTTTTCCTTCAACTCGCCGGTCGGCGCCTGCCCGAGCTGCGACGGCCTGGGCCACCGCGAGTTCTTCGACCCGGCGCGCGTGGTCGGTTTCCCGTCGCTGTCACTCGCCAGCGGCGCCATCAAGGGCTGGGACCGGCGCAACGGCTATTACTTCAGCATGCTGGAGAGCCTCGCCAAGCACTACCAGTTCGACATCGATGCGCCCTTCGAGTCGCTCGCGCCTGCGGTGCAGACCGCACTGCTGCACGGCTCCGGCGAGGAAGAGATCAAGTTCAGCTACACGATGGAGTCGGGCGCCTCAGCCGGCAAGAAGCTGACGAAGAAGCACCCCTTCGAAGGGATCATCCCGAACATGGAGCGGCGCTACCGCGAGACCGACTCCACCCTGGTGCGCGAAGACTTGGCGCGCTACCGCAACCTGCAGCCCTGCCCCGACTGCGGCGGCTCGCGCCTGCGCATCGAGGCACGCAACGTGTTCCTGGTGGACGAGACGGTGCAGGCCGATGGCAGCACGCCCGAGCGCAAGGCGATCTACGAGGTGAGCCACCTCACGCTGCGCGACAGCCTCGCCTACTTCCGCACGCTCAAGCTGCGCGGCGCCAAGGCGGAGATCGCCGACAAGGTGGTGCGCGAGATCGGCCTGCGGCTGCAGTTCCTCAACGACGTCGGCCTGAACTACCTGAGCCTGGACCGCAGCGCCGAGACGCTGTCGGGCGGCGAGTCGCAGCGCATCCGGCTCGCCTCGCAGATCGGCTCGGGCCTGACCGGCGTGATGTATGTGCTCGACGAGCCCAGCATCGGCCTGCACCAGCGCGACAACGACCGGCTCATCGGCACGCTCAAGCACCTGCGCAACATCGGCAACAGCGTGATCGTGGTCGAGCACGACGAAGACATGATCGCCGCCGCCGATCACGTGATCGACATGGGCCCCGGCGCCGGCGTGCACGGTGGCCGCGTGATGGCCGAAGGCACCTACGAAGAGGTCAAGGCCAACCCGAATTCGCTGACCGGCCAGTACCTGTCGGGCGTGAAGAAGATCGAGGTGCCCAAGCACCGCACCGCCTGGCTGCCGGTGGTGGCCAAGCCGGCCTTCAACGAAGGCAAGAAGGCGTCGCGCTTCCCGCAGAGCCCCGCGGCCGAACGCCGCGCCGCGCGCGAAGCGGCGCACCTGGCCACGCAAAGCGACCTGCAGGAAATCCGCGTGGTCGGCGCGACCGGCAACAACCTCCAGAACGTGAGCGTCGCCTTCCCGGTCGGCCTCCTGACCTGCGTGACCGGCGTGTCGGGCTCGGGCAAGTCGACGCTGGTGAACGACACGCTGTACAGCGCCGTCGCGCGCACGCTCTACCGCGCGCACGACGAGCCGGCCGAGCACGAGGCGATCGAAGGCATCGAGTACTTCGACAAGGTCATCAACGTCGACCAGAGCCCCATCGGCCGCACGCCGCGCAGCAACCCGGCCACCTACACCGGCCTGTTCACGCCCATCCGCGAGCTGATGGCCGAGACCAACACCGCACGCGAGCGCGGCTACGGCCCGGGCCGCTTCAGCTTCAACGTGGCCGGCGGCCGCTGCGAGGCCTGCCAGGGCGACGGCGTGGTGAAGGTCGAGATGCACTTCCTGCCCGACGTGTACGTGCCCTGCGAGGTCTGCCACGGCCAGCGCTACAACCGCGAGACGCTCGAGGTCCAGTACAAGGGCAAGAACATCGCGCAGATCCTGGAGATGACGGTCGAGGCCGCGCACGAGTTCCTGAAGGCGGTGCCGACCATCGAGCGCAAGCTGCACACGCTGCTCGACGTGGGCCTCTCGTACATCAAGCTGGGCCAGGCCGCGACGACGCTCTCGGGCGGCGAGGCACAGCGCGTGAAGCTGGCGCTGGAGCTGAGCAAGCGCGACACCGGCCGCACGCTGTACATCCTCGACGAACCGACCACCGGCCTGCACTTCGCCGACATCGAGTTGCTGCTGCGGGTGCTGCACCAGCTGCGCGACGCCGGCAACACCATCGTGGTGATCGAGCACAACCTGGACGTCATCAAGACCGCCGACTGGCTCATCGACATGGGCCCCGAAGGCGGCGCCGGCGGCGGCATGGTGGTGGGCGAAGGCACGCCGGAAGACATCGCGGCGAACGCCGCCAGCCACACGGGCAAGTATCTGAAGCGATTGCTGCCCTGAGAAGCCACCCCGGACGCCGGCCGGACGGCAGTCGCCGCCGCCGAAGATCAGGGGCGCGTTGCGACCGCCCCGAACGCACGGTCCAGCAGCGCGTCGGCCTGGGTGAGCTTCAAGCGACGGCTGTCGAGCCAGCGCTGATCTCTGGCCAAGGCGTCGCGCGCATTGGCAAGCATGCGCTGAACCTCCGCCGGCTGCGGCCCGCCCACGCCGACGCGGGTGTGCACCATGTTCGTCGGCGACAGCGTTCTGCGGAACGCCACTTCGTCGAGCGGCAAGGTCAAATCCGCGAGCGCGTACTTTCGCCCTGCCTCAGCGTAGATCCGCACGGCCTCTGCGTAAGGGAACTCACGCGGGCGCAACTGGTGGGCCCGCGCGAAGAGAACGACTTCGGATGCGAAATGGTGACCGACCCGAAACGGAATGGCGTGCTCGCGCTGGAGGGTCTCGGCCAGCTCCATCGATGTCGTCCAGTCCGAATCCAGTTCTTCCAGCGACCGCGCCGGGTCGACCCTCAAGGCGTCGAGCACGTCGGCAAACTGCGTCAGCATGTCGACGGCGAGCACGAAGGTCTTCGCGCCTTGGGCATTCCAGGCGGCCTTGTAGTCCATCATTCCCGGCGTGACGTTGTGCGCACGCAGGGTCACGGCCTGGGCAGAAGCGACGACGTCCGTCGCCCTGGCGCGTGTGTTCTGAATCACGCCCGGATTGGCTTTCTGCGGCATCGCGCTGCTGGTGTACGTCCGGCCTGGAGCCAGTAGCAGCCACGGACGCGTCTGGTGGTACTGCACATGCAGATCCTGCATCATCGCGCCCACCCGTATCGCCGTCGAACTGGCGATGGCAGTGGCTTCGAGCGGAATGTCGTAGGTGCTGACCTGCCCTGCATCGAAGGAATTGATGATCAGCCCATCGAAGCCGAGCAGGTCCGCAAGGCGCTCGCGCTTGAGCGGCCAACTCGAGTTGGCGAGCACGGCCGTGCCGAGCGCGCTCAGGTTGATGCGCGGGTAGGCCTCCCGCAACCGAGCCGCGTCGCGTTCGAAGGAGTCGGCGAAGGCGAGCAGGTAGTGGGCATAGCTCACCGGCATTGCCTGCACGCCATTGGTGTACGCGGGGACCAGCGTGTCGACGTTCCTGCCGGCCAGATCGATCAGGCGGCCGCGGGCTGCGTTGAGGTGGGACGTGAAGTCCAGCACCTCGGTGCGAAGCTGTGCCGCATTCAGGGTCGAATGGATGTCCTGACGGCTGCGCCCCGAATGAATGAGGGTCGCCTCCGGGCCCGCAATGTCCGTGATGATCTTTTCGAGCTGCAGCACGTCGGTCGGGCGCCGCCCGCCCGGCTCACCGGCCTGCTCGATGGAACGCGCGACGCCGCGCGCGATGCGCCCGGCCATGGCGTTCGGAATGATGCCCTCCTCCACGCTCACGACCGTGGACGCCATGTTGATTCGACCGAACCAGTAGAAGACGTCCTGCGCCTTGGCTTGTGCACTCGTCGCGTCGCTGCCAAACGTGTCCTGGCTTCTGGCGGCTGCGTGACTGGCGCTCGAACACCCCGGGGACTCAGGCAGCGTCATCGCTCCAGCTTCAGCGTGGGTGCAATGCTTCGGTAGCGCGCATCTTCGGCTTGCACATGACGCTCGAACTCCTTCGAGGTGCCGGGGTCGGCCGCCTGGTAGCCGAGCTTCGACAGACCGTCGCGGAGCTCCGGCGTCTTCAAGGCCTGGTTGAGCGCGGCATTGATCTTCTGGACCACGTCCGGCGGGGCCTTGGACGGCAAGAAAACACCCAGCCATGCGTCTGTCGAGAATCCCTTGATGGTGGTCCCCTCGTTAATGGTCTTGATGTCCTTGTAAAGCGGGGCTCGCTGTGTGCTCATCAAGCCCAGCGACTTGAGCTTGTTCTCCTGGATGTATTGGACCGCCGAGGGCAAGGTGACGACCGCCAGATCGATCTGCCCGCCGAGAAGGTCGACATTCAGCGGTGCGGCGCCCTTGTAGGGCACCGTGGTCCATTCGACCTTGGCCTGAGTCGCAAGCATGGACAGCGCCACATGCTGCAAGCTGCCCAAGCCGGGGATGCCCACGTTGACCGTTCCGGGCTTGCTTCGGACATACGCGATCAGCTCGTCGATGTCCCGTGCGGCCATCTTGGGATTGGCCACCAGAACGAAGGGCGTCACACCGATGGGCCCGACGGCTGCCAGGTCCTGGTGCTTGTATGGGGTGCCGGGCGCAAAGATCGGCGCCAGCACGACCTCGTTGATCGTGCCCGCCAGCAGGGTGTAGCCGTCGGGACTGGATCGAACGACCTTCTGTGCCGCGATCGCGCCGGAGGCGCCTGCAAGGTTCTCGATGACGACCGGCTGACCAAGCGCTTTTCCGAGGTGGTTGGCAATGAGCCGTGCTGCGGCGTCGGTCGCGCCGCCGGCGGGGTACGGGACCACCATCGTGATGGACTTGTTGGGGTAGGTCGCCACCTGCGCGGCCAGGTCTTGCGCGCCAGCGACGACCAACCCGAGCACCAGACACAGCCTGACGAGATAGCCGCCAGGGCGGATTCGCCGTCCACTGCCGAGAGCATTCATCTGTGCGTTCCGAGAGATGTGATGGGGCCATTCTCCGAAGGTCGACCCCAGGCTGCAACGCGATAAACCACCTAAGATATCGACAAATCCAATAGCTCCGGTCATGTCTTCTTCTCCCGGCCCCGCGCATAGCTTGAACAGGCGCCTGCTCCACTACGCGCGCCCCCGACAGCTTCAGCTGGTGGCCCGAATGGCAGAACTGGGCAGCATCCAGAAGGCCGCCTCCGCGCTGGGCATGAGCCAGCCTTCGGCCACGCAGGCCCTGGCGAACCTCGAGGCGCTGCTGGGTGTCAAGATCTTCGACAGGCACGCACGCGGCATTCGTCCGTCCGACGCCGGCGCACTTCTGCTGCCGGCCGTTCTTCGCGCAGTCGGCGCCATCGAGGCGCTGGGAAGCCAGGCCGCAACGGTGCTGGAAGGCGCGCGAGGCCTGGTGAGACTGGCCGGCATTTCAGCCGCGAGCACATCGGTTCTGGCACAGGCCCTGCCGTCCCTGTGCGCGGCACATTCGGACCTCTGGATCGAGTACCAGGAAGTCGATGCGGACAGGATCTCGCAGCTGTGCGCCGACGGGGGCGCCGATCTGCTGCTGTGCCGCGTGCCCACGCTCATCCCGCAAGGGCACAGGTTCGAGCCGCTCGCACACGACCAGCACAGCGCGTTCTGCGCACACGACCATCCTCTGACGAGAAAGCGCGGCCTCGCGCTGCGCCACTGCGCAGCGCAGACGTGGATCCTGCCCCCGAAAGACGCGCCCTCCCACGCGGCCTTCATGCAGTGGTGCGAAGCCGAAGATGTGCAGGCAACGGTCGCGCGCATCAGCACGCGATCCGTCTCCGTCATCACCGCGATGATGCGAGACCTGAAGATGCTGTACGTCGGCCCCAACAGCCACATGCGCACGTTGGTCGAAACCGGCGTGGTGCGAAGACTTCCACTGACGATCCCAGGTCGCCTCGACGCACTGGGACTGCTGAGAAAGATCGCCGTCGCGCCTGCCGCCGTCGAGCTCGTTGCCGACCATCTCCTTCGCTGGTCGAAAGCCTCCTCCGCCGCCGCATAGCAGCGCCATCACACAACACCACACCACAGCGGTCCGCAAGGTGGCAGTGACCGTGCGCGACAACGGCAGGCGCCAGATTGATGCGCACCGCCGGAGTGCGACCGGCCAACCACGCACCACAACGAAATCCCGCGGGCCGCCACTGGCCCCAAACGCAGCGCTTCGCTGGCACTTACCGGGCGCGGGGCTTGCCTGCACAGTCGACATCGGCGCGGCATCGTGGAGATGCTGCATTCCAGATGTCGATCTCAGGAGCCCCCATGAAATTCAGCCAATGTCTGTCGATGGCCTTCGCGGCCTGCATGTTGAGCGGTGTGGCCGCCGCGCAAACCAAGGAACTGACCTTCGCCCACCAGGACATGCTGGTGCCGCTGCGCCTGGTCATGGAGTCCGGCGAGGTCGAGAAGGCCACCGGCTACAAGATCAACTGGCGCATGTTCTCGGGCGGCGGCGACGTGATCCGCGCGATGGCGTCGGGCGACGTGCAGATGGGCGAAGCCGGCTCCAGCCCGCTGACCGCCGCGGCCAGCCAGGGCCAGGACATCCAGCTCTTCTGGATCTCGGCCGACATCGCCGACGCCGAGGCGCTGGTCGCGCGCAACGGCAGCAACATCGCGAGCCTGAAGGACCTCAAGGGCAAGAAGGTCGCCACGCCCTTCGTGTCGACCGCGCACTACCAGCTGATGGCCGCGATGAAGATGGACGGCGTGGCCGGCCGCGACGTCAACGTGATGAACATGCGCCCGCCCGAGATCGCCGCCGCCTGGGAGCGCGGCGACATCGACGCCACCTTCATCTGGGACCCGGTGCTGTCGAAGATCAAGACCAACGGCAAGGTGATCGCCACGTCGGGCAGCATCGGCAAGAAGGGCGCGCCGACCTTCGAGGGCCTCATCGTCAACAAGCAATGGGCCGCCGCCAACGAGCCCTTCATGGTCGCTTTCGTGAAGGCACTGAACCGCGCCAACGACGAGTACAAGGCCTCGGGCAAAAGCTGGACGGCCGACTCGGCCCCCACCAAGGCGATGGCCAAGTGGACCAAGGCCAATCCGGCGGACGTCGGCCCAGCCATGGCGCTGTACACCTTCCCCACGCTGGCCGAGCAGGTGTCGCCGGCGTGGCTGGGCGGCGGCGCGGCCAAGGCCATGGCCAACACCGCGGCCTTCCTGAAGGAGCAGGGCCGCGTGCAGGAGGTCAAGCCCGACTACAGCGCGTTCGTGACGACCGCGTACGTGCAGAAGGCGATGGCCAAGTAGGCGCCCCCCATGCCCACGCTCGACATCCGCGACCTCGAGGTCCACTACGCCGTCAAGGGCGGCTCGCTGCAGGCACTGGCGCCCGTCAACCTGACGATGCACGACGGCGACTTCGTCGTCGCGCTCGGCGCATCGGGCTGCGGCAAGAGCACGCTGCTCAACTGCATCGCCGGCTTCCTGCCGCCGTCGAGCGGGCAGGTGCTGCTCGACGGCCAGCCGGTGACCGGCCCCGGCGCCGACCGCGGCGTGGTCTTCCAGAAGCACGCGCTGATGCCGTGGCTCAACGTGCGCGACAACGTCGCACTGGGCCTGCGCCTGGCCGGCATGGACAAGCCCGCGCGCGACGCCATCGCCGAACAGAAGCTCGCGCTGGTCGGCCTCGAGAAGTACGCCGACCGCGCGGTGTACGAGCTGTCGGGCGGCATGCAGCAGCGCGTGGGCATCGCCCGTGCACTGGCCAGCGACCCGGCCGTGCTGCTGATGGACGAACCCATGGGCGCGCTCGACGCCTTTACGCGTGAGACGGTGCAGGAGATTCTTCTGCACGCCTGGCAACAGTCGAACAAGATGGTCTTCTTCATCACGCACTCGGTCGAAGAGGCGCTGTTCCTCGGCACGCGGCTGATCGTGATGAGCCCCAGCCCCGGCCGCATCTCGCACGTCTACGACGACGTGCCCTTCTCGCGACAGTTCCTGGCGCACGGCGACGCGCGCAAGGTCAAGTCGGAGCCCGAGTTCATCCGCATGCGCGAGGAAGTGCTCGCCATCATCCACCAGCGCGAGGCCACCCATGTCTGAACTCGCCATCGACACCAAGACCGCCGCCGCACCCGCTGCGCCCGCAACAGCCACCACCACCGCCACGCCCAAGACCACGCGCTTCAAGGTGCCCGGCGAAGGCAACAGCGCGGGCATCAGCGTGCTGACCGTGGCTGCGCTGATCGCCGTGTGGTTCGGCGTGACCAACCTCGGCCTGGTCAAGCCGATCTTCCTGCCCACACCGCAGGCCGTGTTCCAGCAGTTCTACGAGTACCTCACCGGCCAGGCCAACGACAAGCCGCTGTGGCAGCACTTCGTCGCGAGCATGCTGCGCGTGTTCTCGGCCTTCTTGCTGGCCTGCGTGACGGCGATTCCCATCGGCATCGCGATGGGCATGTCGCGCACGGTGCGCGGCATCTTCGACCCGCCGCTGGAGTTCTACCGGCCACTGCCGCCACTGGCCTACCTGCCGCTGATCATCATCTGGTTCGGCATCGACGAAGTGCCCAAGGTGCTGCTGATCTTTTTGAGCTGCTTCGCACCGCTGGCGCTCGCCGCGCGCTCGGGCATGCGCAGCGCGTCGCAGGAACAGATCAACGCCGCGTACTCGATGGGCGCGACCTACCTGCAGGTGATCCGCCACGTCATCCTGCCGTCGGCCATGCCCGACATCCTGATCGGCATGCGCATCGCCATCGGCTTCGGCTGGACCACGCTGGTCGCCGCCGAGATGGTCGCCGCCAACGTCGGCCTGGGCCAGATGGTGCTGAACGCATCGAACTTCCTGCGCACCGACATCGTGATCATGGGGATCATCGTGATCGGGGTGGTGGCGTATCTGTTCGACCTGCTGATGCGGTGGGTCGAGCACAAGGTGGTGCCCTGGAAAGGCAGGATGTAACCCTACGCCCGGTCCGGGCGCAACTCGCTAGACTGCCCGGCTCGGGGCAACCGACCCGAGCCCCCGTACACCGCGAGCCGCCTCCAGGACCCATGCAGCTGTTGCCGCCCGAGCCACCGACCGCCAGCGCGCAACCGCTCGACTACGTCATCGCGTTCGCCGCCGTCATGGCAGCGCTAGGGCTGCGCTACCTGCTGAACCCGCTGCTGGGGCAGCAGGGGCCGTACCTCATCCTCTCGCTCGCCATCGTGGTGGCCGCGTTCTACGGCGGCTTCGGACCGGCGCTGTTCGCCACGGTGCTGAGCACCTCCATCGGCACCTACCTCTTCATCGGCGGCGGCAGCTGGCAGGCGTTCTTCCAGCCCCAGAACATCAGCCGGACTGTGCTGTTCCTGGTCATCGGGCTGAGCATCGGCGTGATCGGCGGCCGCTTGCGCACGTCGCGCCATGACCTGGCAGCGAGCGTGCGGCAGCTGCGCGCCAGCAACCGTGCCAAGGACAACGCCATGGCCACGCTCGGCCACGAGATCCGCAACCCGCTGGCGGCGCTGCACACCGCGCAGGAAGTGCTGCGCCGCGCGCCCGACGACGCGAAGCGCGTGGTGTGGGCCAGCGAACTCATCGGGCGGCAGGTGCTGCAGATGACGCGCATGGCGGACGACCTCGTCGACCTCTCGGGCGTGATGCGCGGCGAATTCCAGATCGAGAAGCAGCCAGTAGACCTGCGGAAGGTTCTGGCCCAGGCGCTCGAACAAAGCGGGCCGCTCATCGCGAAGAAGGGCCATCGGCTCCACACCGACCTGGGCACCGAACCGGTGGAAGTGCTCGGCGACGCAACGCGCCTCGTGCAGGTGTTCGCGAACCTGCTGAACAACGCGGCCAAGTACACCGACCCGGGTGGGGACGTGACGCTGGGGCTGCGCACCACCACAGCACGAAAGGTGGCCGTCACCGTGAGCGACAACGGCATCGGCATGCAGCCCGGCGCCATCGACGACCTGTTCGAGCCCTTTGTGCAGGCGCCCGGGGCTGCGTCGAATGCGGAAGGTGGGCTGGGACTGGGGCTGGCGATCGTGAAGAAGATCGTGGAGCGGCATGGCGGGACCGTGTCGGCCATGAGCGCGGGGCTTGGGCAGGGCAGCACGGTGAGCGTGATGTTGCCGCTGGCGCCGGCCTGAGGCGTCACGCGCGCAGCAGGCGCTCCGCCCAAAGGCCCAGTCGAAGTCCGGAAATCGGCGAAGGCGGTGCGGGCAGCGGGCATCATCCGCCCACCCACTCCGCCAAAACAACCGTGCAAAGCCTCCAAGCTCTCTTTACCGACCCGACCCTGTGGGCGGCGCTTTTCGCCCTGGTGATCATGGAAGTCGTGCTCGGTATCGACAACCTGATCTTCATCTCGATCCTGTCGAACAAGCTGCCGGAGCACCAGCGCAAGCGGGCGCGCCGCATCGGCATCGGCCTCGCGCTGATCATGCGGCTCGCGCTGCTGTCGATGATCGCGTGGCTGGTCGGGCTCACGGCGCCCGTGTTCGACCTCGGCTTGAAGGGCAGTTTGGATGCGCACGGAACACCGAGCTTCGAGACGCAGTTCTCGTGGCGCGATCTGATCCTGATCGCCGGTGGCCTCTTCCTCATCTGGAAGGCCACGAAGGAAATCCACCACCACGTCGACCCGCCCCTCGTGAAGGCAGGGCCCAACGGTGCAGCCGTTGCAGCGATCGCGTTCTCGTCGGTGCTGTTCCAGATCGTGCTGCTGGACATGGTGTTCTCGGTGGACTCCATCCTCACCGCCGTCGGCATGACCGACAACCTGGCCGTGATGGTGATCGCCGTCATCACCGCCGTCACCGTGATGCTGCTGGCCGCCGAGCCGCTCGCCAACTTCATCAACCGCAACCCGACCGTCGTGATGCTGGCGCTCGGCTTCCTCTTGATGATCGGCGCCGTGCTGATCGCCGACGGCTTCGGCGTGCATGTGCCCAAGGGCTACATCTATGCCGCGATGGCCTTCTCGACGCTGGTCGAAGTGCTCAACATGCTGTCGCGGCGCGGCAAGAGCCGGTCGGCCTGACCGCGCGCCATGCGGGCATTCAGCCCGGCGGCGCGTGGCAGACCGCCTCGACGTTGTAGCCGTCCGGGTCGAGCACGAAACAGGCGTAGTAGTGCGGGTGGTAGACCAGCCGAATGCCCGGCGCGCCATTGTCCGTGCCGCCGGCCGCCAGCGCGGCACGGTGGAACGCATCCACGCTCTCCCGGCTGCGGGCGCGAAAGGCGATGTGGATCCGGGGCGCGAGCGGCGTGCCTTCGATGAGCCAGAACTCACCGGCCGGGTCATCGAACGCCCCCGGCGTGGCCTTGCCGTAGCCGACGGCATCGCCAAAGTCACGCCGCGGCACATGGCCCAGGGTGGCAAGCACGGGTTCGTAGAAGCGCTTGCTGCGCGACAGGTCCGAGACTTGGAGGCCGGTGTGGTCGATCATGACGGCAGTATCTCGCCGACCATCAGGCGATGGCCGTCCAGCGTCGCGACCGCGAATTCGCGCATGCCCCAGTCGCGGTCGATGGGCGGATGCAGCACGATGGCCCCGCGCTGGGTCCACTCCGCGTGCAGCGCATGGGCATCGTCGACGTGCAGGTAGGCGAAGTAGGCATGGTCGCCGGTGGCCGACGGCGGCAATGCGTCCGGGCAATGGCCCAGCATGATGCTGACGCTGCCACGGCGAACCAATTGCCAATCCGTCCGGCCCGGCCATTCGACTGTGAAGCCGAGCGCGTCACGGAAGTAGGCGGTGTTGCGGTCGAGATCGGGGACGGCCAGGACGAAAGCAAAGGGCCGGATATCGTTGGGGATTGGCATGGGCACTTCTTCATGGTTGAGGATGGCATTCTCTGCATCTCGCGGCAATCCTCTACGTGCGAACGCCTATTGAAACCTATCGCCCCGTCCCCCGCACCGCTTCCCGCAACGCCCGAATCCCCGGCTCGATCTGCCCCACATCGATCGACGACAGCCGCAGCCTGAAATACGGACACGGCCGCGGCGGCTGCGCGAAGAACACGTCGCCGGGTTCGATCAGCACGCCGTGCTCGCGCGCCCGCACGGCCAGCGCACCGCCATCGAGCCAGTCGGGCGTCTTGACCCACAGCGACGCACCGCCCTGCGCGGGCGTGCATTCGAATTCGGGGAGGTGCTCGGCCAGTGCCTTCATGGCGGCGTCCATGCGCTGCGCCAGCACCTGGTTCACGCGGCGCGCGTGCGAGTCGTGGTGACCGAGCGAGAGGAACAGCGCATACGCATGCTGCAGGAAGGCGCTGGGGTGCCGCACCATGGCGTGCCGCAGCACGCGCAGTTCGCTCACCAGTTCCTTCGGCGCCACGATGAAGCCGAGCCGCATGGCGGGCGACAGGCTCTTGCTGAGCGAGCCGATGTAGATCACGCGGCCGGTCTTGTCCAGGCTCTTGAGCGCGGGCATGGGTTCGCCGGCGTAGAGGTTCTCGGCCTCGTAGTCGTCTTCGATGACGACGAAGTCCTGCAGCGCGGCCTTGCGCAACAGCCACTGGCGGCGCTCCAGGCTCAGCGTGTGCGTGGTCGGGCTCTGGTGGGATGGCGTGACGAACATGTAGTCGAGTGCGGGCAGCGACTCGACCACCAGCCCCTCTTCGTCGACCGGCACGCCGATGATCTGCGACGTGCGCAGCGAGAAGGTGTTGCGCGCATGCGGGTAGCCGGGCTCTTCGAAGCCGACGCGCGTGTGGCGGTCGAACAGCGCTTCGGCGATGAGGTAGCAGGCGTGCTGCGCGCCGACGGTGACGAGGATCTCTTCGGGCCGCGCGAACACGCCGCGCTTGGGCAAGAGGCGCGTGCGGATCTGCTCGACGAGGTCGGGCACGTCGTCGGTCTCGAAGTCGGGCGTCCAGTGGGGCAGTTGCGATCGCGCCAGGCTGCGCACGCAGCATTCGCGGAAGTCTTCGGTGGGAAACAACTGCGCGTCGTGCGTGCCATAGACGAAGGGGTAGGGCACCTCGCGCCAGCGGTCGGGTTTCGACAACGTGGGCTGGTCGGTCAGCGAGCGCAGCACGCGCGTGCCCCACTGCGGCGGCGTGCCGCTCGCGGCGCCTTCGCGGCTGAAGGGGTCGACGATGTGCGCGGGGTCGGCGATGGCGGCGGGGCGTGCGCCGTGGCGCACGAAAACGCCCGAGCGCGGGCGCGCTTCCAGATACGCCTCGTCCACCAGTTGCTGGTACACGGCCGTCACAGTGTTGCGGCTCAGACCCAGCGCCTGCGCGAGGTCGCGCGACGACGGCAGCGCCGCACCGGGGGCCAGGCGGCCGTCGAGGATCACCTGGACCACTTTGAGCCGCAGCCGCGCCTGCAACGGCAGGCGGGTGTTGTCGTCCAGCATGAAGAGCTGAGCCCACAGCGGGCTCGACGCGGGTGGAAGCGCGCTCATCGTTCGCGTCGCGCCTGGCGTGCGCACGCACCCGAAGAGGGCGCGCGGACGTCGATGGTGCATGCGGTGATGGGTCTGGCTTTCACGATGGGGGCGGACTGGCTCTATGGGTCGGAAGGGGCGGAGCTTAACCTTTGATCACTCGCATACAGATGCAGTTTGCGTGCCGTTCGCTACACAGATCCGACCCTTCCAAGGAAGCCTCTTGACCACCCCCGCCACCGCCGTCACCACCGACATGCTCGCCGCGTTTTCCGACGCATGGAACCGCCACGACCTGCCCGCGCTGATGTCCTTCATGCATGCCGACTGCGTGTTCGACACCGCCGCCGGCCCCGAGGCTTTCGGCACGCGTCACACCGGGCACGAGGCGGTGGCCAAGGCCTTCGCCGCGGCGTGGACGAACTTCCCCGATGCGCAATGGCGCAACGGCAAGCACCTGGTGATGGGCGACCGCGGCATGTCCGAATGGACCTTCACCGGCACCGCGCTCGACGGCACGCGCAGCGAATCCGACGGGGTCGACCTGTTCACCTTCAAGGACGGGAAGATCCTCGTGAAGAACGTGTTCCGCAAGGCCCGCCCCGCGCTGCCGCCGCTCTGACCCCGGACACCGCCATGAGCATCACCACGCCCCGCGAACTCTTCGCGCCCTACGACCCGGCGTACGACCCGCTGGTGTCCGACGGGCCCGGCCGCAACCGCGACTACGCACCGACCTACTGGGCCGCCACCGCCGGCCCGGCACCCGACGACGACGGCCCGGTGGCGGGCGACATCGATGCCGACGTGGTCATCATCGGCTCGGGCTTCACGGGGCTGGCGACGGCGCTGTTCCTCGCGGAAGAACATGGCATCAAGGCCGTGGTGCTCGAAGCCAACCGCGTGGCCTGGGGCTGCACCAGCCGCAACGGCGGGCAGGGGCAGAACGCGAGCGGGCGGCTCTACCGCTCGCAGTGGATCGAGCGCTGGGGCCTGGCCACGGCCAAGCGGCTCGACGCCGAGATCCGCTATGGCTTCCAGACCTTCAAGGATCTGGTCGCCACGGCCGACTGCGAGCCGCAGGGCGGCGGCCACCTGTACATCGCGCACCGCGCGAAGAAGATGGCCTTCCTCGAGAACGAGACGCGCGTGATGCGCGACCAGTTCGGCTACGACGCACGCATGCTCACGGCCGACGAAGTGCGGAGCAACTACTGCAATGACCAGGATGCGCACGGCGCCATGCACGAGCCCGAAGGCATCTGCGTGCACCCGCTCAAGCTGGCCTACAGCTACCTCAAGCGCGCACGCGCCGGCGGCGCACGCGTGCATCCGTCGAGCCCGGTGATCGGCTGGGAGACCAAGAACGGCGTGCACCACCTGAAGACGCCCGGCGGCACGGTGCGTGCCCGCGCCGTCGGCATCGCGACGGGTGCGTACACCGCGCCCGGCCTGCACCCGACGCTGAAGAACCGCCTGTTCCCGGTGCTGTCGAACTCGATCGTCACGCGGCCGCTCACCGACGCGGAGCTGAAGGCGACGAACTTCCTCACGCACGAAGCCATCACCGACACGCGCACGCTGCGCTTCTATTACCGCCTGCTGCCCGACCGGCGCGTGCAGATCGGCAGCCGCAGCGCCATCACCGGCGCCGACGCGCACCGCGGCGCGCACTACCAACTGCTGGTCGCCGGGCTGGAGCGCAAGTTCCCCGCGCTCAAGGGCATCCCCATCGACTACTCGTGGTGGGGCTGGGTCGACGTGGCGCACGACATGATGCCGCGCATCGTGCAGCCCGACGCGAAGCAGAGCGTGTTCTACGCGCTGGGCTATGGCGGCAACGGCGTGTCGTTCTCGGCGCATGCGGGGCGGCGGCTGGCGCAGCGCATGGCAGGGCATGATGACGCCATGTTCGACCTGCCCATCTACGACAGCCCCCTGCCGTTCCCCGCCCAGGGCGAGTGGGCCGCGCCCTTCCGCCGCGTCGGCCAGCGCTTGCTGTACCGCTGGTACCAGCTGCGCGACGAAGTGCTCTGATGCGCGCACGGCCATCGGCGACTGCGCAAGCGCCCCTGATGGGCCTCGACCTGCTCGCCGCACTCGGCGTGGTCGTGATCTGGGGGCTCAACTTCGTGGCGATGAAGTTCTCGCTGCGCGACTTCACGCCCTTCCAGCTCGGCACCTTCCGCTACGTGTTCGCAGTGCTGCCGCTGCTGCTTTTCATCAGGAAGCCGGCGCTGTCGTGGCGCTGGCTGCTGCCGGCCGGGCTGGCGCAGCTCGGGCAGTTCGGCCTGTTGTTCGTGGCGCTGCAGATGGGCATGACGGCGGCCCTGGCGTCGGTGCTGATGCAGACGCAGGTGTTCTTCACCACGCTGCTGGGCATCATCCTGTTGCACGAGCGGCTCAGCGGGCCGCTGCGCGCGGGGCTGGTGCTGGCCGCAGCGGGGCTGGCCTGCTTCGCGGTGAACCTCGGCGGTGGCAGCGGGGGCATCACGCTGCTGAGCCTGCTGCTGAACCTGGGCGCCGCGTCGATGTGGGCGGTGTCGAACATCATCGTGCGGCGCGCGCAGCAGTCGCAGCCGGGCTACGACCCGCTGGGCTTCGTGGTGTGGATGTCGCTGGTGCCCATCGTCCCCTTCGCGGTGATGGCGTGGTGCTTCGAGCCCGCCGCCACGCGCTGGCAATGGACGCACGCCAGCCTCGGCGCGTGGGCCGGCGTGGCCTACCTCGGCTGGTTCGCGACCGTCGCGGCGTATGCGATGTGGACCTGGCTGCTCAAGCGCCATGCAGCCAATCGCGTGGCGCCTTTCAGCCTCGGCGTGCCGGTGATCGGGCTGGCGGCGGGCATGCTCGCGCTGGGCGAAACGGTGTCGGCCTGGCAATGGGCGGGCAGTGCGTGCGTGGTGATGGCGCTGGCCGTCGTGATGTTCGGCGGGCGGTGGCGCCGGGGCTGACGGCACGTGCCTTGGCACTCATTCACTGTGTTCGCGCGCATAGGCCCGCAGGCCGTCGATGTCGACGACACCGATGCTGCCGTAGGCAATGCAGACCAGCCCGGCGTCCTCGAGCTCGTGCAAGGCGCGGTGCGCATGCTGACGTGAGATCCCTGCCAGTCGACCGATCTCCTCCTGCGAAATCTGGAGGATCGGATCGGTATGGGGGTTCAGCTGCGGATTGAACAGTTCGGCCAGGCAGTGCGCCACCCTGGAGCTCAGGTCGTGCATCCGGTAGCTCTCGGCCAGCGCGATGAACTGACCCACCCGCGCGTTGAGCTGCTTGATCATGAAATGGCAGAACGCCAGGTTGCTCTCCAGCAGATAGTGGAAGGTGTGGCTTGGCACCAGTGCGACCCGGCTGTCGCGCAACGCAGCCACTTCGTAGGGTCGCTGCTCGCGCTTGAGCACCGAGCCCTCGCCCAGCCATCCGCCCACGGAGGTGCCGCTCAACGTGGTGCTGCGACCGTCGGCGGACAGGATGTCCACCTTGAGCATGCCTTCGACCACGCCGATCCAGTGCGTGGCCAGGCTGGACTTGCGGCAGACCACCTCGCCCGCCGAATAGAAGCGGTCCACCGTCTCCGACCGGACCCGCCCGAACTCCTCGTCGGAGAGACCCTGGGCCCAGGCAGCCGCTCGCAACATCTCGATGGTCTGCACGTGGTTTGTCATTTGAAGGACTTTCTTTTGCCGCCTCGGTGCCTAGCATCCATTTCGCAGGCACCGCTCGCGGCGGCCTGATTAGGCGGCTGTACAAACAGGAGACAAATCATGAGAAACCCTCTCTCGCGGGCCCGTGCGGCCCTGCTGAGCATTCCGTTCTTGCTGGTGGCTTGTGGCGGCGGTGGCGGAAGCGATTCATCGGGATCTGCGCCACCGCCTGCAGCGCCGGTCGCATCGGCGGGCGACAAGTGCAAGGCGTTCGCGGGCACGTCGCTGGGCGGCGCGTCGATCAACGACGCCAGCCTGATCGCAGCCAGCGCAGCGTCCGCGGAGTACTGCAAGGTGACGGGCACGCTGCACAGCACGTTGAACTTCGAGCTGCACCTGCCCACCGTCTGGAACAACAAGCTGCTGTATGCAGGCGGCGGCGGCTGGGACGGCAGCATCAACATCGTTCCCAGCTCTCCGAGTGGCTCGACGGGCGGCTACGTCCTCGTGGCCTCAGACGGCGGGCGACAAGGCAATGGCCTCGACGCGTCGGTCTTCCTGAACAACTCCACCGCACAAGCCGACTTCGGCTACCTCTCGATCCACTCGGTGAAGGAGGTCAGCAACGAGATCGTTCGCCAGCGCTATGGCACCGACGCACAGTTCAGCTACTTCGAAGGTTGCTCCAACGGGGGCCGCGAAGCGCTAATTCAAGCCACCCGCTTTCCGAACGACTTCGACGGCATCGTCGTGCGCGCGCCGGCGTATTCGTTCACCGAGCTGTTCCAGGCCTTCGTGGCAAACGGAAAGGCGCTCGCCGCGCCGGGCGGACAGATCAATGACGCGAAGGCCACGCTCATCGGCAAGACCGTCACCGCGCAGTGCGACGCACTGGATGGTGCGGCCGATGGCATCGTGAGCAACCAGGCCGCCTGCACCTTCAACCCGGCGGTGCTGCGATGCGCCTCGGGCGACGCGGACACCTGCCTGACCGACGCGCAGATCACGACGGCCAACACGATCTATTCGGAGCTCAAGCGCGCGGACGGGACCAGCGTCTACCCCGGCTGGGGACCGGGCGGCGAAGACCTGGGCTGGCCGCTGTGGGTCACCGGCTCCGCGGTCGGCGGCACCGGCCTCCAGTTCCAGTTCGGCAGCGGCCTGGTGAAGTACTGGGTCACCGGCGATCCGGCTTTCAACGTCCTGACCTTCGACCCCGAGATCTACACGTCGGGGTTGCGGCTGGCCGCCACCACGCTCGACGCGACGCCCGACCTTCGTTCCTTCTTCGGCCAGGGCGGCAAGATGATCCTCGTCCACGGCACGCATGACTGGGCCATCAGCTACAAGGGGTCGATCAAGTACTTCAACGATGTCGCGACGACCGTCGGTGGCGCGTCCACGCGGGATGCCTCGATGGAGTTCTTCCTCCAGCCGGGCGTTCAGCATTGCGCCGGCGGGGTCGGCCCGGACACCGTCGACCTGGTGGACGCCGTGTCGAAATGGCGAGAAGGCGGCGCCAAGCCTTCGGCGCAGAGCATCGTGGCCAAGAAGCTCGACCCGACGACCCAGGCCACCGTGCAGACGCGCCCCCTGTGCAAGTACCCGACCTTCCCGAAGTACAAGGGCAGCGGCGACCTGAATTCGGCCGACAGCTTCAGCTGCCAGAGCAGCTGACCGGACGGGCGAGGCGTCGGTCGCGCGCTGCGCGCCGGCGCCGATCGCGCCCACGGCGCGGCTCGGCGCCCTAGCAGGTATTCGGGTTGGCACTGTTCGTGCAAGCCCGATTGACACCAGATGCTTCAGACATAAAGTATTTACTTGTGAATGAAGTGGCCCGCACAATGCCGGGGCCACATGCATCGAAGTGGTGCCAACCTGACCTAACCGGAGTCCTCCATGCGCTCGAAGTCCACCCAGCCGCCCGTCGCGACCGTCCTGTCCCGCACGCTGCGCTCCCTGATGCTCGCGTCCGCCTTCGGCGTGGCCGGTGCAGCACTGGCCGCCCCCGTGAAGGTGGGTCTGGCGCTCGACATTTCCGGCCCCTTCGCCGCCCTGGGCGCAGAGGCCCGTGACGGCTTCGCGCTCGGCATCAAGCAGCTGGGCGGCAAGCTCGGCGGCCAGCCGGTGGAGTTCGTCCAGGCCGACATGGCCGGCAGCCCCGACCAGGCCAAGCAGCTGGTCGACCGCATGATCCAGCGCGACAAGATCGATCTGTTCTCGGGCCCGATCGGCTCGAACATCGCCATCGCCGTCGGCCCCACACTGTTCGCCGCCAAGGTGCCGTACCTGTCGTCCAACGCCGGCCCCAGCCAGTTTGCCGGTGCGCAGTGCAACGCCTACTTCTTCGGCACGGCCTACCAGAACGACCAGTTCCACGAGGCCGCCGGCAAGTTCGCACAAGACCGCGGCTTCAAGAAGATGGTGATGATCGCCCCCAACTACCCGGCGGGCAAAGACGCGCTGGGCGGTGCCAAGCGCCAGTTCAAGGGCCAGGTGGCCGACGAGCTGTACACCAAGCTCGGCCAGATCGACTACGCCGCCGAGCTCGCGCAGATCCGCGCGGCCAAGCCCGACTCGATCTACTTCTTCCTGCCCGGCGCGATGGGCATCAACTTCATCAAGCAGTTCGTGGGCGCGGGCCTGTCGAAAGACATCACGCTGGTCACCAGCGGCTTCTCGGCCGACGAAGACGTGATCGGCGCCGTGGGCGAGCCGATGCTGGGCCTGTTCAACACCTCGCATTGGGCGCATGACCTGGACAACGCCGCCAACAAGGCCTTCGTCGACGCCTTCAAGAAGGAATACAACGGCCGCTACCCGTCGGTGTACGCCGCCCAGGCCTACGACGTGATCCTGGCGATGGACGCCGCCGTGAAGCAGGCCGGCGGCAACGCACAGAACCGCGAAGCCGTGATCGCCGCCCTGAAGAAGGCCAACTACGCGTCGACGCGCGGCAGCTTCAAGTACGCGAACAACCATTTCCCCATCGAGAACTTCTACCTGCGCGTGATCGGCAAGGACGCGCAAGGGAAGATCACGAACAAGACGGTGAGCACCTTGTTGACCAACTACGGCGACACCTACGCCGCCAACTGCCCGCTGAAATAGGCTCTCCCCCGGGGCTTCGCGCACTTCGTGTCGCTTCGCCTTCCCCCTTCCGGGGGCAACACCAGCGGCCCGGCAAAGCCGGTTCCGCGGTGTTCCACGAACAACCCGAATCGTTCAACGGCCGTCAGGATTCATGACCGGTATTCTTTTTCTTGAGCAACTGCTCAACGGCCTCGGCTTCGGGCTGATGCTGTTCCTGCTGGCCGCGGGCCTGACGCTGGTCTTCGGCATCATGGACGTGCTGAACCTGGCGCATGGCTCGCTGTTCATGTCGGGCGCGTACGTCGCGGCGCAGGCGCACCAGCAGAGCGGGTCGTTCGTCGCGGCCATCGCGCTGGCGGTGATCGTCACCGTGTTCGTCGCGGCGCTTCTCGAAGTGCTGCTGATGCGCCAGCTGTACAAGCGCGATCACCTCGCGCAGGTGCTGGCGACCTTCGGCGTGATCCTGGTGGCCGACGACATCGTCAAGATGATCTGGGGGCCGTCGCCGGTGATGGCGCCGACGCCCGCCGCGCTGAGCGGCCCGATCGAGATCATCGACGGCCTGCCCTACCCCGCCTACCGCCTGGTCATCCTCGGAGCCGGCGTGGGGGTCGCGCTGGCGCTCTACCTGCTCGTGAACCACACGCGCGTCGGCATGCGGGTGCGCGCCGGTGCATCCGACCGGCCGATGGCCGAGCTGATGGGCGTGCACGTGGGTCGCATCTTCAACGGCGTGTTCCTGCTGGGTGCGGCGCTCGCGGCGCTGGCCGGCGCGCTGATGGGGCCGATCGTCGCGGTGCAGGTCGGCATGGGCGAGCAGATCCTGATCCCCGCGCTGGTGGTGCTGGTCATCGGCGGCATCGGCTCGGTGCGCGGTGCCTTCGTGGCCGCGCTGCTGGTCGGCCTGGTCGACACCATCGGCCGCGCCTTCCTGCCGATGCTGCTGCGCGCCACGCTGCCACCGGCCACCGCGGCCGACCTCGGCCCGCTCTTCGCCGAAGTCGCGATGTACGCGCTGATGGTGGTGGTCCTCATCTTCCGGCCCTCGGGCCTCTTCTCGGCCCGCGCATGAAAGCCCGTTTCATTTTCCCGCTGATGCTTCTGGTCGCGCTCGCCGCCTTCCCGCTGGTCGCGCCGCTCTTCGGCATGGAGTTCTACATCGGCTTCGTGCGGCGCGTGCTGATCATGGCGCTGGCCGCGGCGAGCCTGAACTTCATCCTCGGCTTCGGCGGCATGGTGGCGCTCGGGCACGCGGGATTCATCGGCGTGGGCGCGTACACGGTGGTGGCCTTCGCCGATGCCGGCGTGATGTCGGCCTGGATCCTGTGGCTGATGGCCACCCTGGTCGCCGGCCTCGTCGCCGCGTTGATCGGCACGGTGGCCCTGCGCACCCGCGGCGTGTACTTCATCATGACCACGCTGGCCTTCGCGCAGATGCTGTATTTCATCGCCGTGTCGCTGCGCACCTATGGCGGCGACGACGGCTACACGCTGCCGGCGCGGCCCACGCTGGGCCTGGGCATCGACCTCGCCAACGAATCGACCTTCTACTGGGTGGTGCTGGTGCTGGTGGCGCTCGCGCTGGGGTGGATGCACCGCGCCACGCGCTCGCGCTTCGGCCATGCGTTGATGGGCATCCGCGACAACGAGACGCGCATGCGTGCGCTGGGCTACCCGGTGTTCCGCATCCAGCTGGTGGCCTTCGCCATCGCCGGCGCGGTGGCCGGACTTGCGGGCGCACTGCTGGCCGGCGGCAACGGCTTCATCAGCCCGGGTGCGATGCACTGGACGCAGTCAGCCACGCTGGTGGTGATGGTCGTCATCGGCGGCCTGGGCCGCAGCTGGGGCGGGCCGGTGGGTGCCGCCGTATGGCTGCTGCTCGAAGAGGTGCTCAAGCAGTACAGCGAGTACTGGCACCTGCCGCTGGGGCTGCTGCTGATCGCGGTCGCGCTGTGGGCGCCGAAGGGTCTCGCTGCGCTGTCCAGGAAGAAGAAAGCGGTGACAGCATGAGCCTGTTCCGCATCGAAGGCCTGGTCAAGCGCTTCGGCGGCCTGCTGGCGACCGACCATGTGAACCTGACGGTCGACGCGGGCGAGATCCATGCGCTCATCGGCCCCAACGGCGCCGGCAAGACGACGCTGGTCAACCTCATCTCCGGCCTGCTGAAGGCCGACGCCGGCCGCATCTGGCTCGGCGAGCACGACATCACGCCGCTGAAAGACCATCAGCGCGTGGGCGCCGGCCTGTCGCGCTGCTTCCAGGTGACGCGCGTGTTCGCGAAGGAGACGGTGCACGACAACCTGATGCTCGCAGTGCAGGCGCACGCGGGCAGCAGCCTGCGCTTCATGGCGCCGCGTGCGAACGAGGCCGAACTCGTCGCCAAAGCCGAAGCCCTGGCCGAGCGCGTGGGCCTCGCGAGCGAACGCCATCGCATCGCAGGCACGCTGCCGCACGGTGCGCAGCGCGCGCTCGACGTGGCGCTGGCACTGGCCGCACGACCCAAGCTGCTGCTGCTCGACGAGCCGATGGCGGGCATGGGGCCGGACGAATCGGCGCGCATGGTGGCGCTGATCGAGTCGCTGCGCAGCGAGATGGCCATCCTGCTGATCGAACACGACATGGACGCGGTGTTCCGCCTCGCCACGCGCCTGACGGTGCTGGTGCAGGGCAAGGTGCTGATGACCGGCACCGCCGACGAGGTGCGCGGCCACCCGGACGTGCAGGCCGTGTACCTGGGCACCGAAGCAGAGGGACATTCATGAGCAAGCTGCTCGAAGCAACCGGCATCGAGGCCGGCTACGGCGCGAGCCAGGTGCTGTTCGGCATCGACATCGACGTGAAGCCCGGCGAGGTGATGGCGCTGCTCGGGCGCAACGGCATGGGCAAGAGCACGCTGCTGAAGGTGCTGACCGGCACGCTCAAGCCACTGCGCGGCAGCGTGCGCTTCGAGGGCGCCGACATCGGCGGCACGCGGCCCGACGCCATCGGCCGCCGCGGCGTGGCCATCGTGCCCGAAGGCCGGCATGTGTTCCCGAACCTGAGCGTCGACGAGCACCTGCGCGCCTTCGCGCGGCCCCGTGCCGGCGCGACGAAGCAGGCGCCACGCTGGACGGTCGATGCGCTGTACGGCCTGTTCCCGCGCCTGGGCGAACGCAAGGCCAACGCCGGTAACCAGCTCTCGGGCGGCGAGCAGCAGATGCTGGCCATCGCACGCGCGCTGTCGACGCACCCCAAGCTGCTGATCCTCGACGAAGCGACCGAAGGCCTGGCGCCGGTCATCCGCGAGGAGATCTGGCGCTGCCTGGCCACGCTCAAGGCCGAGGGCGAAGCGATCCTGGTGGTCGACAAGTACGTGCAGCGCCTGCTGCCGCTGGCCGACCGCCACCTCATCCTCGAACGCGGTCGCGTCGTGTGGGCGGGCGACTCTGCTGCGCTCGACGCCGACCGCGGGCTCTGGACGCGCTACCTCGGCGTCTGAGCTTCCGCCCCGCCGGGCGTGCTGTGCAAGGGCAGCGCGTTCAGCGGAATGCGCAGGTAGGCCACGCCGTTGTCGTCGGCCGGCGGGAAGTGGCCGGCACGGATGTTCACCTGGATTGACGGCAGGATGAGCGACGGCACCTCGAGCGTCGCGTCGCGCGCGGTGCGCATGGCCACAAACGCTTCTTCATCGATGCCGTCGCGCACATGGATGTTGGCCGCGCGCTGTTCGGCGACCGTGGTCTGCCAGGCCGGCGCGCGCGTGGCCGGCGGGTAGTCGTGGCACACATAGAGCGTGGTCTCGGGTGGCAGCGCGAGCAGGCGCCGCATCGATACATACAGCTGCCGCGCATCGCCGCCGGGGAAGTCGGCGCGGGCGCTGCCCACGTCGGGCATGAAGAGCGTGTCGCCCACGAACACCGAGCCGTCGACGCGATACGCCATGTCGGCCGGCGTGTGGCCCGGCACCCAGAGGGCCACGACCTCGACATCGCCGATGCGGAAGGTCTCGCCGTCCTCGAACAGATGGTCGAACTGGCTGCCGTCGGGCACGAAGCCCGCTTCGAGATGGAAGAGCTTGCCGAAGGTGGACTGCACCGTGCGGATGTTCGCGCCGATGCCGATGCGGCCACCGACCTTCGCCTGCACATGTCGTGCGGCCGACAGGTGGTCGGCATGCGCGTGGGTCTCGAGGATCCAGTCGACCTGCAGGCCTTCGCGTGCGACGAAGGCGAGCAATTCGTCGGCCGCCTTGGTGTCGGTGTGGCCCGACTTCACGTCGAAGCCCAGCACCGGGTCGATCACCGCGGCGTGGCGGCTCGCCGTGTCCCACACCACATAGGAGATGGTGCCGGTACGCGGGTCGAAGAAGCCTTCGGTGGCAGTACGTGCGGTCATGCGGTGCCCTCGTGACGGTCTGGATCGATCGATCTACATTATATTTATCGATATACTATCAAAAGACAGACTGAACATCCATGCCTCGCGCCCCCGTCATCGATCCCGAAGCCCTGCGCGGCGCCGCCGGCCAGGCCGTCGGCGTGCTCAAGCTGCTGGCCAACCCCGAGCGCCTGCTGCTGCTGTGCCAGCTCTCGCAAGGCGAGATGTGCGTCAGCGACCTGGAACAGGCGCTCGACATCCACCAGCCCACGCTGTCGCAGCAACTGGGCGTGCTGCGCAACGAAGGCGTGGTGCAGACGCGCCGCGAAGGCAAGAACATCTTCTACAGCGTGGTCGACCCCGCCGTGCTGCAGATCCTCGCGCTGCTCTACCGCCTCTACTGTCCGAAGGAATGACCATGACGATCGACTGGCAGCACTTCACGCCGTGGTCCGCATTGGCCGGCGGCGCACTCATCGGCCTCGCGGCCGCGATGTTCGTGCTGCTCAATGGCCGCATCGCGGGCATCAGCGGCGTGCTGGGCGGGCTGCTGAATCCGACCCGCGGCGACATCGGATGGCGCGTCGCGTTCGTCGCGGGCCTGATCGCCGCGCCGCTGGCCTACCAGCTGTTCGGCACGCTGCCCGTGCCGCGCATCGATGCGGGTACCGGCGCGCTGGTGCTCGCGGGGCTGCTGGTCGGCGTGGGCACGCGCTACGGTGCGGGCTGTACCAGCGGACACGGCGTCTGCGGGCTGTCGCGCCTGTCGCCGCGCTCGCTGGCAGCGACGCTGGCCTTCATGGCGGCGGGCTTTGCGACGGTGTTCGTGGTGCGCCATGTCATCGGACTCTGAAAGGCGCCTCCCCATGCAGATCCTGACGTCTCTTCTGGCCGGCCTGGTGTTCGGCCTCGGCCTGCTCCTGTCCGGCATGGCCGACCCGGCCAAGGTGCTGGGCTTCCTCGACCTCGCCGGCGCGTGGGACCCGTCGCTGGCCCTCGTGATGGGCGGCGCGATCGCCGTCGGGCTGCCGGCCTTCGCGTTGGCCCGCCGGCGCTCGCAGTCGCTGCTCGGCGCATCGATGCGCCTGCCGACAGTGCGCCGGATCGATCGGCGCCTGGTCGGCGGCAGCCTGCTCTTCGGCATCGGCTGGGGCATCGCCGGGTTCTGCCCCGGCCCCGCCCTGGTCGCGCTCGGCATGGGCCTGGCGCCGGCGCTGGTCTTCGTGGCCGCGATGCTGGCCGGCATGGGTCTGTTCGAAACGATCGAACGGCGACGTGCCCGCGAACGCGCGCGCCCGCCTCTCAGATCTCCTTGATCAGCTGCTCGGCAATGCGCACGCTGAGCGCCGCACCGGTGAGCGTGGGGTTCATGCACGAGGCCGAGGGCATGACGCCGGTGCCGGCGATGAACAGGTTGGGATGGTCGTGCGTGCGGCAGTCGCGGTCGACCACCGAGTTCTTCGGATCGTCCCCCATGATGGTGGTGCCCATGATGTGCTGGCGGTCCTGGTGCTTGGTGTCGACGTTCAGCACGTCGGCGTTCAGCAGCTGCGCCATGCGTGCCAGGTCCTTCAGCGCGAAGTCGCGGCCGGCGTTCCAGTAGTCGTTCACGCTGTAGTAGATCTCGGGCACCGGCAGGCCGATCCCGTCGGTCTTGGTCTTGCTCGGCACGACGCGGTTCTGCGGCTGCGCTTCGGTCTCGAAGTCGACGGCCACGTTGAGCGAACGCGCCGATTGGCGACGTATCTCGGCATCGAGCTTGCTGCCCAGCACGCCCTTGGCCAGCAGCGACGAGGCGATCTGCGAACTCGGCACGGTGTTGCGGAACTTGGTCTTGTAGCTCGGGATGTCCTTGCGGAATTCGCCGTCGCGGTAGTTCAGGTACACCAGCAGCTCGGTCGGGCCCTGGCCCGGCCAGACGTCCTCGTTCATCATGATGTTCATGCTGATGCCGGTGTGGCCCATCAGGTTGCGGCCGACCTGGTCCGACGAGTTGGCGATGCCGTTCGGGTACTTCTCCGAGGTCGACATCAGCAGCAGCTTCGGCCCTTCGATGGCATACGCGGCCAGCACGAAGTGCCGCGCCGTCAGGCGGTGCGAGGTGCCGTCGGGCTTCTTGTAGCGCACCGCCGTGATCTTGCCGTCGTCGCCGGCCTCGATCTTGTAGACCACCGCGTTGTCGTACAGCCTGGCGCCGGCGCGTTCGGCCTCGTCGATGTGCATCGAGCCGTCGTACTTGGCGCCGATCGGGCACACCGGGTTGCAGTTGTTGTTGCCGGCGCAGACCGGGCGGTTGCCGTAGGGGCGCGTCGCGCGGCCGTGCGGTTCGATCACCGGGTTGTAGCCGCCGGGCGCGAGCATCTCGGCGGCGCGCGTCATGAAGTACGGCTCGTTCAGGCCCTTCATCGGGAAGGGCTTGGAGCGCGGTGGCCAGGCGGGGCCGCCATGGCCGCTCTCGTCCTGGCCGTCGACACCCGACACGCCCAGCTCGGCTTCGGCCTCGCAGTAGTAGGGCTCCAGCTCCTCGTAGCTGAGCGGCCAGTCGCGGCCGCGGCCGTACAGCGTCTTCAGCTTGAAGTCGTTCGGGATCATGCGCCACAGCGCCGAGCCGAAGTGCCAGGTCGTGCCGCCCACCACCCGCAGGTACTTGGTCGGGTACGACACCGGGCCGGTCTGCTGCAGGTAGTTGCCGTAGGTCGACGGGATGTGCGGCGGGTTGGGGAACGGCGAACCGGACCCCTGCGCCTTCATGTTCGCCAGCGACAGCTTGACCGGCGAGTTGCGATACGTCTCGACGATGTCGGCGCGCTTCACCCGCGGGCCGGCTTCCAGGATGATCACCGACTTGCCGGCCTTGGCCAGCCGGCTGGCGATCACGCCACCCATCACGCCCGACCCGATCACGATCAGGTCTGCATCGAATTCCTTGGCGCTCATCGTGTCATCTCTTTGTTCGGCGTGGTCGACAGGTTGGCCGGTTTCTCGCCCCACGAATCGGGGCCGCCGCCGTAGCTGGGGACGACCAGCACATCGGCCGTGGGCCGGTACATCAGCGCGTCCGCATAGCTGATCAGCTCGACCTCGGTGTCGTTGTTGACGATGCCGAGGTACCAGGCCGACACGATCTGCGTGATGGTCTTGCGCAGCGGCTCGCTCAGGTCGGGGCGGGCCAGCAGCTCGTCGATGTGCGACGCCTTGGCATCGCTCACGTAGCGCTGCAGCTCGGCCGCCGCGGCAGCGAACTTCGGATCGAGTCGCGCCAGCGACGCCTGGTAGCGCGTGGCGAGCCCGGCCTCGAGCGGCTTGCCGCCGGTGAGGAATTCGGACAGGCGCAGGAAGTCGTTCGACGCCGTCGCCGCGGCGAAGGCGTTGGTGGTGCCCAGCACCGACACACTGCCGACGGCGATGGCGGCACCCAGCACGGCCGCACCGGCCACGAGGGCGCGGCGCGAGACGGGCATGCCCACGATGTGTTCGGTGCGGTCGGGGATCGGGTTCGACATGGGAGTCAGCTCCATTGGGGGCGGCGCCTGGCGCGCGAACGCAGGGCCACGATGAGAACGAGCAGGACCACGAGCACCACGATGCCCGGCACGATCAACGGCCGCAGCTGTGCGATGAGGGGCGGCTTGCCACCGGCGCGCAGTGTCTGCACGTCGCCGGCGCTCACCTTCACGGCCGGGTTGCCGTAGTGGCCGAGCACATAGTTGCTGACGTCGGCGATCTCCTGGTCGCTCAGGCGGTCGGTGAACGAGGCTGCGTCGCCGAAGGCGGGCATGAAGTGCGCCTTGCCGTCGACGGTGCGGTCCACGCCATGCAGGATGGTCGCGACCAGGTTGTCGGGCCGGTCGGCACCGGTGGCGGTGTTGTGGAACAGCGAGGGGTAGGCGCCGTTCTGGGTGCCGGCGCCGCCTTCCTGATGGCAATG
Organism: Variovorax cryoconiti; assembly: GCF_051216395.1. Classification (NCBI taxonomy): domain Bacteria; kingdom Pseudomonadati; phylum Pseudomonadota; class Betaproteobacteria; order Burkholderiales; family Comamonadaceae; genus Variovorax; species Variovorax cryoconiti. The sequence continues at coordinate 274,645 of NZ_JBPJZI010000003.1, read as the reverse complement.
GGCGCAGCTGCCGCTGAACACGCGCCAGCCGGGGTCGACGCCATCCTTGAGGCCGCGCTGGTCGATCTCGGTGGTCGAGGCCTCGCCATAGGCGAAGCGCGGCTTGGCTTCGGCGCTGGCCACGCCGGGCACCTGCTTCAAGTACACGGCGATGGCCTTCAGGTCGGCGTCGGGCAGGTGCTGCAGGCTGTGCTCGATGGCCTCGGCCATCGGGCCGGCCGCCTGCGCCTTGCCGGCCACGCGGCCGGTGCGCAGGTACTGCACCAGCTCGGCCTCGCTCCATCCACCGATGCCGCTGTTGGCATCGGACGTGATGTTCGGCGCGTACCACGCACCCAGCGAGCCGCCCGACAGGAAGGCCTTGTCGCCCTGCTCGGCCATCAGCGCATTGCGCGGCGTGTGGCAGGCGCTGCAATGCGCGAGCGCGCCGGCCAGGTAGGCGCCGCGGTTCCACTCGGCCGTCTTCGAGGCGTCGGGCACGAAGCGCTCGTCCTTCAGGAAGAGCGCGTTCCACACCGCCATCGAGATGCGCAGGTTGAACGGGAAGGGCAACTCGGTCTGCGGTGCCGGCTTGTCGACCGGTGCGACCCCGTGCATGAAGTACGCGTAGAGCGCGGCGGTGTCGTCGTCGCTGAGCTGCGTGTACGCGGTGTACGGCATCGCGGGGTAGAGGTGTGCGCCGTCCTTGCGCACGCCTTGCCGCAGCGAGCGGCTGAACTCATCGAGCGTGTAGTCGCCGATGCCTGCGGACCTGGAGGGCGTGATGTTCGACGCGACGATGGCGCCGAGCGGCGACTCGATGCGGTAGCCGCCCGCGAAAGGCGCGCCACCCTTGGGCGTCGTGTGGCAGGCCGCGCAATCGGCGGCGACCGCCAGCAGGCGGCCCTTCTCGACCAGGATGGTGTCGGTGGCCGCGGCCTGCGCATGCGCCAGACCCATACCAACCATCACCCCCAACCCCAGCATCCACCCCCAAAGAGAGATGCCAAAAACCGACTCGCGTGAACGCATCGTGCCGAACCTTCGTGTTGTTGTAGCGCCCGCGCCTCGGCACATCCGCGGCGGACCTTCTTTGAAGATTCATTCTGGCTTCGATGACCGGGATCAAGGCGCGACGCCCGCGCTTACCCGTGTGATCCAGTCACGTTTACCCTGATTGCGCACGCGCTGCCGTTTGATCTGGCAGTCTGTATCGCACGCGCTCGAAGCGCGTCAGACGATGGTCAGGGAACGATCAACCCGCGCAACGCCGGGTCGGCCGGCGGCACGCTGAGCTTCATGTCCTTGAGCGTCTTCACCAGCAGCTGCGCGATCATGAGGTTGCGATGCGTCTTGCTGTTCGCAGGCACCACGTACCACGGCGCGGCCTTGGTCGACGTGGCATCCAGCAAGCGCGCGTAGGTGCGCTGGTACACGTCCCACTTCTTGCGCACGTCGAGGTCGCCCATGGCGAACTTCCAGTTCTTCGCCGGTTCGTCGATGCGCGCCTGCAAGCGCTCGCGCTGCTCGTCGGCGCCGATGTGCAGCATGCACTTGAGCACCACCGTGCCGGTCTCGGTCAGCAGGCGCTCGAAGTCGTTGATGTGCGCGTAGCGGCGCTGCGTCTGGGCCTTGTCGATCCAGCCTTCGACCACCGGCACCAGCACGTCTTCGTAGTGGCTGCGGTTCCACACCGCGATCTCGCCGCTGCGCGGCACCACCGCGTGGCAACGCCACAGGAAGTCGTGGGCCAGCTCCTCGATCGACGGCGCCTTGAAGGCCGCCACGCGCACGCCCAGCGGCGAGGTGCGCGAGAACACCCAGCGGACCGTGCCGTCCTTGCCGCTGGTGTCCATGCCCTGCAACACCAGCAGCAGCTTGCGTCTGCCCTCGGCGTGCAGGAGGTTCTGCAGCTCGTCGAGTTCCTGCGCGAGTTCGTCGAGTTGTGCGCGCTGCTCGCTGTCGCTGCCCTTGAGCAGATGGCGGTCGCCCGGGTCGATGTCGGCCAGGCCCACCTTGGCGCCGACGCGGTACTTCTTGAAGCTGGTCATGGTCGTCTCCCGAGTGCGTGAAGGGGATCAGCGTGCGCCGATGCGCGTGTCGCCGAAGAGGGCCTTGAGCTCGCGAGGCTGCGAGCGCCAGTACTGCGGCGGCGCCTCGACCTGCGCGCCCAGCTCGGCGGCGGCGCGCCACGGCCAGTGCGGCTCGAACAGCGCGGCGCGCGCGATGGCCACCGCATCGGCCTGGCCTGCGGCGATCACGGCCTCAGCCTGCTTCGGCTCCGTGATGAGGCCGACCGCGAAGACCGGCACCTCGACCTCCGCCTTGATGCGCTCGGCCAGTGGCACCTGGTAGCCCGGCGACAGCGGGATCTTCTGCTGCGGCGATACCCCGCCCGACGACACGTGCACGAAGTCGCAGCCCCGCGCCGCGAGTGCCTTCGAGAACGCGATGCTGCCGTCGACATCCCAGCCGCCCTCGACCCAGTCGGTGGCCGAGAGGCGCACGCCCACCGGCATCGACGCCGGCACCGCGGCGCGCACCGCCTCGGCCACCTCGAGCGGGAAGCGCATGCGGTTCTCGAGCGAACCGCCGTAGTCGTCGGTGCGCTGGTTCGACAACGGCGACAGGAACTGATGCAGCAGGTAGCCATGCGCGCCATGCAGCTCGATGGCGTCGATGCCCAGCGCCTGCGCGCGCTTCGCGGCCTGCACGAAAGCCGCCTTCACGCGCGCCAGGCCGGCAGCGTCGAGCGCCAGCGGGGCCGGCTCGCCCGCCGCATGCGGCAGGGCCGACGCCGACACCGTCTGCCACGCGCCCTCGCCCGGCCCGAGCGCCTGGCCGCCTTCCCACGGGATGTGGCTCGACGCCTTGCGCCCGGCGTGACCGAGCTGGATCGCGAGGGGCATGCGCGAGTGCTGGCGCATCGCCTTCAGCACGCGCGCCATGGCGGCCTCGGTCGCGTCGTCGTACAGCCCCACGTCCCGCGGCGTGATGCGGCCGATGGCCTCGACCGCCGTGGCCTCGATGATCAGCAGGCCGGCACCGGACAGCGCGAGCTGGCCCAGGTGGATCAGGTGCCAGTCGGTCATGCGGCCGTCCTCGGCGGAGTACTGGCACATCGGGGCGATCACGATGCGGTTGGGCAGCGTCAGGGCGCCGACCTGCAGCGGAGAGAAGAGCAATGGGGAAAGGGGCGAGCTCATGAAGTCCTGGGATCGTGTTCGTGGGCGCATCATGCCTCGCCTTCGCCACTCGCGTGGCCGGTGGCTTGTCGGTGCCGACCGCCAAGCCGGCCGCTCAGCCCAGGGCCAATTCGCGCCCGGCGCCGTGGACGACCGGCCGGTGCGCCGCCCCCGGCTCGACCCGGCGTGCCACTGCCTCGCCATCGAGCGCGCGGGCCAGCACCGTGTCGCCGGACCGGCGCGCCGCTTCTGCGCAAGTGAGGAAGAGCACGCTGCGCTGGGCATGGCTGCCCCCCATCGGCAGGGTGTCGGCGAGGACCGGCAGGAGCAGCGCCGCGCTGCGGGCGTATCGGCCCTGGCCGAAGGCGATCAACGCTTCGCACACGGGTGCGGCGAGACCGCCCCACACCGGCGTTGCGCCCGGCTGAGCGGCCGCAGCGGCGATCCGGTCGGCGCCGTGCGCGATGCGCGCTGCATCTCCCGCGCCGACGAAGGCCAGCATGGCGTGCAGATCGTTGAACGCCAGCGAACCCCAACCGGCCTGGGCCTGCCAGCGCGCGGCGAGCGTCGACCAGCGGGCGCCCACATCGACGCCGCGCAGCATCAACCGCCACAGCAGGGCGCTCGCGTCGACCAGGTCCATGGCCATCGAGGCCGCCTGCGGCGTCACGGCGCGGTCGTACAGCGCCAGCGCGGCGGACGGGTCGTCGTTCGACAGGTGCATCAGCGCCAGGTGCCAGTGGTTGTGCACGCCCAGCGCGTTGTCGTGCGTCCAGGCCTCGGTGTCGTGGCCGAGCCAGCGCAGCCCGTCGGCCACCCGGCCCTGCATCTCGTAGACGTGCGCGACCGCGTGCACCGCCCAGGCGTCGTCGGCATGGAGCGAGACCGCGCGCAGCCCCAGCGCCTCGGCCCGCGCATAGTCGCCGCATTCCTCCAGCCCGAAGGCATGCATGCCCAGCAGGTAGCCGTAGCACGCGTCCTGCGGGCTCCATGCACCGAGCGCGCGGCCGATGCGGTCGCGCAGCATGGCGGTCTGACCGAGCACCAGGTCGCCCAGGTGCGCCAGTTGCAGCGCCAGCAGGTCGCGCGGATGGTCGACGTTGTGGCGGTCCAGCAGACGGCTCGCACCGCGCATGTCGCCGCCTGCCCAGGCCGCGAGCGCCTGCTGCAGCGAGCGCTCCCGCGCGGTCGGCGAACGGCGGCTCCCGGCCGCGGCCGCGGCAGCCAGGCTGGCACGCGCCGGCGCCAGGGCCTGGCCATCGGCGGCGCTGAGCATCATCGCGGCGACGAACTGGTGGCCCGCGATGAAGTCCGGGTCCTGTTCGAGCGCCGGCACCATCACCGCCAGCGGGTCGAGCGTCAGGCTGTTGAAGAGCGCCAGCGCCCGGTCGTAGGCGGTGGCGGACGCAGCCTGATCGGTGTTCAGCGCAAGCCCGTGTGCATCGGTGAAAAGCATGGTGTACCTCTTACGGAAGGATTGAAGAAGAGAGATCTGAAGAGTAGGGTCGGGTCGCCCGAACACCCGCAGCCATTCCCGCAACACCTCTGACGATTCCGCCATGTCCACGTCGTCCGTCGGCCCCGCCGCCCCACGCACGCTGCCGCTGGTGGCCATCCTGGCGACCCCCGAGACGACCGCCTCGGTGGTGCTGGGCCTGTACGACCTGTTCCTGAGCGCCGGCCGGGACTGGGCGATGGTGGTCGGCGGCGAACCCGGCGCGGCGCTGTTCGAGCCGGTGATCGTGGCGGTGCAGGCCGGCACGGTGGTGGCGGGCAACCGCGTGCCGATCCATGCGCACCGCAGCCTGGCCGACTGCCCGTTGCCGGCCATCGCCTGCGTGCCGGAGCTCATGCTGTCGCCGACCGCGCCGATCGACGGCCGCTTCGACGCCGAGGTGGCCTGGGTGCTGCGCTGCCATGCCAGCGGTGCCGTGCTGGGCACGGCCTGTTCGGGCGCCCTGCTGCTGGGCGAAGCGGGCCTGCTCGACGACCAGGACGCCACCACCCACTGGGCCTTCTGCGACATGCTGCAGGCGCGCCATCCGCGTGCCCGGGTCCGCCCGCGGCGCGCCCTGGTGGTCGCGGGCGAGGGCCAGCGCCTGGTCATGGCGGGCGGCGGCAGCTCGTGGATGGACCTGGGCCTGTACCTGATCGCACGCCTGGCCGGGGTGGAGGCTGCCTTGCAGGTCGCCAAGGTCAACCTGATCGATTGGCACGCCGTGGGCCAGCAACCGTTCGCGCGCGTGGCACGCACTCGCCAGGTCGAGGACGCCGTGATCGGCCGCTGCCAGACCTGGATCGCCGACCACTACGCCGAGCCCTCGCCGGTGGCCGCGATGGCGGCCCACAGCGGGCTGCCCGAACGCTCGTTCCAGCGCCGCTTCAAGCTGGCGACAGGGATGGCACCCATGGCCTATGTGCAGACCCTGCGCATCGAGGAGGCCAAGCAGCTGCTCGAGACCGGCAACGCCTCGATCGAGGCGATCGCCGAGGAGGTGGGCTACGACGACGCCGCCTTCTTCAGCCGGCTCTTTCGCCGCAGCGTGAGCCTGACGCCTGCCCAGTACCGGCGCCGCTTCGGCGGCATGCGTGCCGCGCTCACGCAGTAGCCGCGGCGTGCGGCGCCGCTAGCGGGCGCGCACCATGCCTTCTTGCGCGGTCGATGCGACCAGGCGTCCGTCGCGGGTGTAGATGCTGCCGCGCGCAAGCCCCCGCGCGCCGCTGGCGCTGGGCGAATCGAGCCGGTAGAGCAGCCAGTCGTCCAGACGGAAATCGCGGTGGAACCACATCGCGTGGTCGAGGCTCGCCATGCGCACGCCGGGCTGCATGTAGGCGAGGCCGTGCGGCAGCAGGGCCGCACCGAGCAGCCCGTGGTCGGACGCGTAGGCCAGCAGGGCGCGGTGCATGAGCGGGTCGTCCGGCAGCGGCGCGATGGTCCGCATCCAGATCGAACGCTCGGCCTCGCGCCGCGCCGGTGCCAGCAGGTCGTCAGGCTCGACGGCGCGGAACTCGATGCCGTGCGGCTGCACGCCCTTGATGCGCGCGCGCTCGGGCAGGCGGTCGCCCAGGTCGATGCGCCGCTGCAGGTCGCTCTTCACGCCCTCGGGGCCGGTCACGGCAGGCATCGGCAGCTGGTGCTCGACGCCCGGGTCTACCGTCTGGAACGAGGCCGACATCTCGAAGATGATGCGGTCGGCCTGGCGCGCCACCACGTGGCGGGTGGTGAAGCTGCGGCCGTCGCGCACGCGGTCGACCGCGTAGTCGATGGGCGCATGCTCGCCGGGCAGCAGGAAGTAGGCATGCATCGAATGCACCGGCCGGTCGGCATCGACCGTGCGGCTCGCCGCCATCAGCGACTGGCCGAGCACCTGGCCGCCGAACACCGCGGGCGTGCCCAGGTCTTCGCTCTGCGCGCGGAAGCGGTCGTCGCCCAGCGCTTCGAGTTGCATGAGGTCGACGAGGTCGTCGACGAGGCGGGCGGCGGTGGCGGGTTCGGTCATCGTGCGGTCGAAGAAGGCAGGGGCGGCCTTGCACGATAACAAAGGCAGCGCCGTCGCGCTGACGCGGACGCGTCGCGCGCGACGGGTTCAGCGGTCGAGGTCGGCGCCGTCCGCCACCAACTTCTTCTGCAACGCGTCCACGTCCACGTCCGCGAAGCGCGCGCCGCCCAGCGTCGCCGCGGCCGTGCCCGCGGCCTGCCCCATCACGAAGCACCCACCGCTCGCGCGTGCGGCCGACTGGCCTTCGTGCGTCATGGCGGCGCAGCGGCCGGCCACCAGCAGGTTGTCGACCGTCCTGGGCACCAGCATGCGCCACGGCAGGTGGTTGTAGGTGTTGGCGTCGTCGCGCGGGAAGGCCCACTGGATGCGGCCGTCGGCATGCATCTCCATCGGCCAGCCGTTCAGGCCGATCACGTCGTCGAATTTCGCCGACGAGAGGATGTCCTCGCCGGTCAGCGCGTAGACGCCCTCGATGCGGCGCGTCTCGCGCAGGCCCACCTGCGGCGCGATCTCGACGATGGCCGACTGCTCGAAGCCCGGCACCTCGGCGCGCAGGAAGCGGAAGTACTCGGCGATCTGGCGGCGTCCTTCGAGCTCGCCGTCGCTCAGCTCGCGCGCGTCGACGCCGTTCATGGCCTTGCCCTCGGCATTGCGGATCTGCGTGACGTTGGCACGCCATTCGCGCGGGTCGATGTTGGGCCGCAGGATGGCACCGTCGCGCGGGAAGCGGTAGGCGTCGGGGCTGCGCTCGCGCACCGCGTTCATCAGGTCGTTGATGGCCTTGAACTCGCCCACCGCGGCCAGCGCGCGCGGCGCGTCGACCTGACCGATGCGGAACATGGTGGTCGGGAACAGGCCGCTGCCGTGGCCGTCGCCCACCTCGAAGGGCACGCCCGCGAAGGCGGCCACGTCGGCGTCGCCGCTGCCGTCGACGAAGGCGTTGGCACGGATCGCCTGGCGGCCCGACTTGGTCTCGACCACCAGCGCCGCGATGCGCGCGCCGTCCATCAGCACGGCTGCGGCATACGCGTGGAACAGCAGCTCGACACCGGCGTCGAGCAGCCACTGGTCGGCCGCGCACTTGTAGACCGAGGTGTCGTACGAGCGCACACGGATGCGGCCCTGCATGCCGTCCTGCGGCGTGTTGAGGCCGCCCATGGCCTGCATGCGCGCAAGCAGGTCGTCGGCCACGCCGTGCACCACCTGCGTCATCTCGCCGCCGCGCCTGGCGTACAGGCCGGCGAAGTTGGTCACGCCGCCGGCCGTGCCCATGCCGCCGAGAAAGCCATAGCGTTCGACCAGCAGCGTGCGCGCGCCGTGGCGCGACGCGCTCACCGCGGCGGCCAGGCCGGCCGGCCCGCCGCCGACCACCACGACGTCGTAGTCGCCGTACACCGGCAGTCGGCGCGCCGGCTCCTGCATCGGCGTGGCGGTCATTGCAGCTTGATCCCTTGCGACGAAATGATGCGGCTCATGATGGCTGCCTCTTCCTTCACGCGCAGCTGCATGCCTTCAGGCGAGGTGCCGACCGCCTGCCAGCCTTGGTCGAAAAGCTTCTGGCGCACCTCCGGCGCTTTCATGATCACCGCCAGTTCCTTCGTGATGCGCTCCTGCGCGGTCTTCGACAGCGCGGCCGGGCCGAGCAGTGCGACCCACACTTCGAGGCTGAGGTCCTTCACGCCGGCATCGGCCAGCGGCGGAATCTCGGGGGCCAGCAGGCTGCGACCGCTGGTCAGGCCGATGGCCTTGAGCTTGCCGGCCTTGATCTGCGGCAGCGCGATGCCCGGCGGGATCAGCGCGAACTGGATCTGGTTGCCGATCAGGTCGGTCACGACCTGCGGGTTGCCCTGGTAGGGCACGTGCACGGCCTTCATGCCGGGCACCTTGCTCTTGAGCAGCTCGGTGCCGAGGTGGCCGACCGAGCCCACGCCGACCGAACCATAGCTCCACGTGTCGCCCGCCTTGCGGGCGGCATCGAAGAAGGCGGCGCCGCTCGGCAGGCTGTTCTGCGCGACCAGAACCAGCGGTGCCGTGGCGATGAGCGACAGGTAGGTGAAGTCCTTGGCCGGGTCGTAGGGCAGCCGCGAATACAGCATCTTCGACGAGGTGAGGTTGCCGTTGATGACGAGTCCGATCGTGTGGTCGTCGGCCGCCTTCGCCACGATGTCGGCCGCGATGTTGCCCGATGCGCCAGCCCGGTTGTCCACCACCACCGGCTGGCCCAGTGCACGCGACAGCGGCTCGGCGATGGCGCGCGCCGCGATGTCCGGCGTCGACCCGCCGGGGAAGCCGACCAAGAGGCGGATCGGCTTGGTGGGCCAGGCGGCGCCCTGTGCCGACGCGGCCAGGGGCCATGCCGTGGCGGCGGCCAGGGCGAGAACGAGAAGGGAACGACGCATGGAATTCGCTTTCTACAAAAGAACAGGACTATTCAAGGCTGATGTTGCCGATGCGCACCAGCTCGCCGTAGACCTTGGACTTCGCTTCGGCGTTGCGTTCGATCTCTTCCGGCGACCAGGCCAGGGGTTCGAAGGCAAAGGTGTCGAAGCGCGCACGGATCTCCGGATCGGCGATGACCTTCGCGACATCGGCGTTGATTTTCGCCTTGATGGCGGGCGACACGCCCTTGGGCGTGAGCAGTGAGACAAAGGAATTCACTTCGAGCGAGGGCGGCCCACCGGCCTCGGCCATGGTGGGCACGTCGGGCATCTGCGGAACGCGCCTGGACGCGGCCACCGCGATGTAGCGCAGCTTGCCGGCCTTGTAGATGCCCTGGCTCGACGGGATGCTGGCGAAGCTCCACGGCACGTCGCCCGCGCCGACGTTGGCGAACAGCTGCGACACCTCGCGGTAGGGCACGTGCTGCATGCGGATGCCGGTCAGCGCCTCGAGCTGCTGGCCGCCGAGATGACCGGGGCTGCCCACGCCCCACGAGCCGTAGCTGATCTGGCCCGGATGCGCCTTCGCGTCGGCAATGAGGTCGGTCATGCTCTTGTACTTGGAGTCGGTGCCCACCGCCACGAAGAAGGGCGTGCGGAACAGCGAAGCCACCGGATCGAAGTGCTGCAGCGTCACGAAGTTGCGCGACTTGTAGAGGTGCGGCAGCGCGGCGATGTGCTCGCTGTCGAGCTGCAGCAGCGTGTAGCCGTCGGGCGCCGCACGACGTGCCTGCTCGATGGCGATGAAGCCGCCGCCGCCGGGCTTGTTGTCGACCACCACACGCTGGTTCCACAGGCGCGAGAGCTTGTCCGAGACCAGGCGCAGCACGGCGTCGGGGCCGCTGCCCGCGGCGAAAGGCGTGACCAGCGTCACCGGCTTGTTGGGGAAGTCGGCGGCGGCCGTCTGGGCCTGCGCGGATGCGCTCAGCAGCAAGGCGGCAGCTGCGGTGGCTGCGGTGGCTGCGGTGAACAGTCGGCGGATCGATCGCATGGCTTGTCTCCGGGTGGTTGGTATTTGGTATGGGTTTTGTCGTGCTGCCCGCAGGGCGCGATCATGCCGTGCCCGTGTGTCCGGACATCGGTACGCGACACCCGAAAGGTCAGTGCGCCGCGTGCAAGTCGCGTGCCGCCGGGCGCAAGGCCGGGTCGGCGTCGTCGAGGCAGCGCTCCGGCCGCCACGCGTAGAGCCACTCGACCGCATCGTAGAAGCGCTCCGGCGTGCGGCCGACCCACAGGCTGTTGCGCACCAGGCGCTCGACGCCCTTCGCGTGGTAGAGCCGGCCCATCTCGCGCACCGACAGCACGACGCGCGCGGTGCGCGGGACGCGAGCCGAGGCATAGAGGCGGAAGGCGGCGGCCAGGTCGAAGCGGTCGTCGCCGGTGCGGCAGGCCTGCACGGCGGCGCCGAGCGTGACCGCGTCTTCCAGCGCCATGCAGGCGCCCTGCGCGAGGTACTGCATCATGGGATGCGCGGCGTCGCCCAGCAGCGTCGCGTTCCCCTCGCTCCAGTTGGCGACCGGGTCGCGGTCGGCGGTGCTCCAGCGGCGCCACGAGCTCGGGCGATCGAGCAGCTGGCGCGGGCGCGCATGCACGCCGTCGAAGTACGACAGCACCTCGGCCTGGCTGCCATCGCTCACGCCCCACACTTCCTTGTCGCGGCTGTGGAAGGTCACGACCAGGTTGTACAGCTCGCCATGACGCAGCGGGTAGTGCACCAGGTGGCAGTTCGGGCCGGCCCACACCACCGGCGCGTTCCAGCGCAGGTCGGCCGGCATGTCGTCGGCCGGCACCACCGCGCGGTACACCACGTGGCCCGACACGCGCGGCGCGTCGCCGATGAGCTGCGCGCGCACGATCGACTTCACGCCGTCGCACCCGATCACCGCATCGGCGCCGAAGTGCCGCCCGTCGCGGGTGTGCGCCTGCACGCGCGCACCGCCGAGTTCGAGTGCCTCGACCTGCGCGCCGGTGTGCACGTGGATCAGCGGCTGCCGCTGCACCGCGTCGAACAGCGCGCCGTGCAGGTCGGCCCGGTGGCTCACCGCGTAGGGGTTGCGAAAGCGCGCGCGGAAGGCCTCGCCCACCGGCACCGAGGCAACTTCGCCGCAGTCGACCGCGTCCATCATCACCAGCCGGTCGGTGAAGACCGCGCCGCCGCGCACCGCGTCGCCCACGCCCAGCGCATCGAGCGCGGCGAAGGCGTTGGGGCCGAGCTGCAGGCCGGCGCCGATCTCGCCGATGGCGGCGCTCTGCTCCAGCAGGTCGACCGCCAGGCCGAGCCGCGCCAGCGACAGAGCCGCGGCCATGCCGCCGATGCCGCCGCCAATCAGCAGGACGCGGGGCGCTTCGTTCGTCGTGGGGGATGCGTTCATCGTGGGGCTCCTGCGTGGCGGCTCACGCGATGCGGACCGACAGCGACGGCAGCCCGTCGATGCGCGCCACCATCGACTGGCCGCGCTGCACCGCGCCCACGCCTTCGGGCGTGCCGGTGAAGATCAGGTCGCCGGGCTGCAGCGTGAAGAGCGTCGACAGGTTCGCGATGACCTCGTCGACCGACCAGATCAGGTGCGCGATGGTGGCTTGCTGGCGCACCGTGCCGTCGACCTCGAGCACGATGCCGGCGCTGTCGACACCGGGCGCATCGGCGCGGCGCACGATCGGCGCGATCGGTGCGGAAAAGTCGAAGGCCTTGCCCACTTCCCACGGCCGGCCTTGCTCGCGGGCAGCGATCTGCAGGTCGCGCCGCGTCATGTCGAGGCCCACCGCGTAGCCGAAGACATGCGAGGCGGCATCGGCCTGCGCGATGTCGCGGCCGCCCTGGCCGATGGCAACGACCAGCTCGGCCTCGTGGTGGTAGTTCTTCGTCAGCGGCGGGTAGGGCAGCGTGGCCGTCGCGCCTTCGGCCACCGGCACCACCGACGCATCGTCGTTCGGCTTGCAGAAGAAGAAGGGCGGCTCGCGCACCGGGTCGAAGCCCATCTCGCGGGCATGCGCCGCGTAGTTGCGGCCGACGCAGTAGACGCGGCGCACGGGGAAAAGATCGTCGCTGCCGACGATGGGCAGGCCGACGGTAGGGGGTGGGGTGAAGACATAGGGCATGGGAACTCCTGCCGCTCGCGGCGGCGCATGGTCGAGATGAAAAACCGAGGCCGAACCGCGCAGGCTCAGTCTTCGAGAAAGGCTTCGCGCAGCACACCCATGGCCTGCTGCACCGGACGATCGGAAAAGCTGAAGAGCACGACGTCGTCTGCGGCCACCAGCTTCAGTGGCGCCCACGAGGGCACGACGAAGGTGTCGCGCGGGCCGAAGTCAAAGCGCTGGCCGCCGATGTCGGCATGGCCGCGGCCTTCGACCACGCTGTACACCGCGCCATCGGTCATGCGATGCGTCTTGCCCACGAAGCCGCGTGGCAGCAGCTGCAGGTTCGTGGCGATGGTCGGCATCGGCGAGCCGCCGGTCAGCGGGTTGATGTAGCGCAGCTTGTGGCCCAGCCAGGCGTCGGGCGCTTCCTGGGTCTGCAGCTGCGCCAGCGCCTCGCGGCTGCGGGCATAGGGGTAGTTGAAGATGGGCGAGGTGGCGGAGGTGTGGTCGTGCCGCACCGGCACCATGTTGTGGCCGAAGCGCGCCAGGCTGTGGCCCTCGGGCCGGGCCACGTGCTGCACCTTGGCGTCGGCGTTCTCGGCAAAGCCGGCGTCGAAGAAGCGCACCATCGGGATGTCGAGGCCGTCGAGCCATACCACCGGCTCGCTGACACCTTCGATGCCCTCGTTGCCGTGGTCGTGCCAGGCCCACGAGGGCGTGATGATGAAGTCGCCCGGGTGCATCGTGGTGCGCTCGCCGCCGACCGTGGTGTACGCGCCCTTGCCGTCCACGATGAAGCGCAGCGCCGACTGCACGTGGCGGTGCGACGGCGCCACCTCGCCCGGCATGATGAGCTGGAGGCCGGCGTAGAGCGACTGCGTGATCGACGAGCGTCCGGGGATGGCCGGGTTCTCCAGCACCAGCACGCGGCGCACGGCCTCGTCGGCAGTGATGAGCTCGGCCGATTCCATCAGCAGCGGTCGGATGGCGTCGTAGCGCCAGAGCGCCGGCACACAGGGCGTCTGTGGCTCGCGCGGCACCAGCGCATGGAGCGACTCCCACAGGGGCGTGAGGTGCAGGGGCCGGATGCGCTCGTAGTAGGCGCGGCGCGCATCGGCGGCGGGCGGCATGGCGCGCAGGGTGGCGGTGTTCATGGATTGTCTCCAGGGGAGGATGGCCATCTGTCGGGCCTCGGTGCGCCATTCTTCGCCTGCCCCACTATGGAATCAAGCCCACCCGCCAATACCCTATATCGCTTTTTTTGATAATGGTGGCCCCGCCATCCACGGAGTTGCACCATGGCCAAGCTCGATCTCGACTGGATCGCCGTGTTCGACGCGGTCTACCAGACCGGCAGCGTGTCGAAGGCGGCCGACCGCCTGGGGCTGGCGCAGGCGGCGGCCAGCACCATGCTCAACAAGCTGCGCGCGCACTTCGACGACCGGCTGTTCACGCGCACCGCGCGCGGCATGCAGCCGACGCCGCATGCGGAGCGCATCCGCCCGCACCTGCGCGAGGCGCTGTCGCAACTGGAGGCCGCACGCGGCAGCCACGCGGCCTTTGACCCGGCGCGCGCGCAGCGCAGCTTCCGCATCTGCATGACGGACATCAGCGAGGTCGTGCTGCTGCCCGGCCTGCTCGACCACCTGCGCCGGGTGGCACCCGGCGTGCAGCTGGAGACGGAGATCGTCTCGACCGAGAGCGGCCGCCGGCTGGAGAACGGCGAGGTCGACCTGGCGGTGGGCTTCATGCCGCAGCTCGACGCCGGCTTCTACCAGCAGACCCTCTTCCTCCAGAACTTCGTCTGCCTGGTCGCGCAGAACCATCCACGCATCGGCGCTCGGCTCACGAAGAAGCGCTTCGAGACCGAGGCGCATGCGGTGATCTCGTCGTCGGGCACCGGCCATGCCATCGTCGACAAGACGCTGGCGCGGCTGGGCGTGCAGCGCCAGGTGGTGGCGCGGCTGTCGAGCTTTCTGAGCGTCGCGCGCATCGTGGCGCACACCGAGCTGATCGTCACCGTGCCGCGCGTGCTCGGCGAGGTGCTGGCGACGCAGGAACCGGTGCGGCTGATGGAGCTGCCCTTCGCCCTGCCCTCGTACGCGGTCAAGCAGCACTGGCATGAGCGCTTCCACGCGGAGGCGGGAAATGCGTGGCTGCGGCGCACGGTGGCGCAGCTCTTCGGGGGCGGTTGAGTGAACCCGCCCGGGGTTCAGTCCTCGCTCTTGAAGCCCGAGGCCTTCACGATCGGCTGCCAGTAGCTGCGCTCGTCCTGCAGGAGCTTGCGCACGTCGGCGCCCGGCAGGCCGCTGGCCTCGAGGCCGAGGCGGTCGAGCTGCGCGCGCACCTGCGTCGTCTTCACGGCCGCGACGAAGGCGGCCTCCAGCTTGGCCACCACGTCCCTGGGCGTGCCCGTGGGCACGAACGCCGCGTACGAGGCGTTGGCGCGGTCGAAGGCGTCGATGCCCGACTCCTTGATCGTCGGCACATCGGGCAGCCAGCTCAGGCGCCGGGTGCCCGCGACGCCGAGAATGCGCAGCTTGCCCCCGCGGTGCAGCTCGAGCTGGCTGGCGAGCGCGTCGGTGCCGATCGGCACATGGCCGCCGATGAGGTCTGCGGCCAGCGGCGCGCCGCCCTTGTAGGTGACGGCAGTGAGCGGCACGTCGATGGCCTTGGCCATCTGCAGCACGCTGAAGTGGAGCGCGCCGCCCAGGTTGGTCAGCCCGACGCCGCCATTGCCCGGGTTCTTCTTCACCCAGGCCAGGTACTCGCGCAGCGTCTTGTAGGGCTGCTCGGCGCCCACCGAAATGACGCTGGGCACATAGGCCAGATGCGCCACCGGGATGAAGTCGCGGTCGGCGTCGTAGTTCAGCCGCGCGTAGGTCATGGGGAAGAGCACGAAGGGCGGCGTCGACCCGAGAAGGATGGTGCGGCCGTCCGGGCGTGCAGCCTTCACCGCCTCGATCGCGATGCGTGTCGAGGCGCCCGGCCGGTTCTCCACCAGCACCGGCTCCTTGAGCGTGACGCGCAGTTCCTCGGCCACGGAGCGCGCCAGGTTGTCGAGCGCACCGCCCGGTGGGAAGCCGACGATGAGGCGCAGGGGCGCGGCGGTGTCGGCGTGGGCGAACGCGCTGGCCAGCGCGCACGACGCGCCGAACAGCAATGCAGAAAGGATTCGGTTCATGGTGAGGGGCTCCAGTGGAACGGACGTGGAAGACGCGACTGCGATCGCTCAGAAGGCCAGCGTGGGCAAGGGACGGGAGGGCCGGTGCGCCGCCTCGAACAGCGCCGCGGCCTGCAGCAGCTGCGCGTCGTCGCGGAAGCGCCCGACGAGCTGCATGCCGATCGGCAGACCGTCGCGGTCCGCGCCGCAGGGCAGGCTGATCGCCGGATGGCCGGTGAGGTTGAAGGGCATCAGCCACGGGAACCAGTTCGGGCGGACCTCGGCGTAGGTCTGGCCGTCGATGTCGAGGCTGCCGAACAGGTCCTGGTCGATCGGCAGCGCGGTGCGCGACAAGGTCGGCGTGAAGAGGAAGTCGTGGTCTTCGAACTTCGCCTGAATCTGGCGAAACAGCTGGGTGCGCTGGAACATCGCCTGCTGGAAGGCCACGCCGTCGACATGCTCGGCCAACGCCAGTTGCTGCAGCAGCGACGGGCTCAGTTGGTCGCCGTGGGCCTGCACCAGCGGGCCGAAGCGCCCGCGCCAGCTCGTGTGGTTGATGACGCGCCAGACGGGCTCGATGTCGAAGCCTTCACCCGACATCGCCACCAGCTCGGCGCCCAGCGCATGCAAGGTGACGAGGGACGCTTCGAACGCGGCCTGCACATCGGCGGCGATCGGCCGGCCCGCGGGCGTGGCGCGAAAGAGGACGCGGCGACCCCGCAGGTCGCCCATCGCGCGCAAATCGTCGGCATAGCGCTGTGCCGGCACGCCCACGGACCACGGGTCGGATGCATGCGCGCCGGTCATGGCCTGCAGCATGAGCGCCGTGTCGGCCACGTTGCGGGTGGTGGGCGTGACGTAGGTGTAGTTGCCGAAGGCGTCCTGTACCTGGCTGTGGGGCACCACGCCCAGGCTCTGCTTCAGGCCGACCACGCCGTTGCAGGCCGCCGGGATGCGGGTCGAGCCGCCACCATCGGTGGCGATGGCGAGCGGCGCGATGCCGGCGGCCATCGCCACCGCGGCACCGCCGCTGGAGCCGCCGCTGGTCCGCAGCGGGCTCCATGCATTGCGGGTGCGGCCGAACAGCGGCGCGTCGGTCAGGCACTTGGCACCGAACTCGGACGTGGTGGTCTTGCCGATCAGGATGCCGCCCGCCTGCCGCAGCCGCGCCACGGCCACCGCATCGTGCTCGGGCACATGGTCGCGGTGCAGCACCGAGCCGTAGGTCGTGCGCACGCCGGCGGTATCGACCAGGTCCTTGGCGGTGAAGGGAATGCCGTGGAGCAGGCCGAGCGGCTCGCCGCGCAGGACGGCCGCTTCGGCCTCGCGCGCCTGCTGCAGGGCCTGTTCGTGGCAGAGGGTGATGAAGCAGTTCAGCTGCGGCTGCAGCGCATCGGCGCGGCGCAGCACGGCCTCGGTGACCTCGACCGGCGAGAGTTCGCCTCGGGCGATGCGCTGGCGCATCTCGGTGGCGGACATCGCGCAGAGGTCGGCGCCCGGGAGCGGTGGCAACAAATCGGTCATGCGCAAATGATTGCTGCGCCGCAATATGCCGTCCAATACTGTTTTACCGAAAACGCATATGGAATCCGTATGGCATCCGTGGACCTGAAGAGTCTTCGCTACTTCGTGGCGGTGGCCGAGGAGCGCAGCATCGGCCAGGCGGCGCGGCGCCTCAGCATGGCGCAGCCACCGCTGTCGGTACAGATCAAGAACCTCGAGAAGGCGCTGGGCACGTCCCTTTTCCGGCGCACGGCGCGCGGCATGGAGATCACCGACGCAGGCCAGGCGCTGTTCAGCCGGGCCAAGGAAGCGCTGCTGCTCGCCAGCGAAGGCGTCGACGCCGCGCGGGCCATCGGTTCGGGCCGGCGCGGGCGGCTGACGGTCGGGACCATGATCGTCCTGTCCTACCTCGTGCTGCCCCGCCTGGTCGACGCGCTCCGGCAACGGCTGCCGGATGTCGAGATCCAGTTCGCGGAACTGAACGCCGCGAACAAGGTGTCGGCCCTGGTCGATTCGAAGGTGACGATGGCGCTGTGCATCCCGCCGATCGTCCACCCGGGCATCACGGTGGAACGCATCGGCAGCCAGCCGCTGATGCTGGTCGTGCGGGCCGATTCGCCGCTCGCGCGGCTGTCGCGTGTGCCGATCGCGCGCCTGTCGGGCGAGCCCCTCATCGGTCTGCCGGTACCGGCCGGCGACACCGACCAATCGGTGGTGGCGTCGCTGCTGCGCCGGCACGAGGTCAGCATGCCGATCGCGCACCGCGTCGAGACCACCGTGTCGGCGCTGGCGCTGGTGCTCGCGGGCAAGGGCTGCGCGATCCTGCCGGCCTGCGCACAGATCGGCAAACCGCCGGGCGTGGTGTTCAGGCGCTTTCGCGATGTCGAAGCGACGATGGACATCGCCGCCTGCTGGCGCAGCGACTGGGACAGCCCGCTGATCGAACCCTTCCTGGCGTGCGCGCGAGCGGCGCTGCGCGAGGCCGATGCAGCGTCAGGCCTTGCCCGCACATAATCCGCTTCTCCGCCCCACGAAAAACCCGCCATGTCTTCCATCACCCTGCGCTTCCTGGCCGAACCCAGCACCGTCAATTTCGGCGGCAAGGTCCATGGCGGCACCGTCATGAAGTGGATCGACGAGGCGGGGTACGCCTGTGCCACGAGCTGGTCGAAGCGCTACTGCGTGACCGTGTTCATCGGCAGCATCCGCTTCCACCGGCCGATCATGATCGGCGACCTGGTGGAGGTCGAAGCGCGCCTGGTCTACACCGGCCGCACCAGCATGAACATCTCGGTGGAAGTGCGCAGCGGCGACATGAAGGGCGGCGGCATGCACAAGACGACCGAATGCCTGATCGTCTTCGTCTCGGTCGATTCACATGGCCAGCCGCTGCCGGTCGACGGCTTCACGCCGGCCACGCCGGGCGAGATGGCGCTGGCCGAACGCGCGCGGGCGCACCTCGATGCGAGCCGCGCTGCGGGCGCTTCGGCGCCGGCCCCCGCGCCCTCCGACGACTGAAGCTCAGGCGGCCGGGAGCACGGTGCCGCTCACCTCGCCCAGCCCGATACGCACTGCGCCGTCGCGTTCACAGTAGCCGCGCAGCGTCAGCGTGTCGCCGTCTTCCAGAAAGGTGCGCTTCTCGCCGTTGGGCAGCGTCATCGGCTGCTTGCCGCCCAGCGTGATCTCCAGCAGCGAGCCGGCTTCTTCCAGCGTCGGGCCCGACAGCGTGCCCGAGCCCAGCAGGTCGCCGGGCTGCAGGTTGCAGCCGTTGACCGTGTGGTGCGTGACCAGCTGCGCGGCCGTCCAGTAGGCGGCCTGCGTGGTGGTGCCGCGCGTGAGGCGCGTGGCGGGCTCGCCGGCCTCGCGCATCTTGGCGGTCTGCAGCCAGACCTCGAGCGTGATGGCCAGCGCGCCGCTGTCACGGTTGGCCGGTGAATCGAGATACGGCATCGGCTGCGGATCGCCCGCGGGCCGCTCGAACTTCGCGCGGAAGGGCGCGAGCGCTTCCATCGTGACGATCCAGGGCGACAGCGTGGACGCGAAGTTTTTCGCGAGGAAGGGGCCGAGCGGCTGGTATTCCCAGGCCTGCAGGTCGCGCGCCGACCAGTCGTTGAGCAGCGTCACGCCGAACAGGTGCTGCTCGGCGTCGCCGATGGCGATGGGCGTGCCCAGGTCGTTGCCGCGGCCGATGAGGAAGCCCAGCTCGAGCTCGTAGTCGAGCCGCTTGGACGGGCCGAACGATGGCACCTCGGCATCGGGCGCCTTGGTCTGGCCCTGGGGGCGCTTGAAGCGCTGACCGCTCACGCCGATCGACGAGGCACGGCCGTGGTAGCCGATGGGCACCCACTTGTAGTTGGGCATCAGCGGCTGATCGGGGCGGAACAGCTTGCCGACGGTGGTCGCGTGGTGGATGCCGGTGTAGAAGTCGGTGTAGTCGCCGATGCGGCAGGGCAGCGCCATCTCGACCGACGCCTGCGCATACAGCGCGATCTCCCACTCGCCCTTCTTCGGGCTCCCCTCCTGCAGGCCTTCGGACAGTGCCGTGCGCAGCGCCGCGCGCTCCGCGGGCGTCGCGGCCATCAAGAGGTTCATGTCGGCATGGTCGACCACCTTGGCGGCCTTCAGGTCGAGCACCTGGTCGCCGATGGCCACGCCGATGCGGAAGGGCTCGTCGGTGCCGGCCGGCCGGAAGCGGCCGAAGGGCAGGTTCTGCACCGGGAAGTCGTTGCCCGCGGCGTTGGCGGATTCAACCCAGCTGCGCAGCTGGGGGTCGTGGGTGGCGTTGCGTGTGGTCATGGGGTTCTTTCAGTCTGCGGTCATGCCGGCCTTCTTGGCGACGTCACCGAGGCGTTGGTATTCGGATTGGGTGAGCTTCGCCAGCGCTTCGGCCGACGAGCCGCGCGGCGTGAAGCCGGCCTGCGTGAGCTTGTCCTTCACGTCGGGCAGCGCGAGCGCTTCGGTGAAGGCATCGTTCAGCGCCTTGACGATCGGGGCCGGCAGGTGGGCCGGGCCGTACACGCCGAACCACGGGTCGAGCGCGTAGCCCTTCAGGCCCGTCTCGGCGATGGTCGGCACGTCGGGCAGCGACGGTGAACGCGCCGGGCCGGCCACCGCCAGCGCGCGCAGCTTGCCGGCCTGGATGTGCGGCAGCGACGCGGGCAGGTTGTCGAACATCACGCCGATGGTGTTGCCCAGCATGTCGTTGATGGCCGGGCCGCTGCCCTTGTAGGCAACGTGCGTGAGCTCGGTGCCGGTCATCTGCGCGAACATCACGCCGGCCAGGTTCATCGAGGTACCGGCGCCTGCGGTGGCGTAGGGCAGGCCGGGCGCCTTCTTGGCGGCGGCGATCAGGTCGGCCACGCTCTTGATGGGCGAGGTTGCCGGCACTTCGAGCACGATGGTCGAGGTGCCGAGCAGGCTGATGGCGGTGAAGTCCTTGCGCGGGTCGAAGGCCATCGACTTGTAGATGTGCGGGTTGAGCGCGTTGGTCGAGATGGCGCCGAAGCCGATCGTGTAGCCATCGGGCGCGGCCTTGGCCACCGCGTCCATGCCGATGTTGCCGCCGGCACCGCCGCGGTTCTCGATGATGACGGGCTGGCCGAGCTTCTCGGACACCTTCTGGCCCACCGTGCGCGCCACCAGGTCGGTGGTGCCGCCGGCGGTGTAAGGGACGATGAAGCGGATCGGCTTGCTCGGATAGTCGGCGGCCTGCGCGGTAGCGAGGGTCAGGCCGAATGCGGCGGTGGCGACGAGCGCGGCGAAGCGCGCGCGGCGGGACGGATTCAAGCGCATGTCTCTTGTCTTTCTACTTTTGGAACTGATCCTTGAGGCCGGCCCAGCAGTCGGCATAGTCTTCGTCCAGCGCGGGGCTCTGCATCGCGAAGGGCGTCGGCACGAAACGGTAACGGCTCTCGAACATGAAGGCCAGCGTGTTGTCGAGCTTGCGCGGCTGCAGCTCGCCATGGCTCGCCTTCTCGAAGGCTTCCTCGTCCGGGCCGTGCGGCACCATCGGGTTGTGCAGGCTGGCGCCGCCGGGCTTGAAGCCGCCGGGCTTGGCGTCGTATTCGCCGTACACCAGGCCCATGAACTCGCTCATGAGGTTGCGGTGATACCACGGCGGACGGAAGGTGTCTTCCATCACCAGCCAGCGCGGCGGGAAGATCACGAAGTCGCAGTTGGCCGTGCCGGGCGTGTCGCTCGGCGAGGTGAGCACGGTGAAGATCGACGGGTCCGGGTGGTCGAAGCTGATCGAGCCGATGGTCATGAAGTTGACCGTGTCGTACTTCACCGGCGCCAGGTTGCCGTGCCACGCGACCACGTTGAAGGGCGACTGCTTCATCGGCGCGCGCCAGAAGCGGCCGCCGTATTTTTTGACGACCTCGTAGACGCCCTCGCCGCCTTCGATCTCTTCGTAGGCCGCCACCGGCGCCTGGAAGTCGCGTGCGTTGGCCAGGCCGTTGGAGCCGATCGGGCCGAGCTCGGGCAGGCGGAACTGTGCGCCGTAGTTCTCGCAGACGTAGCCGCGCGACACGCCCGCACCCGCTTCCGAATCCGGCAAGGCGACCTTGAAAGCCACGCCGCGCGGCAGCAGCGCGATCTCACCCGGCTTCACCTCGAGCACGCCCATCTCGGTCGTGATGCGCAACCGGCCCTGCTGCGGCACCAGCAGCATCTCGCCGTCGGCGTTGACGAAGGCGCGGCGCGCCATCGAGCGGCCGGCCAGGTACACGTGCGCCGCCACGCCGGCCTGCATCTCGGCGTCGCCGTTGGCGGCCAGCGTGTGCATGCCGTCGACGAAGTCGGTGGTCTCGGCCGATGCCTCGAACGGGATCGGATGCCAGCGCAGCGGCTCGGGCGCCACCGCCATGTCACGGTCGGCGCCGGTCGTCCACAGCGGCTGCGCATAAGGCTGGTAGCGGCCCGACACCACCGAGGGCTGGCGGCGGTACAGCCAGCTGCGGCGGTTGGTGTGGCGCGGCGCGGTGAAGGCGGTGCCGGAGATCAGCTCGGGGTAGAGGTCGAAGGGCGCGCGCTGCGGGCTGTTGCGGCCTTGCGGCAGCGCGCCGGGGACGGCCTCGCTGGCGTACTCGTTGCCGAAGCCGTGCTGGTAGCGCAGGGCGGTGTCGGTCGGCGTGGTGCTCATCGTCGTGTCTCCATCTGTCTTTGCCAGGAAATTCGTCTAATCCAAATTCGTTCGCCCTTAGCGAATTTTTGCAGTGTAGTGCCGGCGTCGGTTCATGTCTAATCCGTTCTTCATCCACGAACAAACCGCGGCAGAAGCGGGACCGATGGCCAGCAGCAGCAA
This sequence comes from Variovorax cryoconiti, assembly GCF_051216395.1. Classification (NCBI taxonomy): domain Bacteria; kingdom Pseudomonadati; phylum Pseudomonadota; class Betaproteobacteria; order Burkholderiales; family Comamonadaceae; genus Variovorax; species Variovorax cryoconiti. The sequence continues at coordinate 252,491 of NZ_JBPJZI010000003.1, read as the reverse complement.
AAGCAGCGTCAGCACACGGGAAAGCCCCGCCCAGCGCGGCATCCAGAGCATCGAGGTCGGCGGCCAGTTGCTGCGGGCGCTGGTGCACCACGGCCGTCCGATGGCGCTGAAGGACCTGGCGCGCGAAGCCGACATGACGGCCGCCAAGGCGCACCCGTACATGGTGAGCTTCGGCCGGCTCGGCCTCATCGAGCAGGACGGCGCCAGCGGCCACTATCGGCTCGGGCCGCTCGCCTTGCAACTGGGGTTGATCGGCCTGCAGCAGGCCGACCCGGTGCACATCGCCACGCCGCTGATGGCGCCGCTGGCCGAGCAGATCGGCCAGACCGTCGGCCTGGCCGTGTGGGGCGCGCGCGGCGCGACCATGGTGCACATCGCCGAGGCGCCCTCGCCCGTGCACGTGAGCCTGCGGCACGGCACCGTCTTCTCGCTCACGCGCACCGCATCGGGCCGGCTGTTCGCGGCCTACCTGCCGCCCGCCGAGGTGCGCCGGATGCTGGAGGACGAACGCCGCCGCGAGAAGCAGCGCAAGGCCGACGCGCCCGCCCAGGCCGGCTTGCCGCCGGTGCAGCCGCTGCCGTCGTGGAGCGCGTTCGAGGCGCAGCTGGACGAGGTGCGTGCGCACGGCGCGAGCCGGTCGGAGAACGAGGTGATCCCCGGCGTCAGCGCCATGGCCGCGCCGGTGTTCGACCACACCGGCGCCATCGTGCTGGCCGTGACCGCGATCGGCCCGTCGGGCATCTTCGACACCCGCTGGGCCGGGTCGGTGGCGACGGCGCTCGTGCGCTGCGCACGGCAGGTGTCCGACCGGCTCGGCACGCCGGCGCCGGCGTCTCGCCGGCCGTCGACCCTGGCGGTCGACGCCGAGGAATAGCCATGCCCGCTTCCCGTCCGAACGTGCCGCGCCCGAGCCTCGTCGACGACGGCGCCGAGCTCCCGCTGGCCTGCAAGCGCCAGCGCCTGCTCGACGTCGCGAAACGCTCTCGCAGCGGCCTGTTTCTGTACCCGCTGTTCTGGCTGGTGATCGCGCATGTCTATGCGTATGCGTCCACCCATCCGGTGTTTACGCTCATTGCCGCGATGTGCCTGGTCGCCGGGGCAGCCGGTCGGTACGAGCTGGAGCGGCGGCTCGCGCGTTTCGCAAGCCATGACTTCCGCCTGGCGCAACGAAGCTTCGCCTGGGCGTCGTGGATCTTCCAGGGGTATTGGGGCCTGCTGTGCGCGTACATCTTGGGCACGGCCGAGAGTGAGCCGATGCGCTGGTCGATGCTGATGGCCACCATCGGCCTCACCGCTGGCGCCAGTGCCATCATGGCCATCGACGCGCCGCTGGCACGCTGGTACGCGCCCCTGCTGCTCGGCCCCACCTGCGTCGTGCTGGCTTTACGGGGCGGCTATGCGAACTGGGCGCTGGCGAGCGTCTTCGTGCTGTTCTTCTTCTACGCCCTCAAGATCATCGCGCTGGTGTCGGGCGACTACGAGGCGCGGCAGCGCGCGCACGTGCTGCTCGAACGGCGCGCGGAGGAGCTCGACACGGCCCACGAGGCCATGCGCCGGCTGGCCACGTACGATGATCTGACCGGCCTGATGAACCGACGCCACATGACGCTGCTGCTCCATCTGCAGGCGGAGGCCCACCGCAACGGCGGCGACGCCTTCTCGATCGCGCTGATCGACCTCGACCATTTCAAGCAGATCAACGACGCATGGAGCCACGCCGTCGGCGACGAGGCGCTGCTGGGCTTCGCCGACATCGCCCGCCGCGTGCTGCACGACACCGACATCATCGCGCGCTGGGGCGGCGAGGAATTCCTGATCCTGCTGCCGCACACGCCCGACCGCACGGCCGAAGCCAGCCTCGAGCGCCTGCGCCGGCAGTTGGCCGACACCCAGATCGCCCCCGGCGTGCCGGGGCTGCGCCTGAATTTCTCCGCCGGCATCAGCGAGCACCGCGTGGACGAGGCCATCGAACAGGCGATCGACCGGGCCGACCGGGGCCTGTACCAGGCCAAGGCCGGCGGGCGCGGGCGGACGGAGCGGGTGTAGGGACTGGCCGCGCTGCGCGATTCACGACCACCGAAAGGCCCACCCATGTTCAGCGAACTCCGCGCCCACGTCTGGGCCTATCCCGCGCTCGAAGTGGTCCACATCGTCGGCATCGCCCTGCTGCTGGGCAACCTGCTGGCGCTCGAAATCCGCGTCTGGGGCGGCGCCGCGGCCTTGCCGGTGAAGGCGCTGGCGCGGCTGTCGCTCGGCATCGCGCTGGGCGGCTTCGCGCTGGCCGCCGCCAGCGGGCTGCTCCTGTTCGCCACCCAGCCGGCCGAACTGCTCGCCAACCGCAGCTTCCTGCTGAAGATGGGCCTGCTCGCCGCCGCCGGCTGCAATGCCGCGTGGTTCCACGGCCGCGGCTCGCTGGAAAAACTCGACCTGGTGGCGCGGGTTCAGATGTTGGTGTCCACTGCCATCTGGCTCGGCGTCGTCGTCTGCGGACGCTGGATCGCCTACTGATTTCCAACCCTCCAGGAGTGCTGCCATGCCGATGTCCCGCCGCCGCTTCGTCCTCGCCACTGCCGCCGCTTCGGCGACACCTCTTGCACTGCCGACCGCGTGGGCCCACCACGGCTGGAGCAGCTTCGACCAGGACCGGCCGATCTACCTCGAAGGCAAGGTGTTCAGCAGCAAGTGGCAGAACCCGCACGCCGAGCTGCTGATCGACCTGAGCCCCGGCCTGGCGCTGCCCGCCGACCTCAAGCAGCGCCCGCTGCCGGCGCAAAGCGCCGGCGTCGACGGCCCCGCCCTGCTGGCCAAGGCCGTGTTGCCCAAACGCAAGGACCGCCGCTGGGAACTGGAACTGGCGCCGCTCACGCGCATGTCCGCGTGGAACGTGGCCGAGATCAAGGCAGGCGATTCGGTCTCGGCGGTGGGCTTCACCTTCAAGGACGAGGCGGGGGAAGCCGTGATGCGGGTGGAGTACCTGTTCGTGGGCGGGAAGACGTATGGGCTGAGGTCGAGCCCGGCGTGAGCGCATAGCGCCGGTGCAACCTGTCGGTCGCCGAAGCCGGCATCAAGCCCCCGTGCACCCACGCGCAAGACACCCTGAAGCGGCGTCCCTAGGATCACCTCACCGTGATCCAAGCGACCTTCCAGCCCCTTCACCGCATGTCTTCTGCGCCCCTCGTCCAGCGCCCTGCTGACGTCCTCCCCGCCTCCCTGATCGATCCGAGCCAGTGGTTCGCGCTGCAGGTGATGGGTCGGCGCCACGAGACGCGTGACATCGTCGTGTTCGACCTGATGGTGGCCGATGGCGCGACGCTGCCGGCCTTCACGGCCGGTGCGCACCTCGAGGTGAAGGTCGGCGGGTTGATCCGCCACTACTCGCTGTGCAACTCGCCGGCGGACCGCGCGCACTACCGCATCGCGGTGCAGCGAGAGACGGCCGGGCGCGGCGGCTCGGTGCTGCTGTGCGACACGGTCGGCCCCGGCGACACGCTGGCGGTGCGCGGCCCCTTCAACCACTTCGCGCTGCAGCTACCCGCCGCGCAGCCGCCGCTGCTGCTGGCCGGCGGCATCGGCGTGACGCCGGTGTTGTGCATGGCGCTGGAACTGACCGCCGCGGGGCTCGACTTCGAGCTGCATTTCAGCGGTCGCTCGCTGGAGCACATGGCCTTCCTGCCGCTGCTGCGCTCGGGCGTGTTCGGCCACCGCGTGCACCTGTACGCCGACGACGGCCGGGGCGTGGCGCCGATGGACCTGCCGACGCTGCTGGGCAGCGGCAAGCCGGGGCGCCACCTGTACGTGTGCGGGCCGGGCGGGATGATCGATGCGGCCGACCGCATCGCGCGAGAACAAGGCTGGGCCGGCGACCACATCCACTTCGAGCGCTTCGGCGCGCCGGCCACCCAGCCGCCTGGCACCGCGACCGACGGCGAAACCTTCGAGGCCTTCGAGGTCGAGATCGCCTCCACCGGGCAACGCATTCCGATCGCGGCCGACCAGAGCATCGTGCACGCGCTGGCCGCGGCCGGCGTGCACATCCCGATGTCGTGCGAGGTCGGTGTGTGCGGCAGCTGCCGCACCCGCGTGCTGGCCGGCGTGCCCGACCACCGCGACCTGCTGCTGAGCCCCGAGGAGCAGGCCGCGAACACCGAGTTCACGCCGTGCTGCTCGCGCTCGAAGACCCCCTTGCTCGTGCTCGATCTCTGAACCGCGCACGCGCGACCCCTCTTCTCTTTCACCACACGTCACGAGCACCACGATGGCCCTGATCTGCGAACACAACCAACGCCGCGCCCCTGTCGAACCCACCGCCCTGCACACGCTGCGCGCCACACCGCAGAACGTGCACTGGGGTTACTTCGACCCGGCCCAGGCACCGGCCCTGACGGTGAAGAGCGGCGACCTGGTGGTCGCCGAGGCCATCACGCACCACGCGGGCGACGCACCCGCGCTGATGATGGACGACGCGGTGTGGAAGATCTTCAAGGAGATTCCCGAGGAGGACCGCAACCCCGGCGTGCACATCATGACGGGGCCGATCTTCGTCGAGGGCGCCAAGCCGGGCGACATGCTGGAGGTGCGCTACCACCGCATGACGCCGCGCAACAACTACGGCTCCAACCTCGCGGCCAACTGGGGCTATCTGTACAAGGAGTTCGACGAGAAGGAACGCGTGACCATCTACGAGCTGGACCCCAACTCGAACAACGCGCGCGCCCTGTACGCCTACGACTTCCCCGGCAAGTACCTGGTGCCGGGCACCGTCACCGAATGCCCGGTGTGCGACCGGCAGGAGGCGCTCAAGGGCGTGCGCGTGCCGGTGCGGCCCCACCTGGGCACGGCCGGCGTGGCACCCGACGTGCACGGCCGCGTGAGCACCATCCCGCCGGGCCTGCACGGCGGCAACATCGACAACTGGCGCATCGGCGCCGGCGCGACCATGTACTACCCGGTGCAGGTCGACGGCGCGCTGTTCTCCATCGGCGACCCGCACGTGTCGCAGGGCGACGGCGAGATCAGCGGCACCGCCATCGAGAGCTCGCTCAACGTGACGATGCAGATCATCCTGCGCAAGGATTTCTTCTTCCCCTCGCCACTGCTGGAGACCGACGACTCCTTCATCGTGCACGGCTTCGACCCCGACCTGAACGTGGCCACGCGCAACGCCGCGCTCGACATGCTCAAGCTGCTCAACGAGCACCACGGCCTGTCGCGCAACGACAGCTATTCGCTCATGAGCGTGGCGGCCGACTTCGGCGTGACGCAGGTGGTCGACGCCACGCAGGGCGCACACGTGCGCATCCCGCGCAACATCTTCCCGCCGAAGGGCTTCTGAACGCACACGCCCGATGAGCAGCAACAGGCTGCGCGAGATCGAGTGCTTCGTCTCGGTCGCGGAGTCGGGCAGCTTCGTGCGCGCGGCCGACGCCATCGGCGTGTCGAAGACGGCGGTCTCGCGCAGCGTGATCGAGCTGGAGCAGCGCCTGGGGGCGCGCCTGTTCCAGCGCAGCACGCGCCGCGTGTCGCTCACGCCGGCGGGCACGCTGTACCTGGCCCGCTGCAAGCACATCGTGCAGGCGCTGGACGAGGCCGACGAACTGGTGGCCGGTGATGCGCAGCAGCCCGCAGGCCTGCTGCGCGTGCAGGCGCCGATGAGCTTCGGCACGCAGCACCTGGCGCCGCTCTGGCCGCAGCTGCTGGCACGCCATCCGGGGCTGCGGCTGGACGTGCACCTGAGCGACGCACTGCTCGACCTGAACGACGAGCGCTTCGACCTGGCCGTGCGCATCTCCGACCGCCAGCACCCCTCCTTCATCAGCCGGCCGCTCGGGAGCACGCGGCTGATCGCCTGCGCGGCACCGGCCTACCTGGCACGGCACGGCGAGCCGATGCACCCGGACGAACTCGCGGACCGCGCCGTCATCGGCTACACCTATGCCGCGGAAGGCGACGTCTGGCACTTCGACAGTGACCGAGGCCCGATCGCGGTGCGCACGCAGGCCCGGCTGTGCGCCAACAACGGCGACACCTGCCTGGCGGCGGCACGCGCGGGGCTCGGCATCGTCATGCAGCCGAGCTTCCTGCTGGCCGACAGCCTGCGGTGCGGCGAACTGGTGCCGGTGCTGCAGCGCTACCCGCTGCGCAGCGTGGGCATCCACGCGGTGTACCCGAGCCGGCGCCAGCTGCCGATGAAGGTGCGCGTGGCCATCGACTTCCTGGTCGAGTCCCTGGCCGGTGCCGACTGGCTCGCGCGCTGAGCCGTCGTCTCTCTTTGTGCACACCCGCGCGCCGCCGGACCGGCTGAAAGCGCACGAACTCTTGCCATTTCGCGAATTCGCGCCCCGGTGGCCGGGAAATTGCTCTGTGCCTTGACGCAAGTCGAAGACGGGGTGCGCCGCACCTTTTCAGAAGCAGCCACCGGAGGTTCATCGTGAACGCATGGAATTTCTCGACCAACGCCTACATCCAGGGCGAGCGCCCCCGCGTGTGGCAGCAGGCCCTCTCGCGCCTGCACCTGCCCACCGTCGACCAGCCGGATGCCGGCGTGCACGGCGACGTGGCCAGCCTGGTGTCGCCGCAGGGCATCGAGTTCGCCCGCATGAGCGCGTCGCCGCAGACCATCTCGGGGCGCTCGGGCGAGCAGCCCTTCTCGGTGTGGCTGTCGATCCTGATGGAAGGCCGCTTCGCCTTCGGCGGTGGCAAGGGCGAACCCGTGATCGACCTGACGCCGGGCGACATCATCTACGGGCCCACCGGCGTCGATTCCACGCTCACGCTCAAGAGCGACTTCCGCATGCTCTACGTGAAGATCCCGCAACTGATGCTGCACCCGCGCCTCATCAACCTGGGCTCGCTGCGCACCGGCACGCTCTCGGGCCACAAGGCGATCAACCGCATCTTCGCGGGCATGCTCACGTCGGTGGCCGAGAACATGGAAGAACTCGACGCCGCCGAGCTGCGCCCCATCGAGCTCGCACTGACCGAGTTCGTGGTGGTGAGCCTGGCCGGCAGCACGGCGGTGCAGGCCTTCGGCAGCACCGCGCGGCTGGTGCACTACCAGCGCATCTGCCAGTCGATCGAGAACCAGCTGGGCGACCCGGAACTCAGCGTCGGCAAGATCGCCGCCGAGCAGCACGCGTCGCTGCGCTACATCCAGAAGCTCTTCGAAGCCGCCGGCCACAGCTTCGGGCAGTACCTGCGCCAGCGCCGGCTGGAGCGCTGCCGCTCCGACCTGCAGAGCACGCTGCACCGCCACCTGTCGATCTCCGACATTTGCTTCCGCTGGGGCTTCAGCGACCCGGCGCATTTCAGCCGCACCTTCCGCGCCGAATTCGGCACCACGCCGCGGGCGTACCGGCAGGCGCAGTTGGGGATCACGGAGAACGAGTCGGCCGAGGCGGCGGAGGCGTTGCACGCCTGAACCGCGCGCGTCCACCAAAAACCCGGTCGAGCCGCGTTTCGCTTTCAGGGCCGGTGATCGGCCCCGGCGTCCGCGGGTCTCAGAACGTGTGAAGGAACCGTCGCGAGCGCCCCGAGCTTGCGTCGAGGACCGGAGCCGCACTCGCGTGCAGTGAGGACCACAGATGCGAGATCGGGGGGCGCAGCAGGTTCATTCGCACGTTCTCAGCGCGTGAGCCAGACCGGCGCGATCTGCGTGCCCAGGCCGGCGCCGTAGCCGAAGTAGATGTTCAGGCCGGCCACCGGCTCGAGGTAGCGCGCGTTCTTCAGGCCGCCGGCGTCGACGGCGTCGAAACCGATGCTCTCGATCAGCGCCTTGACCGTGTCCTTGGCCTTCGGCTCGTCGCCGGCGAAAAACACGCTGCCCTTGAATTCGCCGAAGCCCGCGCCCTGGTGCATGACCTGCGCGAACAGCGTGTTGAAGGCCTTCACGACGTACGCCGTGGGCGCGGCCTTGGCGATCTCTTCGGCGGCCGAGGTGCTGAAGCCGACGGTCAGGCCCATGTAGTCGGCGGTCAGCGGGTTCGAGACGTCGACGATGACCTTGCCCTTCAGGTCGCCCAGCGCGGCGAGCGCGTCCGGGGCCTGGTCGTAGGGCACGGCCAGCACGACGACTTCGACGTCCTTGGCGGCCTCGGCCATCGGCAGCACCTTGGCACCGAGGGCTTCGGCCACGGCCTGGGCCTTGTCGAGCGACCGGCCGGTCAGCGTCACGCTGTGGCCTGCCTGGACGAATTGCTTGGCGAGGCCGGAGCCGACGTTGCCGTAGCCGACGATGGTGAGCGTCATGGAGATGTCCTTGAAATGTGAGGTGAAAGCGTTGGCGATGAAAGCGCCGCGAGCGATGCGGCACGGGTCGCAAGATAGCCAGAAGGACGGTCGCGATAAACGCCGCGCAGCGCGACGACTGTCCCGGCCGACGGGACAATCGATGCGCGCGGCACCCATGCATCGCGCAGGGCCCAGGCGCGACGCGCGGTTGCGCGGGTCTCGCCTCGCGCCATGCCCGTCGACTCCCGACGGCGCAGCCCAGAGGCGGTGCACCTCCACACAAGTTCCCGCGCCGACACGCTCCCTACACTGTCACGCCATGCCCTCTTCCAACGACGCCCGGGTCCTCGTCATCGGCAGCCTCAACATGGACCTGGTGGCGCGCGTGCCGCACCTGCCGGCACCGGGCGAGACCTTGGCCAGTGAAGGCTTCGCCACCGTCGCCGGCGGCAAGGGCGCCAACCAGGCCGTGGCCGCGGCGCGGCTGGGTGCGCGCACCGCGATGGTCGGCTGCGTGGGCGACGACACGCACGGCCGCCTGCTGCGCGACGGCCTGCGGCACGAAGGCATCGACCTGCGCGCATTGCGCACGCATGCCACGCAACCCACCGGCATGGCGCTGATCGCGGTCGACCGTGCGAGCCGCAACCACATCGTGCTGGTGCCCGGCGCCAACGACACGCTGGGCAGCGCCGACCTCGACGCGGCCGAGATGTTGCTGGCGCACGCCGCCGTCGTCGTCTGCCAGCTCGAAGTGCCGATGCTCACCGTGCAGCAGGCGCTGCAGCGCGCCCAGGCCGCGGGCAAGACCACCGTGCTGAACCCGGCGCCCGCGCAACCGCTCGATGCAGCGCTGCTGGCGCAGGTCGACTGGCTGGTGCCGAACGAGGTCGAGGCCTCGATGCTCAGCGGCATCGCGGTGACGGACATCTCCTCGGCACAGCAGGCGGCTGCGGTGCTGCTGGCGAGGGGCTGCGTGCACGTGCTGATCACGCTCGGCGCGCAGGGCGTGCTGCATGCGCACGCCGGTGGCACGCAGCACCACCCCGCGCCCGCGGTCGAAGCGGTCGACACCACGGCTGCCGGCGACACCTTCATCGGCGGCTTCGCGGCGCAGCTGGCCGCAGGCGCTCCAGCGGCCGAGGCGATCCGCTTCGGCCAGGCCGCCGCGGCGCTGTCGGTCACGCGCCGCGGGGCGCAGACGTCGATCCCGACGCTGCGCGAGATCAGCGCAGCGTGAAGCGCGCGGTCGACGCCGGCTTGCCGTCGATCCGCACCACCACCACCGCCTTGGTGCCGGCTGCGGTCTTGAAGCTGCCGGTGGCCTCGAGCCTGTCGCCGGCCGGCTTGAGTTCGACGTCCTGCTTGTCGATGCCGGCCAGCAGCGTGAGCTTGGCGCTGGCCTTGGCCACGTCGGCCGGCTTGCCGTGGTCGCGCAGGTAGAGCTGCACCACGCCGGGCTTGGCGACGAGTTCGTAGTCCATGTCCTTGACCTCGGTGACCACGCCGCCGTGCAGCGGGGTGTGGGCGTGTTCGTCGCCATGCGCGAGGGCCGTGCCGGCGGTAGCGACAAGGGATGCGGCGAGAAGAAGGGAACGCAACGTCATGAAAGACTCCTTGGAAAAATGAGGGAAGAACAGCTCACAGCGCTTCGGCGCTGTCGTCGTCGGCCAGCCGCTGCGCCGCCTTGCGGCCGAACAGCCAGAACATCGCGGGCGTGAGGAAGGTGTCGAGCAGCGTCGAGCTGATGAGGCCGGAGAAGATCACCACGGCCACCGGGTGCAGCACCTCGGTGCCGGGCTGCTCGGCCTCGAACAGCAGCGGCGCCAGCGCGAAGGCGGTGACCAGCGCGGTCATCAGCACCGGCGCCAGCCGCTCGAGCGAGCCGCGCACGATCATCGGCACGCCGAAGGCCTCGCCCTCGTAGCGCATCAGGTTGACGTAGTGGCTCACCTTCAGGATGCCGTTGCGCACCGAGACGCCGGCCAGCGTGATGAAGCCCACGAGCGCCGCCACCGACAGCGGCTGGCCCGACAGCCACAGGCCGAGCACCGCGCCGACCAGCGCGAGCGGGATGTTGGCCATGATGAGCGCCGACAGCACCATCGACCGGTAGCGGCTGTAGAGCACCACGGCCATCAGCGCCAGCGAGACCAGCGACAGCACCCCGATCAGGCGCGATGCCTCTTCCTGCGCCTGGAACTGGCCGCCCAGCGTGATGAAGGTGCCCTCGGGCAACGGCGTCGCCGCCACGGCCGCACGAATGTCGGCCACCACGTCCGACAGCGGCCTGCCCTGCGCGTTGGCCGAGAGCACGATGCGGCGCTTGCCGTCGTCGCGGCTGATCTGGTTGGGGCCGTCGCCGTCCTCGATGCTGGCGATCTTCGACAGCGGCACGCGGCCGGTCGGCGTGTCGATCAGGATCTGGCCGAGGCCTTCGATCGAGCGCGCCGTCTCGGGCAGGCGCACCACCAGCGCGAAGCGGCGGTTGCCCTCGACGATCTGCGCCACCTTCTCGCCTTCGACCAGGCTCTGCAGCGTGGCGAGCACCTGCGGCGCCGGCACGCCGTAGCGCGCCGCGGCGGCGTAGTCGATGCGCACCTTGATCTGCGGCGCCAGCACCTGCTTCTCGATCTCCAGGTCGGCCAGCCCGGGGATGGCCGCGAGCTTCGCGCGCAGGGCGTCGGCCTGGCCGCGCAGCACGTCGAGGTCTTCGCCGAAGATCTTGATCGCGATCTGCGAGCGCACGCCCGAGAGCATGTGGTCGATGCGGTGCGAGATCGGCTGTCCCACGCCGACGGACGCCGGCAGGTTCACGAGCCGCGCGCGGATGTCGGCGCCGATGTCGTCCATCGAGCGCGTGAGTTCGGCGGTGGGCTTGAGGCCGACATCGAGCTCGCTCACGTGCACGCCCTCGGCATGCTCGTCGAGTTCGGCGCGTCCGCTGCGCCGGCCGACGTGCGTCACCTCGGGCACCTGCTTGACCAGCACCTCGGCCTGGCGCGCGAGCGCCGCGCTCTCGGCCAGCGTCACGCCCGGATTCAGGCGCAGGCCGATCAGCAGCGTGCCTTCGTTGAAGGGCGGCAGGAAGGTCGTCGGGAAGAACGGCACCGCCGCACCCGCGACCAGCACCGCCGCGCCCGCCGCGACCAGCGCCGCCTTGGGCCGCGCCAGCACCGACTGCAGCCCGCTGCGGTAGCCGTCCTTCAGCCATGCCAGCACCTTCGTGTCGCCATGCTCGAGCCGCTTCATCTTCGGCAGCAGGTAATAGCTCAGCACCGGCGTGACCGTGACCGACACCACCAGCGAGGCCAGCGTCGACACGATGAAGGCGATGCCCAGCGGCACGAAGAGCTTGCCCTCCAGCCCCGGCAGCGCGAACAGCGGGATGAACACCAGCACGATGATCACCGTCGCATAGAGGATGCCCGAGCGCACCTCCATCGACGCCTTGGCCACCAGCGCCAGCAGGTTCATGCGCTGCGCGGCCGGCTTGGCGCGGTCTTCCTTCAGGCGGCGCAGGATGTTCTCCACGTCGACAACCGCGTCGTCCACCAGCCCGCCGATGGCGATGGCCAGGCCACCGAGCGTCATGGTGTTGATCGACAGGCCGAACCAGCGGAACACCAGCGCGGTGATGAAGATCGACACCGGGATCGCGACCAGCGCGATCACCGTCGGCCGGATCGTGCCGAGGAAGAAGAACAAGATCACCGCGACGAACACCGACGCGCCGATCAGCTTGCCCTGCAGCGTGGTGATCGATGCCTCGATGAAGCTGGCCTGCCGGAAGGTGACCTGCGGCGCTTCCATCCCCGCGGGCAGCGAGGCCTTGAGGCCGGCGAGCGCGTCCTCGATCGACCGCGTGAGCGCGATGGTGTCGGCCGTCGGCTGCTTCTGGATGCCGAGGATGACCGCCGGCTTGCCCTCGAAGCCGGCGTCGCCGCGCTTGATGGCCGCCGCGAAGCTGACCTCGGCGATCTGCCGCAGCAGGATCGGCTGGCCGCCCTTCGCCGTCAGCGCCAGGTTCTTCAGGTCATCGAGGCGCGAAGTGCGGCCCAGGTGGCGGATGAGGTACTCGCGCCCGTTGAGTTCGAGGAAGCCGCCCGAGGTGTTGCCCGAGAAGCCCTTGAGTGCGGCCTCGAGCTGCTCGTGCGCGATGCCCAGGTCGCCCATGCGCACCGTGTCGGGCTGCACCTGGAACTGCCGCACCTCGCCGCCGATCGGGATCACCTGCGCCACGCCCTGCACCGACAGGAGACGCGGCCGCAGCACCCAGTCGGCGTACTCGCGCACCGCCATCGGCGTCACCTTGGCGGTGTCGATCGGGATCGCGATCTGCATGATCTCGCCCATGATCGAACTCACCGGCCCCATGCGCGGCGTGATGCCGTCGGCCATGCCCTCTTCCATCGAACCGAGCCGCTCGGCCACCAGCTGGCGCGCGCGGTAGATGTCGGTCGACCAGTCGAAGGTGACGTAGAGGAAGGACAGCCCGGCCGACGAGACCGAGCGCACCGACTCCACGCCGGGCAGCCCGTTCATCGTGGTTTCGAGCGGCAGCGTGATGAGCTGCTCCACCTCTTCCGGCGCCATGCCGCCGGCTTCGGTGACGATGGTCACGGTGGGTTTGTTGAGGTCGGGGAACACGTCCACCGGCATGCGTGACAGCGTGAAGGCGCCGTAGCCCATGAGCACCACGCCGGCGATGAGCACCAGCAGCCGGTTGACCAGGCTGAAGTCGAGTAGCCACTTGAACATCGTGCGGCCTTCAGCGGAGCTGGTTGATGAGCGTGGCGCCCTGCGTCGCCACACGGTCGCCGGCCTTGAGGCCGGAGGTGACGGCCACGCGCACGCCGTCGAGCGGCACGGTGGTGACGGTGCGCGGCGCGAAGCGCTCGGCCTCGGTCTTCACCCACACGATGGTCTGGTTGGCCGGGTTGCGCATCAGCGCCGCGCTCGGCACCGCGATGCCCGCCACGGTCTGCCTGCTGCGCACGAAGACCTGCACCGATTGCCCGACGGCGAGCCGCGCGAGCGCCGCGCCTTCCGCGCGGAACTGCAGCGGCAGCGCCTGTTCGCGCAGGCTGCGCGCCGCGCCGACGAAGACCAGCGGCACGCGCGCATCACCGACCGCGATGGCGGCGTCGGCGATGTCGGCGCCGATGGCCGCGTCGAAGGCCAGCGCCTCGACGCGCAGGCGGGTCGGGTCGATGACCTCGAACAGCAGCTCGCGCGCGTCGACGACCTGGCCCGCGACCACGCTGGCCGAGGCGATGACGCCCGAGACCGGCGCGACCAGCGCGTCGCGGTGCGAGAGGCCCGCGCCGATGGCGGCCGCGCGCTGCTGCAGGCTCGCAGCCTCGCTCTCGGCGGCCTCGATGTCCTTGCGCGGCACGGTGTCGGCCAGCTCGCGCAGGCGTGCCACGCGCCGGTCGGCCAATGCCTTGGCGGCGCGAAGTTCGGCCAGTTGCGCGGCCTGGTTCGAGCGCTCGACCGGCGCGGCCGAAGCAACCACATAGGCCAGCACCTCGCCCTTGCGCACCGTCTGCCCGGGCTCGGGCAGGCCGCGCGGGCCGGGCTCGACGCGGCCGGCCACCAGCGCCTGCACCTTGCCGCCGGCGTTCGGGTCCATCAGCACCTTGCCCGCGAGTTCGGTGGTGCGGGGCAGGTCGGCGGATTCGGCGACGACGGTGCGCACCGCGAGTTGGCGCTGCGCGGGCTTCGGCAGGAAGACGCTGCCGTCGGGCAGGCGCTGGGGGCCGTTGGCGTTGGCGGCAGCGGGCGCCTCGCCGTGGCTGTGGCCTTCGTCGGCGTGTGCGGTGGTGGCGAGCGCGGCGCTCAGCGCCAGCGTCATGAACAGTCGTGCGGTGTTCATGCGGCACCTCCCACTTGCAGCGTGCGCGATGTGCGCGCGCGGCGGGCGAGCGCGATCAGCACCGCGACGGCCGCGAGGCCGGCCATCCCGAAGCCGACGATGCGGCGCCAGTTGCGCGGTGCCGCGGCGTCCTCGTGCGCATCGGCATGGACGTCGAGCTCGCCAGCCAGCAGGTCGGTCTCGTTGCCGGCGATCACCGTGGCGGTGACGGGCAGCACGCCCGACGCGGGCACGTCGGCCAACTGGACTTCGAAGAGCCCTTCGCCATGCGGCTCGGCCCTGACGGTCGTGCCGCCGATGTCGAGCTCCAGCGTCGCCTGCGGCACGGGGCTGTTGTCAGCGAAGCGATCGAGGTACAGCGTCAGCAGCTTCCCGTCGAACACGCCGACGAGTTCGAAGGTGTCGGAGACGGCGGTGAAACGTGGCAGCGCCGAGCCGGTGGGTGCGGCAGGCGCATCGCCGTGGTCATGGCCGGCGTCGGCCCACGCAGGAGTGCCGGCCAGCAGCAGAAAGGCCGTGCAGAGCGCGGCGAGAAGGTGTCGGGAAATCATGTCGATGCTTTCGAGAAAGAGGGGATGGCCGTCATTCGGGCAGCAGGCCCAGCGCCTGGCGCCAGTGCGAGATGGCGGCGCCGAGGTCGATGCGGCTGCGGGCCGCCTGGCGTTGCGCCTCGGCGGCTTCGGCTTCGATACGCAGGCGCGTCGGCAGGTCGGTCTCGCCGAGGCGGAAAGACCGGTCGAAGAAGCCGCGCGATTCGGCCGCGAGTTGCGCGCGACGCTCGGCCGCGGCGAGCTGCACCTTCGCCGCATCGACCTGGGCGCGTGCCGCGTCGGCCTCGCCCGCAAGACGGTCGGCGGCCAGCGCGCGCTCGACGTCCAGTTCGGTCGCCTCGGCGCGCGCGGTGGCGGCCACGGCGGCCTGCCGGTCGCCCGCACCGAAGGGGATGCGGATGCCGAGCGTGATGGTGCGCAGCGTCGGCTCGCCGCGGCCGTCGCGTTCGCGCGTGGTCGCGAGCAGCAGCTCGGGATTGGCACGCGTGCGCAGGGCCGCGAGGGCTGCGGCGCGGTCGGCCACTGCGGCGCGGTCCTGCAGGTCGCGCAGGGCGGGATGGGCGTCGGCCGGTGGCGCCACCGGCTCGGGCTCCATCGCGGGGGCGGCATCGTCCGTCACCGGAGCCGTGAACGCCGGCCCGACGACCGCGCGCCAGCGCTGCTCGGCCAGCGTGCGCGCGGCCAGCGCCTGCGCCAGGGCGGCGTCGGCAGCAGCGACCGCACCCTCGGCCTGATGCTGGTCGGACCGCGCGAGGTCGCCGGCCTTCAGCCGGCGCGCGACGTCGTCGGCCAGGCGGCGCGCGGCGCTCTGCTGGTCGCTCGCCACAGCGGCATCGACCGCGCTGCGCTGCCAGGCCCAGTGCGTCTCGCGCAGCGCCTCGGCGACGCGCAACCGCGCGGCATCGGCGCGGCTTTCGACCGCGCGCGCACCGGCGTCGGCGAGCGCACCGCTGCGGCCGCGCTCGCCGGGCAGCCACAGCGGCACGGAGACGCCCGCCTCGAGCTCCCGCACGCCCTGGTTGTCGTGCCAGCGGTCGGAGCGGTTCGACAGCTCGAGCGCGGGCGCCTCGGGGGTCCAGGCCTGCGCGGCACGGCCCTGTGCTGCAGCCGCGTCGCGCCGCGTCTGCAGCGTCGCCGCTTCCGGTTGGCGCGCCCAGGCCGCGTCGAAGGCCTGCCGCAGCGAGCCCGTGCCCTCCGCCGTCTGCGCGCCGGCCAGGCCGGCGCTTCCCATGAAAAACAGCGCCGCGCCCAGGGCGCGCACGCGAATCGAACGTCGTGATATCTGTCGGTGCATCCGGATCTCCGTTGATGGAACAAGCCACGGGGAGATCGACGAGGGCCGCGATCGGGACGATCGCGCTGCGGCGCGTCAGCCGCCCTCGGTCATCGAGGGCGCGCCGTCGCGCGGACGGGAACGGGGTGTGAAGGGCCGGTCCGCCTCGCCGATCAGGCGAGGGGCAGCCACTGCGGGCGGTCGGGCGGGGCGGTCACCCGCAGCAATCGGCCGGAGGTGGTGGACGGGGCACTGTCGCGCACCTTGGCCGGGCCCGCCATGGCGTCCCACGGCATCAACAGGCCGACACCCAGCCCATGACAGTGGCCGCAGTCGGGGTCGATGCTGGCGCTGGCACGGCCGTCGTCGGCGGAGCTGGCCGTCGTATCGGCTGTCGTATCGGCCGCAGCATCGCCGTGCGCATGCTGGTGGTGGCCGAGGTGCCGCACCTGCGTGCCGGCCTCGTGCGTGCAATAGCCCGTGACCGCCGCCCAGCTGAACTGGAACGGCAGCAGGGCGAGCAGAACGACGCACAACCAATGACGCATGGGTGGCGAGTGTAGGGGCTCGACATCCCGGCACCCTGGGACAAATCGTCCTGTCCAATAGGGACATGGAACACACCCAAGCGCTCGAACGACGCATCGAAGAACTGGAGATCAAGGCCAGCTTCACCGATGACCTGATGGACCAGCTGAACATGACGATCTTCCGACAGCAGGAGCAGATCGACCGTCTCGTTCAGCAATTGGCCCAGCTGCGCCAGCAGATGCCCGAAGGCGGCGGCACCCGCAGCCTGCGCGACGAACTGCCACCGCACTACTGATTCATTTTGATACAGGTTGAGATACGTTAAGTCACATATGAGGCTTTGAGGCGACAGCGCCCAAAGAAAGTGCGTGGTATGGAAGTCCGGCCTGGCACGTTCGTACAGATTTCGTCGAGAAACAGCGATGATCGGCCCCACAACAGCTGTGAATCCGTCGCGAATCCGCGCCGTCCCCGGATCGATCGACCGCGACGCAGCTCACAACACTGTCATCACACCCGCTGCACCATGCGTCATCCTTCCGTGGCCCCCGACCGGCTCCCTGCCGCCGGGCGCCCCACCCGCCACGCACCTTGCCCATGATCCGCAAGCCGCTGGCACGTACCGTGATTGCGATGGGGTGCGGCGCCCTGATCGCTTCCGTGCTCGCGCTCGTGGTCGGGGACTGGACGGTGCGCCGCCAGCAACAAGCCGACGTCGCCGAGATGGCGGACGCCTACGTCGATCGGGCTGACCAGATCAGCGGTGAAGCGATCGATGCGCTGGCCGAGATCGAGCGCACCAGCGACGCGACCTGCTCCGACGCCGAGGTGTCGCGGCTGCGCCGCATCGTGCTGACGTCCCGCTACCTCAAGAGCACCAGCCGTCTGCGCAACGGCGCGACCTTCTGCAGTTCGACCGTCGGCGTCATCGACCCGCCGGTCCCGCTACCACCGCCGGAGGTGCTGAGCGACAACGGCCTGAACATCAGCTTCAAGGTACCGCAGGTCGGCGTGCCGGGCGCGAACGCCATGCTGATGCAACGCGGCGACGCCGCCGTCAGCCTCAACGGTCAGGCCTACATCGAAGCGGTGGATTCCCGGCTCGACTACCTGATCGTGAGCGGTCAGCAGGCACCGCTGCGGGTGCTCCGGTCCGCCGGCCCCGTGCCGAACCTCGATGGGATTCAGCTGCGGGCGGATCAGCCGCTGCACTTCAGCGGCCGCCGCTACGAGGTGCGCTGTTCGCAGCGCTACGCCAGTTGCATCATCGCGGCGCTGCGTCAGCCCCCCTCGATCTTCCATTCGCCGGTCATCCTCGAGTTCGGCATGTTCGGCCTGTTGATGGGGCTGAGCGGCGGCTTCGCGGCGAGCGTGGCCATCGGGCGATCCCGGTCGCTCGGCAAGCAGTTGCGCGTCGCGATGCGCTCGGGCCAGCTCAAGGTGGTCTACCAGCCGATCGTGCGACTGTCCGACCGGCGCCAGGTCGGCGCGGAGGCGCTGCTGCGCTGGACCGACCCGACCGGCAAGCCGGTCAGCCCGGACGCCTTCATCGCCACGGCGGAGAACGAGGGCTTCATCGGGCAGGTCACCCGTTTCGTGGTGACCCGCGTGCTGGAGGAACTGCACGACGAGCTGCGCCGCCGGCCGGAATTCCAGGTGACGGTCAACGTCGCGGCCAGCGACATCCTGGACAACGCCTTCGCCCCCTTCCTCAGCGCGCGGCTGCAGGCGGCCGGCCTGCCGCCGACCTGCATCGGCCTGGAGCTGACCGAGCGCACCACGGCCAACAGCCGCGAGCTGGGCAAGGCCATCGCCCGGCTGCGCGAGGCCGGGCACAAGGTCTACATCGACGACTTCGGCACCGACTATTCCAGCCTGTCGTACCTGTCGCGGCTGCGGGTCGACGCCATCAAGATCAACCGGGCCTTCATGCAGGCCCTGCACGACCAGAGCGACCAGGACACCATCGCGCCGCAGATCGTCGCGATGGCCGAGGTGCTGGGCCTGAGCATGGTCATCGAAGGCATCGAGGAAGAGCAGCAGGCCGCCTACTTCCTGGCGCTCGCCCCCACGGCGCTGGCCCAGGGCTGGCTCTTCAGCAAGCCGGTCGAGGCGGGTCGGCTGTTCGCCGTTTGAGGCCGCGCGAAAAGTTTCGCGGCGGGCGCAGCAACGGGCACACTCGAGCCATGCACCCCGAACTGGCCAGGCTGGCCGACCACCTAGGACAGCGCCGCGAAGAAATCCTCCGAGCCTGGCGCACGGCGGTCCGCCGCGACCCGGCACTGACGACCAGCCATGCGCTGCCGCGTTCGCAACTCAACGACCACGTGCCGGGCGTGCTGATCGCCTTCGAAGACGCGCTGCGCGCGCCGCCCGCCCCGGTGACCCAGCTCGCGCCCAGTGCCGAAGCCAGCGCCCATGGGGTGCACCGCTGGCAGCAGGGCTACGACCTGCACGAGGTCACCCGCGAGCTGGGCACGCTCAACCGCTGCATGGTGACCGAGCTCGATGCTTACGCCGAGACCCGCCCCGAGGTGCCGCATGCCGTGATGGCCCATGCGCGGCAAATCTGGGCCGCCTCCACGTCGACCGATCTCGAAGAGAGCACCTCGCAGTACTTCCGCTTGCAGCGGGTGGAAGCGGCCGGCCATGTGAAGGACCTGGAAGCCGCGCTGGAACGCCTCAACGACCTCGAGTCGCAGCGGGCCGAGCTGTGGCGCCAGATCGCACATGACCTGCGCGGCAACGTCGGCGTCGTGGCGACGGCGGCGCGCGGCCTGTCGATGGGCCCGGCAGCCGACGCGTCGCGCGACAAGTTCATCCGCGTGCTGGGGCACAACGTGAGCTCGCTCAAGCACCTGCTGGACGACGTCACCAGCCTTGCGCGGCTGCAGGCCGGCAGCGAGACCCGCCAGCTGGTCGCGATGGACGTGGCGGTGGAGGTGAGCAGCCTGTGCGAAGGCCTGCAGGTGCTCGCGCAGGAGCGCGGCCTGTATTTACGTACCCGCGGCCCGGCGCCCTTCGTCGTGACGGGCGACCCGGTCAAGACACGGCGCCTGGTGCAGAACCTGGTGCTCAACGCGTTGAAGTACACGCCGACCGGTGGCGTCGACGTGCTGTGGGAAGAAACGCTGGCCTACGACGATCCGCGCTGGGTGCTGAGCGTCCAGGACACGGGGCCCGGCATCCAGGCCGGTCCCGGCTCGCAGATGGCCGTGGCACTGCAGGGCGCGACCCAGCTCACCCTGGGCGTCGAGAAAGGCGTGTCCGTGGACGAGGCGGTCGCGCACACCATCACCGCGCAGCCCGGCAGCGCCGCCCCTGCGCGCATCGGACCGGGCGAAGGCATCGGCCTGTCGATCGTCAAGCGCCTGGCCGATCTGCTGGACGCCAGCATCGAACTCGAGTCCGACGTTGGGACGGGCACCACCTTTCGCGTGCTCTTCCCCAAGACCTACACGGGCTGACACGCGACGGGCCGGGCGCCCCGCGCCGCGGCCACGGTTCAGGCCCAGCTGTACGGAATGAGGATGCCGCTCTTGTACGGCTTGAAGCCCAGCGACTTCTTCGCCACGATGGTGCTCAGGCCGAGGAACAGCGGGATCGAATAGCCCTGCTCCACCTGCCACATGTCGAAGGCCTTGAAACCGGCGATGCGCCTGGCGTCGTCGGGTTCGCCCATCAGCGGGTAGAGCTTCGGCGGGATGTCCTCGCCCTTCCAGATCGAGAAGCTCATCTTCGGGTCGAGCATGTAGCCCGAGTAGGTGCCCGGGTCGCCCGCCGCCGGATTGAAGGGCTTGAGCACCGGGCCGTCGAACTTGCCGGTGCGCTGGTATTCGTAGAGCGTCGGGCTGTCGAGCACCTGCAGGTTGACCTCGATGCCGACCTTCTGCCACATCTGCGCGATGACCCGCGCGGTGTCGAAGTCGCTCGCGAACACGCCCTTGCTCGTGTAGAAATTCAGCTTCGCCGGGTTCGTCGCGTTGTAGCCCGAGGCTGCCAGCAGTGCCTTGGCCTTGTCGGGGTCGAAGGCGATCTTGAAGTCGGGCACATAGGCCGGGAAGCCCGGGCCGGCCGGCATGTAGACGGCCGTGGCGTGGCCGCCGAACAGCGCCTTCGAGATGGCCGCCTTGTCGATCGCGTGGTGGCAGGCCAGCCGCACGTTCTTGTCGGTGAGGAGGCCCTTGTTGGCCATCTGCAGGAAGACCACGCCGGTGGTCGCGTCCAGGTGCGGTGCCAGCCCCGGCAGCGCCCCCAGGCGCTCGGCTTCGCGCACCGGGATGTTCATCGTCAGGTCGGCCTGGCCGGCCTGCATGGCCGCAGCGCGTGCGGTCGGGTCCTTGGTCACCTGGAACACCAGGCGCTTCACCTTGGCCGCGCCGCGCCAGTAGCCTTCGTAGGCTTCGAGCACGATGCGCTGGTCGCGCTGGTACTCGACCAGCCTGTACGGGCCGGAGCCGACAGGCTTCGCCTCGAAGCCGTCCTTGCCGACCTTCTCGTAATAGGCCTTGGGCAGGAGGTACGCGGGGATGTCCGCGAGCATCACCGGCGCGATCGCCATCGGCGTGCTGAACTTCACCACGGCCTTCAGCGGCGTGGGTGTGTCGATGGCTTCGATGGCCGACCACACGCCGGCCAGCAGCGACGCCTTCTGCGCGCGCGGCCGGTCGAAGAAGGAGAACTTGAAATCGGCGGACGTGAGCTTGTCGCCGTTGTGGAAGGTCACGCCGTTCCGGAAGTTCAGCTCCAGCAGGGTGCAGGTGGTGTCGAGCCACTTGAAGTCCGACACCACACTGGGCGCGAACTTCAGGTCGGGCGCGAGCTCCAGCGGCTGGTCGTACACGCACTTGATGACGGCCGACTGCGTGGGGTTGAGCGACACCGGGTCCCAGCTGCCGATGTCCATCGGGAACGCGACCGTGACGGTGCGCGCGTCCTGCGCGAAGGCGCCGGTTCCGAAGGTGGCGGCCATCGACGCACCGAACAGCGCGAGCGGCAGCCTGGTGACGAAATCTCTGCGGTGGGTCATGACAGCAAGCGCTCCGTGAAGAAGATCGAAGGGATCAGAAGGGCTTGTCGCCCTGGATGGTCACGCGGTGGCCGGAGCGCGTCTGCGGGAAGTAGTCCCACACGGCGTGGTGCTCGACGCAGCGGTTGTCCCAGAAGGCGACCGAGTGCGGCTGCCAGCGGAAGCGCACCTGGAAGTTCGGGTTCTGGCAGTGCGCGAACAGGAACTTCAGGATCGCATCGCTCTCGGGCTTGTCGAGGCCAACGATGTGCGTCGTGTACTGCGCATCGGCGAACAGGCACTTGCGCTTGGTCACCGGGTGCGTGCGCACGACGGGCTGCGCGGTCGCGGGAAAGCGCTTGTTCGGGTCGGTCGTGTACTTGCGGTAGATGTGCTCGGCGTCGTGCACCGCGGTCAGGCCGTCGAGGTAGCCCTTCATGCGATCGGACAGGGCCTCGTAGGCCGCGTACTGGCTCGAGAACAGCGTGTCGCCACCGATGGGCGGCACGATGTGCAGGTGCAGGATGCTGCCCATCGGCGGCTCCTCGTTGCAGCTGAGGTCCGAGTGCCAGCTCTCGCCGGCCACCGACTTCGAATTGGCGTCGCCATGGATCGGCACCACGTACGGATAGCCCTCGACACCGAAGCCGCCGGTGTGCAACACCAGATCGCCGTAGTGGCGCGCGAAGCGCTGGTGCGATTCGAAGTCCAGCTTCTGGTCACGAAAGAACACCACCTGGTGCGTCATCAGCGCCTCGTGGATCTCGTGCACCTGTTGCGCGTGCAGGGGCTGCGTGAGGTCGACGCCACCGATCTCGGCGCCGATGGTGAGCGTCATCGGCGCCACCTGGATCGTCTCGTACTGCATGGTCAATTCACTCCTGGATGCATCCATTCTTGGCCGGCGAGGCACGATGTCTCTTGCTTCGCGGTGCATGGGGACTTGCGCGCCATGCGTAAGCGCGCGTCACAGCGGCCAGCGCACCCCGAGGTCGCGCGGCGGCACGGCCGCCAGCAGGCTCTTCGTGTAGGCGTGCTGCGGGTTGGCCAGCACCGCCTCGGTCTCGCCGCTTTCCACCACCACGCCCTGGTGCATCACCAGCACGCGGCTGCAGAGGTAGCGCACCACCGCGAGGTCGTGCGAGATGAGCAGCAGCGAGATCTTGTGTTCGCGGCGGATGCGCAGCAGCAGGTTGAGGATCTGCGCCTGCACCGACACGTCGAGGCCCGAGACGATCTCGTCGGCCACCAGCAGTTGCGGCAGGTCGCACAGCGCGCGGCCGATGTTCACGCGCTGGCGCTGGCCGCCCGACATCTGCGACGGAAAGCGCGTGAGCATGTCGGGTGCGAGGCCGACATCGGCCACCAGTTCGCGGGCGCGCGCCTGGCGGTCGCTGTGCAGGTTCGGCCGGCTCTCCATCGACTGCGTGACCAGGCTCTGCACGCGCCGCCGCGGGTTGAGCGCGGAGCGCGCGTCCTGGAAGATCATCTGGATGGAGGCAATGCGGCGCCCCCAGTCCTCCGCCCTGGCGACCAGCGCCTTGCCGTTGAGCAGGATGCGGCCCTCGCTCGGCGTCTCCAGCCCCATCACCAGTCGGGCGAGGCTCGACTTGCCGCTGCCACTCTCGCCGACGATGCCGACGAACTCGCCGGGGGCGATGGTGAGGTCGACGTCCTTCACCGCATGCACGCCGGCGTCGCGGCGCAGCCAGCCGCCGCGCGGGGTGTAGACCTTCGACAGGCCCTGGACCTGCAGGAAGGGCGCGTCGCTCATGCGCGGCGCGTGGAAGATCGTCGCGTCGCTCGCGTCGGCGGCCAGCAGCGGTTCGGGCGCGGACGCGCCATGCACGCAGCGCACGTGGTGCTCGGGCAGCACCTCGCGCATCGCAGGCACGGCCGTGGCACAGGCCTCGGTCGCCACCGCGCAGCGCGGCTGGAAGCGGCAGCCCTTCAAGGATGGGAAGTCGCTGATGCCCGGCATCTGGCCCGGCAGCGAGAACAGCAGGCGGCGCGGGCCGGTGAGGTGCGGGTTCGCGCGCTGCAGCGCCTGCGTGTAGGGGTGCAGCGAGCGCGTGAAGATGCGCTTGGCCGGGCCGCGCTCGGCCATCTCGCCGGCGTAGAGCACGACCAGCTCGTCGCACACGTGCGCGGCCAGGCCGAGGTCGTGCGTCACGAAGATCACGCCGGTGCCGCGCCGCGCCTGCAGCCCGCGGATCAGCGTGACGATGTGCGCCTGCGTGCTGGCGTCGAGCGCGGTGGTGGCCTCGTCAGAGACCACCAGCTGCGGGTCGCCGGCGAAGGCCATGGCGATCATCACGCGCTGGCACATGCCGCCCGAGAGCTGGAAGGCGTACTTGTCGAGCACCTGCGCCGGCTGGTGGATGCGCACCTCGGCCAGCATCGCGGTGGCGCGCTCGCGCCATTCGTCCTTCGCCACGCCCAGGCGCAGCAGGTGCTCCTGCAACTGCTGGCCGATGGTGAGCACCGGGTTCAGCGCGGTCATCGGCTCCTGCGGGATGAAGGCAATGCGCGAACCCAGCAGGGCGCGGTGCGCGTCGGCGGGCATGCCGAGCAGGTCGACGCCGCCCTCGCCATGGCCGAAGCGCAGCGTGCCGGCATCGACCGTGAAGCCTTCGGGCAGGTGGCGCGCGATCACGCGGCCGAGCATGCTCTTGCCGGCGCCGGATTCGCCGACCAGGCCGAGCGTCGCGCCGGCGCGCAGCGTGAAGCTCACGTCGCGCAGCACCTGCAGGCGCTCGGGCTTGCCCGGCGCGGAGACGGTCAGGCCACGGGCTTCGAGCAAGACGGCGCCAGCGGGCTTCACTTGCACGGGCGGCACCGGCGACAAGGCCGATGCGTGGGGGATGGCGTGGGCCAGGCTCATCGATCAGTTCCCCGAACGGTTGAAAAGGCGCGGGTCGGTGGTGCGGCGCAAGCCGTCGCCCAGGCAGGTGGTCGCGAGCACGGTGAGCACGGTGCACAGCACCGGCGCGATCAGGCCCCATGGCGAACTGAACACGCTCTTGAGGCCATCTGCGATCATCACGCCCCAGGTCGGCACGTTCGGCTCGACCGACATGCCGACGAAAGACAGGATGCTCTCGGCCACCACCGAGATGCCCATCTCCAGGCTGATCAGCGAGATCAGCGTGGGCAGGATGCCGGGCACGATGTCCTTCATCACCACCTGCCAGTGCGAGGCGCCGGTGATGCGCGCCGCGGCCACGTAGTCCTTGCGGCGCAGCACCACCACGTCGGCACGGATCACGCGGCAAAAGCGCGTCCAGTCGACCAGGATGATGGCGACGATCACGTTGAGCAGGCCGGGCGACAGGGCGACCATCAGCACCAGTGCGAGCACGATGGCGGGGAAGGACATCCACAGGTCGACCATGCGCAGGATGGCCCACTCGATGCGCCCGCCGCGGTAGCCCGCGATGAGCGCCAGCGTGCAGCCCAGCAGCGCAGCACCCAGCGGTGCGGTGAGCGCGATGATCACCGTGACGCGTGTGCTGTAGATCAGGCGCGAGAGGATGCACTGGCCGAGCGCGTCGGTGCCCAGCGGAAAGCTGCGGTCGCCGCCCGGCGCCCACGCGGGCGGCAGCACGGTATTGAGCAGGTCCTGCTCGTTGGGCGCGTGCGGCGCGAGCCAGGGGGCGAAGACCGCGAGCGCGATCAGGAGCAGCAACAGGCTGACGCCGATGACGACGCGGGGTTCGCCGAGCACGCGCCGAAGCGGTGCCGGTGCGGAGAGTGCGAGGGAGCTCATGGCGTGCGCAGTCGGGGGTTGAGCAGCAGCAGGACCGCATCGGTGACCATGTTCACCGCCTGCACGGCGACGGCGTAGGTCAGCGCCAGGCCCTGGATCATCGGCAGGTCGTGCGCGCCGATGGCGTTCACCATCAGGCTGCCGATGCCGGGAAAGCCGAAGATGGTCTCGATCAGCAGCGTGCCGCCGATCACCGTGCTGGCCTGGATGCCCAGCATGCTGACGGTCGGCAGCGCCGCGTTCTTGAGCGCATGGCGCACCAGGATGCGGTTCTCGCTCAGGCCGCGCAGGCGGGCAGCCGACACGTAGTCTTCGGTGTAGGCGTCGAGCAGGCTCGAGTGCAGGATGCGCATCAGGGGCGGCGCGATGCCCAGCGACAGTGCGAAGGCAGGCAGCGCCAGGTGCTTCAGCGCGCTCCACAGCGCGGCGAAGTCGCCGGCCACCACGGCATCGACCAGCAGGAAGCCGGTCACGTTCGGCACCATCAGACCGGCGTCGAGCTGGCCGAGGAAGGGCAGCAGCTTCAGCCCGATGCCCACCCCGAGGATCAGCAGGATGGCCCAGAGGAACTCGGGCACCGAGATCGAGATGCTGTTGACGACTTCCACCGCGCGCTCGATGCGCGTGCCGCGGTAGCGAAAGGCCAGCAGCCCGCCACCGATGCCGAACACCATGCCCAGCAAGAGGCCGCAGGCGATCAGCTGCAGCGTGGTCGGCAGCGCCTTCAGGATGAGCGGCGTGACCTGCAGCCCCGACGTCAGCGTGCGACCGAGGTCGCCGTGCAAAGCGTTGCCCAGCCAGATGCCGAACTGCACCGGAATCGGTTTGTCGAGACCGAGCGCTTCGGTCAGCGCCTTCACGTCGGCCGGCGTCGCGCTCGGCGGCAGCAACATGCCCATCGGGTCGGCGGGCAGCACCCGCAGCACGAAGAACACGAGCGCCGCGAGGGCCAGCAGCATCGGCACGCGCCACAGGATGCGCCACACGGTCGGCATCGCGGCGAGGCTGCGCCCGGCGATGGCGCTCAGGCGGCCGGGCGATGCCGACGTGGGCAGGGCGGGAGAAGTGAGCATGGCGGTGGGTGGGTGACGACGCGCCCCGATGGGGCCATCAACAGTCGTGGGTGGTGGCCTCGGTCGGGACCTTGGCCTGGTGGATCGGGATGCTGCGCGTGGCCTTCTTGCCGCTGGCTTTCCAGGCGGCCTGGTAGCGCGGCACCAGCCAGTTGTTGAACTCGCGCTGCGCCTGCTCCTGCCACGAATAGCGGCCGCGCGTGGCGAAGCGCGAGCGCAGGCCCACCTGCACCAGCTCGTCGACATGCAGGTCCTGCGCGATGATCTCGTTGGCCGCGTGCATGTTCATCGCCATGCGCTGCTGGAACAGCGGGTCCTTCATCGCACCGGGCGCGAACAAGAGGCCGGTGTCCATCTCGTGCGTCTCGGGGCCGTCGGCGCGCAGGATCATGTAGATGACCATGTCGCTCATCATCACCAGCGACAGCGTGGGCGGGATGTTGGCGAACATCATGCGGTTGCGCTCTTCGGTGCTGAGCTTGGGGAACACCGGCAGCACCGCCTTCTGCGTGGCGTTGAAGCTCGCGTCCTGGTGCAGCGTGCCGTTGAAGCGGTAGTAGCCGGCGGTGGTCTCGGGCAGGTCCGGAAAGCTCGCCATCGCACTCGGCACGAAGTCGTGCAGCGGGCCGTGGTGCAGCCGGTTGGCGTGGTAGCCGTCGTTGTTGTTCTCGAACATGACCTTCCAGTTCCACGCGAAGTGGGCCGGTTTGTCGGGCCGCGGACCGTCGAGGTTGGCCAGGTCGAAGTTGGCCAGCGCCTCGGTCACCTCGGCCAGGCGCGGCGCCAGCGGCTCGGCCTGGGGATCGAAGTTCACGAAGACGAAGCCCTGCCAGACCTCGACCTTGAGCGTCGGCAGGCAGAAGGCCTTCTTGTCGAAGCCCACGGTCTGTTCCATGGCAGGCGCACCGATCAGGTCGCCGTCGAGCGAGTAGGCCCAGTGGTGGTACGGGCAGAGAAAGGCATTGGTGTTGCCGTGGCCCTCGGCCACCAGCATGGCGCGGTGCTGGCACACCGACGACATCGCCTTGATCTCGCCGGCGCGGTTGCGCGCGATGACGAGCGGCTCGCCGATGATCTTCGTGGTGAAGTAATCACCGGGCTTGGTCACCCACGACTCGCGGCCGACGCACAGCCATTCGTGGTTGAACACCGCCTCCTTCTCGAACTCGTAGAAATGGCGATCCGTGTAGCAAACCGGGGGCAGTGCCTGCGCCTTTTGAACGGACAAGACCGAGCTGTCGAGTTCTTCAAAGAATTGGTCCGTGGGAGAAAAAGTCATTGCTGCGCCTTCGAGATGAATCTTTTCGCGGGAGTCTCATTCCCCGAAAAGGCCTGGAGTGCAAACGATCTTAGGACCCGCCCCCGGGCGGGTCTTGCCATCAGGCGCACGAGCAATGGCCTGGGGGCGCACCATCTTGGGCCGTGGGCGATCGAACGCAAAAGCAGCAAAAACATGAGGTCCGATCTCATAGCGAGAACCGCGCCATCGGTGCGCGCGGACGCGAAAAAGCCGCGGTCCGGCATGCACCGGAGTCGCGGCCTTGCGCCCGACGTTCAGATCGATCCCGTGCTCAAGCGCTCCAGTAGTACGGCAGGATCCACCCGTTCTGGAACGGCTTGTAGCCGGCCTCGGCCTTGGCATAGGCCACGGTGGACACGCCCTGCACCAGCGGCAGCGAATAGCCCTGCTCCACCGCCCAGACGTGGAACTTCTTGTAGCCGTCGATGCGCTTGTCCAGATTCAGTTCGACCAGCAGCGGATCCAGCTGCGTCGAGACATCGGCGCTGCGCCAGACCGAGAAGCTCTTCTTCGGATCGAGGTAGTAGCCGGCCGACAGCTCGGGGTCGCCGGTGGCGTTGGTCCAGAACCAGAGCGTCGGGCCCTCGAGCTTGCCGGCCTGCACCTTGGTGTAGTACTGGGCCGGCTCGATCACCTCCAGCGCGGCATCGATGCCGACCTTCTTCCACATCTGCACGAGGGCGCGGGCCATCTCGAAGTCGTTCGGGTAGATGCCGTTGGTGGCGAAGAAGCGGAACTGCACCGGCTTGCCGGGGCCATAGCCGGATTCCTTCAGCAGCGCCTGCGACCGGGCCGGGTCGAAGGCGAAGGTGTAGTCGGGTGCATAGGCCGGGGTGCCGGGCGCCGATGCGGTCGAGAGCGGCGCCGCGATGCCGTTGAAGAAGGCCTTGGAGAGGGCCTGCTTGTCGATGGCATGGTGCATCGCGAGGCGCACGTTCCTGTCGACCAGCGGGCCGCTGTTGACCATCTGCACGAGGTAGGTGTCGACCGTGGGCGTGAGGCTGTTGGCCAGGCCCTGGCTCTGGCCCAGGCGCAGCGCCTCGCGCATCGGCAGCGCGGCGGCCAGTTGCACCTGGCCGGACTGCACGGCCGAGACGCGCGTGGTCGGGTCCTTCACGACCTGGAACACGATCTTGCGGATCTTCGCCGGGCCGCGCCAGTAGCGGTCGAAGGCCTCGAGCGTGATGCTCGAGTCGCGCTGGTAGTCGACCAGCCTGTACGGCCCCGAGCCGACGGGCTTGGCAAGGAAGCCGTCGAGCCCGACCTTCTCGTAGTAGGCCTTGGGCAGGATGAAGGCCGCGCTGTAGCCGAGGAACTGCGGCGCCGTGACCATGGGCTTGGAGAAGCGCACGATGGCGCGCGTCGGCGACGGCGTCTCGATGGCGGTGATGTCGCCCCAGATGAAACTCAGCTGCAGACCCTTCTCGGCACGCAGCCGGTCGAAGAAGGTGAACTTGAAATCGGCCGAGCTCAGCTTGTCGCCGTTGTGAAAGTAGACGTCGTCGCGGAAGTCCAGCTGCAGCACCAGGCCGTCCTTGTCGAGCCACTGGTAGGCCGTGACCACGCCGGGCTGCAGCCTGGAGTCGGGCGTGTACTCCAGCGGCTGGTCGAACACGCACTTGAACAGCGCGGTGGGGTTGGGCGCGGCGCTGCGGCTCGGGTCCCAGCTCGGCACGTCGATCGGATAGGCGATGCGAAGCTGCTCGACGGCGGCATGGGCATCGATGCCCCACTGCGCGAACAGCAGGCCGGCGATGCCCACGGGAACGGACTGCGTGAAGTTGCGGCGATTGATCATGCGATGCCTCGAAGGAGAAACAAGCTTCAGTAAGGACGGTCGCCCTTGACCCACAGACGATGGGCCTCGCGGACGTATTTCTTGTCGTCGAACAGCGTGCCGGTGTGCAGCGAGCAGCGGTTGTCCCACACCAGCAGGTCGCCCACCTGCCACTGGTGGCGGTAGACAAACTGCGCCTGCGTGGCGTACTCGACCAGCGAATCGACCAGGTCGACGCCCTGGGGGTTGTCCATGCCGATCACGCCCTTGACGGTGCCGCTGCTGGGCCACAGCGCCTTGCGGCCATTGGCCGGGTGCGTGCGGATCAGCGGATGGACCACGTCGGGGTTTTCGGCCTTCAGTTGCGCCGACAGCTCGCGCCGCTGGTAGAGCCGCGTGGTCATCAGGTGCTCGTAGCTGTGGTGCACCTTCAGGCCGTCGAGCTCGGCGCGCTTGTCCGCCGGCAGCGCGTCGTAGGCGGCGCACATGTCGGCCAGCAGCGTGTCGCCGCCCTCGGCCGGCACCTCGACCGCATAGAGCATCGTGCACATCACCGGCTCTTCCTTGTAGGAATAGTCGGTGTGCCAGCCCACGCCGTCGCGATGGCTGCCGATCGGCTTGCCGCCGACTTCGCGGTTGGAGAGCATGTAGATCTCCGGAAAGCCCGGCATCGTGTGCTCCTTGATGGTGTGGCCCTCGGGTTCGCCGAAGGCACGCGCAAAGGCCACCAGTTGCTCGGGCGTGAGCGACTGGCCGCGCAGCAGCACCGCGCCGTGCAGGTTGAAGGTGTTGACCACC
This sequence comes from Variovorax cryoconiti, assembly GCF_051216395.1. Lineage (NCBI taxonomy): Bacteria > Pseudomonadati > Pseudomonadota > Betaproteobacteria > Burkholderiales > Comamonadaceae > Variovorax > Variovorax cryoconiti. The sequence continues at coordinate 222,307 of NZ_JBPJZI010000003.1, read as the reverse complement.
TCCTGCAGCGTCTGGGCCTCGCCGGTGGAGACGTCGACGCCGAGCACTTCGGCGCCGTAGTTGTCCTTGAGTTTGCGGATGGAAAGGGTCTCAGCGAAGGTCATGGGGTTCTTTCGGGCATTCGTTCCGTTGTCAGAAGGTATGGACCAGCGCGACGCGGTAGGTCGTCTGCGAGTTGTCGTTCGAGGGCAGCGTGTAGAAGCCGGCGCCTTGCGAGGCATCGACATTCGACGACGCGTGCAGATAGGAAGCCGATGCGTAGAGGGTTGTGCGCTTGGACAGGCTGTAGCGCACCGCACCGGTGTACTGGTCCCACTTGTCGTCGGCCATGGTCACGTGCTGGTAGCCGCCGACGAGTGCCCACGGGCCTCCCAGGAAGTACATCCCGCCGAGCTCGTACACATGCTGTGTGGTGCTGTTGTTGCCCTTGGTGAACTTGGTGGCCGTGGTGTTGGCCGCGAGCAGGAACTTCTCGAAGTTGTAGCTGACGCCGATGCCGGCGATCTCCTGCTTGTCCACCAGGAAGCCCGAACCCGTCGTCCCGTAGAGATCGGTCACGGTGTTCGTTGCCGGATCGGCGAGCGCCGCGGGAACTCCCATGAACGAGAATACGCCGGTCTGCGCGTACGGATAGACGTTGGTGTCGTTGAGCCGCACATAGGCAGCGCCGACGCTCAGCGGGCCGTTCTTGTAGCCACTGCCCAGGCTGAAGGCCGTCTTGGTGTTGAAGGCGTCGATCTGCTCGCCGAACGCGAACATGGCGCCCGCCGTGAAGCCGCCGAAACTGGGCGTCACGTATTTGATGGTGTTGTCCATCTGCTTGCCGGAGATCCGGTCGTAGTCGCCCTGGTGGCCGGCATAGACGCTGGCGAAGCCGCCGTAGTTGAACTGGGTGAGGTAGTCCCGCACGAAGTCGTACTGGCGGCCCAGGGTCACGGTGCCGAGCGAGGCGCTTTCCAGCCCGACCCAGGATTGCCGGCCGAAGGCCCGGCCGCCCTGGCCCAGGGTTCCGTTGCGCAGATTGAAGCCCATTTCAAGGTTGAACAGCGCGCGCAATCCGCCACCCAGGTCTTCGGCGCCCCGAAATCCGAGACGGTTTCCGTAATTCACCCCATCGGCGAATTTGTATTGCGTCCCGCCGCCCTGATTGTCGATATAGGTGATGCCCGCATCGATGATGCCGTAGATGGCGACCGAACTCTGCGCATTGGCCGACAGGGAAAAAGCGGCGATCGCAGCCCAAAGACAACGCTTGATCATTTCAATACCCTCAGTGTTCCGAGATGAAGAACCTTGCGTTTTCAACGTGGGAAAAACGCAGCTCCGACAGGCATTTGGAATTTCTCCTCCGATATGCCGCATCGGTTCTTTCAGGTTATTTCAGAGCACTGCACTCCTTCTTGTTCGAGAATGTTCAAGAACTTGCAGATAACCGCATGGGCGTCTTTTGGCCGTTCCCGGTTCATTTGCGATCAAGTCCTCTATCAGGGCGACATGCCGCTGTGGTTCAGATTCGCTGGTCTGTCGACGGCTTTTCCCAGAGATTCACGCCGCCATCGATCAGGTGCCGGTCGATCTCGGCCAATTCCTCGGCGGTGAAATCCAGATGCTCAAGCGCCTTCACGTTTTCGCGGATCTGCCGGGCGCTGCTGGCACCTATCAGCACCGAGGTCATCCGCGGGTCCCGCAGGATCCAGGCCACCGCCATCTGCGCGAGCGTCTGGCCGCGGCCCTGCGCCAGTTCGTTGAGCATGCGCACCGACGCCAAGTTGCGCTCGCTCAGGTGCGAGGCCGGCAGCGAATCGCCGCCCGGCTGGTTGATGCGCGCGTCGGCCGGAATGCCGTTCAGGTACTTGTCGGTCAAGAGACCCTGCGCCAGCGGCGTGAAGGCGATGCAGCCGGCGCCCAGCGTCTCGAGCGTGCCGGTCAGCTCCGACTCGATCCAGCGGTTGAGCATGTTGTAGGCCGGCTGGTGGATCAGCAGCGGCACCCGGTGCTCGGCCAGCAGCCGCGCGAACTCGCGCGTCTTGTTCGCCGAGTACGACGAGATGCCGACGTACAGCGCCTTGCCCTGCTGCACCGCACTGGCATAGGCCGCGGCGGTTTCCTCCAGCGGCGTGTCGGCGTCGAAGCGGTGCGAATAGAAGATGTCGACGTGGTCCAGCCCCAGGCGGCCGAGCGACTGGTCGAGGCTCGCGAGGATGTGCTTGCGCGAACCGCCGCCACGTCCGTAGGGGCCCTGCCACATGCTCCAGCCGGCCTTGGTCGAGATCACCAGTTCGTCGCGATGCGCCTTGAAGTCTTCCCTCAGGTGGCGGCCGAAGTTGCGCTCGGCGCTGCCGAAGGGCGGGCCGTAGTTGTTGGCCAGGTCAAAGTGCGTGATGCCCAGGTCGAAGGCGGTGCGCAGCATGTCGCGCTGGCGCTCGAAAGGCGTCGTGTCGCCGAAGTTGTGCCAGAGACCCAGCGACAGCACGGGCAGCTTGAGCCCGCTGCGGCCGCTATGCCGGTATTGCATCTGCTGGTAGCGCTCGGCGGCGGCGATGTAGGTCATGGATTCGCGTTCTCTCTCTGTGAGGCAGGGATGCCGGCCGGATGGTCGACCCTGCAGAGAAAGGCTACGCGGATCGGGGGCGCGCTTCTTGTTCCAGCGCGCCCGGGTTCTTGCCCGCGACGGTGAGCGTCGACGTCAGACCGCTGTGGTCGGCGGGTCGCGGTGCGCCCGCAGCACATCCATGCGCGCCAGCGACGCAGCCGACCAGCAGGTCGTGCGGTCGTAGTACGCGTCAACGGCCAGCGCGCCGGTCGGCAGTTGCACCCAGGGCTGTTTAGACACCGTGAAGATGTGGATGTCCGGCGGGAAGGCATCCGGCGCATCGAGCGTGCCGATGCGCACGAAGCTGACCGACGGCCCGGCGCCGGCATAGTGGCTCCACAGCGCGACGCGGCACTGCGGGCAGCGCACGATCGTCTGCCCGCGGCCGCTGGCCGACGGCGTGTGCAGCGGCTCGGGCGTGCCGGCCAACAGCGTGACCCGGTCGGCTTCGATCATGGCGTTGAGGGCGAAGGCGCTGCCGCTCTCGCGCTGGCACCAACGGCAGTGGCAGCAGTGCACGAAGAGCGGTGTGTCGATGAGGCGGTAGCGCACCGCGCGACAGGTGCAACCGCCTTCCGCGGCCGTCACGGCGTCAGCCCTTCTTGCCGCCCACCACCAGCAGCAGGCCGCCCACCACGATGGCCGCGACGCCGGCCCAGGTGGGGATGTTGACGTTCTCGCGCTCCTTCACCGACAGCTCCAGCGGGCCGAGCTTGGCCTGGTGCGTTTCCTTGGTGAAGCTGAAGCCGCCGATCGACAGGCCAGCGATGCCGGCGACGATCAGCAGGATGCCGACGATGCGGGTTGCGTTCATGGTGAGGGTCCTCCTTCGACCGGCATGCGCGCCGGCCCGCGCATTGTGCCCCTCGTTCCGCATGCAGGCCGCATGCAGCGTACCGCGGCTACGCCATGAAGCCCATGTCGGTCGGGTAGTCCGCGCTGCCGAAGTTCTTGAGGTTCGGCAGGATGCTGCCCAGGTCGGCGGCCGGCACGCCAAACCACTTGGCGAGCGTGCCCGCGTACTGGTCGACCGAGGTGCCGGGGATCAGGCGACCCTGCCCCACGTGGCCTTCGTAGCCGGCCAGCTTCGAGTCGTTGTTGATGCTCACCACCGGCGCCTTGCCGTACAGCTTGTCCTTGCCCTTGACGGCGCCGCCGACCACGAGGTGGTGGCCGCCCCAGCCATGGTCGGAGCCGTCGCCGTTGCTCGCCAGCGTGCGGCCGAAGTCGGACGCGGTGAAGCTCGTGACGTTGTTGCCCAGGCCGAGCGCGACCATCTCCTTGTGGAAGGCCGCCATCGCGTCGCTCAGGCGCGCCATCAGGCCGGACTGGTTGGCGATCAGGTTGTCGTGCAGGTCGAAGCCGCCCATCGACACGAAGAAGACCTGGCGCTTGGCACCGAGCGTGCTGCGCCCGCGGATGAGCCGCGCCACCATCGACAGCTGCGACGCCAGGCCGTTGCCGTTGTAGGGCACGCCACCGGTGGTCACGGTGTACGGGAAGGTGCCCGCCACGCCGGGCTCGCCGCCGGGATAGGCGGCACCCCTGGCGCTGTTGATCTGCCCTTCGGCCTGCACCGCCCGCACGGTGATGCGGTTGTATTCGTTCTCCAGCGTGTGGCCGCGGGTCTGCTGCACCAGCTGCGCCATCGCGGCCTTCACCGTCGAGGAGCCGTACACGTTGTTCTTCAGGCTGTTGATGGCGATGGCACCGTCGGTGCTCACCTGGTACTGCAGCGCGTTATCGCCCGACAGGAACACCGCGTTGCCCGACACCGAGATGCAGGTGAAGAGCGCGTTGCCGTTCTGCGTCATCGCCAGGTCGCCGATGTTGCCGCCCCAGCCAACGGCCGAGCCTTCGGGCGACGACGATTGCCAGGTGGACTGCTGGTCGTTGTGCGAGAAGAGCTTCGGCGGCACGGGGTAGTTGCGGCGGTCGCTCCCCTGGTATTGCGCGCGCGTGAGCGGCACCACCAGCGGGCCGACGTTCAGCTGCACCGCCACCTTGCCGTCGGTGTTGTACAGGTTGGCCAGCTGCGTCATGGCGGGGTGCAGCGCGTACTGCCGGCCATCGGGCAGCGCGGTCGTCGGGCTGAGCAGCGTGGGCGTGAGGGCCGCCTTGGGGATGGCGACGCCGCCGCCGGCCAATCCGTTGCCGCCGCGGATCTGGCTGTAGGCCAGGTAGCTCGGGTCGTCGTACGTCACGACGGTGTTGGCGTAGTCGTTGCCGCCATACAGGAAGACGCAGACCAGCGCCTTGTAGTCGGTGGCGCTCTGCGCGGCGGCCTCGCCCATGGCGGCGAGATTGAGTGCGAAGGGCAACGCCGTGCCGGCCATCGCGAGCTGGCCCGAACGGCGCAGGAAGGCGCGGCGCGTGTGGCCCTGGGGATCGATGAAGTGCATGACCTTGGCTTTCCGGTTTCTTACTTCTGGACGAGGTACTCGGCCGAGGCCATGACCATGAGTACGGCCGCGTAGACCCGGTTGGCCTTCACGGCGTCGGTGCTGGTCGCGGTGACCGCCGGCTGCGCGAGCGCATCGGTGATCAGCTTGAGCGTGTCGGCCGGCAGCTGGTTGGCCGTCATCAGCAGGTTCAGCCGCTGCACCAGCTTCGCAGGCTCGAGCACCAGCGCCTTCTCGGCCGCGTAGGTCGGGATCACATCCTTGCTGCTGAAGCCGTTCTGGATGGCGCCCTGCATGAAGTTCAGGTAGCCGCCCACCGTGGTCTCGTTGACCAGCTGGAACTCCGGCGCGACCTGGCCGCCTTCGACCAGCGCAGTGCCGGGCGGCACGTAACCGGGCCGGAAGAAGTTGAAGACCGACGGCGAACGCAGCGGGCTCTGGCCGAGCTGGTTGGCGGTGCCCGAGAGGTTGCCGATCTTCCAGGTGTCGAGCGTGGAGCCGATGCCGAAGGTGCGGCCCCACTGCACGAAGCGCAGCATCGGCTCGCGCAGGCGGCCGAAGCTCGCGTCGGTGAGGCCGGCCGGGCTGCGCGCCTCGTTGTCGAGCAGCACGGCGGCCATCACGCTCTTCATGTCGCCGCGCACGCCCGCGCCGTTGTTCGCGAACACGGCCGAGACGCGTGCCACGTAGGCCGCGCTCGGGTTGCTGGTGACCAGCCGTTGGATCAGCTGCTTGCCGATGAAGGGCCCGACGTTCGGGTGGTTGAAGAGCGTGTCGAGCGCGGTCTTGAGCGCGGCCTTGCCTTCGGTCCCGGCCGCCACCGACGCACCGAGGAAGTTCGCGGCCAGCGTCGAATGGCGGCTGGCGGTGAGCGCCATCGGCCGCGTGGTCCAGGCGTTGGTCTCGATCGCGTAAGTGACGCCGGGCGGCGTGAAGGCCCCCTTGTCGGCGGTCGCGATGTCGAGGTCGTAGCCGGTGAAGACGCGCGCGAGGTTGGTCACGTCGTCCTGCGAGTAGCTGTCGAGCGGCGTGCCGTCGGCCCCTCGCTTGACGGTGCCATCGGGGTTGAGCTGGTAGAGCCCGATGGTCATGAGCTGCATCACCTCGCGGGCGTAGTTCTCGTCGGGCTGGCGGCCCGACGAATTTTCCTTCTGGTTGCCGCGCGTGTTGAGGTAGTAGCCCATCGCCGGGTTCAACGTGACGTTCTCCAGCAGCGAGCGGAAGTTGCCGGTGACGCCCGCCACCAGCATGTCCCAGTACTGGGCCATCATGTACTGCGGCCAGTTGGAGCCGATGTCGTTGGCCGACACCACGAAGATCTCGGTGAGCGCGAGGGCCATCCGCTTGCGCAGGCTGTCGCGCGACGTCATGAGCTGCTGCCAGATCATGCCGTCGGTATCGACCGCGTTGTAGCCCTTGCTGGCGATCCAGGCCCAGCCGGTGAGCGTGGGCGCCGCGTCGAACTGTTCGCCCAGCCAGGGGAGGTAGCCCTTGGCGCTCACGTCAGCAATGTCCGCTTCCGACGCGGAGAGCTGCGCCTGCAGCAGGAAGCGCGCCGCTTCGGCGTCGTTCTGCGGCTTGGTGTAGACGTAGGTCTGGGCGGTCGCGGTGGTCGCCAGTGCCGACAGCGATCCGGCCCCGTCGCCACTGGTGGCCGAACCGGCACTTCCGCTGCCGCCCCCGCTGCCGCCTCCGCAGGCCGCGAGCGCCGCCGCGGCGGCCAGAGTCGCTGCCAGCGACAGCGCCGGTGCGCCCGACGTGGCGTCTGACGCACCGGGCCGTTCGAGCTCGCGCACGCTTTCCCCGGGCACGCCGACGCGGCCCGTCACCATTTCTTCCACCATGAGTCCCCGCTCCTCGGCGCGATGCGCCATATGCCTTTCAAGGCAAACGCCATGCCCGGCGCTCACCGGGCTGCAAGGACTCTAAGCGCCGTCTGTCAGACAAACGCTGTTAATAAACGTGACTTTTTCCGTCGTTCGGACACAACCTGGGGCTTGAAGTGACAGGAAATGTCGGTCAGGGCTTCGCGGCTTCGAGGCCGTCGCGGGTGCGCAGCGCCTCGCGGCGCGCGGCGTCCGCGAAGTCGTCGCCGTCGGACGCGTAGCAGATCGCGCGCGAGGAGTTCACGACGATCGGCGCATCCGCCCGCCACCCGGCGCGCACCGTGGCGACAGCATCGCCGCCTTGCGCGCCGACGCCCGGGATCAGCAGCGGCACGGTCGGCGCGAGCGCCCGCACCCGCTCGATTTCGGCCGGGTAGGTGGCGCCCACGACCAGCCCCAACTGGCCGTTCAGGTTCCACGGGCCTTGGGCGAGGCTGGCTACATGTTCATACAACAAAGGCTGGCCGTCGACGCTGGCCAGGCGCTGGCCCTGCAGGTCGGCGCCCCCCGGGTTGCTGGTGCGGCACAACAGGAAGGCGCCCTTCCCGGGGTACTTGAGATAGGGCGCGACCGAGTCGAAGCCCATGAAGGGCGACAGCGTGACCGCGTCCGCGCCGTAGCGCTCGAAAGCTTCGATCGCGTACTGCTCGGCGGTCGAGCCGATGTCGCCGCGCTTGGCGTCCAGGATGATCGGCACCTGCGGAGCGACGCGGCGGATGTGTTCCATCAGCCGCTCCAGCTGGCCTTCGGCGCGGTGCGCGGCAAAGTAGGCGATCTGCGGCTTGAAGGCGATCACCAGGTCGGCCGTGGCGTCGACGATGCGCGCGCAGAAGTCGTAGATCTTGTTGGCGTCGCCCTTGAGGCGCGCCGGGAACCGGGTGGGTTCCGGGTCGAGGCCGACGCACAGGAGGGAGCGGTTCTGCCGCTCGGCGGCGCGCAGCTGGTCGATGAAAGTCATGCCGAATTTTAGGTGGGACCGGCGAGCCGGCCGCGGAGCGCTAGCGGACGGCCGCGAGCGCGTCGGCCGCCAGGCAGAGGTCGACCCAGGCGCGGGCCTTGTCGGCCGGATTGCGCAGCAGGTAAGCCGGGTGGTAGCTCACCACGACCGGCGTGCCGCCCAGCGCGTCGAGGCGGGCCGCACGGCCGCGCAGCTTGCCGAGCGGGTCGGCGCTCTGCAGCAGGGTCTGCGCGGCGAGCGGCCCCATGGCGAAGATCAGGCGGGGCGCCAGCGCCTGGGCCTGCGGCAGGAAGGCGTCGGCGAAGGGCTGCGGGCTGCCGTCGCGACCGGAGGCCACGCCGCGGTGGGTGCGCATCAGGTGCACCGGCATGTCGCCCGCGTGCAATTGCAAGGCGCGCAGCATGTTGTCGAGCAACCGGCCCGCGTCGCCGGCCAGGGGCTCGCCGTGGCGGCCATCGGCCTCGGGCGGCATGTCGGCGACCACCAGCCAGCCGCCTTCGGCCGCACCCTCGGTCGCATACAGGCGATGTGGCGGGGCCACCAGCACGGCGGCCCCGTGGGCGCGTGCGGCGGGCGCGCTGGGCGCGCTGGGCGCCGGCACGGCGATCGGCGCGCGCACGGGCGCTGGCGTCGGCGCAGCGCGTGGTGCCTCGTACGGCGCTTCTTCGACCGCCGCGACACGGTGCGGCGCTGGCGGCTCGGCCACCGGGGCGACGGCGAGTTCCACGGCGACGGGCGGCGCCGCCACCGGCCACCAGACCTTCACGCCCATCTCGTCGAGCATGGCGCGCTGGCGCGCGTCGAGGTTCAGCGATGACGCGCTCACAGGGGCAACCCACCCCAGGCGCTGGTCGGCTCGTGCAGGCGCAGGCTCATCACGACGGCATCTTCGCGGCCGCCGTGCGCCGGGTAGTAGCCCTTGCGCACACCGACGCGGCGAAAGCCGTTGCGCTCGTAGATCTGCAGCGCGCGGTCGTTGCCCGTGCGCACCTCGAGCCACAGCCACTGCGCGCCCTGCCCGCGCGACCAGCCGGCCAGCGCTTCGAGCATGAGCGGCGCCCAGCCCTGGCGCTGGAACTCGGGCGCCACGGTGATGTTGAGCAGATGCACCTCGTCCACGCCCTTCATGGCGACGAAATAGCCGATGACCGTCTCACCCCCCAGCAGCAGCTGGCAGTGGTAGCCGGCCGCCAGCGAATCGATGAAGTTGGCATGCGTCCAGGGGTGGGTGTAGGCCTGGTTCTCGACCGCGCAGACCGCGTCCAGGCGCTCGACGGTCATCGCGTCGAGGCGGGCTTCCAGCGGTTGCAGGACGGCGCTCATGTCAGGGCGTGGGGACGGGTGTGGCGGCCGCAGCGGCCTTGAGGGCCGCGCGTTCTTCGGTGGTCTGCGCGACTTTATCGCGAACGTACAGCGGCCACGCGTCGGCTGGCGCCACGGCAGCGCCGGCCGCCAGCAGCGCCGGCGCCAGCCGCAGCAGCGCCTCCGCGGTGGGCAGCACGCCGTGCCGCGCGGTGCCGCCGCGCAAGCGTTCGCCATAGGGCGCGAAGGCATTGCCGGCCAGCGCCCAGCCGTCGGGCACGGCGACCTGCTCGGGTGCCAGCAACTCGGGCACGGCCGCGCCGGACGCGTCGTCGCCGTCGAAGGCGTAGCGCGCGGCGTAGACCTGGTCCATGCGCGCGTCGAGCAGGGCCACGACCCGCACGGCACCGAAGCGGTGGCGCGCCTCGTCGGCGACGGCCTGCAGCGTGTCGATCGGCAGCAGCGGCACGCCGGCGCCGAAGCCCAGGCCCTGCGCCACGGCGCAGGCGGTGCGCAGGCCGGTGAAGGAGCCCGGGCCACGCCCGAAGGCGATGGCGTCGAGCTCGGCCAGCGTCAGGCCTGCGTCGGCCAGCAGGCGGCGGATCAGCGGGATCAGCGTGCTCGACGCCTGCGCGCCGCCGGCGCCGCTGTGGGCGACGATGCGATCGCCGTGGCGCACGGCGACCGACAGCACGTCGGTGCTGGTGTCGAAGGCGAGCAGTTTCGGTTCAGGCATCGCAACCTCGCGGCAACGCCGGCTTGCCCTTGGGCGGCGAGGCGGCAGCACCGGCCTGGCGCACACCGAACAGGATGCCGCCGGTGACCAGCACCAGCCCGGCCAGCAGGCTCCAGTGCAGCGGCTCGTCGAGCAGCAGCACCGCGCCCAGCGCCGACAGGCCGGGCACCAGCGCCGTGATCATGGTCGTGCGCACCGGCCCGAAATGCTGAACCATCCGCGTGAAGGCGATGCCCGCGATGACGACCGAACCGAGCCCCTGGAACACCAGCTGGAACAGCACTTCGCCGAGTGGCGCCATGGCGAGCCGGCTGGCCGCCCAGCCGCCCGCCGCCAGCACCGCATAGACCGGCACGTAGGTGACGAAGGCGAAGACGGTGATCGCGATGGTGGCGCGCACCGCGTCGAGCCGATGGTGGCGCGCGACGATGGTGTAGCAGGCCCAGCAGAAGGCGGCGCTCATGAAGAGCAGGTCGCCCTTCCAGACGTCCCCGCCCTCGAAGGCATGCAGCAGGCTGCGGCCGCCGACGAACAGGTCGCCCGCGACGATCAATGCCAGGCCCATGGCTCGGGCCGGCGTGATGCGGTCGCGCAGCACGAGCGCGGCGAGCAGCGTGGTCCACAGCGGCAGGCTGCCCGGCAGCAGCACGGACGCATGCGACGCCGGGGCGAAGAAGAAGCCTGCATAGGCCAGCAGGGCGTACAGCAGGCCGCCGAAGAAGCCGCTGATCGCGGTGACGCGCAGCGTCAGCGGCGACAGGCCGAAGAGCGAGCCGACCACCTGCCCCGGTGCGTGCCGACGCGCCTGCATCATGAGCCAGGCGCCCCACGGCATCAGCACGAGGCTGGCGCCGACGATGCGCGTGAACGCCAGGTCGAAGGGCGTGAGCGACCGTGTCGCCGAAGCGCGTGCGACGAGGATGAAGGCGGTCCACACCAGCACCGTGACCACCGCCGCGCCGATGCCCAGCTGGCGCGCGGAGAAACGCGGGAGAAGGCGGGCAACGGCAGGCATCCCCGGATTATCCGGGCCACGCCGCCGGGCCGCCGTCGTGGGGCCATGCCGCCCGGATAATGGGTCGATGCCTTTCGCTTCCTTCCCGGCCTGGCGGGCCCTGGGCCGCCGTGCCGCACGCGCGCACCGCGTGGCCGCCTTCGCACTCCTTGCCCTGGGCAGCGCTGCCGCGCAATCGCAGTTCCAGCAGCTGCCGCCCGAGGTCGATGCCGCCCTGGCCCGCGCCAAGGTGCCGCGCGACGCGGTCACGCTGCTGGTGGCCGACGCCGACGCGGTGCAGCCGCCGCGCCTGGCCTGGCGCAGCCAGGTGCCGGTGAACCCGGCGTCGATCATGAAGCTGGTCACGACCTACGCCGGCCTCGACCTGCTGGGCCCGGCCTTCACCTGGGCCACGCCGGTCTACGTCGACGGCCCGATCCGCCACGGCGTGCTGCAGGGCAACCTCTACATCAAGGGCCAGGGCGATCCGAAGCTCGTCATCGAGCGGCTCTGGCTGCTGCTGCGCCGCGTACAGGGCCTGGGCATTCAGGCCATCGAGGGCGACATCGTGCTCGACCGCAGCGCCTTCGAAGCGATCGAAGCCGACCCGAACGCCTTCGACGGCGAGGGCCTGCGGCCGTACAACGCCTCGCCCGATGCGCTGCTGGTGAACTTCAAGTCGGTCGTCATGACCTTCGTGCCCAACCGCAGCGCGGCGACCGCGCAGGTGAGCTTCGATCCGCCGCTGGCCGGCGTGGCGATGCAGCCGACGGTGCCGCTGTCGGCCGGCGACTGCGGCGACTGGCACGGCACGCTGGCCGCCGACGTGGCCGACCCGGCGCGCCTGCGCTTTGCCGGCAGTTACCCGACCGCCTGCGGCGAGAAGACCTGGGCGCTGGCCTATGCCGACCCGCGCAGCTACGCCGCACGCGCCGTCGGTGGCATGTGGGCCGAGGTCGGCGGGCGCCTGAAGGGGACGGTGCGCGACGGCCGCGTGCCGGCCGAGCTGAAGCCGGCCTTCGAAATCGTCTCGCCGCCGCTGGCCGAGGTGGTCCGTGACATCAACAAATACAGCAACAACGTGATGGCGCAGCAGCTGTTCCTCACGCTCGGCCTGCAGCAGAAGAAGCGCGGCTCGCTGGACGCGTCGCGCACGACGATGCGCCAATGGTGGAACAACCGCATCGGCACCGGCGAGGGCCAGCCGGTGTTCGACAACGGCTCGGGGCTGTCGCGCGACGAGCGCATCACCGCCGGTGAACTCGCCAAGATGCTGCAGGTGGCCTGGCGCTCGCCGGTGATGTCGGAGTTGATGTCGTCATTGCCGGCGTCCGGCGTCGACGGCACGCTGCGGCGGCGCGCGCTGCGCTCGGGGGGCGCCGCGCACCTGAAGACCGGCACGCTGCGCGATGCGGCGGGCGTGGCCGGCTACGTCGACGGCGCCAGCGGCCGGCGCTATGTGGTGGTGGCGATCGCCAACCACGCCAACGCTGCGGCCGCCCGGCCGGCCTTCGATGCGCTGGTGGACTGGGCGACCCAAGACTGAGGACCCGGCCGGCCGCGCGTCATGTGGCATGGCCCTCGGCCAGCATCAGCGCTGCTTCGTAGGCGGCGCGCCCGGCGGTCTTGGTCTGAAGCACCAGCGCGTCCCAGTGGCGCACCGTTTCCAGCGGCGTGGGCGAGGCGGGTTTGAGAACCAGCGTGCGGCTCACGTCGAGCAGCGCGACGGCAGAGGTGAGGCAGCGCTGGATCGCTCGGTTCTCGCAGGATCGTTCGGTGCTTTGACGACAGGTGGCATCGTCTTCGATGCGTGCCAGCAGATCGCCGATGGCGGCCACGGCACTGTCGATCAACGCAGCATCGCTGAGCTTCGTGATCATCGGCTTCTCCCTGAATGACTTTTTTTGTAGCTGCAGATGTTGCCAGCGGCCCCGGCCGGCGGGGTGCAACAATTTCACGAACGTCAACGAAAGTATTCTGTGGCGAAGGGCCCGGCGGCGGCCGATCGCGCACCGTCAGGCGGCCGCGGCGCGCTGCAACCGGTCGCGCACGCCCTCCCATTCGGGCGTGTCCGGCGGCGTTTCGATCCAGATCAGCTTCGCGCCCTCGGCGTCGAAGCCGCGCAGCACGGCGAACAGTTGCTGCGCCGCCGCCGCCGCATCGTCGGGCATGCGGCGCTGCAGCACGCGCTGCGAGCGGCTCTTGAGCGACGAGCGCGCCCACACCGCGATGTGCGCCGCCTGGGCGCCGAGCACGTCGAGCGCCGACTGCAGCGCCTTCGCGTCCATCAGCCGGACCTTGGCATCGGGCGCGTAGTGCGCCTCGAGCGTGCCTGAGGCGCGCGGGTCGGGCGCCGCAAGGTCGGCCTTGTCGCGCAGCGGCTCGCCGCAGGCCGCCTCGATCTGGTCGCGGGTGATGGCGCCCGGGCGCAGCAGCACCGGCGCACCGCGGCTGCAGTCGACGATGGTGGATTCGATGCCCACCGCGCACGGGCCGCCGTCGACGATGAGCAGCTCATCACCGAACTCGTCCTGCACGTGCTGTGCGGTGGTCGGGCTGACGCGGCCGAAGCGGTTGGCGCTCGGGCCGGCCAGGCCGAGCACGCCGCGCTCCGCACAGGCTTCCAGCAGCGCCTGCGCCACGGCGTGCGCGGGGCAGCGCAGGCCGATGGTGGCCTGTCCGCCGGCAGCGGCGGCCCCGACGCCCGGCTGGCGCGTGACGATCAGCGTCAGCGGGCCGGGCCAGAAGGCGCGCACCAGTTTCTCGGCGAAGGGCGGCAGCGGCTGCGCGAAATGCGACAGCGCCTCGGTGCCCTTGGCGCCGGCCGCGACATGGACGATCAGCGGATGGTCCGACGGCCGACCCTTGGCCCGGAAGATGCCCGCGACCGCCGCATCGCTGCCCGCGTCGGCGCCCAGGCCGTAGACGGTTTCGGTCGGAAAGACCACCAGGCCGCCCGCGCGCAGCCGGTCGGCGGCGGCGTCGATGGCGGCAGGCGACTGGCCGTCGACGATCATTCGGACAGCGGGATGGGCAGGCCCAGCACCGCCGCCGCGAAGTCGGCCGTGCTGCGCACCGTGTCGATGTCCGGCCCCGTGATGTTCAGGTGGCCCATCTTGCGACCGCGCCGCGCCTCGGTCTTGCCGTAGAGATGCAGGTGCACGCCGGGCAGCGCCAGCACGTCGGCCCAGGGCGGCTCGGTGGCCGTGTCGTCGGCGCCGACAAACCACAGGTCGCCCAGCAGGTTGAGCATGACGGCGGGGCTGTGCTGGCGCGGCGTCGACAGCGGCAGGCCGGCGACGGTGCGCACCTGCAGGTCGAACTGCGACAGGTCGCAGGCGTCCATCGACCAGTGGCCGCTGTTGTGCGGACGCGGCGCCATCTCGTTGACCACCATGGTGCCGTCGACCAGCACGAAGTATTCGACGCACAGCACGCCCACGTAGCCCAGGCCGTCGGCGATGGCACGGGTGGACTCGACCGCGCGCGACGCCTGGCCCGCCGGGATGTTGCCTGGGTAGACCTCGGTCACGGCGAGGATGCCGTCGCGGTGCAGGTTGCGCTGCGGCGGGAAATGGACCATCTGGCCGTCCTGGCCGCGCGCCACGATGACCGAGCATTCGTAGTCGAGCGCGAGCCGCTTCTCCAGCACGCAGGGCACGCCGCCCGTGGCTTCCCATGCCGCCGCGAGTTCTGCCTGGGTGGCGACGCGTTGCTGGCCCTTGCCGTCGTAGCCGAGCCGCGCGGTCTTCAGGATGCCGGGCAGCAGGTCGTCGGTCACGGCCGCGAGCTGCTCGGCCGTCTCGATCACGGCATAGGGCGCGCAGGCCACGCCGCAGCGCCCGAAATGCGCCTTCTCGCGGATGCGGTCCTGCGCGATCGCCACCGACGCGGCGGCCGGCGCGACCGGGCGCGCGGCGGCAAGGTGTTCCAGCGACGGCGCCGGCACGTTCTCGAACTCGGTCGTGATCGCGTCAGCCAGACCGGCCAGGCGCGCCAGGCCATCGACGTCGATGTAGTCGGTGTGGATGTGGTGGTGGCTCACGCGGCCCGCCGGGCTCTCGGCGTCGGGGTCGAGCACGGCCGTGAAGTAGCCCATGCGCTGGGCCGCGTGCACGAACATGCGACCCAGTTGGCCGCCGCCGATCACGCCCAGCGTGGCGCCGGGCAGCACGTAGGGCGTCGGCGCACTCACAGCGCGCCCCCGCCCTGCGGCGAGAACGGCGACACTGGCGCCGAGGCGGGCGCGCCGGCCTCGGGCGGTGGCAGCGTCATGGCCTGGGCCGCGGCGGTCTGCGCCGCGCGGAAGGTGTCGAGCTGCGTGCGCAGCCGCGGATTGCCGACCGCCATCATGGCCACGGCGAACAACGCTGCATTGGCAGCCCCCGCGTTGCCGATGGCGAAGGTGGCGACCGGCACGCCCTTGGGCATCTGCACGATGCTGTAGAGCGAATCGACGCCCTGCAGGTGGCGGCTGGCGACCGGCACGCCCAGCACCGGCACGGTGGTCTTGGCGGCCAGCATGCCCGGCAGGTGGGCCGCGCCACCGGCGCCGGCAATGATCGCGGCCAGCCCGCGCGGGGCGGCGCTCTCGGCGTAGGCGAAGAGTTCGTCCGGCATGCGGTGGGCCGAGACCACCCGCGCTTCGTGGGCGATGCCGAATTGCTGGAGAATCTCGACCGCGTGACGCATCGTCTCCCAGTCGGAGTTCGAGCCCATCACCACGCCGACCTGGATTGTTTGGTTCATGGTCGCAATTTTACGTTTCGCCTCCATCTGCATCCGATGATCGATATCACCCTCGAAAACTTCCAGACCGAACTGATCGACGGCTCCATGACCACGCCGGTGCTGCTCGACATCTGGGCCGAATGGTGCGGGCCGTGCAAGCAGCTCGGGCCGGTGCTCGAAAAGCTCGAGACCGACTACGCCGGCCGCTTCACGCTGGCCAAGCTCGACGCCGACAAGGTGCCGCAGATCTCGGGCCAGCTCAGCGAGATGTTCGGCGTGCGCAGCATCCCCTTCTGCGTGATGTTCAAGGGCGGCCAGCCGGTCGACGGCTTCGTCGGCGCCATCCCCGCCGCGCAGATCCGCGAGTTCCTCGACAAGCATGTGCCGGCCGCGGAAGAACTGGAAGCCGCCGCCGGGGAAGAAGCCGCGCAGGAAGCCTTGGCCGAGGGCGACACCGAAGGCGCGCTCGAGAAGCTGCAGCACGCCGTGGCCACCGACCCGGCCAACGACGACGCCCGCTTCGACTACGTCAAGCTCTTGCTGCAGCAAGGCCGCAGCGACGACGCCAAGGTCGCCTTCGCGCCGGTCATCGCCAAGGCGCCGGCGGTGCGCCGCTTCGACGCGCTGCAGCGCTGGATGAACGCCATCGACTTCGCTGCGCCGGCCACGGGCAGCGCACCGACGCTGGCCGATGCCGACGCCCGCATTGCCGCCGGCAAGCGCGACTTCGACGCCCGCTTCGCCCGCGCGCAACTGCTGATGGCCGAGCAGCGCTGGACCGACGCGATGGACGAGCTGCTGGAAATCCTCATGCGCGACAAGGCCTGGAGCGAAGAGCTGGCGCGCAAGACCTACATCGCCGTCCTCGACATCATCGAGCCGCCCAAGCCCAAGGTGGCCGATGGCCAGATCCCGCCGGACGACCCGACCGTGGCGACCTACCGCCGTCGGTTGAGCAGCGTCGTCCTGAGCTGAGGGCGTCGACGGAAATGTACGCATCGCGTACATTTCCGGCATGAACGCCGACCAGCAAACCTTTCTTCGCGACGCCATGCGGCGTCTCAACCTCACCCGCGAGGCCTTCTCGCAGCGCATCGGCGTCACGCGCCGCGCGCTCGACACCTGGCTGTTGCCCGAAGGATCGTCGGAAGCGCGGGGCATGCCCGAGATCGTCCAGCGCTTCGTCTCGGAGATCCTGCAGGCGGCGAGCGCCACCGAGGTGACGCAGAGCGTACAGTCCGGCGCCCTGCGCGACCGCATCCTGTTCGAGGGCCGACCGCAGCTGCTGTCGGTCGACCAGTTCTCGCGCGATTCGGTCGAGGCGCTGTTCCGGGTGGCGGACATCATGCAGCCCATCGCACGCCGCCAGAAGGTGTCGCGGGTGCTGGAGGGCGCGGTGCTCGGCAACCTCTTCTTCGAGGCCAGCACCCGCACCCGCGTGAGCTTCGGTGCGGCCTTTTGCCGGCTCGGCGGCTCGGTCTGCGACACCACCGGCTTCACCTTCTCGTCGATGGCCAAGGGCGAGTCGATCTACGACACCAGCCGGGTCATGAGCGGCTACGTCGACGCGCTGGTGGTGCGGCACCCCGAGCAGGGCTCGGTGGCGGAATTCGCACGGGCCACGAACATCCCGGTGATCAACGGCGGCGACGGCGCCGGCGAGCACCCGAGCCAGGCGCTGCTCGACCTGTACACGATCCAGCGCGAGTTCTCGCGGCTCGGGCGCATCGTCGACGGCGCGCATGTCGCCTTCGTCGGCGACCTGAAGTACGGCCGCACGGTGCATTCGCTGGTGAAACTGCTGTCGCTCTACCGCGGCCTCAAGTTCACGCTGATCGCGCCCGCCGGGCTCGAGCTGCCGGCGCACCTGGCCGACCGCATCTCGCGCAACGGCCACGTGGTGGTGCAGACCGCCTCGCTGGCCGAGGGCCTGGCCGGCGCCGACGTGGTGTATGCCACCCGCATCCAGAAGGAGCGCTTCGAGCCGAAGGAGCAGGAGCAGTTCGAGGGCTACACGCCGGATTTCCAGGTCCACCAGGCGCTGATCGACGCCCATTGCAGCCCGCGCACGCTGGTGATGCACCCGCTGCCGCGCGACAGCCGGCCCGGCGCCAACGACCTGAGCACCGACCTGAACCACGACCCGCGCCTGGCCATCTTCCGCCAGACCGACAACGGCATCCCGGTGCGCATGGCACTGTTCGCGGTGCTGCTCGGCGTGGAAGACCAGGTGCCGCGCTCGATGCGCGACGCCGGCTGGCAGCCACCCGCGGCGATCGGCCCGGACGACGCGGCTTTCGACGCGCTCGAAGCCTGATCGCCTGATGCAGCGACGCACGCCGCATTACCATCGCGGCGCGGCGGGCGTCGCCGCGCGCATCGACACAGGACTTCCATGCCGTTCATCCGCCGCCTTTCTTCACGCGTCGCCCTGCCGATCCTCGGCATCGCCCTGCTGGCCGGTTGCGGCACCAGCGTGAGCCTCGACGAGCCGATCGAATCGCAGACCTGGCGACTGGTCAGCGTGGGCACCCAGCCGGCCCAGCGCGATGCCGACCCGCGGCGCGACGCGCAGCTGCAGTTCGACGGTTCGCGCGTGAGCGGCTCCGGCGGCTGCAACCGCGTGTCCGGCCCCTACCAGCGCACCGGCCATCGCCTGACGATCGGCCCGCTGGCCGCGACCCGCATGGCCTGCATCGAACCCGAGCGCAGCGCCATGGAAACGAACTTCCTGATCGCGCTGCAGGCCACCACGGGCTACAGCCGGCTCGGCAGCCAGCTCACGCTACTGGACGACAGCGGGCGAACGCTGGCGGTGCTGGACAGCCGCTGAAGGGCGGCTGGCGGCTACTTGGCTTTGGTCACTTTCAGCTGGATGTCTTCCGTCATCAGGCCTCGGTCCGAGATCGCGACGTTCACGGTGTCTTCGGCATCCGCCGCGAGCTTGATGCGCACGCGATACTGATTGGCCGTGCCGACGATCACGGTCTCCGATGTCGCCGAGCCCGTGATCGTCACCAGGGGTGGAACAGGCACACCGCTCACGGTAATCTCGTACACGTCGCCCGGATTGACCTTGGCGTCCTTGCTTGGCGCAAGGGCCATCTTGCTGAGAGTACCCGCGCAGTTTCCTTTTTCCACGGATTTGCGCGCCTCGTAGAAGCGCAGAAGGCGGTCGCTCAGTGGGCGACGCATTGCATACAGGTCAGCGGTCTTCGTCGCCAGCTTTTTCGCCGAAGTGGCCTCTTCCGCGGGCGAGGTTACGCGCGCCCTTTCTCTCGCGCTCTCCTTTTCCTTTTCCTTCCTCACTTCCTCCTCCTTCGCCTTCCGGGCCCTTTCGGCTTTCTCAGCAGCAGCAAGTTGGGTGCTCTGCACGACGACGATCTGCGCCAGCAGTTCCTGTTCGGTCGCCTGATCCAGCGTTCGTGTCTTCGCAGGTGCTTTCGCGCTCGCGGCCTGCGACGTCGTTGAAGTCGTTGAAGTCGTTGAAGTCGTTGAAGTCGTTGAAGTTGACGAGGTCGATGTCGTTGACGTGTTCGATGCAGATGCGTTGCCCGCGGCCGGGGGTTTGGCCGGCTCGCCGCCCCCTGCTGCCGTCGCTTCCCCGGTCGTGGACGGAGACGATGGGGCTTCGTTTTCGAGATCGATCTTCACCGATCGGAAGCTCTTGATGATGCCGACGCCCTGCGTGGCCAGAGTGTCCGGTGACGAGATGTCCTTCTGGGCTTGGTTGATTCGCAATGCCACGCGGGCAAACACCAGATCACCTTCTCGCATCAGGACGACACCGCTGTTGTCCAATTGATCGTGCAGTTGCCAGGAGGATGTCAGCGTTCGCCGGGCGCGCCACAACGCACTCTTGGCCTCTTTTCGAACGCGTGCATAAGCACTTTCACTGTCGGGTGGGTAGCTGTAGGCGGCCTCAGCCTGCAGCACCGCCTTGTCGAGCACGTCGATCTCGTAATTCAGAACCACCTGCTCGCCCTTCATGTTCGCGAGATTCGCCGCGCTCATCCGCAAGGGTTCGATGTTCATCATCGCGCAGGTCAGTTCGCGGATGCCCTCGATATAGGCTTGCTCCTGGCCCGGATTGACGAACCAGGTGCTGCTGGAATACGCCGCGAATCCGGCGGCGCCGGCCAGCGCCAGGCGCTTCTTGTCGTTGTCGCGGGCCACACCGGACTTGAGTCCGCTGTAGAGCGCCGCAGCGGTCAAGCCGATCAGCCCGAACTGCGTGGCGGAACGAACGCGCGCTTGTGTCGAAAGCGAGTCGTACCACTCCTCGCGCTGATCTTTCAGCGCGCCGACGGCGCCATGCAGACCGCCGGCAAGCTCTTCAACCTCGACATGCGTTTTTTTCTCGTCTGCGGCAAGTTGCCGGACCGGTATATCGACACGCTTGCTACGCTGGTAGGGATTGAAGCTGCTGCAGCCCCCCACCGATACGGCCACGGCCATAGCGACGCAGCGCTGCCACGGAAAAACATCCTTGCAGTTCATGCCTCTCACCCCTCATGTTGGTCTCCACATGATGGTGAGCGCGGTTCGCGTGGGCATCCCCGGTTGAAAGGGTGACAACGCGCGCAAAAACCACTAAGAAAGCATCAAGCCTCAGCCGGTCAGCCGGTCAGCCGCTCCAGCGCCTCGCGGTACTTGGCCGCGGTCTTCTCGATGATCTCGGCCGGCAGGCGCGGGGCCGGCGGCGTCTTGTCCCAGGGCTTGCCGTTGACCTTGGTGGCCTCGAGCCAGTCGCGCACGAACTGCTTGTCGTAGCTCGGCGGGTTGGTGCCGCTGCGCAGCGCCTCTTCGTAGCCTTCGACCGGCCAGTAGCGCGAGCTGTCGGGCGTGAGCACCTCGTCCATCAGCACCAGCGTGCCGGCGTCGTCCAGGCCGAACTCGAACTTGGTGTCGGCAATGATCATGCCCTTGGTCAGCGCGATTTCGGCGGCGGCTTCGTAGATGGCGATGCTGGTTTCGCGGATCTTCTGCGCGAGCGCCGGGCCAACGACCTCGACCACGCGGTCGTAGCTGATGTTCTCGTCGTGCTCGCCGGCGGCGGCCTTGGCGGCGGGCGTGAAGATCGGCCGCGGCAGCTGGCTGGCGTTGGTCAGGCCTTCGGGCAGCGGCACGCCGCAGACGGCGCGGTTCTCCTGGTACTCCTTCCAGCCGCTGCCGGCCAGGTAGCCGCGCACCACCGCCTCGACCGGGATCGGCTTCAGGCGCTTGACCAGCATCGAGCGGTCCCTGACCTGCGGCACCTCGGCCTCGGTCACCACGCTTTCGGGCGCATCGCCGGTGAGGTGGTTGGGGCAGAGGTGACCGAGCCGGTCGAACCACCACAGCGCCATCTGCGTGAGGATCACGCCCTTGCCGGGAATCGGCTCGCCCATGATCACGTCGAAGGCCGAGAGCCGGTCGCTCGCGACCATCAGGATGCGGTCGTCGCCCACGGCGTAGTTGTCGCGCACCTTGCCACGCGCAAGCAGGGGCAGGCTTTGGATGGAGGAGGTGTGGACGGTCGTCATGGCAGGCTGGTGAGAACGGGGAACGGAACGAAGCGGAAAGACGGATTGTGCGCGCAGAAAAAAGCCACCGCGAGCGGTGGCTTCGGCAGACGGGAGATGCTCAGCGCACTTCTTGTGCGAGCTCGCCCTTGGCGTACTTCGCCGCCACGACCTGCAGCGTGTCGCCCTTGATCTTGGCGCCCTGGCCTTCGCAGCCGAACTCGATGTAGCGCTGCTTGCAGACCAGCTTGGCGGCTTCGCGCGCCGGCTTGAGCCATTCGCGGGCATCGAACTTTTCCGGGTTCTCGAACAGGAACTTGCGCACCGCGCCGGTCATGGCCAGGCGAATGTCGGTGTCGATGTTGATCTTGCGCACGCCGTGCTTGATGGCTTCCTGGATTTCCTCGACGGGCACGCCGTAGGTTTCCTTGATCTGGCCGCCGTACTGGCGAATGATCGCCAGCAGCTCTTGCGGCACCGACGACGAACCGTGCATCACCAGGTGGGTGCCCGGAATGCGCTGATGGATTTCCTTGATGCGGTCGATCGCCAGGATGTCGCCAGTGGGCTTGCGGGTGAACTTGAACGGGCCGTGGCTGGTGCCGATGGCGATGGCCAGCGCATCGATCTGGGTGCGCTTGACGAAGTCGGCGGCCTGCTCCGGGTCGGTCAGCAGCTGCTCGCGCGTCATGGTCGCGTCGGTGCCGTGGCCGTCTTCCTTGTCGCCCTTCATGGTCTCGAGCGA
Source organism: Variovorax cryoconiti (assembly GCF_051216395.1). Lineage (NCBI taxonomy): Bacteria > Pseudomonadati > Pseudomonadota > Betaproteobacteria > Burkholderiales > Comamonadaceae > Variovorax > Variovorax cryoconiti. The sequence continues at coordinate 200,456 of NZ_JBPJZI010000003.1, read as the reverse complement.
GCCCAGGCAGCCCAGTTCGCCTTCGACGGTGACGCCCACGCGGTGCGCCAGCTGCGCCACCTTCTTGGTGACTTCGACGTTGTACTCGTAGCTGGCGATGGTCTTGCCGTCGGCTTCGAGCGAGCCATCCATCATCACGGACGAAAAGCCCAGGTCGATGGCGCCCTGGCACACGTCCGGGTTCTGGCCGTGGTCCTGGTGCATCACCAGCGGGATGTTCGGGTAGCTTTCGATCGCTGCCTGGATCAGGTGCTTGATGAAGCCCTCGCCCGCGTACTTGCGGGCGCCGGCGCTGGCCTGCAGGATGACCGGCGCGCCGGTTTCCTTGGCGGCTTCCATCACGGCCTGTACCTGTTCGAGGTTGTTGACGTTGAAGGCCGGAATGCCGTAGCCGTTGGCGGCTGCGTGGTCCAGCAGTTCGCGCATCGAGACGAGTGCCATGGGAAATACCTCGCGGGAATTGAAGATGGGAAATGAAGAAAAACTAGCTCAATTCTACCGAGGGGGCTTGTGGGACGGGTCCGACGGCAGGCCCACGAAGGCCAGCAGAGGCGGCATGACCGGGCCGCCGATCCAGCGGATCGGTGCGGCGACCGCGCCGATCAGGGTGACATGGCTCAGGTTGTCGAAGGTCTGCACCTGCACGTCGACACCGTCGGCGCGCAACCGGCGAGCCATCTGGTCGGTGTTGCGCACGGGGTCGACCAGCGTGTCCTTCGTGGCCGCCAGCAGCAGCGTGCGCGGCGCGGCCGCCGAGACATGCGCGATGGGCTGCGACGACCGCGGCGTGGTCGGCCAGTCGAAGGCGCGCTGCGCATCGGGGTCGCCCATGGGCAGGAAGTCGTAAGGCCCGGCCATCCCGATCCAGCCGGCGAGCTGCGTCGGGCTGGCGCCGAGTTCGCCCAGCCAGCGCGGGTCGAGCGCCACCATGGCCGCGTTGTAGCCGCCCGAGCTGTGGCCCATGACGTAGACCTGCGTCGGGTCCGCGCCGAGCCGGGCCGCGTTGTCGAGCCCCCATTTCATCGCGAGGGCGCTGTCGCGGACGAAGACCGGGTAGCGCACCTGCGGCGACAGCCGGTAGTCGGGGATGACGACCACCGCGCCGCGAGATGCCAACGCCTCGCCCACGAAGCGGAAGCTCGCGCGCTCGCCGCTCGTCCAGGTGCCGCCGTAGAAGAAGACGATGAGCGGACGCCGCCCCTCGACCGGTGCCGTCTCGGGCAGCGGGCGGTAAAGGTCGAGCTGCTGCCGGGGCTCGCGGCCGTACGCGATGCCGGTCTCGGCGACGTAGGTGTCGCGTGGCGTGAGCCGATCGACCAGCTTGATGGGGGAGCAGGCGGCCAGGAGCGAGACAGCCGCTGCGGTGAACGCCATGCGGCGGCGCAGGATGAAGGAACGGGTCATGCCCCCTGTACGCATCGCCCGACGCTTCGGTTTGCAGGACGGCGCCTGCACCCGGGGCGCCTCAGGTGGCGCGGCAGATTTTCAGCATGTTGGTGCCGCCCGGCGCGCCCATCGGCTCGCCGCAGGTGATGGCGTAGACGTCGCCGCTCTGCACGATGCCGCGCTTCTTCAGGTGCGACTCGGCCTGCTCGAGGGCCGTGTCGCGGTCGGTGTGCGAATCCATCAGCAGTGGGCGCACATTGCGAAACAGCGCCATCTTGCGCTGCGTCGACAGGCGCGAGGTGAGCGCGTAGACCGGGATGTGGGCCGAGTGGCGGCTCATCCACAGCGGCGTCGAGCCCGACTCGGTCAGCGCGACGATCGCCTTGGCGCCCAGGTGGTGGGCCGTGAAGAGCGCGCCCATGGCGATGGCCTGGTCGATGCGGGCGTAGGTGTGGCCGCTGAAGTCGGTGTCGCGCGCCGTGTCCTCGGCCTGCTCGGCGGCTTCGCAGATGCGGCTCATCTCCTGCACGGTCTCCAGCGGGTAGCGGCCGGAGGCGGTCTCGGCGCTGAGCATCACCGCGTCGGTGCCGTCGAGCACCGCATTGGCGACGTCGCTCACCTCGGCGCGCGTGGGCACCGGGTTGGTGATCATCGACTCCATCATCTGCGTGGCGGTGATGACCACACGGTCCATCTCGCGCGCCATGCGGATCATCTTCTTCTGCAGTGCCGGCACGGCCGCGTTGCCGACCTCGACCGCGAGGTCGCCGCGCGCGACCATGATGCCGTCGCTGGCGCGCAGGATCGCTTCCAGGTTCGGGATCGCTTCGACCCGCTCGATCTTGGCGATCATTCCTGGCCGGTGGCCGAACTCGGCCGCGGCCACGTTGCAGAGCTGGCGCGCCATCTCCATGTCGGTCGCGTTCTTCGGGAAGCTCACCGCCACGTAGTCGGCCTGGAAGCTCATGGCGGTCTTGATGTCCTCCATGTCCTTGGCCGTCAGCGCCGGCGCCGTGAGGCCACCGCCCTGCTTGTTGATGCCCTTGTTGTTCGACAGTTCGCCGCCGAGCAGCACGGTGGTGTGCACCGCCTCGCCCTTGACCAGGTTCACGATCAGCACGATGAGGCCGTCGTTGAGCAGCAGGCGGTCGCCGGCCTTCACGTCGCGCGGCAGGTCCTTGTAGTCAAGGCCGACGGCGTCGACGTCGCCAAGCTCGGTGCGTGACGCATCGAGCACGAACTTGGCGCCCGGCTCGAGCCAGATCTTGCCCTGCGCGAACTTGCCCACGCGGATCTTCGGGCCCTGCAGGTCGGCCATGATGGCCACTTCGCGGCCGGCGCGGCGAGCGGCTTCGCGCACCATGGTCGCACGGTCGATGTGGTCCTGCGCGGTGCCGTGGCTGAAGTTCAGCCGCACCACGCTGACCTTGTGAATGATCATCTGCTCGATCAGTTCGAGCGTGTTCGACGCGGGGCCGAGCGTCGCGACGATCTTGGTGGCATGGCGGGGAAGGCGGGTCGTGTCCACAGTGTCTCCTGGGGCTGTCGGGGAATCCGTTCCGCGGGCGGACCGGGGTTTTGGCACAATTCTCACATGTGGAGATGTCGTTGCGCGATACGACACGGTTGCTTTGACAACCCCACGCACTTGATCTTCGTCATCACCCCTTCCGATGAATGCGTTACGGTGCACACCCGCGCCGTCGTTTTTCCTTTCTTTCGCCTCGTCTTATGCAGACCCCAACCGATCCTGTTCCCACGCCCCTGTCGCCGGACATGCCGCTGCCGCACCGCAAGGTCATCCGCTCCTGGCTGATCCCGATCTCGCAGCGCACGACCGTTCGCGCCTTCGTGCTGCTGGCCATCGATTACCTGCTGTTCGGTGCGCTCGTCACGGGAACGGTGCTGCTCAAGCCGGTCTGGCTCAAGCTGCTCGCCGGACTGCTGGCGGGCTTCGTCATCGGCCGGCTCTTCATCATCGGCCACGACGGCTGCCACCAGAGCCTGACGCCGCACCGTCGCCTGAACAAGTGGCTGGGCCGCATTGCCTTCCTGCCCTCGCTCACGGCCTACAGCCTCTGGGACATGGGGCACAACGTGGTGCACCACGGCTTCACCAACCTGAAGGGCGTCGACTTCGTCTGGGCGCCGCTGACGCAGGCCGAGTACCGCGCGCTGTCGCCGGTGCGCCGCGCCCTCGAGCGCATCTACCGCAGCGGCTGGGGCCCCGGCCTGTACTACATGGTCGAGATCTGGTGGAAGAAGATGATGTTCCCGTCCCGCGCCACGATGGGCAACAGCTACCGCCCGATCTTCGCCAAGGACTGCGCGCTCGTGACCGGCTTTGCCGCCCTCTGGATCGCCGCGCTGAGCACCGCCGCGCTGGCCACCGGCCAGTCGGTGCTGCTGGCGCTGCTGCTCGGCTTCGTGGTGCCGATGGCCTTCTGGTTCACCATGATGGGCTTCGTGATCTACGGCCACCACACGCACGTCAAGGTGCAGTGGCACGACGAGAAGGCCGCCTGGCAGCGCGCGCAGCCCTTCGTGTCGACCACCGTGCACCTCACCTTCCCGCTGCAGATCGGTGCGCTCATTCACCACATCATGGAGCACACGGCGCACCACGTGGACATGAGCATCCCGCTCTACAAGCTGAAGGAAGCCCAGAAGATGCTCGAGCACCTGCTGCCCGAACGCATCATCGTCCAGCCTTTCTCCTGGAAGTGGTACTTCTCCACCGCCCGCGCCTGCAAGCTCTACGACTTCTCGCGCCAGTGCTGGACCGACTTCCAGGGCCGAGCGACCAGCGCGATGCGTGCGCCCGCGGCGGCCATGGCCTGACACCCGGCCCGCGACGACGACAGCAAAAAGCCCGCGAATGCGGGCTTTTTCATGGGCGTGGAGTGGGCGTTCAGCCGGCCGCGCGCTTGCTGAGGATCTCGAAGGCCGGCAGCGTCTTGCCTTCCAGGATCTCGAGGAAGGCGCCGCCGCCGGTCGAGATGTAGCCCACGTCCTTCTCGATGCCGTACTTGGCGATGGCGGCCAGCGTGTCGCCACCGCCGGCGATCGAGAAGGCCTTGCTCTCGGCGATGGCGCGGGCGATGGCTTCGGTGCCGTGCGAGAAGGCCTCGAACTCGAACACGCCGACCGGTCCGTTCCACACGATGGTGCCGGCTTCGCGCAGTTGTGCGGCCAGCATCTCGGCGGTCTTGGGGCCGATGTCGAGGATCAGGTCGTCGGCCTCCACCGCATCGGCGGCCTTGACGGTGGCCACTGCATCCGCTGCGAAGGTCTTGGCCGTGACCACGTCGACCGGGATCGGCACCGCCGCGCCGCGCGCGCGCATCGCCTCGATCACCGCCTTGGCCTGGTCGAGCAGGTCGGGTTCGGCCAGCGACTTGCCGATCGACAGGCCCGACGCCAGCATGAAGGTGTTGGCGATACCGCCACCCACGATGAGCTGGTCGACCTTCTCGGCCAGTGCCTTGAGGATGGTGAGCTTGGTGCTGACCTTGGAGCCGGCGACGATCGCCACCAGCGGCCGGGCGGGGTGCGCCAGCGCCTTGGTGATGGCATCGATCTCGGCGGCCAGCAGCGGGCCGGCCGAGGCGATCTTCGCGAACTGCGCGATGCCGTAGGTGGTGGCTTCGGCGCGGTGCGCGGTGCCGAAGGCATCGTTCACGTAGATGTCGCACAGCGCGGCCATTTTCCTGGCGAGCGCCTCGTCGTTCTTCTTCTCGCCCTTGTTGACGCGGCAGTTCTCCAGCAGCACGACCTGGCCCGGCGCCACGTCGACGCCGTCGACCCAGTTCGCCACCAGCGGCACCGGGCGGCCGAGCAGCTCGGCCAGGCGCTTGGCCACCGGCGCCAGCGAATCGGCGGGCTTGAAGGCGCCCTCGGTCGGGCGGCCGAGGTGGGACGTGACCATCACCGCCGCGCCGGCGTCGAGCGCGGCCTGGATGCAGGGCACCGAGGCGCGCACCCGCGTGTCTTCGGTGATGCGGCCCGCGTCGTCCTGCGGCACGTTGAGGTCGGCACGGATGAAGACGCGTTGGCCGGCAACCTTGCCTTGCGCACAGAGATCGGTGAAGCGGATGACGTTCATGGGAGGTGAGATGAAGGTGAAAGGAATAAGAAAGCTTTAACTATTGTAGTTTTCGCGCTTCCTGCCACTACCAGCCAAGACCCAGGTGCAGCGGCAGGTAGACCGCCATGCCCACGAGCATCGTGCCCAGGACGCCGCGCCGCCAGAAATAGTAGGCCGCGCCCGCCAGGGCACCGAAGATGCGCGCGTCCTGCCAGGTGGACACGAGGTGGCCCTGTGTCATCACGATTTCCGGCACGATCACCGCCGCCAGCGCGGCGACCGGTGCGTAGTGCAGCGCGCGGTGCGCCCACTCGGGCAGGCCCCAGGGCCGGTCGAGGATGAAGAAGAAGCAGCGGGCCAGGACGGTCACGCCGGCCAGGCCGACGATGACGGCCAGGCTCCAGAGGTCGGTCTCGCCGCTCATGGAAGACCTCCGCCCTGCGGGCTGCGGTGCTGAGCGCCTTCGGGCGGCCGGGCGGCGCTCATTCGTCCGCCTCCGCCGGATCGCGGACGAACTGCTTCTCCAGCCAGAAGCACAGCAGCACCGCCACGCCGATGCCGGTCACGATGTTGAGCTTGAGCGGCAGCGCATAGGCCGCCACCGCCGTCGCGCCGGCGATCAGCGCCGACAGGACGCGCAGGCGCGTGGTCGCCATCGAGCACAGGATGCCCACCAGGCTCAGCACGCCGGCGAAGCCCAGGCCCCAGGCCTGCGGGATCAGGTTGGCCAGCGCGATGCCAACGGTGCTCATGCCCATCCACGCGCTCCAGGTGATGAAGTAGCCGCCGGTCAGGAAGGCCTCCTGCGCGCGCTCCTCGTCGCGGGTGACGGGCGGAGCCGGGTAGCGCGTGGTGAAGGTCGCGTAGCTCAGGTCGGCCGTCAGGTAGCCGTGCACCAGTCGGCGCCAGCGCGGCATGTGCATCAGGTAGGGCCGCAGGTGCAGGCTGAACACCACGAAGCGCAGGTTCACGCAGAAGCCAGTGGCCAGGATGACCCAGGCCGGCGCGCCGGCCACCAGCAGCGGGATGGCCGCCAGTTGCGAACTGCCGGCGTAGACCAGGAAGGTCATGGCCAGCGCCTCGATCACGCTCATGCCCGACTTGACCATGGCCACGCCGGTCATCAGGCCCCAGGCGCCGATGCCCACCGCCATCGGCGCCATGAGCGCCACGCCTTCGCGGAAGGTCGGGCGACGGCGGATGTCGGCGCTCAGGAACATCAGCCGAACACCTGGCCGGCCTTCACGTCGAAGCCGTGCAGGAAGTCGGCCACCGGCAGGCGCTTGCCGCCGGGGCGTTGCAGTTCGGTGAAGCTGACGATGGAACCGTGCGCGGCGACCTCGATGCCGGCCGGAGAAACGGCCAGCACGGTGCCCGGCGCGTCGGCCACCGTAGCGTCGCGCGCCCGGGCCGCCCAGAACTTGATCGCGGCGCCGTCGAGCGTGCTGCTGGCGCCAGGGAAGGGGTCGAAGGCGCGGACGCGGCGCACGATCGTCTCGGCATCCTGCGTCCAGTCGACCGCCGCCTCGTGCTTCTCGATCTTGTGCGCATAGGTCACGCCGTCGGCCGGTTGCGGCACCGGCTGCAGCGTGCCGGCCGCGGCCCGGTGCAGTGCGTCGACGATCAGGCGGCCGCCCATGAAAGCCAAGCGGTCGTGCAGCTGGGCCGTGCTGTCGTCGCCGATGGCGAGCGACTCGCGCAGCAGCATGGCGCCGGTGTCCAGTCCGGCGTCCATCTGCATGATGGTCACGCCTGTCTCGGCGTCACCCGCTTCGATGGCACGGTGGATCGGCGCGGCGCCGCGCCAGCGCGGCAGCAGGCTCGCGTGGATGTTGAGGCAGCCCAGGCGCGGCATGTCGAGCACCCATTGCGGCAGGATGAGGCCATAGGCCGCGACGACCAGCACGTCGAGCGCGGCGGCCTGCAGCGTGTCGTGCGCCGCCTGCGCCTCGTCCGGGTACTTGCCGTCGAGCCGCAGGCTGCGCGGCTGCGCGACGGGCCAGCCGTGCTGCAACGCGAACTGCTTGACCGGCGAGGCTTGCAGCTTCATGCCGCGGCCGGCCGGGCGGTCGGGCTGGCTCAGCACCAGCGCGATGTCGAAGCCGCCGGCATGCAGCGCTTCGAGCGCGACGCGGGCGAACTCCGGCGTGCCCGCGAATCCGATCTTCAGGGTCAAGACGGCCTCATCGGCGATCGACGTCGCGCATCAGGTCGTCGGCGGTGTGATAGCGCGCCACCCCCCCGGTCGGGTCGATGTAGATGTGCAGGAGGCGGTACTGGTTGAGGGTCTTGAAGCGCCAGGTCCAGATCACGCCGTCGAAGGACGACACGCGCGTGATCTCGAAGGGCCGGCCGTAGGTGCGCATCACATCGGCCTCGCGCCACACGCCGGGGCGGATGGTGCGGTCGAACAGCGCCGGGTCGAGTTCCTGACGGATCGAAACGACCCGCCCGTCGGCGTCGAGGTCGACGTTGTTCACCTCGGTGCCCATCGGTGCCCGCGAGTACTGCAGGCGTTCGCCAGCGGCGAGCGGGTACACGGCGGTCGGCGTGCCCAGGCGCTGCAGGGCATCGGCGCGCGTCGTTCCCAGCGGCAGGCGGGTCGGCTCGCTGATGCAACCTGCCAGCAACACGCCGGTCAGTGCGAACGACAGCGCGCGACGGCGGGTCACCGCCCGGCGTCCCGCAGCTCTTCGCGCTGCTGCTTGAGCAACTTGCTCTTGATGCGATTGCGCTTGAGCGGCGACAGGTACTCGACGAACACCTTGCCCAGCAGGTGGTCGAGCTCGTGCTGGATGCAGACCGCCAGCAGGCCGTCGGCCTCGAGGGTCTGCGGATTTCCGTCGGCATCGAGCGCCGTCACGCGGACGGCCGTGGAGCGCTCCACGCCGTCGTAGATGCCGGGCACCGACAGGCACCCCTCCTCGTTGAGTACCTTCTCGTCGCTGGCCCACACGATCTCGGGGTTGATCAGGACGATCGGTTCGTCGCGCTCTTCGGAAACGTCGATGACGACCAGCCGCTCGTGGACGTCGATCTGCGTGGCCGCCAGGCCGATGCCCTTGGCGTCGTACATGGTTTCGAGCATGTCGGCGACCAGCGCCTTGATGCGCGCATCCACGCCCTGCACGGGCTTGGCCACGGTGTGCAGGCGCGGATCGGGGAAGCTCAGGATGGTTCTTTTGGCCATGAAACGGGAAGGAAATTGTGGCTATTTTCGCCAATTCCAAGCCGTGCCGGCGCCGGCAAACGCGATAAGCGTTGCCGATTCAAGGGCTTCAGCGCAAAATTCGTTGCAAATTGTGAGGATTCGTACGCCCGGCGTGGCGACTGCGTGACCATCGAAGCAACCATGAACAAACTCCGCATCCATCGCCGGCGGCCGGCCGTCCTTGCAACGCTGGCGACTCTCGCCGCGATCGGCTTCGGCAGCACGGCGCTGGCGCAGAACTATCCCGTCACGCCGCAGCAGCGTGCCACCGCGCAGCAGACCGCCCAGGCCGGCATTCCCGTCAGCGAACTCGCGCCGAACGCCCCGGACGAATACACCATCAAGTCCGGCGACACGCTCTGGGCCATCTCGCGGCTGTACCTGCGCAGCCCGTGGCGCTGGCCGGAACTGTGGGGCATGAACCTCGCCGAGATCCGCAACCCGCACCGCATCTACCCCGGCCAGGTGCTGTACCTGGACAAGACCGGCGGTCGAGCCCGCCTGAGCACGCGCCGCGGCGGCATGGGCGGCGACCAGACGATCCGGCTGTCGCCCCGCACCCGCTACGAGTCCCTCTCGGGCATGGCGCTGCCGACGCTCAATCCCTCCCTGATCGAACCCTTCCTCAGCGAACCCATCGTGGTGGACGAGGGCACGCTGCTGGCCGCGCCCCGCATCGTGGCGGGCAACGATGGCCGCGTGCTGCTGGCGCGCGGCGACCGCGCCTATGCCCGCGGCGAGACGAATTCGCCCCTGGTCGAGACGGCCGGCCCCATCAAGACCTTCCGCATCTTCCGCAACGCGACGCCGCTGAAGGACCCGGGCACCGGCGAGATCCTGGGCTACGAGGCCCAGTACCTCGGCAAGGCGCAGTTGCAGCGCGGCGAATCGACCGAGCGCTCGATGGAGGGCGGCAAGGAGCTGACCACCGTCGTGCCCGCGACCATCGACATCGTGGCCGCCCGCGAGGAAATGCGCGCCGGCGACCGCCTCCTGCCCGAGCCGGCCCGCCAGTTGCTCAGCTACACGCCCCACGCGCCGACAGCCACCTTCGAGGGCCGCATCGTCTCGGTCTACGGCAACGCGGTGCAGTTCGCGGCGCAGAACCAGGTGGTGGCCATCAACAAGGGCCTGCGCGACGGCATCGAGAACGGACACGTGCTGGCCATTCTGAAGAACGGCGAAACCATCGTCGACAAGACCGGCGCCGCCAAGGAAACGCTCAAGCTGCCGAACGAACGCATCGGCCTGCTGATGGTGTTCCGCCCCTTCGACCGGGTCTCGTACGCGCTGGTGCTCGAGATCAGCGACACGCCGAAGGTTGGCGACCTGCTCGTCAACCCCTGAGCTGACGCTTCACCGCCCGTCCGCGTGGACCGCGACGAACTGGCCGACTGGCTTCGGCTCACGCTGACGCCCGGCATCGGTGACACCGCGGCACGCCGGTTGCTGGCCGCCTTCGGCCTGCCGGAGAACATCTTCCGGCAACCGGCCGCGGCCCTTCGCCAGATCGTGACGCCCGCCCAGGCCACCGCGCTGCGGCAGGCGCCCGAGGGGCTGGCCGCACAGATCGGCCTGACGCTGCGCTGGCTGCAGGAGGTCGAACCCGACGGCGTGGTGCGGCGCCTGGTGACGCTGGGCGACGCCGCGTATCCCACGTCGCTGCTCGAGACGGCCGACCCGCCGGTGATGCTCTACCTGCTCGGCGCGGTGGACTTCGATCTCACCCAGCTGGGCCGGAGCCTGGCCATCGTCGGCAGCCGCAACCCGACGCCACAGGGCGAGGCGAATGCAAGGGCCTTCGCACGCGCCTTCGTCGAGGCCGGTATTCCGATCGTGTCGGGCCTCGCCCTGGGGATCGACGGTGCGGCGCACCAGGGCGCGCTCGACGGTGCAGCCGCAGCGCCGGGCCGACTGACCACCGTGGCGGTGGTGGGGACCGGCCTGGACCGCGTGTACCCGGCACGCCACCGCGCGCTGGCGCACCGCATCACGGCACATGGCCTGATCGTCAGCGAGTTCGCGCTCGGCACGCCGCCGCTGAACCAGAACTTTCCGCGGCGCAACCGCATCATTTCGGGCCTGACCCGGGGCACGCTGGTGGTCGAGGCCGCGCTGGCCTCCGGCTCGCTCATCACGGCCCGCATGGCGGCTGAACAGGGCCGCGAGGTGTTCGCCATCCCCGGCTCGATCCACTCGCCGCAGTCGCGCGGCTGCCACGCGCTGATCCGCCAGGGCGCCAAGCTGGTCGAGTCGGTGCACGACGTGCTGGAGGAGCTGCCGACGGACGAAGCCACCGTGACATCGACCGCGCGCACGCCGCACAACCACCTCACCGTGCCGCCCGAGGCGGTCGCCCTGCTGGCCTCGCTGGGTTTCGATCCGGTCGGCCTCGACGAACTGGTGGCGCGCACCGGCGAGACCACCGCGCGGCTGCAGGCGCTGCTGCTCGAGCTCGAGCTCGCCGACCATGTGGCACGGCTGCCCGGCGGGCTCTTTCAGCGCCAGGCACGCGGCTGACGCACGATCGACGCCTCGGGATGCGCAGCATCCACGCAACAGCACGGACGCAGCGCCGCTGCTGGGCTATATTGACCCATGTTTGAAGTGCTCGTGTTCGTCTACGAAAACTACTGGCGCGGCGACGCGTGCCCCGAACCCGAGCAACTGAGCCGCAAGCTCAGCGCGCACGGCTTCGAGGCCGACGAGATCCGCGCCGCCTTGCAATGGCTCGACGAACTCAGCGCAGTGACGCAGGGCCTGCCCCTGGAGCGCGGCGTCGATGCGTCGGAGGTGACGATCGGGCTTCGCGCCTCCACCGGCAGCGTGCGCGCCCCCTCGGCCGACGCGATGCGCATCTACTCCGCCGCCGAGCAGGATCAGCTCGGCGCGGAGTGCCTGGGCTTCATCCATTTTCTCGAGGCGGCCGGTGTGCTGTCGGGTACGTTGCGCGAGATCGTGATCGAACGCGCCATGGCCACGTCCGAGCAGCCGATGGCGCTCGACGAGCTCAAGATCATCCTGCTGATGGTCCACTGGAGCAGCGGCATCGAGCCCGACGCGCTGGTGCTCGACGAACTGTGCGACGGGCGCGAAGGCCGCATCGCCCACTGAACGCTGCCGGCCGACTCGGCCAGGCAGGCGTCAGTCCAGCAACCGCTCCGGGTTCGCGTCCAGCTTGGCCAGCGCCTCGCGCGTGGCGCGCACCGTGAGCGTCTCTTCCTCGGCCGGCACCAGGAGGCCTGCCTGCAGGTAGGACGCCAGACGACCGGCCTGGATCAGGAAGCTGCGGCCATCGGCCGAGGCGAACAGATGCAGCTGCTTGCGCGTGCTGCGCCAGACGAACTGCACCTGGCTCGCCCGGTTGTTGTGGTCGAGCATGAACCAGTTGCCGACCTGCAGTTCATGGGCCCACGCCAGCATGTCTTCCTCGACCTTGACGCCGGTGTCCGGCACGACCTCGATCGACGCGGCGTCGACGCCCAGCAGCAGTTCGATGCTGGCGGCGTCGAGCGGCAGGTCGCTGGTGCCCTCGTCGCTGACGAAGTCCTCGAGGTTGGCCAGACGCACGGCCATCGCCTCGATCTTGGCCTGGGGAATCGCCTCGGTCTTGGACATGAAGGCATCGGACAGCGTGGCGCCGATCGTCTTGATATGCGCCTCCTGCGGGTCGCCGACGATGCCGAGCAGGGCCATGCCGGCACGCAGGCGCTGCAGCAGCTTGGGCAGGTCCTGGATCACACGGGTGCGGTCGTTGCGGTTGGGCTTGGCGCTGGCGGCCCACACCAGCTCGGACGCCGCGCGCTTGAGCGTGACGGTCTGGTCGTCCTGCGCGCCGTACTTGAGGGCCGCGATGGCCAGCACCTCGGCCCACACCTTGAACAGGAATTCGCGGATCTCGTCGCGCACCGGCATGTCGTTGAGCATCTTGCGCAACTCGATGGTGTACTGGATCGCCATCGTCTCCTTCTGCTCGACCTGCTGCGCCACGCTCATCACGCGCTGCGTGGTGTCACTCTGGGTCAGGTACTTGTTCAGGAAGGCGACGAATTCGTCGAACACGAGCTTGAACACGCGCTGGCCGGTCTCGGGGTATTGCTCGATGACCTGCACCACGCGGCGGATCTCGCCCTCGAGCGCACTGCCCGAGATGGCGGCGGCGTCGAAGCCCATCACGACCGAGCCCATGCGGTCGATCAGCATGCGCGCCGGGTGCTGCAGCGTGCCGAAGAACTCGGGCTCGGCGATCGCCACCCGCAGCACCGGCATCTGCAGGCGCGCGAACCAGACGCGCGCCGAAAAGGGAATGCGCTCCTCGGCCAGGATGGCCTGGAACATCAGCGCCACGATCTCGACCGTGGCCTTGTCGGCCGTGGTCGGCGCACGTCGCTTGAGTTCGCTGCTGCGGCGGCGCAGGTCGGCGGCGCTGTGCTGGAGGGCGGTGGCATCGTTGCCCACCACGTACTGGGACGACGCGGCCTGGTAGGCGGCGCCAGCGTCGGCGATGGCGGCGGCGAAGGCCTGCGGCACCAGCACGCCACCGCCGCCGGCCACGGCGCCCTGGCCGGCGGACCCGCGCTGCTGCGAGAAGTCGCCGCCGATGCGGGCGGTAACGAAGCGCTTGAGGTTCATCAGCACGCCCTGGGCGCGCTGGCGGGCCATCAGCAAGGGCGTGCCACCGGTGGCGCCCAGCACATTGCCGGCGGCGCTCCCGCCCGACGGGCGCCCCTGCATGGCGCCCGTCATGCCGGCCCCGCCCATGCCCGGCGTGAAGTGCTGCGTCCCGGTGGCCACCTGACCACCGTGGAAGCCGCCGCCATTGCCGCCACCCAGCGGCATGGCCCCCGAGCCGGACGCGCCGGTGCGCTTGACGAAACTCTTGAGGTCGATCTCGGGCATGACGCCCTTGTCGATCAGGTAGGTGTTGGCCGCCTTGTAGGCCTCGGCGGTGGCCTCGACGATCTGGCGCTCGATCACGTCCTGCACCCGGGTCCAGAGCACCCGCGTCAGGCCGACCGCCAGCCATTGCTCGACCAGCACCTTGGCGAGGGCCTCGGGCCGGAGCACGTCCTTGCTGTCGAGCTCGACGCCGTCTTCCAGATACTGCACGCGCAGGCGCAGGTCGTTGATCTCGAAATTCGCCTTGCCCTGGATCGCCTGCGCCAGCCGGGAGGACAGGATGGTGGTTTCGACGACGTCGTCGCCCATCAGCTCCAGCCGGAGCGAATTGGAGTTGCCGGTGGCGACCGCCACGCCCAGCGTCTTGCGCCAGGCGACCTGCGACGCCGTCACCCAGCGCGCGCCCTGGCCCTGAAAAGACAGGAAATCGTCGCGCCAGTTCTGCATGTCACGGGCACTGCCCATCGCATTCGCCGCCGACGTGAGCCGCTCGCGGATCGCCTGCTCGGTCGGCTCGATCGCCGCGACGGTGGCGGAGACGAAGCGCTCGCGTGTTTCGCGCGCGATTTGCAGGGAGATGGCGTGAGGCCGCGCAGTGCTCATGAAAAGTCAGGATTGCAAGTAAACGTCATCGGACCCTGCGAGCTTGCCCGGGTCTGACGCGCTGCACAAGTGCGCACCATGCTCGGCTACCCGAACGGCGTATGGGAATGGCCGATTTGACCACGTCGGGGTCGATCAGACGGCGGCGCCGGCGTTCGGATCGTCCGGGTCGCCGTCGCGCTTGGGCGGCGCCTTGATCAGGTCTTCGCGCTTGACCCCCAGCCACATGGCGATCGCCGCGGCCACGAAGCACGACGAATAGATGCCGAAGCAGATGCCGATGGTCAGCGCCAGGGCGAAGTAATGCAGCGTCGGCCCCCCGAAGAAGAACATCGACAGCACCACCAGCTGCGTCGAGCCGTGGGTGATGATGGTCCGGCTGATGGTCGAGGTGATCGCGTTGTCGATCGTCTCGACCGTGCTCATCTTGCGGTAGCGCCGGAAGTTCTCGCGGATCCGGTCGAAGATCACGACCGATTCGTTCACCGAATAGCCCAGCACCGCCAGCACCGCTGCCAGCACCGCCAGCGAGAACTCCCACTGGAAATAGGCGAAGAAGCCCAGGATGATCACCACGTCGTGCAGGTTGGCCAACACGGTGGACAGCGCGAACTTCCACTCGAAGCGGAAGGCCAGGTAGATCATGATGCCGATCACCACCATGGCGAGCGCCTTGAGGCCATTGGTGGTGAGCTCCTCGCCGACCTGCGGGCCGACGAACTCGTTGCCGCGCAGCACGGCGGTCGGTTCGACCGCCTTGAGCGCGTCCATCACCTGCGCGCTCTGCTGCGCCGAGGTCTGGCCCTTCTGCACCGGCAGGCGGATCTGCACGTCGCGCGAGGTGCCGTAGTTCTGCACCTGCACATCGGGGTAGCCGAGCTTGCCGACCGTCTCGCGGACCTTGCCGACGTCGACCGACTGCTGGTAGGCGACCTCCATCACCGTGCCGCCGGTGAACTCCACCGACAGGTGCAGCCCGCGGTGGGCCAGGAAGAACACCGCCAGCGCGAAGGTCACGAAAGAGATGATGTTCAGCACCTTGGCATGGCGCATGAACGGGATGGTCTTGTGGATGCGGAAGAATTCCATGGCCTGCGCCCCTTATTTCGCTTCGACCACGGCCGTGCCGTCGGTCTTGGGCCGCCACACCGTGCCGATCGACACGGTCTTGAGCTTCTTCTTGCCGCCGTACCAGAGGTTCACCAGGCCACGCGAGAAGAACACGGCCGAGAACATCGAGGTCACGATGCCGATGCAGTGCACCACCGCGAAGCCGCGCACCGGGCCGGAACCGAAGGCCAGCAGGGCCACGCCGGCGATCAGCGTCGTCACGTTCGAGTCGAGGATGGTGCCCCAGGCGCGGTCGTAGCCGGCGTGGATGGCCGCCTGCGGCGAGGCACCGTTGCGCAGCTCCTCGCGCACGCGCTCGTTGATCAGCACGTTGGAGTCGATCGCCACGCCGATGGCCAGCGCCATGGCGGCGATGCCCGGCAGCGTGAGCGTGGCCTGGAGCATCGACAGGATCGCCACCAGCAGCAGCAAGTTGACGGCCAGCGCGATCGACGAGAACACGCCGAACAGCGCGTAGTAGGCGCACATGAAGACCATGATGGCGATGAAGCCGTACATCACGCTCTTGAAGCCCTTGTTGATGTTGTCGGCACCCAGGCTCGGGCCGATGGTGCGTTCCTGGATGATTTCCATGGGCGCGGCCAGCGAGCCGGCGCGCAGCAGCAGCGCCAGGTCGGCGGCTTCCACCACGCTCATCGAGCCGGAGATCTGGAAGCGGTTGCCCAGCTCGCCGTTGATCGAGGGGGCCGTGAGCACTTCGCCCTTGCCCTTCTCGAAGATCAGCATCGCCATGCGCTTCCTGAAGTTGTCGCGGCTGACGTCGCGCATGATGCGGCCACCCTTCGCGTCCATCGTCAGATCGACCTTGGGCTGCTGGGTCTGCGAGTCGAAGCCGGGTTGCGCGTCGGTCAGGTTCTCGCCGGTGACCAGCACCTGCTTCTTGACGATGATGGCTCGCCCTTCGCGGTCCAGAAAGCGTTCGGAGCCGAAAGGCACCGGTCCGTTGCCGAGCTCCGCCGCGCGGCCTTCGGTCGACTCGTCGACCAGGCGCATCTCGAGCGTGGCGGTGCGGCCCAGGATGTCCTTGGCCTTGGCCGTGTCCTGCACGCCAGGCAGCTGCACGACGATGCGGTCGATGCCCTGCTGCTGGATCACCGGCTCGGCCACGCCGAGTTCATTGATCCGGTTGTGCAGCGTGGTGATGTTCTGCTTGAGCGCCGCGTCCTGCAGGCGGCGGGCCGCCTCGGGCTTGATCGAGGCGGTCAGCTTCCAGTCGCTGCCTTCCTGGCTGTCGACGGTGGAAAGGTCCGTGAACTGGTCCTGCACCAGCTGCTTGGCAGCCTGGAGGCTGGCCGCGTCGCGGAAGCGGACCTCGATGGTCTGGCCGTTGCGGCTCACCGCGCTGCCGCGGATGTTCTTGTCGCGCAGGCTGGTGCGCAGATCGCCGGCGAAGGCCTCGGCCCGCTTGTCGATCGCGCCCTTCATGTCGACCTGCAGCAGGAAGTCGACGCCGCCGCGCAGGTCCAGGCCCAGGTACATCGGGAAGGCGTGCAGCGCCGTCAGCCAGGTCGGTGAACGCGACACCAGGTTGAGCGCCACCACGTAGGGCGGGTCGCTGGCGTCCGGCACCAGTGCGCGCTGCAGGACGTCACGCGCCTTGAGCTGGTCGTCGGTGGTGGCGAAGCGGGCGCGCACCGAGGTGGCGTCCAGCGTCATCATGTCGGGCGTCAGGCCGCCGGCCTTGAGCGCTTCCTGTACGCGGGCCTGCGTGCCCGCGTCGACCTTCACAGTCGTCTTGGCCGCCGACACCTGCACCGCAGGGGCCTCGCCGAAGAAATTGGGCAGGGCATAGACGAGCCCCACCAGCAGCACGATCACGATGATCGCGTACTTCCAGACCGGGTAACGGTTCATGATCGCGCTTTGTGCGGCAGTGCCGCATGGACTGACACAACTTACTTGATGGCGCCCTTGGGCAGCACCTGGACCACGGCGGTACGCTGGATCTTGACTTCCACGCCGCCGGCAATCTCGAGGCCGAGATACTGGTCACCCACCGAGGTGATCTTGCCCAGCAAGCCGCCGGCCGTGGCCACTTCGTCGCCCTTGGCCAGCGCTTCAACCATGGCCCGCGCTTCCTTCTGGCGCTTCATCTGGGGGCGGATCATGACGAAGTACAGCACCACGAACATGAGCACCAGCGGCAGCATGCTGCCGAGCGAGGACAGCATGTCGCCGCCTCCGGAAGCAGCCGGTGCGGTCTGGGCGAAAGCAGAGGAAATGAACAAGAGAGTCTCCAGCAGAAGAGAGAGTAGAAAGAGCGCGGACGGGGTTCGCGCCTGCGTGGCCACGATGGGCGACCACGGCGCGCAGCAGGGGGCCGCGCGCAGCATCGCGCATTGTATTCGGCGGGGCGCAGCGCATCGGGACCTTCCCCGCGGAACGCCTCGGGGCATTCCGGAGGCGCTGCGACACGTTGCCCCTCCGCGGGGGGGGCAAGAACAAGCGCAGCGTGAGGAGGCAGGAACGAGCCCGGAACGGGCTCGTCGGGAAGACAAAAATGTTGCGAGGCGCCCCGGGCGAAGGAGGGGAGGGAGGGAGGAGGAGGAGAATCGCTCCGGGATTTCAACGCGGCACCATGACAGCGCCACGAAGACCTCGCAACATGAAAACAGTGGGCTCCTGAAGAGCACGAGCCGGTATGAGCACCGGTCGAGGAATCGGGTTCCCGATGTCGCGCGAGGGTTTTGTGACCAATTGCTTCGCCACGCGGCGTGCCGTCCGACCCTGCAAGACTCAGGGTGGATGACGCCACCCCCGGCCGGGGCGCTTAGTCTCATGGCTTTGAAGCCGGTTCGCGCAGTCACATCGCGACACTAAAATGCGCCGGCTCACGAAGGACGACCATGCTTTATCCAGAACTCTTCAGACAGCTCGAGTCCGTCCGCTGGGACATGGACAAGGACATCCCCTGGCAATCGTTCGACGGCGCCAAGCTCTCGGACGAACAGGCGCAGACGATCAAGATGAACGCCATCACGGAATGGGCGGCACTGCCGGCCACCGAGATGTTCCTGCGCGACAACCGGCACGACAGCGATTTCTCCGCCTTCATGTCGATCTGGTTCTTCGAGGAACAGAAGCACTCGCTGGTGCTGATGGAATACCTCAAGCGCTTCAGCCCGCAGCACGCGCCGACCGAGCAGGAACTGCACGACATCCGCTTCGACTTCGACCCGGCGCCGCCGCTCGAGACGCTGATGCTGCACTTCTGCGGCGAGATCCGCCTGAACCACTGGTACCGACGCGCCGCCGAATGGCACACCGAGCCGGTGATCAAGCACATCTACACCACGCTCAGCCAGGACGAGGCGCGCCACGGCGGCGCCTACCTGCGCTACATGAAGCGCGCCATGGAGAAGTTCGGCGACGAGGCCCGCGCCGCCTTCACCAAGGTCGGCGTACTGATGGCGAGCGCGCGCCGCACCGCCCAGGCGCTGCACCCGACCAACCTGCACGTCAGCAAGGCGCTGTTCCCCAACGACACCATCCAGAGTCGCATGCCCGACCCGGACTGGCTCGAGCACTGGCTCGACCACCAGATCAAGTTCGACGCGGCGTGGGAAACCAAGGTGGGCGAGCGCATCCTGCACAACCTCAGCCTGCTGATGAACCGCAGCTTCAAGAGCGTGCAGGAACTCAACAAGTACCGCAAGGAACTGGCCGCCTCGCTCGGCCCGAAGCCGGAATACCAGGGCGCCTGAGCCCATCAGGCCTCGGCAGCGACGGCGACCGCACGCGGGCGATGCCATCATCGCCCCATGGACGCCGCCACCCTCGCCTTCGACCGCCACCGCCCGCGCCTGAAGGGCATCGCCTACCGCATGCTGGGCTCGGTGGCGGAGGCCGAAGACGTGGTGCAGGACGCCTGGCTGCGCTGGAACGAGGCCGCGCACGACGCCCTCGACAGCGCCGAGGCCTGGCTCGTCACCGTGACCACGCGCATCGCCATCGACCGGCTGCGATCCGCCCAGGCGCAGCGCACGCACTACGTCGGCACCTGGCTGCCGGAGCCGTTCGTGAGCGACGGGCCGGCCACACCCGAGCAGTTGCTGGGCCGCGCCGAGGACCTCTCGATGGCCTTCCTTGTGGTGCTGGAGCGGCTCACGCCGGAAGCGCGCGCCGCCTTCCTGCTGCGCGAGGTCTTCGACGTGGACTACGACGAGATCGCCCGGACGCTCGGAAAGACCGAGGCGGCCTGCCGCCAGCTCGTGCACCGCGCGAAGGCGCAGGTGCGTGAAGACGATCGCCCCAAGCAGGCCGTGTCGCGCGAGATCCACCTGCGCCTGCTCGGCGGCTTCGCCGAAGCGGCACAGCGGGGCGACCTCCACGCCCTGAAGGCCCTGCTGGCGGAAGACGTGGCGATCGTCAGCGACGGCGGCGGCAAGGTGCCGTCCTTCGGCCAGCCGGTCGTCGGCGGCCAGCGCGTGGCGCAGATCTATTTCGCGGTGGCGCGCCGCTTCCCGGGCGCGGTGCGTGTGGAAGTGGCCAACGTGAACGGCGCGCCCGGCCTGCTGCGCTGGGTCGACGGCCTGCTGGAGTCGGTGCAGAGCATCGAGTGGGACGGCGAGCGCATCGCGCGCATCCATGCCCAGCGCAACCCGGACAAGCTGGCGCGGATCGCCGCGGAATTTTCACGCTGAGCGTCAGGCACGTCACAAACGCGGAGGCTGGCGCGTCTTGAGGGTGTCATCACTTTTCAAGACAAGGAAACCGCCATGAACAGCCCCCGCCTCCCCTGGTTCAAGATCGCACCGAAGGCCTACCAGGCCATGCTCGGCGTCAACGGTGCCATCGCCGCTCATACCCTCGGCCAGCGCCTGTACGAGATCGTCCAGACCCGCGTCTCGCAACTCAACGGCTGCGCCTTCTGCCTCGACATGCACGTGCGCGACCTGCGCAAGGCCGGTGCGCCCTGGCAGCACATCAACAGCATCGCCACCTGGCGCGAGGTCGGCTTCTACGACGCCCGCGAGCGCGCCGCGCTGAACTGGGCCGAGAGCATCACCCGCCTGGTCGAACACCACGGCGATCGCGATGCCGATTTCGCCCAGTTGCAGGCCGTTTTCAGCGACGCCGAAATCGTCGACCTGACCGTGCTGATCGCGCAGATCAATGCGTGGAACCGGCTGGGCGTCGGCATGCACCTGCCGGTGGCCGACAAGCCGATCGAATAGGCTTCAGCGTCGCTCGACAACGATCGCGGCCATGCGCAACTCGTCGCGCACCTGCGCGACCGTGGCAGATGCCGCCTCGCGCGTGGCGAAGGGACCGGCCTGCAGCCGGTGCGTGTCGGCATCATTGAAGACGCGCAGCAGCGGTGCCAGCGTCGGCAGGCCGCGCGATGCACGGGTGCGCAGGTTCTCGGCGCCATCGCGCTCGCGGAAGGCGCCGAGCTGGACCCAGAAGCCGGCGGGCGCGATGTTCGTTGGCGCATCGGCGGCCAGCGGGGCGGGCGATGCCATGGGTGACGGCGCCATCGGCGGCAACTCGGTCACGATCAGCGGCGCAGGCGGCGGTGCTGCCGCGGGGACGACGGCCTGCGCTGTCGCGTCGGACGGTGTCGCAGCGACGCTGGCCGCCCACCCGGACGGCACCGACACCGCCGTGTTGACGATCGGTGCCGCGGGCGGCGCCGCCGCCAACATCGTGTCGCCGCCACGGCGCCAGGCGCCGGTCCGGATGTCCTCGTTCGTCAGGCGCTCGATCTCCACCGGCGCGACCCCGCGCAGCAGGTCGAGCTTGGCCGCCGCCGTGTAGCTCAGGTCGATCACGCGCCCGTCGTGGAACGGGCCGCGGTCGTTCACCCGCACGATCACCTCGCGGCCGTTGGCCGGGTTGCGCACCCGCACGTAGCTTGGCAGCGGCAACGTCTTGTGCGCAGCCGTCATGGCGTACATGTCGTAGGGCTCGCCGCTGGCGGTCGACTGGCTGTGGAATTTCGTGCCGTACCAGGAGACGAGGCCCGATTCGCGAAACGGCCGGTCGTCGGTGATCGGCGTGTACGCGCGGCCGAGCACGGTGTACGGTTTGCTGGTGCCGCCGCTGCCGCGGACGGGCTCGACGCGCGGTTCGGCGTCAGGCACGGCGCTGAGGTTGGAGGGCGGGCTCGTCGGTGCACCGTCGCGACCGAAGGACCCGCCCTTGGGGCCGCTCGCACAGCCCGCCAGCACCAGGGCCGCGCCGATCAAGGCCAGCGCAGCGGGGCCGCGGCCCGGTGTCATCCGATCAACCGAAGACCGCATGCCACAGCGCCAGCATCGCTTCGCGCTCCGGCGCCAGGCCGGGCAGCGGCACCTGCGTGGGCTCTTCGTTGAGCCGGGCGCGGTGCTGCACGCGGCGCAGTTCGCGGTAAGCAGCCGCCGCGCTGCGGCCGACGTCGTCGGGCAGCAGCCCGGTCGCCTCGGCGCGCTGCAGCAGCGCGATATTGCCGAGGTTCGGCACCAGCTCGCGATGCAGGCAGGCCTGCGACAGCACCAGGTACTGCACGGCGAACTCCGCATCGACCATGCCGCCCGGGCTGTGCTTGACGTCGAAGCGCCCGGCCTTGACCGGGTGCGCCGCACGCACCTTGTTGCGCATCGCCACGATCTCGGCCTTGAGTGCCTCGCGGTCGCGCGGCGCGCAGATGACGGCGTCGCGCACGCGGTCGAAGCGTTCGCCCAGGGCGGGGTCGCCCAGTACGAAGCGGGCGCGGGTCATGGCCTGGTGTTCCCAGGTCCACGCCGTGTTGCCGCCGCGGCCCAACTGGTATTTTTCGTAGGCGGCGAAGCTGGTGGTGAGCAGGCCCGAGTTGCCGTTGGGCCGCAGCGCGGTGTCGATCTCGAACAGGTCGCCCTCGCGCGTCTTGACGGTGAGCCAGTTGATCAGCTTGCGCACGTAGGCGGCATAGACCTCGCCAGCGCGCTCGTCGTCGTCTTCATAGACGAAGACGATGTCCAGGTCGCTGCCGTAGCCCAGCTCCTTCCCGCCCAGCTTGCCGTAGCCGATGATGGCGAACTGCGGCGTCTCGCGGTGGCGGTTGCGCACATGCGGCCAGCACCAGCGCGCGGTGACGCGCAGCACGGTGTCGGCCATGGCGCTCAGGTCGTCAGCCACCTGCTCGACCGTGATGCGGCCGTCGACGTCGCGCGCCAGGGTGCGGAAGACTTCGGCATGGTGCGCGTGGCGCAGCAGGTTGAGCAGGCGCTCCTCGTCGTCTTCGCCGGTGCGGCGCAGCGAGGCCAGGCGCATCTCCAATTCGCGCTCGAACTCCTCCGCGTCGAAGCGACCGGCCAGCATCTCATCACTGGCCAGCTCGTCGATGACGCCCGGGTGCTGCATCAGGTAACGCGCGGGCCACTTGGCCGCGCCGAGCAATCTCAGCAGCCGCTCCTGCACGGTGGGACGTTCGACCAGCAGCGCCAGGTAGCTTTCGCGGCGCAGCAACGGCTCGATCCAGTCGGCCCAGCGCAGCGCGGCTTCGGTGCGCTGCGCGCCGGCCTCGTCGCCGTCGGCGGCCTGGATCCAGTGGCCGGTGCGGCGCACCAGCTGCCGCAGCCGGGCGCGGGTCTCGTCGCGCAGCGCCAGGATGCGCGGGCTTTCGCGCCAACGCTCCATGCGCGCGCCGAAGGCCGCGGGCAGTTGCGCGATCAGGTCGTTCAGGTCGATCGGTGGCTCGAGCTTCGTCTTGCCGTTGCAGCCGACGCATTGCTTGTCGCCGCCCAGCAGCTTGTCGAACTCCTGCGCCACGAACTCGCGGTGGCTGTCGAGTTCGGCCAGAAAGACGCAGCTGTCGGCCAGGCCGAGGGAACGGGCGATCCAGCGCACATCCTCGTCGTCGACCGGCAGCACATGGGTCTGCTGGTCGTCCAGGTACTGGATGCGGTGCTCGACACGGCGCAGGAAGGTGTAGGCCGCGGCCAGCGTGTCGGCCGTCTCCTGCGGCATCAGTCCGGCGCGGGCCAGCCGCTGCAGCGCGTCGAGCGTGGGCCGCGTGCGCAGTTCGGGGAACTGGCCGCCACGCACCACCTGCAGCAGCTGCACGGTGAACTCGATCTCGCGGATGCCACCGCGCGACAGCTTCACGTCGTTGGCCCGCTCGGGCCGGCCGGCGCAACGGCGCAGCGCCTGTTCGCGGATCTGGCGGTGCAGCGTGCGCAGCGCATCGAACACGCTGTAGTCGAGGTAGCGGCGGAAGACGAAGGGCAGCACCACGCTGCGCAGTGCCTGGGCCGAGCCGTCGACCACGACCGAGGCCGGCGCGACCACGCGGCTCTTCATCCAGGCGAAGCGCTCCCACTCGCGGCCCTGCACCTGCAGGTATTCCTCGAGCGCATCGACCGACACCACGCTCGGCCCCGAGTTGCCGTTGGGCCGCAGCGCCAGGTCGACGCGAAAGACAAAGCCGTGCTCGGTGGTCTCGCCGACCAGCGCGTAGAGGCGCTTGACCGCGTGGGCGAAGTACTCGTGGTTCGAGATGCGGCCGCGGCCGGCCGCATCGCCGGTGGTTTCGCCGTCCTGGTCGTAGAGATAGATGAGGTCGATGTCGCTCGACACGTTGAGTTCGCGCGCGCCGAGCTTGCCCATGCCCACGACCCAGAACTGCGCGCGGCGGCCGTCCGGGCCGATGGGCACACCGTGGCGCGCGTCGAGTTCGGCCGCGCTCTCGGTGCAGGCGATGTCGAGCGCGAACTCGGCCAGCTGCGTGACCGCCGTGGTGACGACGGCCAGCGGCGCCTGCGCGTCGCAGTCGAGCGTGACGAGCCGTTCCATGACCAGCTGGCGGACGATGCGCAGCGCATCGGCGGCACTGTCGCCGCGGGCACGCAGTTGATCGTAGGCCTGGGCCATGGCCGGACGCAGCGGCGCACCGGCCGGCAGCAGGTGCAACTCGTCGGCATAGCGTCGGCGCAGCCGCTGCACGAAGCGCGAATGAGACGACAACGGCAGCGTGGACTGCGGCGTCTCGGCGGCAGGCGAGGGATGCGCAAGGGCATCGGTCGGATCGGAACCTGTCGAGAGGCTGGGGGTCATAATTCCTGCACAGCGCGATCCTCAATGAACGACACGGCGACTCACCCTTCACGGCTGCTCAAGATCACCGCTGTCTCGGCGAAGTGGCTGCTCGGTGTGCTGATCGCTGCGTGGCTCTTGTTCGCGGTGTCGGTGGTGGTCCTACACGGCTGGATTGTGCCGCGAATCGGCGAGTACCGCGGCTTCGTCGAAGCACAAGCCAGCCGGATCATCGGGGTACCGGTGCAGATCGGCGCCATCGGTGCGAAATCTGGCACCCTGTTCCCCACCTTCGAGTTGAACGACGTGGTCGTGCGCGACGCCAGCGGGCGCGAGGCGCTGCGTCTGGCACGCGTGGTCGCGAGCGTGTCGCCGCGTTCGCTGTGGCGTCTGAGCTTCGTGCAGCTCTACATCCAGAACCCGCAGCTCGACGTGCGGCTCGACGCGCTGGGCAAGCTGCACGTGGCCGGGCTCGACATGTCGGGCGACACCGGCGGCAGCGACACCCATGCCGCCGACTGGTTCTTCGGCCAGCGCGAGTTCGTCATCGAAGGCGGCACGGTGCGCTGGACCGACGAGCGCCGCCGCGCCGAGCCGCTGCTGCTGACCGATGTGCGCTTCATCGCCCGCAACGGCAGCCGCCGCCACGCGATGCGTCTGGACGCCACACCGCCTGCCGGCTGGGGCGACCGCTTCACCCTGCGTGGCGAATTCCGCCAGCCGCTCCTGTCGGTGCGCCGCGGCAACTGGCAGCGCTGGGCCGGCCAGCTGTACGCCGAGCTGCCGCACATCGACGTGCGCCGGCTCGGCAACTACGTGTCGCTCGACGCGCGCATCCGCGACGGCCGCGGCGGCCTGCGCGCCTGGGCCGACGTGCGCGACGGACAGGTCGTGGGCGGCGCGGTCGACCTGGCGCTCGACCGCATCGACGCCTCGCTCGACGCCGCCCTCGAGCCGCTGGTGCTGCGCGCGGTCACGGGCCGCGTGGCGGGCCAGGTGAAGGACCAGACCCTCGAGTTCTCAACGACGGCACTGCAGTTCGACACCGCCGACGGTCTGCGCTGGCCCGGCGGCAACCTGTGGTTTCAGCACACCCCCGTTCAGGGCCGCACGCCCGAGCGCGGTGCCTTCCGCGCCGACCGGCTCGACCTGGCCGCGCTGAGCCTGATCGCCGCACGCCTGCCGCTGGGCGACACCACGCACCGCGTGCTCGCCGCCTACGCGCCGCGCGGCGTGGTCGAGCACATCGATGCCAGCTGGCAGGGTGCCCTCGGCGACCCGCACCAGTACAAGGCCCGCGGCAGCGTCAGCGCCTTGAGCCTGGCCTCGCAACCCGCGCCGGCGCCACACACCGGAACGCCCGGCCTGAGCGGCGCCGCCATCAGCTTCGACGCCACCCAGGACGGCGGCAAGGCCACGCTGGCCATCGCGCAGGGCGCGCTCGACTTCCCGGGCGTGTTCGAGGAACCGCGCATTCCCATCGACCAGCTCTCGGCCCAGCTCCAGTGGAAGCGCGACGGCGACAAGGCCCAGTTGCAGGTGAGCGAGCTGCGCTTCGAGAACGCCGACGCCGCCGGCGAAGCCCGCGCCACCTGGCGCACCAGCGACCCGGCCACCTCGCGCAGCAAGTCGCGCTACCCCGGCGTGCTCGACCTGCAGGGCCAGCTCACCCGTGCCAACGGGACCCGCGTGCACCGCTACCTGCCGCTGGAAATTCCGAAGCACACGCGCAGCTACGTGCAGGAAAGCGTGACCAGGGGCGTGGCCAGCACGGTCGATTTCCGGGTGCGTGGCGACCTGCACGACGTGCCCTTCCCGGACCCGCGCGACGGCGACTTCCGCATCGCCGCCAAGGTGAGCGACGTGAACTACGCCTATGCGCCGCCGTCCCTGGCCACGGCGGGCAAGACGCTGGCGTGGCCGGCGCTCACCGGCGTGTCGGGCGACCTGATCTTCGAGCGCAACGGCATGCGGGTGCGCAACGCGCGGGGTCGCATCGTGGGCGCACCGGGCATCGAGGTGACGAAGGCCGACGTCCAGATCGAGGACATGGCGCACCCGGCACCGATGCTCGGGGTCGACGCGCAGGCGCGCGGGCCGCTGGGCGAGCTGCTCAAGGCCGGTGCGCCGCTGACCGGCGAGGTGGCCGCCTCGGTCGCCGCGATCCGCGCCACCGGGAACGCCGACTACCAGCTCAAGCTCGACCTGCCGCTGGAGAACATGGACAAGACCAAGGTTCAGGCCAGCGTGGTGCTCGGCGGCAACGACCTGCAGCTGGCGCCCGACGCGCCGGTCGTCGGCCAGGCCCGCGGCAGCTTGAGCTTCACCGAAAGCGGCTTCCAGTTGAATGGCGTGCAGGGGCGCATCGCCGGCGGCGACACCCGCGTCGAAGGCCGCGGCCGCTATGCCACCGGCGCGTCGTCCGAGATGAGCTTCCGCGCGCAGGGCAGCATCACGGCCGAAGGGCTGCGCGCCACCCGCGAGATCGACTGGCTGCCGCGTCTGGCGGCCAAGGCCAGCGGCGGCACGGCCTACGCCGCGACGCTGTCGGTGCGCGACGGCACGCCCGAGTTTTCCATCTCCAGCAACCTGCAAGGACTGGGACTCGACCTGCCTGCACCGCTGTCCAAGCCCGCCGATGCGTCGCTGCCGCTGCTGGTCGAGAAGAAGGTGGTGCTGCGCGAAGCCCGTGCGGGCGCGCCGCCCTTTTTGCACGACCGCATTTCGGTCGAACTCGGCAACGTCGCCTCGGCCTTCTACGTGCGCGACCTGGGGGGCGCCGAGGCGCGGGTGCTGCAAGGCGCGATCGGCGTGGGCATGCCGGCCGGCGAGACGCCCGCCGCACCGACGCGCGGCGTGCAGGCCACCTTCCACCTGGACGACTTCAATCTGCCCGCCTGGCAATCGCTCGTCGGCGAAGCGACGGGGAGCGCTGTCAACGCCGGGGACAGCGTCGGCAACGGCGCCGAGCCCTCGCCCTACCTGCCGACCGCCATCGCGGTGCGCGCGCGGGCACTGGACATCGGCGGCGGGCGCACGCTGCACGACGTGGTGCTGGGTGGCTCGCGCGACGGCGCCCTGTGGCGCGCCAACGTCGACGCCTCCGAGCTGAGCGGCTACATGGAATACCGCCAGGCGCAGGACGGCCGCATCTATGCGCGGCTGTCGCGGTTGAAGATCGCGGCCAGCGAGGCGAAGAACGTCGAGTCGCTGCTCGACGAACAGCCGGGCACCTTGCCCGCGCTCGACATCGTGGTGGACGACTTCGAACTGCTCGGCCGGCACCTGGGCCGTGCCGAGATCGTTGCGGTCAACCGCGGCGGTGCGCAGCGCGAGTGGCGGCTCAACAAGCTCGCCTTCACGATGCCCGAGGCCAGCTTCACCGCGCAAGGCAGCTGGTCGGGCACCGAGGCTGCGCAGCGCCGCACGGCGATGGACTTCACGCTCGACGTCACCGATGCCGGCGCGCTGCTGGGCCGCTTCAACATGAAGGACGTGATCCGCCGCGGGCGCGGGCGGCTCGAAGGCTCGGTCGACTGGCGCGGCTCGCCGCTGTCGCTCGACTACCCGAGCCTCAACGGCCAGGTGCACCTCGACGTGGCGACCGGGCAGTTCCTCAAGGCCGACCCGGGCCTGGCCAAGCTGCTGGGTGTGCTGAGTCTGCAGGCGTTGCCACGGCGGCTCACGCTCGACTTCCGCGACATCTTCAGCGAGGGCTTCGCCTTCGACTTCGTCCGCGGCGACGCCAAGATCGCCAACGGCGTGGCCAGCACCAACAACCTGCAGATGAAGGGCGTGAACGCCGCGGTGCTGATGGACGGCTCGGCCGACATCGCCCACGAGACGCAGAACCTGCGCGTGGTGGTCGTGCCCGAGATCAGCGCCGGCACCGCCGCGCTGGTGGCCACCGCCATCAACCCGCTGATCGGCCTGAGCACCTTCCTCGCGCAGGCGCTTCTGAGCAAGCCGCTGGCGGCCGCGGCCACGCAGGAATTTCAGATCGAGGGCACGTGGACCGACCCGAAGATCACCAAGGTGCCGCGCCGCGCGCTGCCGGCCGCGCGCGATGCGCTGGCCAAGGAGATCACGCCATGAAAGTCGCTGCCCTGCAGATGGTCTCGGCCATCGACCGCGAGACCAACCTCGCGCGCGCCCACGCGCTGCTGGCCGAAGCCGCGGCGGCCGGTGCCGAGCTGGCGGTGCTGCCCGAGTACTTCTGCATCATGGGCGCGAAGGACACCGACAAGCTCGCCCTGCGCGAGAAGCAGGGCAACGGCGTGGTGCAGCGCTTCCTGGCCGAGGCGGCGCGCGAATTCGGGTTGTGGATCGTCGGCGGAACGCTGCCGCTCGAGGCCGGCGACGACCAGCACGTCTTCAACAGCTCGCTGGTCTATGCGCCGTCGGGCGATGGCGTCGCGCGCTACGACAAGATCCATCTCTTCTTCTTCGACAACGGCCGCGAGCGTTTCGACGAGCGCCGCGTCATCGTGCCCGGCAGCGAGCCGGTGCACTTCGACCTGCCTTCGCGCGACGGCCATTCGTGGCGCATCGGGCTGTCGGTCTGCTACGACCTGCGCTTCCCCGAGCTGTACCGCACGCTGTCCAGGCAGGGGGCCGACCTGCTGCTGGTGCCCAGCGCCTTCACCCACACCACCGGCGCCGCGCACTGGGAGCTGCTGCTGCGCGCGCGTGCGGTCGAGAACCTCGCCTGGGTCGTGGCGCCGGCACAGGGCGGCCTGCACGAGAACGGCCGCCAGACCTGGGGCCAGTCGATGATCGTCGACCCCTGGGGCACGGTCGTCGCGCAGCAGGCGACGGGCGAAGGCGTGGTGCTGTTCGACATCGACGCAGAGCGCACGGCCGCGTCGCGCGCACAGCTGCCGGCACTGTCGCACGCCGTGCTCTAGCCGACCCTAAGACGTGTCCGCACCGCCCTTCGACTCACCCGGCTCGGCCCCGTCGCGCGAGAACCTCGCCACGCGGCTGGCGATCCGCGTCGGCGGGCAGGCCTTTTTGAGTCTGCGCTCGGTCTGGCAGCGCTGGTTTCTGTGGGTGCTGCTGGCGGTGCTGGTGTCTGCCCTGCTGGTCACCGTCGTGTGGCTGGCGGGCCGGCACGAAGCCGAGCAGGTGCAGGCCGCGCTCGACCGCGACACGGCCGACGCCGCCGCCGACCTGCGGACCGGCCTGCAGCGCAACGTGCAGAGCCTGCACGCGCTGCAGTCCCCGGGGCTCGACCCCGAACGCTGGGCCACCGAGTCGACGGCACTGATGCGCGGACACCGCGAGTGGCTGCGCCTCGAATGGCGCGACCGCACGCTGCGCACGGTGGCGGCCGTCGACACGCCCTACCGCGTGCGCCACTTCGACGACGACAGCCGTCGCAGCGCGCAGTCCGACGTCGCGCTGGCCTGCGCTTCGGCCCGCAAGACCGATGGCGCCGCCTATTCGCCAAGCCACTACGTCGCGTTGCCCGACAGCGGCGGCATCGAGGTGATGGAGCTGTGCCTGCCGACCGAAGGCGGCGACTACCTGATCGCCACGTACACGCTGCGCGACGTGCTGATCGAGCTGGTCGCACCGACGCTGCGGCGGGGCCAGGAGGTGTCGCTGACCGAGCCCGACGGCACGCGGCTCGCATCGGTCGGCACCGCGCGGCGCAGCGGCAGCCGCGTGTTCAGCACGCAGCAGCTGATCGACCTGCCCGGCGCGGCACTGGTGCTGCGCGTCGACGGCTGGCGTGCGGCGCCGGACGTGTTCCCCAACCTCTTGACCGGCCTGGTCACGGCCATCTCGATCGCGCTGGTGTCGGTGCTGGTGCTGCTTGCGCGCGACACGCGGCGCCGGCTGCGCGCCGAAAACGAACTGGCCGACGCGCTGGCCTTTCGCAAGGCGATGGAGGACTCGGTCATCACCGGCCTGCGCGCGCGCGACCTGCAAGGCCGCATCACCTACGTCAACCCCGCCTTCTGCGAAATGGTCGGCTTCAGCGCCGAGGCGCTGATCCAGGCCGGCACCGGCGAAGCACCCTACTGGCCGACCGAACTGGCGCACGAATACCAGAAGCGCCAGACGCTGCGGCTGGCCGGCGGCATGCCACCGCGCGAAGGCTTCGAGTCGGTCTTCATGCACAAGGACGGCTCGCGCTTCCCGGTGCTCATCTTCGAAGCGCCGCTGATCAACGCGCACGGCGTGCAGACCGGATGGATGAGCGCCTTCATCGACGTGAGCGAGCAGCGCCGCGTCGAAGAGCTCTCGCGCGCCACGCAGGAGCGACTGCAGGCCAGCGCCCGGCTGGCCACCGTCGGCGAGATGGCCTCGCTGCTGAGCCACGAGCTGACGCAGCCGCTGGCCGCCATCGCCAGCTACGCGAGCGGCTCGCTGAACCTGCTGCAGGGTGCGATGGGCGACGGCGCCGAGGTGGCCATGGCGGTGCGGCGCATCGCCGAACAGGCCGACCGCGCCGGCCAGGTGATCCGCAGCGTGCACGACTTCGTGCGGCGACGCGACCGCACCCGCGAGCCGGTGGCGCCGCAAGCGCTGATCGACGCGGTGCTGCCGCTGGTACGGCTGCAGGCGCGCAAGCTCGGGGTGCGCATCGACCTGGTGCTGGCCGACGCGCTGCCCACCGTGCTGTGCGACCGCACGCTGGTCGAGCAGGTGCTGCTCAACCTGGCCCGCAACGCGATGCAGGCGATGGACATGCCGGAGCTGCGCGAGCGCGTGCTGACGCTGCGCGTGGCGCGCGCCGGCCGCATTGGCGCACCCGATGCACCGGCCGACCTGCGCCGGTGGCTCGAGTTCTCCGTGGCCGACATCGGCAGCGGCATCGCCCCGGAAGTGGCCGAGCGCCTGTTCACGCCCTTCTTCACCACCCGCGCCGATGGCATGGGCCTCGGCCTGAGCCTGTGCCGCACCGTGGTCGAGCAGCACGGCGGCGTGTTGATGCATGAGCCTCACCAACCGCGCGGCACCATCTTCCGCTTCACCTTACCGATCGCCTGAACGCCCCATGCAACCCCTCATCGACGGCCTGATCTTCATCGTGGACGACGACGCCAGCGTGCGCGAGGCGCTGGCCTGGCTGCTGCGTTCACGCCGCCTGGCCAGCGAGCATTTCGCCAGCGCCGATGCGTTCGAGGCCTACCTCGACAGCCAGTCGCTGCCGCCGCAACCGCACGTCCTGCTGCTGGACGTGCGCATGCCCGGCACCAGCGGGCTGGTGCTGTTCGACCGGCTGGCCGAACGGGGCCTGCTGGACAGCATGCCGGTGATCTTCCTCACCGGCCATGCGGACGTGCCGACCGCCGTCGATGCCGTCAAGCGCGGGGCCTTCGATTTTTGTGAGAAGCCGTTTTCGGACAACGCGCTGGTCGACCGCATCGAGAAGGCCCTGGGCGCGTCGCTGCGTGCCGTCGAGGCGCAAGCCACGCGCGCCGCCCTGCGCGCGCACATCGACGAACTCACCGAACGGGAGCGCGACGTGATGCGGCTGGTGGTCGAGGGCTTGCCGAACAAGCTGATCGCCGATCAGCTGGCCATCAGCGTGCGCACGGTGGAGGTCCACCGCGCGCGCGTGTTCGAGAAGATGGCCGTCAAGTCGGCCGTGGAACTGGCCAACCTGCTCAGAGGGCTCTGAGCGCGATCAGCCTTGCGGGCGCTCGCCGACGTAGATCTCGACGCGGCGATTCTGGGCACGGCCGGCATCGCTGTTGTTGTCGGCGACCGGTTCGCGCGAGCCGCGGCCTTCGATGCGGAAGGCCGTCGACGGCACGCCGCGGGCGATCAGGTAGTCCCGTGTACTGGCGGCGCGGTCCACCGACAGCGGGTTGTTGATGGCATCGGAGCCGGTGCTGTCGGTGTGGCCGATGATGCGCACTTCGGCGTTCGGGTTGTTGCGCAGGCCGTTGGCGAACTGGTTGAGGACCGGCGCGAAGTTCCCCTTGATGGCCGAGCGGCCGGTGTCGAAGGACACGTCGCTCGGGATCGCCAGCTTCAGCTCGTTGTTGGCGGTCTGGGTCACGCCGATGCCGGTGCCGCGGGTGGCGGCTTCCATTTCGCGCTTCTGGTTTTCCATGCGCTGCGACCACAGGTAGCCACCCAGTGCGCCCACGCCGGCGCCGATCACGGCACCGGTGCCGGCCCGGCCGCCCGTCATGGCGCCGATGGCCGCGCCGCCCAGCGCACCCGCGCCGGCGCCGATGCCGGTGTTGCGTTGCGTGTCGGTCATGCCGCCGGCGCAGCCGGTGAGGAGGACGGCCAAAGCGGCGGTGGAGAGGACGATTTTTTTCATGGGGTTTCCCTTCGATCGATGAGTACTACACCGCAACGGCGCGTTGGCGCCATGGCTGCGGAACGTGGTCGGATTATGGTCATTGACCGCCCGGTTCGCGACCGGCGACCCCACCCGTCGCATCATCATGAGGAACGAACACTCCCTTCGAATGCCTCGTCGCAGCAGCGTTTATTGCTCCTGAAAAAGGAGCAATCCATCTGTTACCCCACGATACCTTGAGCCATCGCCCGACAGGGAAAACGTGACATTCAACCGCGCGGTCCCCCGTCGTCCGGGCCGTCCCGGGTGTGCGGCTCGTCGATCTCGCCGCCCTTGCGTCCCGAGAACATGGTCCACCACACGATGAACACCAGCAGCACGAGCGCGCCGAACGCTTCAAGGAGAATCAGGCCCATGACACAAGGACTCCGGAGGCTGGTTGGGTTGGCGATCGTAGCAATGCTGGCCGCCTGCTCGACCGGCACACGCCTGCCGCCCGCACCAGCGACGCCACCCACGAACGCTCAACCACCGACATTGGGTCCGCTGACCGGCCCGCTCACCCATCCGAAGAGCCGCTGGGTGCCGGTGGCGTGGTCCGAACTGCCGGGCTTCGCCGACGACGAACTGCACGAGGGCTGGGACGCGATGGTGAGCAACTGCGCTCGCCCCAATGCCGCCTTCGCGCCGCTGTGTCCGGAGGTGCGGCGCCTGGCCATCGCCGAGCCGGACGCGCAGCGCCAGTGGATGACCGAGCGGCTGCAGCCCTACCGCGTGGAGTCGCTCACCGGCCAGAGCGACGGCCAGCTCACCAGCTACTACGAGCCGATCTACGACGCCACGCGCCAGCCGACGGCGCAGTTCAACGTGCCGCTGTACGCGCCGCCCGCCGGCCTGGTGCCGCGCCGCCCCTGGTACACGCGCCAGCAGATCGAGACGATGCCCGAGGCGCAGGCCGCGCTGCGCGGCCGCGAGATCGCCTGGATGGCCGACCCGGTCGACGCGATGATGCTGCACATCCAGGGCTCGGGGCGCCTGCGCATCACCGAGGCCGACGGCAGCCAGCGCACCGTGCGCGCGGCCTTCGCCGCCACCAACGAGCAGCCCTACCGCAGCATCCAGCAGTGGCTGGTCAGCCAGGGCGCGACGCGCGTGAGCCGCTGGCCCGACGACACCAAGGCCTGGGTCGCCCAGAACCCGCAGCGGGTGCCGCAGCTCATGTGGAGCAACCCGCGCTACGTGTTCTTCCGCGAAGAGGCGCTCACCGAGGTCGACGCCGCCTTCGGCCCGCGCGGCGCCCAGGGCGTGCCGCTGACGGCCGGGCGATCGATCGCGGTCGACCGCGAGAGCATCCCGTACGGCACCCCCGTCTGGCTGGCCTCGCCGGGGCCGACGGTGGCGCTGCAGAAGCTGGTGGTGGCGCAGGACACCGGCAGCGCCATCCTCGGCGCGGTGCGGGCCGACTACTTCGCGGGAACCGGGCCGGAGGCTGGAAGGCTGGCCGCGACGGTGAACCAGACCTTAAGGCTGTGGGCCTTTTGGCCTAAATAGTTTCCCTAGTTGACAACTTTTGCACTAACTTTTTCACAAGTGTTGCAGAATATGGCCGGGGTCCGCGCATGATGGCGTTGACCATCAAAACCCCCGCCTCCATGACCTTTTCCACCTTTCTGGTGATCTTCGCCGGTGTCCTGTTGAACTCCGGTGCCCAATTGATGTTGAAGGCCGGCGCCAGGACCTTGCAGGGCATGTCCCTGACCAGCGGCAGTTCGGTGCTGAACGCCGCGATGCAGGCCGCCCAGCACCCCTGGATCCTGGCCGGGCTGTGCTGCTACTTCCTCAGTGCAGGGTTGTGGATCGTGGCGCTCACGCGCGTGGATGTGACCGTGGCCTACCCCCTGCTGTCCATGGGCTATGTCATCGCAGCGGTTCTGGCCTGGCAGATCTTCGGCGAGGCGCTGACGCCCGGCCGGATCGCCGGCATCGCGATCATCCTGGTCGGTGTCGTCGTTCTCAGCCGGGCCTGATCCATGACGGCACCGGCTCTCTACATCGATCTGGACGGCACGCTGATCACCACCGATCTGCTGCACGAATCCCTGCTGCAACTGGTGCGGGCTTCCCCCCTGTCGCTGTTGATGCTCCCGGCCTGGCTGGCGCGTGGAAAGGCAACGCTCAAACACGAGGTCGCGCAGCGCGTCGAGATCGACGTGACGACCCTGCCCTATCGCGAGGAAGTGCTGCGACTGGTGCGCGAGGCCCGGGCCGCCGGACGGCGCGTGGTGCTCGCAACCGCCAGCGACATGAAGTTCGCTCGGCAGATCGCCCACCACCTGGACCTGTTCGACGACGTGATCGCCTCCAACGGTGTGGACAACCTGCGCGGCGAGGGCAAGCTCGCAGCCATCCAGCGCGACGCCGGTGGCCTGCCGTTTGCCTATGCCGGCGATCACCACGTCGACCTGCCGATCTGGCAGAGCGCACACGCTGCCGTGGTCGTCAGCGGTTCCAGCCGGCTCAACCATCGCGCAGCGCAGCGCACGACGATCGAAGCCGTGATCCGGCCGCAGACAGCACGGCTGCAGCGCTACATCTACGGCATGCGGCTGCACCAGTGGCTGAAGAACCTGCTGATCTTCCTGCCGCTGCTGCCCTCGCTGCACGAGTTGACGCTCGGCCTGGTGGTCGATGCATCGCTCGCCTTCCTGGCCTTCGGGCTGATGGCCTCGGGCATCTACGTGGTGAATGACCTGCTCGACCTCGGCTCGGACCGGCGCCACCACCGCAAGCGCCGGCGCCCCTTCGCCGCCGGCGAGATCTCGATCGGCCGCGGCCTGCTGATGGCCATCGCGCTCAGCGCGGCATCGCTCGCGCTGTCGATCGCCACGCTGCCGATCGAGTTCCTTTACGTGCTGCTCATCTACATGGCGCTGACCACCGCGTACTCGGTGCACCTCAAGCGCCGGGCGGTGGTGGACGTCTTCTCGCTGGCCGCGCTCTACACCATCCGCATCGCGGCGGGCACGGCGGCCACCGGCCTGCCGCTCTCGTTCTGGGTCCTGTCCTTCTCGCTGTTCATCTTCCTGAGCCTGGCACTGGCCAAGCGCTATGTCGAACTGGCCAGTGCGGTCGACGACCCGAGCAAGCTGAACACCGACCGCGGCTACCTGCCGAACGACCTGACCTTCGTCCTGTGCGGCGGCGTGTCGGCCGGCCAGATGTCGGTGCTGCTGCTCGGCCTGTACATCAACGACCAGGACATGATGGGCCGCTACGACAACCCGGTGTGGCTCTGGATGCTGATCCCGGTGTTCCTGTTCTGGACGATGCGCATCTGGCTCAAGGCCGTGCGCGGCCTGCTCCACGAAGACCCGGTGGTCTTCGCGGCACGCGACTGGGTCAGCCTCACGGCCGTGGGGATCGGCGCGCTTCTTCTGTGGATCGCGGGTTGAGCGCGCCGGCATCGACATGGCGCCGCCGGGCGCCGGATGTGCTGATCGCCGTGCTCCTGGCCCTGGCGGTGGTGTGGCTGCTGCGCGCGCTGATGCTGCATCTGCCGCCAGCCCTGTACCAGCAGCAATCCGGCGGGGACGTCTGGTTCGGCGCCGACACGCCGCGCACGCTGTCCAACATGGTCGACGCGCAGAGCAACCACTACCGGACCAAGGTCCACCCGATTTCCTCGCTGCTGCTGCATCCGGTGACGGTGGCCGTGCGCTCGGTCTGGGCCGGCAGCGACCTGGAAGCCGCGATGCGGGTCGTCAAGTTCGTCGGCGTGCTCTGGGCGATCGGCTTCTACGCATTGGGCCGCCTGTCCGGCGCCGGGCGCATCACCAGCGTGTGCTTCACGGCGCTCGCCGTCGCCAGCGCCGCCTTCCAGTTCTGGTTCTCGGTGGCCGAGACCTTCTTCGCGGGCTCGCTCACGCTGCTGATGGTGCTGCTGGTGGCGGCCGTCGCGGTGCACCGCCCCGTCGGTGACCGCTGGCTGGTCGCGGCCAGCGTGGCCAGCCTGAGCATCACCGTGACCAACTGGGTGGCCGGCCTCGCCCTTGCAATCGTGCAGCGCCCGTGGCGCCGCGCCGTGGGGCTCAGCGCCGTGGCGCTGTTGATCGTCTCGGTCCTGGCCCTGGTCCAGCGCCAGCTCTACCACTGGTCGATGCTGTTCTTCCTCGGCAGCCGCGAGGAACTGCACTACATCAACCAGGCCGCCGGCGGCTCGCTCGGCGATCGCCTGATCGGGATGCTCTGGTACCCGATCCGCATCCCCGCGGTGCGCGTGCAGGAGCAGGTGCCACCGGTGCTCAACATCATCTCGGTGCAGATGAACGGCGCCGGCCTCGTCGACGCGGCCAGCTGGGCCGCCCTCCTGATCTGGGCGCTGCTGCTGGCCGCCGGCGTGGTCGGCCTGGTCCGCTCGCCGCGCTGGCATGCCTTCGGCAAGGTGCTCGGGCTGACGCTGGCCGCGCAGATTGCGCTGCACCTGGTGTACGGCGACGAGACCTTCCTGTACGCGGCGCATTTCCTGCCGCTGCTGATGGCCGTCGCGCTCTTCGCGAGCCGATCGCCGCTGGGGCGCGCGGCGCCGGTGCTGGCCCTGCTGCTCGCGGCGCTGGTCGGCTTCCACAATTTCGACATGCATGCCGCCGCGGCCCACCTGCTGCAGCACGCGACACCGGCGCCCTGAGAGCGCCCCGGAGGGAATCGCACCATGAAGATGTTCATCGGGGTCTTGCTGACCGCCCTGGTCTCGGCCGCCATCGTCGCCTATCTCTGGCGTCGGCAGCCGCTGCTGGCCGCGCAGCCGGGCAGCCCCTCGACCGAACGCATTTCCCGCCAGTGGCGGCTGTGGGCCTGCTTCGTCTTCAGCGGCGTGGCGCTGAGCAGCCTCGTCGCGCTGGTGGGCGGCGACCCCTACGAAAGTGCGACCGCCTACGTGCGCACCCTGCTGCGCGCCTATGCGGGCGACGATTCGTGGATGCCGATGCTGCGCGCCTCGGCGCAGTTCCAGGCGCACCCGGACGTGCCGTTCTACCAGGCCATCTTCTTCGACCAGCATGTGAAGTTCCAGTACCCGCTGACGGCGCTGCTCTTCATCGACCTGCCGCTGGCGCTGCTCCCGATCAGCGGCGAGCAACTGGTGGTGATCTACAAGGTGCTCTCGCGGCTGTGCGTGCCGGTGATCGCA
This sequence comes from Variovorax cryoconiti, assembly GCF_051216395.1. Taxonomy (NCBI): domain Bacteria; kingdom Pseudomonadati; phylum Pseudomonadota; class Betaproteobacteria; order Burkholderiales; family Comamonadaceae; genus Variovorax; species Variovorax cryoconiti. The sequence goes on along the minus strand of NZ_JBPJZI010000003.1, from coordinate 162,688 downwards.
CTCGTCTTCATGAAGCTCTTCCTGGGCGCGTCGCAGCAGCTGGCGCCGGCCGGCGAGCGCGCGCCGGCGCTGCTGCCAAAGTCGACTGCCACGCTCTTCGTGCTGTGCCTGGTCAGCGCGGCGCTGTTCTATCCGCTCGCACGCAGCGAGCACCACGGCCAGATCCAGACCGCCATGACGCTGGCCGCCGGCCTGGCGCTGCTGGCCTGGCAGCGCGACCAGCCGCGCCTGTCGGGTTTCCTGGTGGCCCTGTGCTGCATCATCAAGCCGCAGTGGGCGCTGGTGGTCGTGTGGGCGCTGCTGCGCCGGCAATGGAAGTTCGCGATCGCGGCGACGCTTACCGGCGCCGCGTTCCTGGCCGTGTCGGTGGCGTACTACGGCCTGCGCAACAACCTCGACTACCTGACGGTGGTCTCCTTCCTCGGCCGGCACGGCGAGAGCTACTTCATCAACCAGTCGGTCAACGGCCTGATGAACCGGCTGCTGTTCAACGGCGCCAACCTGTTCGGGCGCGGCCTGGTCTGGTCGGGCACCGACTTCCCGCCCTATCACGCGACGGTGTATGTCGCGACCGTGGTGTCGTCGGCCGTCATCCTGGCGCTGACGATGTTCTGGCGCCTGCGCAAGGCGCCGACCGCCATCGACCTCGCGCTCATCATGCTGAGCCTGACGATCGCCTCGCCGATCGCCTGGGAGCACCACTACGCCGTGCTGTTCCCGATCTTCGCGCTCGTGTTCCCGAGCGCGCTGCAGACCCGGCCGTGGGGCCGGCGGACCGAGCCGCTGCTGTGGCTGGCGCTCGCGCTGACGGGCCAGACCTTCATGACAGCCGTGAACCTGCTGGCCGACACGCGGCTGAACGTCTTGCAGTCGTATATCTTCTTCGGCGGGCTGCTGGTGCTGGCGCTGCTGTACCGGCTCTCGTGGATGGAACGCGGAACGGTCGGTGAAGCGCCCGAGCCACCGCGCCGCGCAGCAGTTCCGTCACCGAACTGACACACGGCTTTCGCGCGGGCGTCATGCCCTATGCCTACCTTCGCGGGTATTTCCAACCCACGACTAAGCAAGCACATGACGACTGACAAAAACCTGACGCAATCGCTCGCGATCGATCCTGACGACATCGGCCACAACACAACGAAAAACCCCGAGTTCAACGATCTGATCGCTGCGCGCTTGAGCCGCCGGAAACTGTTCGGCCTGGGCGTCGGTACCGCCGGTGCCGCCTTGCTGACCGCCTGCGGCGGCGGCGGCAACGACGACGCGCCGGCCCCTGCGCCCGCACCTGCCCCTGCACCGGCGCCCGCACCGGTACCCGCAGCCCAGAAACTCAACTTTGGCGCCGTGGCGAAAAGCCTCAACGACGTGGTCACCGTGCCGGCCGGCTACACCGCCAGCGTGCTGTATCGCCTGGGCGACCCGATCGCGACGGGCGTGCCCGCGTACAAGAACGACGGCACCGACGCTGCCGCCACCTACGACCGCCGTGCCGGCGACCACCACGACGGCATGACCTTCTTCGGCGTCGATGCCAACGGCAAATGGAGCCGCACCGCCGCCGACCGCGGCCTGCTGGTGATGAACCATGAAGCCATCACGCCGCTGTTCCTGCACCCCACCGGTCAAACCACTGTGGGCGGCGTGCGCACCGTGCCTGACGAAGTGCTGCGCGAGTTCTATCTGCACGGCGTGAGCGTGATCGAGGTGGGCAAGACCGCCAACAAGTGGAGCTACAAGCAAGCTTCGGGCTTCAACCGCCGCGTGCACACGCTGACCGAAATGGCGCTCTCGGGCCCGGTCGCCAAGACCGACTATGTGAAGACCAAGTACTCGACCGACGGCAGCATGACGCGCGGCACAGTCAACAACTGCGCCAACGGCACCACGCCGTGGGGCACCTACCTCGCTTGCGAAGAGAACTGGGCAGGTTACTTCCGTCGCGTCGCGGCCACGGACAACACGAACCGCACGGCAAAGGAACTGACCTCCTTCGCGCGCTACGGCGTTGCCGGCAACGGTCGCGAACTGTGGGCCACCGTCACGCCCGACACCACCGACGACCTGTACGGCCGCTGGAACACCGAAGTGCGTGGCGCCAACGCCCTTGCCGACTACCGCAACGGCGCCAACACCTACGGCTGGGTCGTCGAGATCGACCCGTTCGACGCGCTCTCCACCCCGAAGAAGCGCACCGCGCTCGGCCGCTTCGGCCACGAAGGCGCCTGCCTCGGCCCGGTCGTGGTCGGCAAGCCGCTGGTCTGGTACATGGGCGACGACTCGCAGAACGAGTACATCTACAAGTTCGTCTCGACCGCCCTCTGGGACGCGGCCGACGCCACACGCGGGATGGCCGCTGGCGACAAGTACATGGACGCGGGCCGCCTCTATGTGGCGAAGTTCGCCGCCGACGGCACCGGCCAGTGGATCGAACTCGCCTTCGGCGTGAACGGCATCACGGCCGCCAACAGCGCCTACGCTTTCGCTGACGCCGCCGACGTGGCCGTCAACACGCGCCTGGCCGCCGACGTGGTAGGCGCGACGAAGATGGACCGGCCGGAATGGACCACCGTCAACCCGCGCAACGGCGAGGTGTACGTCACCCTTACCAACAATGCCGCGCGACCGGTCGGAGGCACCGATGCCGCCAACCCGCGTTCGTACAACGACCCCAAGGGCGTGGCGCAGACTGCGCAGAAGGGCAACCCGAACGGCCACATCGTCCGCTTCGCCGATGCCAACGGCGACCCGGCCGCGCTCAGCTTCAACTGGGACGTCTACCTGTTCGGCGCACGTTCGACCGCCTCGCCCGACGTCAACCTGTCGCAGCTCGGCGCGGACAACGATTTCTCGAGCCCCGATGGCCTGTGGTTCAGCGAGGCCGCCCCCGGTCTGCTGTGGCTGGAGACCGACGACGGCAAGTACACCGACGTGACCAACTGCATGCTGCTGGCCGCGCTACCGGGCAAGGTCGGCGACGGCGCCGCGAAGACGATCACCAACGTCGACGGCGCCACCACCGCGACGCAAGCCACCATCGTCGGCAAGGCACCGGGCACCGACGGCCTGCGCCGCTTCCTGGTCGGCCCGAAGGACTGCGAGATCACCGGCATCGCCGAATCGGGTGACGGCCGCGCGCTGTTCGTGAACATCCAGCATCCGGGTGAAACCACGGCCGCCGGCAACATCGGCACGCCCGCCAACTTCGGCAGCCACTGGCCGGACGGCGGCAACGCCCGCCCGCGCTCGGCCACGGTGGTGATCACCAAGGACGACGGCGGCCTGATCGGTCTCTGATCGATGCACCGAGCCCGGCCGGCAGGCCGGGCCTCGTCCCCGTTGTCCCCGCGCTGCCGCTGCCTCATCCCCGAGGCAGCGGCAGCGCCGTTTTGTAGCGCACCTGCTTGAGCGCGAAGCTCGACCGGATCTTCTCGATGCCGGGGATCGGCGTGAGCTGCTCGAGGATGAACTTCTCCAGCGCCGCCATGTCGGCCACGGCGATGCGGATCAGGTAGTCGCTGTCGCCGGTCATGAGGTAGCACTCCATCACCTCGTCGTGCTCGGCGATGCGCCGCTCGAAGTCGCCCAGCGACGCCTTGCTCTGCGTCTTGAGGCTGATCGAGATGAAGACGTTCAGCCCCAGGCCCAGCGCGCTCGCGCTGGCCAGCGCGACGTAGCGGTCGATCACACCGGCCGCCTCGAGCGCCTTGACCCGCGCCAGGCACGGCGAGGGCGACAGGTGCACGCGGCGCGCGAGCTCCACGTTGGACAGCGCGCCGTCACGCTGCAGTTCGTCGAGGATGCGTAGATCGATGGCGTCGAGCTTCATGAAATGCTGTCGTTTCTCGTTTTGACGGCATATTATTTGCTGAACGAGGGATAACGATCCGGCGGGACAGCAGCCCATTCGGCGCGGAGCGGCCTAAAGTGCCGAGCATGAACGCCCCGATCTCCGCCTCCCAGATGCACGCGCTGCTGAGCCCCGCAGCGACCGACCCGGACCCGCAGGAAACTGCGGAATGGCGCGACGCCTTCGACGCGCTCGTGCAGACGCATGGTGCCGAACGCGCGCGCCAGATGCTCGACCAGCTCGCCCGCGTGGCACGCGACCGGCGCATCGGCTGGCAGCCCGAGCTGGCGACGCCGTACGTCAACACCATCGGCGTCGACCAGCAGCCCGCGTTCCCGGGCGATCTCGCGGTCGAGGAGCGGCTCGCCTCGCTGATGCGCTGGAACGCGCTCGCGATGGTGGTGCGCGCCAACCAGGCCTATGGCGAACTGGGCGGCCACATCGCCAGCTACGCGAGCGCGGCAGACCTGTTCGAGGTCGGCTTCAACCACTTCTTCCATGCGCGGAACGAAGCGCATCGCGGCGACCTGGTGTTCTTCCAGCCGCACAGCTCACCGGGCGTCTATGCGCGCGCCTTTCTTGAAGGGCGCCTGAGCGAAGACGACCTCGCGCACTACCGCCAGGAACTGACGGCGCCCGCCTTCACGCAGGGCACGGGCGCACGTGGCCTCTCAAGCTACCCGCACCCGTACCTCATGCCGGACTTCTGGCAGTTCCCGACCGGCTCGATGGGCATCGGCCCGATCAGCGCGATCTACCACGCCCGCTTCATGCGCTACCTGACCGACCGCAAACTGCAGGATTGCAGCACCCGCAAGGTGTGGGGGGTGTTCGGCGACGGCGAGATGGACGAGCCCGAGTCGATGAGCGCGCTGACGCTCGCCGCACGCGAGAAGCTCGACAACCTGGTGTGGGTGGTCAACTGCAACCTGCAGCGCCTGGACGGCCCGGTGCGCGGCAACGGCCGCATCATCGACGAGCTGGAAAAGCTCTTCGCCGGGGCCGGATGGAACGTCATCAAGCTGGTGTGGGGCAGCGACTGGGACGGCCTCTTCGCCCGCGACACCACCGGCGCGCTGGCCCGCGCCTTTGCGCACACGGTCGACGGCCAGATGCAGACCTTCGCCGCCAAGGACGGCCGCTTCAACCGCGAGTCCTTCTTCGGCCAGGACCCCGAACTCGCGCGCCTCGCGCAAGGCATGAGCGACGAGCAGATCGACCGCCTGAAGCGCGGCGGCCACGACCTGGTGAAGATCCACGCCGCCTATGCCGCCGCGGCCGCGCACGTCGGCCAGCCTACCGTGATCCTCGCGCACACCAAGAAGGGCTACGGCATGGGCGCGGCGGGCCAGGGCAAGATGACCACGCACTCGCACAAGAAGTTCGAGAGCGCGGATTTGATCGGCTTTCGCAACCGCTTCAACCTGCCGCTGTCGGACGAACAGGTGACCTCGCTCGCGTTCTACAAGCCGGCCGAAGACAGCGTCGAGATGCGCTACCTGAAGCAGCATCGCGCGGCGCTCGGCGGTTCGATGCCGCGGCGCGAAACGGCGTGCGACGTGGTCGCCAAGCCGGAACTCGCAGCCTACGCACAGTTCGCCGTGGCGGCGGCTGGCAAGGAGATGAGCACGACCATGGCCTTCGTGCGCATGCTCGGCAACCTGATGAAGGATGCGACGCTCGGCCCGCGCGTGGTGCCCATCGTGGCCGACGAGGCGCGCACCTTCGGCATGGCCAACCTGTTCAAGCAGGTCGGCATCTACTCGAGCGTGGGTCAGCGCTACTCGCCGGAAGACATCGACTCGATCCTGAGCTACCGCGAGGCGACCGACGGGCAGATCCTGGAAGAGGGCATCAGCGAGGCCGGCGCCATCGCAAGCTGGACGGCCGCGGCCACCAGCTACAGCGTGCACGGGCTGGCGATGCTGCCCTTCTACATCTACTACTCGATGTTCGGCTTCCAGCGCGTGGGCGATGCCATCTGGGCCGCCGCCGACCAGCGCGCGCGCGGCTTCCTTCTGGGCGCCACCTCGGGCCGCACCACGCTCGGCGGTGAAGGCCTGCAGCACCAGGACGGCAGCAGCCACCTCGTGGCCGCCACCATCCCGAACTGCAAGGCCTGGGACCCCGGCTTTGCGGGCGAGATGGCGGTGATCGTCGACGCCGGCATCCGCGAGATGATGGTCGAGCAGCAGGACGTCTTCTATTACGTCACGCTCATGAACGAGAACTACGCGCAGCCCGACGTGCCGCCCGAGGCCGCCGCGGACATCTTGCGCGGCTGCTGGCGCTACGAGGGCTGGCGCGATGCATCGGCGAAGAGAACGGCGCCGCAGGTTACCCTGATGGGCTCGGGCGCGATCCTCACCGAAGTGGTGAAGGCCGCGCGCCAACTCGACGCCGAAGGCATCGCCGCCGAAGTGATCAGCGTGACCAGCTGGAGCGAGCTGGCGCGCGATGGCCAGGCCTGCGAGGCGCGCGCGTTACACGGCGACGAGGACGCCGGCACGCCCTTCATCGCGCAGCAGCTCGCGAGCTCGCGAGGCCCCATCGTCGCCGCCACCGACTATGTGCGCGCCGTGCCCGAGAGCGTGCGCGCCTTCCTGCCCGAAGGCCGGCGCTACCTCACGCTGGGCACCGACGGCTTCGGGCGCAGCGACACGCGCGCCGCGCTGCGCGACTTCTTCGGCGTGGATGCGGCGAGCATCGTGCGCGCGGCGAAGCACGCGCTGCGCTGAACCGGCCGAGCGCGCGACAGGGACTTGCCCCGATGGCCGGCGCGCGGCTTCGCGCTATCGTCGACCCCTCTTCACCAGCCTGCCTGCGGGCCACGCCATGAACACAGTGGGATTGATCGGCCTCGGGGCCATGGGCGCCGGCATCGCGCAGACGCTGCGCAGCCACGGCTACGAGGTGCACGTCTGCGACGTGCGGCCGGGCGTGGCGGCGGCGTTCGTCGAGGCCGGCGGTGTCGCGCATGCCAATCCGGCCGAAGTCGCTACCGCCTGCGCCGTGGTCGTGAGCGTGGTGGTGAACGCGGCGCAGACCGAAGCCGTGCTCTTCGGCGAGCACGGCGCCGCCGCCGCGATGAAGCCGGGCAGCACCTTCGTGATGTGCTCGACGGTCGACCCGAACTGGTCGGTCGCGCTCGAGAAGCGCTTGAACGACCTGGGCATCCACTACATCGACGCGCCAATCTCCGGCGGCGCGGCCAAGGCCGCCAGCGGCCAGATGACGGTGATGTCGGCCGCCAAGCCCGAGGCCTATGCGAAAGCCGGCGCCGTGCTCGACGCGATGGCCGGCAAGGTCTACCGGCTGGGCGACAGCGCCGGCGCGGGCAGCAAGGTGAAGATCATCAACCAGCTGCTCGCCGGCGTGCACATCGCCGCCGCCGCCGAAGCCATGGCGCTGGGCCTGCGCGAAGGCGTCGATGCCGCCGCGCTGTATGAGGTCATCACGAACAGCGCCGGCAACAGCTGGATGTTCGAGAACCGCATGGCCCATGTGCTGGCCGCCGACTACACGCCGCTGTCGGCCGTCGACATCTTCGTGAAGGACCTGGGCCTGGTGCTCGACACCGCCCGCGCCAGCAAATTCCCGCTGCCCCTCGCGTCGACCGCGCACCAGATGTTCATGCAGGCCTCGACCGCCGGCTTCGCGAAGGAAGACGACAGCGCGGTAATCAAGATCTTCCCGGGCATCGAACTGCCCAAGAAGAAGGACGGCGCCGCATGAGCAAGATGGTGCTGGGCTGCATCGCCGACGACTTCACCGGCGCGACCGACCTCGCCAACAACCTGGTGCGCGCCGGCATGCGCGTGGTGCAGACCATCGGCGTGCCGAGCGTGCCACTGGCGGCCGATGTCGATGCCGTCGTGGTCGCGCTCAAGTCGCGCACCATCGCGCCGGCCGACGCCATCGCGCAGTCGCTCGACGCCCTGAAATGGCTTCAGGCGCAGGGCGCGCAGCAGATCTACTTCAAGTACTGCTCGACCTTCGACAGCACGGCCGCCGGCAACATCGGCCCCGTCACCGAGGCGCTGATGGACGCGCTGGGCAGCGACTTCACCATCGCGACGCCGGCCTTCCCGGACAACAAGCGCACCGTGTTCAAGGGCTACCTGTTCGTCGGCGACGTGCTGCTGAACGAAAGCGGCATGCAGAACCACCCGCTCACGCCGATGACCGACCCGAACCTGGTGCGGGTGCTGCAGGCGCAGACGACGCGCCAGGTCGGGCTGATCGACCACACCGTGGTGGCGCGCGGCGCCGACGCGGTGCGCGAACGCATCGCCGAACTGCGCGCCGCGGGCGTGGCCATGGCGGTGGTGGACGCGGTGTCCAACGACGACCTGCTGCGCCTCGGGCCGGCGCTGGCGGCGATGCCGCTGGTGACGGCCGGCTCGGGCGTGGCGATCGGGCTGCCGGCCAATTTCGGGATCGCGCCGTCGTCACAGGCGAGTGCGCTGCCAGCGGCCGAAGGGCGGACCGCCGTCGTCTCGGGCAGCTGCTCGATCGCGACCAACCGTCAGGTGATGAATTTCATCCAGAGCGGTCGGCCCGCGATGACGATCGACCCGCTGCGCATCGCGTCGGGCATCGACGTCGCGGCCGAGGCGCTGGCCTGGGCCGCACCGCTGCTCAAGGACGGCCCGGTGCTCGTCTACTCCACGGCCGAGACCGGCGCCGTGAAGTCGGTGCAGGGCCGCCTGGGGGTGGAAGAAGCCGGTGCGATGGTGGAGCGCACCATCGCCGCCATCGCGCGTGGCCTGGTCGCGCTGGGCGTGCGCCAACTGGTCGTGGCGGGCGGCGAGACCTCCGGCGCCTGCGTGCAGGCGCTGGGTGTCACGCAAATGCAGATCGGCCCGCAGATCGACCCCGGCGTGCCGTGGTGCCATGCGCTGGCCAAGGCTGCTGGTGGCGCGGGCGTGCACCTCACGCTGAAGTCCGGCAACTTCGGGGCCGACGACTTTTTCACCAAAGCCTTTGCTGTGCTCGAATGACGGTTTTGGTCGTTGCGCGAGAGGCGCGTTGTTCGGGGCGGGCTCGCGCCGACGGCGTACTCTGCTCCGCGAATGTCCCCCGGCCTGCGGCCTCCTCCTTTATTTCGCTGCGCAGAGCACGCCATCGACGTGAGCCTCGGGCGCGATCGTGGTTCATCGACGGTGCACCACGGCCGTGTCCACGTGCGCAGGGTATCGGGTGCTCCCCGCAGCGAAATAAAGGAGGAGCCGAAGGCGGGGGACATTCGCGGAGGGGAGTACCCGGTGGCCTGCACACGCGCCCCGAACCAACCTAGTAATCCAATGAACGAACCAGAAGCCCGAGAAGAAATCTGCCGCGTCGGCCGCAGCCTGTTCGAGCGCGGCTACGTGCATGCCACGGCCGGCAACATCAGCGTGCGGCTCGACGATGGCTTTCTCATCACCCCGACGGACGCCTGCCTCGGCTTCCTCGACCCGGCACGCTTGGCGCGCCTCGATGCGCAAGGCGTGCAGACCGGCGGCGACCGCGCGAGCAAGACCATCGCGCTGCACACCCGCATCTATGCCGCGGCACAGCGCTTCGACTCGGCCACGGCCTGCGTCATCCACACGCACAGCACGCACTGCGTCGGCCTCACGCTGCGGCCCACCGGCGAAGAACTGCTGGCCGCGCTGACGCCTTACTTCGTGATGAAGGTCGGCCATGTGCCGGTGATCCCGTACCACCGGCCCGGCGCTGCGGAAGCGGCCGATGCGGTGGCCGCCGCGATCACGCAGTACGGCGACGCGGGCCAGCCGATCCGTGCCGTGATGCTCGCGCGCCTCGGCCCGAACGTCTGGCACGACACGCCGGCCGCGGCCATGGCGGTGCTCGAAGAACTCGAAGAAACAGCGCGCCTGCGCCTGCTGTCTGCGACCGAACCCGCGCCGCTGGGCGAGGACGCGATCGACGACCTGCGCCGTACGTTCGGCGCGCGCTGGTAACCCACTCCCTCCCGAAGACCACCATGCCCCGTTTCGCTGCCAACCTCTCGATGCTCTACCCGGAGTTCGACTTCCTCGACCGCTTCGATGCCGCCGCCAAGGACGGCTTCGCGGGCGTCGAATACCTGTTCCCCTATGCCTTCCCTGCCGCCGAGATCGCGGCGCGGCTGACGGCCAACGGCCTGAAGCAGGTGCTCTTCAACGCGCCGCCCGGCCACTGGGACGGCGGCGAGCGCGGCCTGGCCTGCCTGCCGGGGCGCGAGAGCGAGTTCCGAGACGGCATCGCCAAGGCACTCGATTACGCCGCTGCGCTCGACTGCCCGCGCGTCCATGTGATGGCTGGCCTGCTGCCTGCCGGCCTGCCCCGCGAAACGGCCAAGGCGACCTACGTCGAGAACCTGCGCTGGGCCGCGGCCGAGGCCGCGAAGGCCGGGCGCGACCTCCTGATCGAACCCATCAACACGCGCGACATCCCCGGCTTCTTCCTCAACCGGCAGGACGAGGCGCATGCCATCGTCGAAGCGGTCGGTGCGCCCAACCTCAAGGTGCAGTTCGACCTTTACCACTGCCAGATCGTCGAGGGCGACGTGGCAATGAAGATCCGCCAGTACCTGCCGACCGGCCGCGTCGGCCACATCCAGATCGCCGGCGTGCCCGAGCGGCACGAACCCGACATCGGCGAGCTGAACCACCCCTACCTGTTCAAGGTGATCGACGAGGTGTCGGCCCAGTGCGGCTGGGACGGCTGGGTCGGCGGCGAGTACCGCCCGGCGCGCGGCGCGGTGCCCAACGGCACCTCGGACGGCCTGGGCTGGCTGCGCGCCGCGAAGGCGCTCAGCGCCTGACCACGTAGCGCGTCACCAGCGGCGGCCCGTCGCCCAGGTGGAAGGCCAGCCGGCGTTCGCGCAGCGCCAGGTCGGCCGCCGTCGCGCGGTGGAAGCGGCGCAGGTGGCCGGTCCACGACTCGTCGATGATCTGTTCCACGTAGCGGCCCGGCTCGGCGATGTCGTGCAGCAGCTCCCAGCCGATCGCGCCTTCGCTCAGCCGCGTGCGCCGCGTCTGCTGCATCACGACGTGGAAGGCCGCGGCGCGGGCCGGGTCGATCAGGTACTCGACGTTGATGACCAGCCGCCCATCGCCCGGCGGCGCATGCGGCGGTGCGTCGGCCCAGCCGGGCGCGGCGGGGCTCACATCGTCGTCGACGCCGCCGTCCAGCACATAGCGCAGGGCCGCGCCCATCATCAGCACGCCGGTGACCGACGCGATCAGCAGGCTGGCCTGCAGCGAGCTGACCGTGGCGATGTGCCCCCACAGCGCCGCACCGAAGGCGCTCGCGCCCATGATCGACATCTGGAACATCGACATGCCGCGCGCGCGCACCCAGTCGGGCAGCGCGAGCTGTGCGGACACCGACAACGAATTGGCCACCGTGATCCACGCCGCGCCGCCGAAGAACATGGCTGGCACGGCCACCCACGTGTTGGGCGCGACCGCCATCACCGCCGTGGCCGCCGACTGCAGCAGCGCGCCGCGCAGCACCAGCTGGTCGCGCACATAGGCCTGGCGCAGCCGCGGCATCACCAGCACTGCACCGATGGCGCCCGAACCCATGGCCGCCAGCAGCAGCGTGAAGGTGCCGGCCCCGCCGCCCTCGAGCCCGCGTGCCAGCAAGGGCAGCAGCGCGAGCAGTGCGGTCGAGTGCAGGAAGAAGATCGAGATGCGCGTGAGCACCGCGCGCATGCGCAGCGACTGGCGCACGAACTGCACGCCCACGCGCATCGCGCTCACGAGCTTCTCGCGGCCCAGCGGGTTGGGCGTGTGCTCGCGCCGCCAACGCAGCACGATGAAGCCCGAGGCCACCGACATCACTGCGTTGAGCACGAAGACCCACAGGCTGCCGGCGCTGGCGATCAGCGCCCCCGCCACCAGCGGGCCGATGATGCGCGAGGCGTTCATCGCGATGCCGTTGAGCCCGAGCGCGGCCGGCAGCTGCGGCCGCGGCACCAGTTCCGGCACGATGGCGGCGAACACCGGCCAGCGCAGCGCCAGGCCGATGCCGTTGGCGAAGGTCAGCGCCAGCAGCAGCGGCGCCGTCATCATGTCCAGCGCCACCGCCGCACACAGCACGATCGCCACCCCGGCCAGCCAGAACTGCGTGGCCATCAGCCAGCGGCGACGATCGAGGATGTCGGCCAGTGCGCCGCTCGGCAGCCCCAGCAGGAACACCGGCAGCGTCGAGGCCGACTGCACCAGCGCCACCCACAGCGGCGTGGTGGTCAGCGTCGTCATCATCCACGCCGCCGCCACGTCGTTCATCCACATGCAGATGTTCGCGAGCAGCCAGGTGCTCCACAGCATGCGGAAGACCGGGAGCTTCAGCGGGGTGAAGGGGCCGATGCGCGCGGGCGTGGCGCGCATCGGCGGGATGGGGGATTCGTCGGGGGAGATGGGCGGCATCGGCGTCGATTGTCAGGCCGTCACGCAGCGCGCAACCCTTTGGCGGCCAGATGCCCCAGCGGCAGCGCATGGCTCGCCTTCACCTCCCCCAGCGAGAAGCTGGTGTGCAGGTCCTTCACGTTGGGCAGGTGCATGAGGCTGTTGAGGGCGAAGCGCGAGAAGGCGTCGAGGTCTTCGGCCACCACCTGCAGCTCGAACATGCCGGTGCCGCTGATGTAGTGGCAGGCGATGACTTCGGGCAGCTTGCGGATCGCTTCCTCGATCTTCTTGGTGACCTCGCTGTTGGCGCGCTCGGTGTCCAGGCGCACGAAGGCGAGCACGCCCAGGCCGATCTTGCGGCGGTCGATCTCGGCGTAGTAGCCCTTGATGAAGCCGGACTCTTCCAGCGCCCGCACGCGGCGCCAGCAGGGTGCGGCCGACAGGCCCACGCGCTGGGCCAGTTCGGCGTTGGTCAGGCGTCCATCCGTCTGGAGTTCTTTCAGGATGGCAAGGTCGAACTTATCAAGGCTTTCCATAAAGGGTGATTCTAAGAAAGGATCTTCCAGAAACTAGGGTTTCCCTGGCGGTATCTGAAAGCACCTGTCCGACACCCGCCAATACACTTTCAGGCGCATCATGAAGGCACCGCATCCCGTCGGGCGCTCATGCCGCCCAGCCACGCCCACAAGGCCACGCCAACCGGAGACACAGACGATGAACGCCCCCCTGCCAGAGCACATCCGCAAGGCCCTCGAGACGGTCACGCTCGACGACAAATACTCGCTCGACTACGGTCGCGCCTTCATGTCGGGCGTTCAGGCCCTCGTCAAGCTGCCGATGCTGCAGCGCCTGCGCGATGCGCAGAACGGCAAGAACACCGCCGGCTTCATCAGCGGCTACCGCGGCTCGCCGCTCGGCGGTTACGACCAGGCGCTGTGGAAGGCGAGCAAGTACCTCAAGGCGCAGAACATCGTGTTTCAGCCGGGCGTCAATGAAGAGCTGGCGGCCACCGCGCTGTGGGGCACGCAGCAGCTGGGCTTCTCGCCGCCGGGCACCAACAAGTTCGATGGCGTCTTCGGCATCTGGTACGGCAAGGGGCCGGGCGTGGACCGCTGCTCCGACGTCTTCAAGCACGCCAACATGGCGGGCACCACCGAATTCGGCGGCGTGATTGCCGTCGCAGGTGACGACCACATCTCCAAGAGCTCGACCGCCGCGCACCAGAGCGACCACATCTTCAAGGCCTGCGGCACGCCGGTGTTCTTCCCGACCAACGTGCAGGAGATCCTCGACCTGGGCATCCACGCCTTCGCGATGAGCCGCTTCTCGGGTGTGTGGTCGGGCATGAAGACGATCCAGGAGATCGTCGAATCCAGCGCCACCGCGATGATCGACCCGGAGCGCGTCGACATCGTGATCCCCACCGATTTCGAGATGCCGCCCGGCGGCCTGCACATTCGCTGGCCCGACCATGCGCTGGAGCAGGAAGCGCGGCTGATGCACTACAAGTGGTACGCAGCGCTCGCGTACATCCGCGCGAACAAGCTCAACCACAACGTCATCGAGGGGCCGAACGATCGCTTCGGCATCATGGCCAGCGGCAAGGCCTTCAACGACACGCGCCAGGCGCTGATCGACCTGGGGCTGGACGACGCGGCCTGCCGGCAGATCGGTATCCGGCTGCACAAGGTCGGCGTCGTGTGGCCGCTGGAGGCCCAGCTCACGCGCGACTTCGCGACCGGCTTGCAGGAGATTCTGGTGGTCGAAGAGAAGCGCCAGGTCATCGAGTACCAGCTGAAGGAAGAGCTCTACAACTGGCGCTCCGACGTGCGGCCCAACGTGGTCGGCAAGTTCGACGAGGGCGTGGGAGCCAGTGCCGACGGCTATTCGGGCGGCGAATGGTCGATGCCCAACCCGACCGCGCACACGCTGCTGCGCGCCAACGCCGACCTGAACCCGGCGCTGATCGCCAAGGCCATCGCGCAGCGCCTGAGGAAGACCGGCCTGCTCGACGCCATCGGCGCCGACATGCGCGCGCGCATCGATGCGCAGCTCGCCATCCTCGAGGCCAAGGAGCGCTCGATGGAGGTCATCAAGCTCGACGGCGTGCAGGGTGCCGACCGCCAGCCGTGGTTCTGCTCGGGCTGCCCGCACAACACCAGCACCGTGGTGCCCGAAGGCTCGCGCGCGATGGGCGGCATCGGCTGCCACTTCATGGCGACCTGGATGGACCGCAGCACGATCGGCTTCACGCAGATGGGCGGCGAGGGCGTGCCATGGGTGGGCCAGCAGCCCTTCACCACCGACCAGCACATCTTCGCGAACCTGGGCGACGGCACCTACTTTCACAGCGGCCTGCTCGCCATCCGCCAGAGCATCGCGGCGGGCGTGAACATCACCTACAAGATCCTCTACAACGACGCGGTCGCCATGACCGGCGGCCAGCAGGTCGGCGAGCGGCCCGAAGGCCACTCGGTGCTGCAGATCGCGCAGAGCCTGTTGGCCGAAGGAACGACGAAGGTCGTGATCGTCACCGACGAACCCGAGAAGTACGACGGCGTGAAGGTGGCCGGCGATCCGGAGGTGAAGCACCGCGACCTGCTCGACGACATCCAGCGCGAGTTCCGCGAAATCAAGGGCACCACGGCCATCATCTACGACCAGACCTGCGCGACCGAGAAGCGCCGCCGCCGCAAGCGGGGCACGGCCGTCGACCCGGCCAAGCGCGTCGTGATCAACGAGCTGGTGTGCGAAGGCTGCGGCGACTGCAGCGTGCAGAGCAACTGCCTCTCGGTGGAGCCGCTGGAAACCGAATTCGGCCGCAAGCGCACCATCAACCAGAGCACCTGCAACAAGGACATGAGCTGCCTGAAGGGCTTCTGCCCGAGCTTCGTCACTGTCGAAGGCGGTGCGCTCAGGAAGAAGTCGAAGGCCAAGGCGAACTCGCCTTTCGAGATGGGCGTCATGCCCGAGCCGGCCGTGCCGCAATTGGCACGCGACCAGGTCTGGGGCATCGTGGTCGCCGGTGTCGGCGGCACGGGCGTGATCACCATCGGCCAGCTGCTGGGCATGGCCGCGCACATCGAAGGCAAGGGCATCGTCACGCAGGACGCTGCCGGCTTGGCGCAGAAGGGCGGCGCCACCTGGAGCCATGCGCTGATCGGCGAGACGCAGGAGGCGATCCGCACCACGCGCGTCGGCACCGCCGCGGCCGACCTGATCCTCGCCGCCGACCCGCTGGTGGCGGTCAACGCCGAGACGCTGGCGCGCATGCGCGAAGGGCGCACGCACGTGGCGCTCAACAGCCACAGCACGCCGACCGCGGCCTTCGTGCGCAACGCCAATTGGGTGAACCCGCAGGACGACTGCGCGAACCAGATCGCGCGCATCGTCGGCATCGACGGCCTTGGCAGCTTCGACGCCGATGCGGCTGCCGTGTCATTGATGGGCGACAGCCTCTACGCCAACCCGATGCTGTTGGGCTACGCCTGGCAAAAGGGCTGGGTGCCGCTGGACTACGCGTCGCTGATGCGCGCGATCGAGCTCAACAACGTCGCGATAGAGAACAACAAGACGGCCTTCGAATGGGGCCGCCGTGCGGCGCATGACCTGGCGGCGGTGCAGAAGCTGGTGTCGCCGGGCCAGGTGATCGAGTTCAAGAAGCGCGAGACGGTCGAGGCGCTGATTTCACGCCGCGCCGAGTTCCTCAGGGGCTACCAGAACGCCGCGTACGCCGAGCAGTACACGGCCTTTGTCGCCAAGGTGCAGCAGGCCGAGACGGCGGTGGTCGGCAAGACGACGCTGACCGAATCGGTGGCGCGCTACCTCTTCAAGCTGATGGCCTACAAGGACGAGTACGAGGTGGCGCGCCTGCACACCGACCGTGCCTTCCTCGACCGCGTCGAAGGCATGTTCGAAGGCGACTTCAAGCTCAACTACCACCTCGCGCCGCCGCTCATCGCGAAGAAGAACAGCAAGGGCCAGCTGCAGAAGCAGAAGTTCGGCCCCGGCATGCTGACCGGCTTCAAGGTGCTGGCCAAGCTCAAGGGCCTGCGCGGCACGGCGCTCGACATCTTTGGCCGCACCGAGGAGCGCAAGACCGAACGCGCACTCATCGGCGAGTACCGCGCGAGCATCGAGGAAGTGATCGCCGGCCTCAGCGCCGCGAACCATGCGACGGCGGTGGAGATCGCCACGCTGCCGGAGCAGATCCGTGGCTACGGCCATGTGAAGGAGCGCAACCTGGCCGCGGCGCGTACGCGCTGGACCGAGCTGATGGCCAAATGGCGCCATCCGACGACGGAGCGCGTCGCAGCTTGAGTGGCCCACACCCCTGAAAAAAAGCGCCTCACGGCGCTTTTTTCGTTTCAGGCCCGCCGCGGCGGCGTCTTCAAGGTTTGGTGTCTGCGAAGCTCGGCCGCAGCATCAGCTTGTCCTGCAGCTTCGCGAGGTTGCTGTACTGGCTGCGCCAGTCGATGTCCGGGAAGCGGAACTCGATCCAGCCCAGCGCGCAGCCGACCGCGATGTCCGACAGGCTCAGGTGGATGCCGCTGCAGAAGGGCTTGTCGCCCAGGCCCTTGGCCATGGCGGCGATGCCGCCTACCATCTTGGCGCGCTGCCGGTCCATCCAGACCTGGCTGCGTTCACCCTCGGCGCGGCCCGCCCAGGTGGCTTCGAGGCGGCACAGCACGCCGGCGTCCATCACGCCATCGGCCAGGGCCTCCCAGGTCTTGACCTCGGCGCGCTCGCGGCTCTGCTGCGGAATGAGCTTGCCCACCGGCGACAGGGTGTCGAGGTATTCGACGATCACGCGCGAGTCGAACATCGCCTCGCCGCCTTCCATCACCAGGCAAGGCACCTTGCCCAGCGGGTTCGAGTTGGCAATGGTGGTGTCGGGCGCCCAGACGTCTTCCTGGACGAACTGATAGTCAAGGCGCTTTTCGGCCATGACGACGCGGACCTTGCGCACGTAGGGGCTGGCGTTGGATCCAATCAGTTTCATTCGGCTTCTCTCTTCCCTCTGGGTCATCGTTTTAGCGCTTTGATTCTAGTGTGCGACCCCGGGTGGGCACCGGACGCCCCCACGCGCAATCGCCCCCGGCATGCAGAATCGTGGCGCATCACCAACGAGGGAGGACCCATGACCATGGACATCGACACACCCGCGGGGCCGCCCCCCGAACGCCATCCGATCGGCTTCACCGCCAGCGGCAGCGAGTACTTTCGTATCTGGATCGTGAACCTGCTGCTCATCGTCGTCACCCTGGGGCTTTACCTCCCCTGGGCCAAGGTGCGCAAGCTGCAGTACTTCCATGCCAACACCTGGGTCGACGGCGACGCGCTGGGCTTCCATGGCGAGCCGGCGAAGATGCTGCGCGGCACGCTGATCGCCGCCGCCTTCCTGATCGTCTATTCGGTGGGCAGCCATTTCTCCGGCTGGGCCGCGCTGCTGGCGGCGCTGGCCTTCGTCGGCCTCTGGCCTACGCTGTTCCGGGCGTCGATGCGCTTCCGGCTGGCGAACACCAGCTGGCGCGGGCTGCGCTTTCGCTTCACCGGCGACACCGCCGGGGCCTACGGTGCCCTGTTGCCGCCGCTCGCCCTGGCCCTGCTGCCCTTCGCCGTGGCCGGGCTCACGGTCGACAGCGGCGAGGGCGGCAGGCCGGCTGCGCCGTCGGCCGCGGCCACCGGGCTGATCGGCCTGTGCATGCTGGTCTTCGTCGTGGGCCTGCCCTTCTTCCTCTGGAAGCTGCGGCGCTACCAGCACGGCCACTTCGCCTACGGCGGACTGCAGACGCGGCTCGATGCCGACGTGGGCGTGGTCTATGGGGTCTTCATCAAACTGATCGGGCTCACCCTGGCGGTCATGGTGCTCGCGGGCCTGGGGGTCGGCCTGCTGATCGGCATCGGCGCGATCGGTCGCAAAGGCCCCGGCATGGGGGTCGCCGTTGTCGCGACACTGATGATCTTCGCGATCGGCGGCGTGCTGCTGTTCAACATCCTGCCCAAGTCGTACCTGCAGGTGCGGCTGCAGAACCTGCTGTGGTCGACCACCGGCAACGAGGTGCTGCGCTTCGACAGCCGCCTGAAGCTCGGCCCCTTCCTGCGCCTGCAACTGAAGAACTACCTGCTGATCTTCCTGACGCTCGGCCTGTACTGGCCCTTCGCGGTGATCGGCACGCGGCGCGCTCAGCTCGAGGCGGTGACGCTGGAGACGCGTACGCCGCTCGACGAACTCACGCGCGCCGCGGGCGAAGAAGACCCGAGTGCCGCTGGCGACATGGCGGCCGACCTGTTCGGCCTGGACATCGGGATGTGAGCCCGGTGACCGACACGCTCGACGCCCGCTACTTCGACGGCCGCCGCAGCCGGCCGCGCGCCGCCCGCCTTCATGTGGCCGACGGCCAGTTGCACATCACGCCCGCGGCCACCGAGCCGGCGGCGTTCGAAGCGCTCGCCGTGCCGATCGCGCAGGTCCGCTGGCCGGAGCGCACCCGGCATGGCGGGCGGCTCGCGTCGCTGCCGGGCGGTGCCAGTGTGCAGGCGCTCGATGTGCCCGGCTGGGACGACTGGTGCGCGCGCGCCCTGCCCGGGCGCGAGAGCCCCATCGTTCGCGCCCAGCAGAGCTGGCGGGGCGTCGCCCTCGCGCTGGTGCTGCTGCTCGCCGCCACCGCGGCCGTGTACCAGTGGGGGCTGCCGTGGATCGCGCGCGGCGTGACGGCGCTGGTGCCGCAGCGGGTCGACGCGCTCATCGGCGCAGAGGCGCTGGCGTCGCTCGACGATGCGATGCTGCGCCCCAGCGCCCTGCCGACGGACACGCAGGACCGCATCCGCCGCGCCTTCACGCGGATGGTGGCCGGCGCGCATCCCGAGGGCGCGCCCCCGTGGAACCTGCAGTTCCGCCAGGGCCGCGACGACAAGCTCGGGCCGAACGCGCTGGCGCTTCCGGGCGGCACCATCGTCCTGACCGACGCGCTGGTGCAGTTGCTGCCGGGTGACGAGAACGCGGTCCTGGGCGTGCTGGGGCACGAGTTCGGCCATGTGCGGCTGCGCCACACAATGCGCCAGCTGGTGCAGGCCTCGGCCGTCGGCTTCGCGGTGTCGATCGCCTTCGGCGACTTCGGCACGCTGATCGGCACGGCGCCGGTGGTGCTGGCCACGCTGGGCTATTCCCGCGACGCCGAGCGCGAGGCCGACGAGGAATCGGTGCGCCTGATGCGCGCCGCCGGCATCTCGCCGCGCGTGATGGCGGGCTTCTTCGAGGCCATCGAACGCTGGCGCGGCGACCAGGCGCGCGACGGCCGGAACGACAGCGCCATCGGCCTGGCCTTCGCGACACACCCGGCGACGGCGGAGCGCATCGCCTTCTTCAAGGCGGCGGCCGAATAGGTGCGGGCGGGGCGACGCCTAAAATTCGCCCCATGAGCTTCTCCACCGTTTCCGCCCTTTCCCCCCTCGACGGCCGCTACGCCGCCAAGCTGGCCGCGCTGCGCCCCCTGATGAGCGAGCAGGGCTACATGCACCGGCGCGTGCAGGTCGAGGTGGCCTGGTTCATCGCGCTGTCCGACTGCGGCTTCGCCGAATTCAAGCCGCTCACGCCGGGCGCCCGCAAGTACCTGATGGGCCTGGTCGCCAATTTCGCCGAGGCCGATGCGATCGCGATCAAGGAGATCGAAAAGACCACCAACCACGACGTGAAGGCGGTCGAGTACTGGATCAAGTCGAAGTTCGAGGCCCGGCCGGAGCTGCTGGCCGCGGCCGAGTTCGTACACTTCGCCTGCACCAGCGAAGACATCAACAACACCAGCCACGCGCTGCAGATCCAGGCGGCGCGCGACAAGGTGATGCTGCCCGCGCTCGACGGGCTCGTCGCCAAACTGCGCGAGATGGCGCACCAGTTCGCCGACGTGTCGATGCTCTCGCGCACGCACGGCCAGACCGCCAGCCCGACCACCGTCGGCAAGGAAATCGCCAACGTCGCGGTGCGCCTGGCCAAGGCGCGCGAGCAGATCGCCGGCGTGCAACTGCTGGGCAAGATGAACGGCGCCGTGGGCAACTACAACGCCCACCTGGCCGCCTGGCCCGACTTCGACTGGGAAAGCTTCAGCCGCAAGGTCGTCGAGACGCCGGCCCCGCTGGGCCTGGGCCTCGCGTTCCAGCCCTACAGCATCCAGATCGAACCGCACGACTACATGGCCGAGCTGTTCGACGCGGTGGCGCGCGCCGACACCATCCTGATCGACTTCTCGCGCGACATCTGGGGCTACGTGAGCCTCGGCTACTTCAAGCAGCGCCTGAAGAAGGGCGAGATCGGTTCGTCGACCATGCCGCACAAGGTCAACCCGATCGACTTCGAGAACGCCGAAGGCAACCTGGGCCTGGCCAACGCCTTGCTGCGCCATCTGAGCGAGAAGCTGCCGATCAGCCGCTGGCAGCGCGACCTGACCGACAGCACCGTGCTGCGCAACATCGGCGTGGCCTTCGGCTACGCGACGCTGTCGTACGCGAGCCTCATGACCGGCCTGGGCAAGCTGGAGATCAACGAAGAAGCCATCGCCGACGACCTCGACGCCTCGTGGGAAGTGCTGGCCGAACCGATCCAGACC
This sequence comes from Variovorax cryoconiti, assembly GCF_051216395.1. Classification (NCBI taxonomy): domain Bacteria; kingdom Pseudomonadati; phylum Pseudomonadota; class Betaproteobacteria; order Burkholderiales; family Comamonadaceae; genus Variovorax; species Variovorax cryoconiti. Next base: position 141,833 of record NZ_JBPJZI010000003.1, on the reverse strand, counting down.
GTGATGCGCCGCTTCGGCGTGCAGGGCGCCTACGAGCAGCTCAAGGAAGTCACGCGCGGCAAGACCGTGACGGCCGAAGCGCTGCACGGCCTGATCCGCTCGCTGGAGATTCCGGAAGCCGAGAAGGAACGCCTGCTCGCGATGACGCCCGCCAGCTACATCGGCAAGGCGGCCGAACTCGCGAAACGCGCATGAAGGCTCCCACGCTCGGCACTTCGTGTCCTCGCTGCCCCCCGCGGGGGCTGATCCGCCTTGGGGCGGCCCGCCGGCGGATCTGATGGCCCTCAAATCCACCATCTTCAAGGCGAACCTCGCGGTCGCCGACATCGACCACAACTACTACGCCGACCATGCGCTCACGCTCGCTCGCCATCCGAGCGAGAACGACGAACGCATGATGGTGCGGCTCATCGCGCTGGCGCTCAACGCCTACAAGCTGCAGAGCGTGTGCGACGGCGACGGCGTGCTGGGCTTCGGCGCGGGGCTGTCGAACCCGGAGGACCCCGACGTGTCGCTGCGCGACTTCACCGGCCGCACGCGCGTCTGGATCGAAGTCGGCCAGCCCGAGGAGAAGCCGCTGATGAAGGCCTGCGGCAAGGCCGACGAGGTGCTGCTCTACTGCTTCAGCCATGCCGCAGGCATCTGGTGGAAGGGCATCGAGAACAAGCTCGTGCGCCTGCAGAACCTCGCGGTGTGGCGCATCCCGAGCGAGACCTCGCAGGCGGTCGCGGCCCTGGCGCAGCGCAGCATGCAACTGCAGGCGACGATCCAGGAAAACGCGCTGATGCTGGGCGACGGCAAGAACAGCATCGACATCGAGCTTCAACGGCTCAAGTAACCGGCATCATCGCGCCGCATTGCCAGCACTGGTCGAAGCCACCTTCGACCAGCTCGCCGCAGCCGCAATGCCAGCGGCGCTGCGGACGGTGCTGCAGGTCGCGCAACGCGGCCTGTGCCTGCGTGAACTGCGCGTCGTCCTCGATCCAGATCTCGGGCAGGCACTGGTCCGGCGGCAACTGGCCGGCCGCCGCACCGAGGTATTCGCGCTGCACCGAGGCCGCGATGCCGTCTTCGTGCAGCGCATGCACCCAGAGCGTGGCGATCGCGAGGTTGGGGGCCTGGGCGAGTCGACGCATCGCGGGGCTCAGGTCGGCGCGTCGTCCGGCGATATCGGCGGCAACGGCGTCCGGGCCTCGCGCGCACGTTCGGCATAGGTGTTGAAGCGCCAGGCGCGGTCTTCCATCGTGATGCGGCGCCAGGTCTGGCGCTTTTCCGCCGGCGTCATGGCGGGCCAGTGCTGCACTTCGCCGAAGCTGCGGCCGCAGCCCTTGCACTCGTCATCGCCCTGGCTGGTCGAACAGATCGCGATGCACGGCGTGTCGATGGTGGTCTCGTACCAGGCCATCCACGCGGCCCACGCCTTGGGGGGAAAGCCGACCTCGTCGACCTCGTCTTCGTGGTGGAACACCATGAGCGCGTAGACCTCCGCCAGCGCGCGCAATTCGGGCCCCAGCGTGATGCCGTCGGGCGAGGGAGTCCTGTCGCGCCAATGGTTGATGGCGGCCTCGATGTCAGTGATGTGAATGGCGGCCATGGTCGAGAAAAACTGCGGAGCGGCATCATAGTGCGGCAAAGTCCCGGGCTCGTCCAAGGTTATGAATCGCTATGCTTTTGAAAGCATCAAAGCTTCTATTCATGCGGCTTTCAGGACGCTTTTCCTTGAAGCACGGGCAAGCCCGGTTGCCAGCCCCGAGCGCAGGATGCTCTAATCCGCGCACGAAGGGGAGTAGCTCCCGCCCGCCGCTCACGCTGCGGGTATCGCCAGGTCGTCAATACGAAGCACAACACTTCCGGCCTGTCGGGCATCGCCATGCGCGTTGCCGAGCAAGACCTTCGATTTGAACCTGGCAGGTTTGATCGAAGCGTTTGCGCGGCCCGTTGACTCTGGTCTTTTCATTCAGTCGCTTCGATCCGATCCGCTCGGCCCCCATCGAAATGCACAGAGGACGCCATGGAAGCTTTTATGACCCCGGAATTCTGGGTCGCGGTCGGTCAGATCATCATGATCGACATTCTCTTGGGCGGCGACAACGCCGTCGTCATCGCGCTGGCCTGCCGCAAGCTGCCACCCGCCCAGCGCACGAAGGGCATCCTGTGGGGAACCGCTGGCGCCATCATCCTGCGCGTCATCCTGATCTTCTTCGCGCTCACGCTGCTGGCCATCCCGTTCCTGAAGATCGTCGGCGCGCTGCTGCTGCTGTGGATCGGCGTGAAGCTGCTGGCGCCCGAGCATGACGACGCGCACGGCAACATCGCCGGCAGCGACAAGCTCTGGGCTGCCGTCAAGACCGTGATCGTGGCCGACCTGGTGATGAGCGTGGACAACGTGATCGCCATCGCGGGTGCCGCACAGGGTGCCGGGGACGGCCACCAGATGCCGCTGGTGATCTTCGGCCTGCTCGTGAGCATCCCGATCATCGTGTGGGGCAGCCAGCTGGTCATCAAGCTGATGGACCGCTTCCCGTTCATCATCACCCTGGGCGGCATGCTGCTGGGCTGGATCGCCGGCACGATGCTGATCTCCGACCCGGCCGTGGTGCGTCTGGACGCCTGGACCTGGGTGCCGAAGATTCCGCAGACCGACACCATCAAGTACGCCGCCGGCATCGCCGGTGCCCTGCTGGTGTTGGCCATCGGCAAATGGGTTGCTTCGCGCCGTCCGAAGGCGCACGATGCAGCCACCGTCTGATCTCGCGACCGAAGTCTCTGCCACTCTAACTACCTGAAGGAGCGCATCGTGGAAAAGATCATCCTGTACGTCGACGACGCGGCCTACGCCCGCGAGTTCCTCGCCAAGGCGCCGGCCGGCACCGTGAGCGCCGGCGCCAAGCACTGGGTGCTGGTGGCCTGCGCCCCGCGCATGACGCACCGCATCAGCAAATGGGTCAGCCACAGCGCCCGCGAGAACTGGCGCGGCAAGTGGTTCGCCAAGACGCAGGACCAGATGCTGCCGCTGCTGCAGCGCTCGGGCGATGCGATCACGCCGGTGCTGGCCCAGGGCTCGCTGACCGACCTCACGCAACGCCTGAAGCAGGAGCACGGTGCAGCGCGCGTCATCGATGCGCGCCGCCCGAAGCTCGGCGTCGACATGGAGCCCGTGTCGCCCGACCAGAAGCCGGCCGGCCACAGCGGCTGGGCACTGCCTGGCGCGACCATGGGCCTGGGCGCCCTGCTGGTGCTGGCGAACGAGCTGGCCGAGTAGATCGGCCCCACGGCACGGGTCCACCGCACCCGTCACGACGGCCGCCTCCGGGCGGCCGTTTCTTTGGGGGCGACGGCCATGCTGGGGTATCCTGCCCGCCATGCGACTTCTCCTACGATGGCTTCTCAGCGCGGCAGCCTTGCTCGCCGTCACCTACCTCTACAGCGGCGTGCAGGTGAGCAGCTTCACCTCGGCGCTGATCGCGGCCGCGGTGATCGGCCTGCTCAACATGGTCGTGCGGCCGGTGCTGGTGGTGCTGACGCTGCCGGTCACCATCGTCACCTTCGGCCTGTTCCTCTTCGTCATCAACGCGCTGATGTTCTGGGCCGCCTCGGGCCTGCTCGGCGGCTTCGTCGTGACCGGCTTCGTCGCGGCGCTGATCGGCTCGCTGATCTATTCGCTGCTGCGCCTGATCATCGAGGCCGCGCTGGGCGGTTTCACGAAACGCTGAGGTTCTCTTCGCGGGCCAGCTGCCCGAGCGTCTCGTAGACGAAACGCGGCGGCTGGATCTCCCAGCCGAAGCGCTCGCGGATGGTCATCACGGCGCGCATCGCGAGCAGCGAATGGCCGCCCAGGTCGAAGAAGTTGTCGCGCAGGTCGACCGTGTGGATGCCCAGCAGTTCGCACCAGACCTCGGCGACGGCGCGTTCGGCCGGCGTGCTCGGTGCCGCGCGGCTGGCACGGTGGGTCGGGCGCAGGTCGACGTGCGGTGCCGGCAAGGCGTTGCGGTCGATCTTGCCGTTGGGCAGCAGCGGCAGCGCGTCCAGCACCACGACGTGCTGCGGCAGCATGTACTCGGGCAGGCGCGTGCGCAGGTGGTCGCGCAGCAAGGACGTGTCGGGTGCTTCGCCGCGCGGCACGATATAGGCCACCAGCCGCACGTCGTCCTCGTGCTGGGCGTGGGTCGCGACGATGCCTTCGGCCACCGCCGGATGGTCGCGCAGCGCGGCCTCGATCTCGCCCAGCTCGATGCGCAGGCCGCGCACCTTCACCTGTCGGTCGAGCCGGCCCAGGTGCTCCAGCCAGCCGTCGTGCCGCCAGCGGCCTAAATCGCCGGTGCGGTAGAAGCGCGCGCCGGGCTCGTCGCTGTCGAGATCCGGCGGAAAGCGGTCGGCCGTGAGTTCGTCGCGCTGGTGGTAGCCGAGCGTGACACCGGCCCCGCCGATGCACAGCTCGCCGGGCACGCCGATCGGGCACAGCTGGCCGTCGGCATCACGCACCTGGATGTCGGTGTTGTCGATGGGCCGGCCGATCGAGATGCCGTCGCGCGGTGCACTGACGCGCCACACGCTCGACCACACCGTGGTCTCCGTCGGCCCGTACATGTTCCAGAGTTCGACGCCACCGGCCAGCAGCCGTTCGGCCAGCGCCGCCGGCAGCGGCTCGCCGCCGATCAGCGCCTTGAAATGCGGCACGCTGTCCGGGCGGCACCAGCCGGCGTCGAGCAGCATGCGCCAGAGCGTGGGCGTGGCCTGCATGACGGTGGCGCGCTCACGCGCGATGAGGTCGCGCAGCGCGTGCGGATCGTGCACCTGCGCCGCGTCGGCCAGCACGACGCGCGCGCCGACGGCCAGTGGCAGCAGCAGCTCGAGCACGGCGATGTCGAAGGACAGGGTGGTGACCGCCACCAGCCGGTCGTCCGCGGCCAGCCCCGGCGTGCGCGCCATGCTCGCGAGGAAGTTGACCACCGCCCGGTGCGGCACCGCCACACCCTTGGGCTGGCCGGTGGAGCCGGAGGTGTAGATCATGTAGGCCGCATCGAGCGGGCCGGCGTCCTGCGATGCATCGGGCGCCAGCGCGTCGCCCTGCCCCGGCGCGACGGGCTGATCGATGTCCAGTGCCAGCACCGGCACGCCGGCCGCGGCGAGCCAGTCCGCCGACACACCGCGCGTGACGAGCGCCGACAGGCCCGCGTCTTCGGCCATGAAGCGCAGGCGCTCCTGCGGAAAGCCCGGGTCGAGCGGCACGTAGGCGGCGCCCGACTTGAGCACGCCCAGCAGCGCCACCAGCAGGCCGGCATCGCGTGCAACGCCCAGGCCCACGCGGTGGCCACGGCCGATGCCGCGGGCACGCAGCGTGCGTGCGAGCGCGTTGGCGCGAGCTTCCAGGTCGCCGAACGACAGCGTGGTGCCCTCTGCGTCGACCAGCGCCACCGCGTCGTCGCCCACCGATCGCGCGCCGAGCAGGTAGTGGTGCACCGTCTGCGTCGCGGGCAACGGGCGCCGCGTGGCGTTCCAGCCATCCCGCAGCAACGCCTGCTGCGACGGCGCGACGATCGGGATCTGCGACAGCGGCAGCGACGGCGTGGCGAGCAGCCGCTCGAGCAGCGCGAGGTAGTTCTCGAGCATGCGCTCGACCGTGGCGTGCGCATACAGGTCGGTCGAATACTCGAAGTGCACGCGGTGGGTGAACTCGGTGTCGATGTGCACCGACAGGTCGAACTGCGCGGTGGCCCGGTCGAACGGGAACTCCTCCACCTCCAGGCCGGCATGGTCGAGCCGGCCGAGCGGCGCGTTCAGCACGTTGAAGAGCACGCGTACCAGCCCTTCGGGATGCACCGCGCGGTCATGGCCGAGCGACTCGACCAGTTCGTCGAAGGGCGCTTCCTGGTGCGCATACGCTTCGATGGCGGTGGCGCGCACGCGCTGCACCAGCGTGTCGAAGCTCGGGTCGCCGCCGAGGTCGGTGCGCATCACCAGCGTGTTGACCAGCGTGCCGACCAGGTGCTCGGCCGCGAAGCGGTGGCGGTTGGCGACCGGCGTGCCCACGGCGATGTCGGTGCTGCGTGCCTGGCGCGTGAGCATCAGCTTGAAGGCGGCCAGCAGCACGACGAAGGGCGTGACCGAGACGTGCGCGCCGTAGGCCCGGATGGCCGCACGCAGGGCGACCGGGAGCGTGGCGGAAACGCGCGCACCGCGGAAGCTCGGGCGTGGCGGGCGGGCGAAATCGGTCGGCAGGTCGAGCGGCGCCAGATGGGCCAGCCGCTGGCGCCAGTAGTCCATCTGCGGCCGGCGCTGCGCCACCGACGACGGGCTGCGCTGCCAGGCGGCGTAGTCGGCGTACGCGACCGGGATGGGGTCGAGTTCCGGCTCGCGCCCGGCCTGCCAGGCCGCGTAGACGGTCAGGGCCTCGCGCATCAGAACCGCGAAGGACCAGTTGTCGGCGATGGCATGGTGCATCACCCACAGCAGCACCTGGTCGTTGGTGCCCAGGCGCAGCAGCGTGGCGCGATGCAACGGCGCGCGGTCGAGCGCGAAGGGCGTGTCCAGCCGCTCGGCCAGCAGGGTGCGCGCCTGCGCCAGCCGGTCGGGTCGCGCGGAGAGGTCGATCTGCTCGATCGGCGCGGGCGCCGACGGCTCGATGACCTGCATCGGCTCGGCACCTTCGAGCACGAGGCGCGTGCGCAGGCTTTCGTGGCGCTCGACCATGTGGTCGAACGCGCGCTGCAGCAGCGCCACGTCGAGCGCACCGCGGATGCGCAGCGAGACCACGACGTTGTAGGCGGTGGAGGCCGGGTCGAACTGCTGGATGATCCACATGCGCCGCTGCGACAGCGACACCGGCAGCGGCACGCCACGCGACACGCGCGCGATGGCCGCCGGCACGGCGGGCGCGACGCCACCATGCTCGGCCAGCAGCCGCGTGACATGGTCGGCCAGCGCCGCGACGCTGGTGTGGTCGAACAGCGCGGCGAGCGGCAGTTCGAGCCCGAGTTGCTGGCTCACGCGCGACGCCACCTGGGTCATCAGCAGCGAGGTGCCGCCCAGCTCGAAGAAGTTCTCGTGCACGCCGAAGGCGGTGCTGTCGAGCACCTCGCGCCAGATGTCCCAGACCGCCTGCTCGGCGGCGTCGCGCGGCATCTCGTGCATCGAGGGCACGACGGCACTGTCAGCCGCCTCGTCCACGCTCGGCAGCACCGCCTCGCGCGTGACGGCCGCCTGGATGTCGAGCGTGCCGTCGAGGTAGCGCTGCCGGGTGGCGCGCCGCTGGATCTTGCCGCTGGAGCTGCGCGGCAGCGAGCCGGAGCGCACCAGCACCACGGCCTCGACCGGCAGGCCGTGCGCCTCGCCGATGGCGCGCCGCACGGCGGCCGCTGCGGCCTGGGCGGCGTCGTCGCGGGTGCGGCGCTCGGTCTCGAGCGCCAGCACCAGCGCCTCGCCCTCGGACGTTTCGACCGAGAAGGCCGCACCGTAGCCGGGCCGCAGCGCCGGGTGCGCATGCTCGGCCGTCCATTCGATGTCTTGCGGGTAGTGGTTGCCGCCGTGGACGATCAGCAGGTCCTTCAGCCGGCCGGTGACGAAAAGCTCGCCGTCCTCCGCCAGGAAGCCCAGGTCGCCGGTGCGCAGGAAGGGGCCGTCGACATCGGCCAGGCGCGCGCCGAAGCCGGCTTCGGTCAGTTCGGGCTGGCGCCAGTAGCCATGACCAACACTGGGCGACTGCACCCAGATCTCGCCCACCGCATCGGCCGCCGCCACCGCGCCGGTCGCCGGGTCGACGATGCGCAGCGTGGTGCGCGCGAGCGGCAGGCCGCAACCGACGAGGCGGACCGCCGCCGTTCCGTTGCCCCGTGCGGGCACGACGCGGTCGTGCTGCAGTGCCTGGGCGTCGAGAGCCATCAGGCGCGGTGGGTGATCGGACGTCGACAGCGTGACGCCCAGCACCGTCTCGGCCAAACCGTAAGCGGGCATGAAGGCCTCGGGGCGCAGGCCCGCGGCACCGAACACGTCGAGCACGCGCTCGACGGCATCGGCGCGCAGGGGCTCGGCCCCGCAGCTGAGCGACACCAGCGACGAGAGGTCGCTGGCCAGCGGGGCGCCGGCGAGCGCACGCAGACACGCCACGTACGCCGACATCGGCGCGCCGGTGTGCGTGATGCCCAGCGCACCGACCGCCTCGAGCCAGCGCAGCGGGCGACGCAGGAAGGTCAGCGGCGACATGAGCCAGCTGGTGGCGCCGGCCTGAAATGGTGCCAGCAGCCCGCAGACCAGGCCGTAGTCGTGGAAGTGCGGCAGCCAGTTCAGCGTGCGGCTTCGGGCGTCGACCCGTCCGGCGGCGTTGAGCGCCTGCACGTTGGCCAGCGCCTGCGCATGGCTGATGCGCACGCCGCGTGGCGCGAGCGTCGAGCCCGAGGTGTACTGGAGATAGGCCAGCGCGTCGCCGGCGACGAAGGGCAGTTGGCCGGGCATGCCGGGTTCGGCGGCCTCGAGTTCGGCCGTCGAGATCCAGCGCGCCGCGGTGAACAAGGCGGGCTCGAAGGCCTGGCGCGCGCCGTCGAGCAGGTCGGCGGCGGTCCACACCAGCGTGGCGTCGGTGTCCTGGAGGATGCCGCGCAGCCGCGGCGCCGAGCGCAGCAGCCGCACCGGGTCGGGCGCGGGCACCGGCACGGCCACGCAGCCGGTGAGCATGCAGGCCCAGAACGCGCGGACGAAGTCGAGTCCGGGCGGCAGGGCCAGCAGGACGCGGTCGCCGGGGCGGGCCAGCGCCGCCAGGCGCACGGCCAGGCGATGGCAGTCGATGGACAGGTCCCCGTAGCTCAGTTGCTCGCCAGCGGACAGGTCATCTTTCAGGAAGATGTAGGCAGGCCGGTCGGGGTGCTTGGCGCAGCCCGACTCGAAGACGGCAGACAGGGAACTCGGCGATACGAGTCCTGCGTCATGGTTCATGGTGTCAGCGCAAGGGCGGTTCGGCCTGCTGCTCTCGCAGCAGGGCTTCGACGGCGCGCGCCCGGGTATCGATGATGGAGGCCTCGTAATGATCGACGGTGCCGCCTGAGCCTCGCGCCGCCATGTCCTGGGCGGCTTTGAACCGGTCGCGTGCCGCTGCATAGTCGAGCACAGCTACGTTCGCTTCGGCGTAGGCGCGTACCGCACGCAAGGTGTCGTTCTGTGCGCTATACACGGAAGCGAGCATTTGCCACGCCCCGGCATCACGCGGATGGGTCGCGACCCAGTCGCGCAACGGGGCAACGGCGGGTTCTGGTTGGCGCGTGGCGACGGCCGCCTGGGCCGCGAGCAGCATGTCGGCACGTGCCTTGGCGCGCACGTCGAGCAAGGCGGCCGCCTGCGGGGCAGCGCCTGCGGCAAGGTACAGCTCGGCGCTGAGGAGGCGCGCCAGGCGCGCCGACGCGGGGTCGCCCGCGGCGAGCGTGGTCAACCGGTCCGAGAGCGCACGGGCCGCCCGCTGATCGCGCAGTTCGTTGGCCGCCAGCGCCGCCGCGGCGAGCATGCCGGCCTGCTGCGCCGGCGAGCGCCGCGCGAACTCGGTGCCCGAGGCGGCGTCGATCCACAGGCGCAGCACGTCGACGCCGGGGCGCGACAGCACACGGGCCCGGGCGGCGACGATGGCGTGCTCCATCCGCAGCGCAGGTGCCGCCGCGGTGCGCGGGCCGGCCGGCCGCACCGCGCCGGCCAGCCCCAGGCCGGCGCTCGCATCTTCCGGCGCCGCGGCGTCGCCGCGGAACTGGAAGCGCGCCTGCATGTCGGAGATGCGTTCGCTGTTGAGCGGGTGGCTGCGCAGGTACGGGTAGGAGCCGTTGTCGTTCAGGCGCGAGGCGTACTGCAGCTTCTCGAACATCGAGGCCGCGCCCTGCGGTGCGAAGCCGGCCTGCGTCATCACGCCGAAGCCGACGCGGTCGGCCTCGCGTTCCATGTCGCGCGAGAAATTGAGCTGGTTCTGCATCGCCATGGCCTGGCTGCCCATGATCACGGCCTGCCCCGCATCGCCGCTGCCGCTCTTGGTGGCGGCAATCATGCCGAGCACCAGGGCCGCCAGCATCAGCGGCATGTCGCGGCTCTGCTTGGCCATGATGCGGGCGATGTGGCGCTGCGTGACGTGCGACAGCTCGTGGCCCAGCACCGTGGCCAGTTCGTCGCGGCTGTCGGTGACGGCGATCAGCCCCAGGTGCACGCCCAGGTAGCCGCCGGGCAGCGCGAAGGCGTTGATGCTGCGATCGCGCCCGAGCAGCACCGCCCACGCAAAGCGCTCGTCGAGTTCGGGCGTGAGTTCGCCGCGCACGCGCGCCGCAGCCAGCAGCGGCTGCCAGATGGCCTGCACGTAGTCGACCAGCACCGGGTCGTCGATGTAGTCGGGGTCGCGGTAGAGCTCGCGGGCGATCTGGTCGCCCAGCCGGCGCTCGGCCGCGGCCGTCATCTCGCCGCCGTCGCCCAGGCCCGGCAGCAGCTGCGCCTGCGCGGCCGGCAGCACCAGCGCCTGCGACGCGACCCACACGGCCAGGGCCGCCGCACGCAGCGTGCGGCGCAGCGGCCGGCGGCGGTTCAGGGGGCGATCAACGGCGGTCGGGCGCGGCATGGCGTTCGTCATCTTCAGGAAGCGGTGGGCTCGTATGATGCACACCCTTCGGGAACGTTCACCATGAGCCCACTCACCCACTTCGACGCACAAGGCCAGGCCCACATGGTGGACGTGGCCGCCAAGCCCGCCACGCACCGTGTGGCGGTGGCCACCGGCCGCATCGAGATGCAGGCCCACACGCTGGCGCTGATCGAATCCGGCACCGCCAAGAAGGGCGACGTGCTCGGCATCGCGCGCATCGCCGGCATCCAGGCGGCCAAGAAGACCAGCGACCTGATTCCGTTGTGCCACCCGCTCGCGCTCACCCGCGTGGCCGTGGCCTTCGCGCTGTCCGAAGGCGGCGTGCCCCAGGTGGTGTGCACCGCGACCGTCGAGACGGTCGGCCCCACCGGCGTCGAGATGGAAGCCCTGACCGCCGTGCAGGTGGCGCTGCTCACCATCTACGACATGTGCAAGGCGGTCGATCGCGCGATGACGATCACGGACGTGCGGGTGTTGGAGAAGCACGGCGGCAAGTCCGGGAGCTACGTGGCCGACTGAGGTGCCGCGGCCGGCCGCACCGCGGCGGGCGCGGCCAGGGTCTGGCGGTAGATGGCCTCGATGCGGTCGAGCGCCGATTCGGAATCGAAGCGGCGCACCTGCGACAACCCCTGGTCGATGGCGAGCTGCCGCTCGAGCGGCGACAACGCCACCACCTTCGCGATCACGACGGCGGCTGCCGCCGTCCACGCCGCATCGGCGGGCGCGTTGGCGTCGGCAGGCGGGACATAGAACGCGGCCTGGCCGCCGACCTCGTTCATCGGCGCGGCATCGGTCGTGATGACCGGGCAGCCCGAGGCCATCGCTTCCGCAATGGGCCAGCCGAAGCCTTCGGCGATCGACGGGAAGAGGAAGGCGGTGGCGGTGCCGTAGAGGCCGATCAGCACGTCGTCGTCGACCCGCGACAAAAAGTGCACCTCGCTCGGCGCATGCATCGCCAGCCGCTGGCTGGCCAGCGCGTCCGGCGGCGGCGGGCCGACCATCAGCAGCGGCAGGCCTTCGGGCGTGCTGCGGCGCCAGCGGTCGACCATGGCGAGCACGCCGGCGCGGTTCTTGTACCAGACGTTCACGCCGACATGCAGCAGGAAGCCGCGAGACAGGTCGATGCCCAGCCGGCGCCCGAGCGCCGCACGCTGGGCCGTGATGTCCTGCGCCGGAACGAACTGCGGATTGACGCCGTTGTAGACCACCTCGATGGTCGGTGCCGGCCCGACGAAGCCGCGCAGGTCCTGCTCGGTCTTCTTCGAGATCGCGATGAAGCGCCGGCCCTGCGCGAAGCCCCGGCGGATGTAGCGCTGGTACAGCCGGCCGCTCAGGCCTGTCGGGTTCAGCGGCACCCGGCCCAGGGCTGAATGCTGCGCCAACAGGTCGTGGCAGTGGATGACATGCGGCCGCGATGCCACCAGCGGCACCCACGGCCCGAGCGAATGGTCGCTGAAGACATACAGCGTGTCGGCCGGCTGGGCCGCCATCTGCCGGCGCACCCAGCGCGGGAAGACGAGGAACTGGTCGAGGTAGCCCATCCACTTCTTCAGGCGCCCGGGCACCGGCAGCGCATGGAAGCCCGGCTGCGGCGCCCAGATGCGCACCGTGTGGCCGCGCGCGGCCATGCCGTCGGCCAGCCACTGCGTGTAGCGCGGCATGCTGGCCGAACCGAGGAAGGTCGGATGCGCGAAGAGGACGATGTTCATGCGGCGGCACCCATGGGTTCGTTCTGCACCGCGCGCAGGGCGCGCAGCAATCGCTGCGCCGCCTCGCCGGCGGCGAAGTGGCGTCGGTAGGCGGCGAAGGCCGCCACGCCGCGCGCCGAGCGCTCGGCCGGCGACAGCGCGAACCAGCGCGTCAGCAGGCGGGTCACGCCGGCGGCGGTGTCCTCGTCGACCAGACCGCCCGGCGCGCATTCGCGCCAGATGTTGACCTGCGGACTGATCAGCACCGGCTTGCCGCAGGCCATCGCCTCGACCACGGCGATGCCGAAGTTTTCCTGGTGGCTGGGCAGCACGAAGGCGTCACACCCGTAGAGCGCGCCCCACTTCTCGTCGCCGCCCAGCATGCCGGGGAAATACACGTCGGGTTGGCCGTCCGCCGTGGCGAGCAGGCTGCGGCCATGGTCGCTCTCGAGGCCCGGGCCGGCGATCACCAGGGCCGGCATGTCGGGCCGCTCGCGCCGCAGTTCGAGGTAGGCGCGCAGCAGCAGGTCGGTGCCCTTCTTCTCGTGGACGCGACCGAGGAAGAGCAGGTAGGGCTTGTCGCCCAGGCCGGGGCAGCGGGCCGCGAAGGCGGGCGCCATGGCGGCGGTGAGCGGCGGCGGCGCCTGGATGCCGAAGCCGACGTCGAGCTCGCGCTGCGGCCGGTAGGGCGAAAAGGGCTCGCGGGCCAGCAGCAGTTCCTGCGCGCAGGTGAAAAGCACGCCATCGGCACCGTTGACCGCGGCGCCTTCGAACAGCTTCCACGCCAGCACGTTGCGAAGCGCCTTCCACCGGCGCTCGGGGGCCTTCTGGAAATAGGGGTCGAGCATGCCGTGCGGCATCACGTAGAAGCGCGGGGCCGCTGCCGACTGCGCACGCCGCAGCTGCCGCAACACGCGCCAGGTGCCAGCGTTGTTGTGCAGCCAGAGCCCCTGCGCGATGACCGCGTCGAAGCGCGAGACGTTCTCCTCCAGCCACGGCCGCAGGGCGGCGCAGTAGGCGTAGGGCCCCTTGGCCGGGCCGATGGCGTGGATGGGAAAGTCGTCCTGCCCGAGAAAGCCCGCGTCGGACGCGTCGAAGCTCAGCACCTCGCTGTGGACGCCGAGCGCCGCCAGTGCGGGCACCAGGTTGCGGACGCCCTGCGACAGCCCGCCTTTGACTGGGTCCATGCTGGAAATGACGCTCAGGATCTTCATGCGGGGCAAACGATAGGCAGTCGAAAGTTTACATTTTGACCCAAATTGTGACTAAACGACGCTCAATCTCCTGGCGCATCAGGCGCTTCACCCCGGATCCACCGGGCATATTCCACGGGATAGGCGATCTTGAAGCGTGCCGCCAGCGCCAGCGCCTCGTCGTCGCGGTCCAGCAGCGTGGCGCTTTCGATCAGTTTCGCGGCCACCGTCGGCTCCGGCGAGAAGTGCAAGACGCCTTGCGCCAGGGCGTTCACCGTCGGCGCATTGGCGCGCACCACCGGCGTGAGGGACAGTTCGGCGAACTGCACCTGGCCGGCGAACAGCCAGGAGGCGCGGAGCTTTTCCAGCGTGTGGTCCTGCCAGGGCGGCAGCCGCTCGGCGCGGGCCAGGTAGATCTGGCTGATGCGCAGGTAGTCCCAACCGGTGTAGGCCACCACCGCCACCAGCAGCGCCGTCACCGCGTGCGCTGCGACCGGCCAGGCGCGCCGGCGCGGTGCGGCATGGCCGACCGTGACCGCCGCCCCGATCGCCGGCCAGAGCAGCCCCAGGCAAAGGCCGAACACCAGCTGGAAGGGCCCGTACCACAGCGGGTACTCGAGCAGGCTGTGCAGCACCATCGCACCCAGCACGCCCCAGGCCATCAGCCGCGTGGGGTCGCGCTCGTGCCAGGGCCGGGCGCCCAGCACCAGCGCCATGAAACCGGCGCAGACCGCGACCGCCACGGGAACCCCCAGCTCCACCGCCAGGTGCAGCGGCAGGTTGTGGGCGTTGTCCAGGATCTCGACGAAGCGCGGCCCGGCGTACAGATGGCTGAAGTGCGCGAAGCTGAGCTCGCCCCAGCCCCAGCCGCCCCAGGGGCGCTCGGCGATCAGGTCGAGCACGTTGCGCCACAGCAGCAGGCGGCTGTGGCCTTCGGGCGCGCCTTCGCGCAGGCGGCGCAGCATGTCTTCGACGGCCGGGCCGGCCAGCATCGGCAGCAGGCTGGCGGCGACGAAATAGGCCGGGACCAGCGACAGCAACCCCACCGGGTGCGGCAGCCGCGGGGCCGCGGCCGCTTTGCCGCGACGCTCCCCCCACGCGAGCCCGGCCGCCCCCACGCTGATCGCCAGCCACTGCAGCAGCCCGGTGCGCGAGGTCGACGCGGCGGCGGCGAGCGTCAGCAGCGCCACGCCGCCCCACCACGCCCACCGGCGCCGCCCGCCGAAGTCCACGTGCAGCCACAGCGCCGCGACCAGTGCCATCGAGATCAGCGTGGCGAACTGGTTGCGCTGGCGCAGGTTGCCGTAGGCCTGCCCCACGTCGGGCGCAGTCGTGAAGGGCGCCAGCCAGTCCGCCGCGCCGTAGTACTGCAGCAGCCCGAGCACCGCACTGAGCACGCCGGCGGCGAAGAGCCCAAGCGCCAGCGGCGCCGCGGCGCCACCGCGCGCCCGCGCCCACCCCGCGCCGACCGACGCGGCCACGGCTGCCATCGCCAACGCCACGCAGGCGCCCAGGGTCTGCGACAGATCGTGCCCGCGCCGCAGCGCGATCGACGCGCCCAGGAAGGCCAGCAGCGCCAGCACGCCCCGCGACGGCAGCGCACGCGGGCCGAGCGCCCACAGCGCGGTCGCGCAGGCCCAGGCGACGAGCAGTTGCCAGACGTTGGCGGAGGGGCCGGCGACGAGGGGGGAGAGGAAGGGGAAGGCGATGAGGGCCGCGGGGGCGAAGCCTGGTGCGCCGGCCGATGGGGTGGCGGGCGGGGCGGCGGGGGAGCTCATGGGTCGATTGTGCCGACCGAAAGAGCGAGCTTTTTCCTCACGTCATGGACGAAAGGCGTCGGCGGACGGACAAGCGGTTAACGT
Organism: Variovorax cryoconiti; assembly: GCF_051216395.1. Classification (NCBI taxonomy): domain Bacteria; kingdom Pseudomonadati; phylum Pseudomonadota; class Betaproteobacteria; order Burkholderiales; family Comamonadaceae; genus Variovorax; species Variovorax cryoconiti. The sequence continues at coordinate 126,496 of NZ_JBPJZI010000003.1, read as the reverse complement.
TTGCATCCGCGTTCTGGTGACAATTTGTCACTGTTGCCAATTTCAATGCACAAAGGTCATCCAGTGTTCAACGCCATACATCGCCCACTGCGAGCTTCCCGAGGTTTCACATTGATCGAGGTCATGATCGTTGTCGGCATCATCGGCATCCTGGCGGCGATCGCCTTGCCGAGTTATCGCGACTACGTGCTACGCGGGCAGATCGTGGAAGCTCAGAACGCTCTTTCTGCATTGCGCGCCAACATGGAACGGCATTTTCAGGATAACCGGCAGTACACCACGCAGGGGACCTTCACCACGCCGTGCCCGCCCGACGCAACGCCCCTCCACGCCGGCACCTTCGCCATCACCTGCCCAACACTCACGGCGACCACGTTTACTGCGCAAGCCGTCGGAAGTGGTCCCACCAACGGTTTCACGTTCACCATCAATCAGCAGGACACGCGGGCCACGCCCGCTGCCGGAGCCAGCTGGACACTCTGCACCACCGCCTGGGTGACCAAGAAGGGCATGACCTGCCCTGGATCATGAGCCGCCCACGTGCCCGCGCAGCGGGTTTCACCCTCATCGAATTGATGGTCACCATCACGCTGGTGGCCATTCTGGCCATGCTGGCCGCGCCCTCGTTCAGTACCTGGATCAGAAACAGCCAGTTGCGCACGACCGCCGAGGCCTTGCAGAACGGATTGCGCCTGGCACAGGCCGAAGCGCTACGCCGTAACCGCCAAACGGTGTTCTCACTGACCAACAGTGCCTCTCCGGAAGCCAGCCTTACAGCGGTCGCGAACGGACGCTATTGGTCGATCAACACGGTGGTGCTGACCGGAGAAACGACGGACGTCGCTGCGTTCGTGCAGTCGGGCGTGCTGACCAGCACAGGCGTGTCGATCACAGGGCCGGCGTCGATCTGCTTCAGCTCGCTCGGGCGATTGATCGCCAATGCGACCCCCGGCATCGATGGCGCTGATTGCACGGCCAATGCGGCGGTCGACTACAACCTTTCGTTACCCGACACAACCGATACGCGGCGGCTGCGTGTCACCGTTGCGCTGGGTGGTCAAGTTCGCATGTGCGACCGCGACAAGACGCTCTCCGCCAGTCATCCCGATGGGTGTGCGCCATGAGAAAACAACGTTGTCCCCATCTTTTGCCTGCCGAGCGGCCGCAGCGCGGCATGGCTCTTCTTGAAGTGCTGGTGTCGGTACTGCTGTTCTCGCTGGGCATCCTCGGACTGATCGGCCTCCAGGCCCGTGCCATCAACTACTCCGTCGAGGTGGAAGACCGCAACCGCGCTGCCATGCTCGCCAACGAGATCGCCAGCGCAATGTGGCTGGCCAACAGCGTCACGATGGATACCGAAACCGGAACGCCCTCCTGGGCAGACCGTGTCAGCGCGGCCTTGCCAGGTGGCACAGTGGTCGTGGCACCAGAGGCGACCATCCCCAACAGCGCCAATGTGACCATTGACTGGGCGCCGCCCCAGCGCAGGACCAACGAAGCCGCGAGAAGCCGCCTCACCACGCGCGTCACCCTCGCGCCACCTCTATGAAAACTCCTCGCAATCCACTTGACGCGCAACGGGGCGTCACCTTGGTCGAGTTGCTGGTGGCGGTCGTCATCGGTTTGGTGATCGTGCTGGCGGCCACCAACGTGGTGCTGGTCGGCGAAACCCACAAGCGCAGCACCAGCAGCAACAATGACACCAGCCAGAGCGGCGCCTATGTGGCCTATTCACTTGATCGCGCGCTGCGCGGCGCGGGCTCCGGCTTCGCGCTGGCTTGGGATCAAGGCATGTTCGGCTGCCGCTTGAGCGTGGCACGGCTCGTGGGCGGCGCCGCCACCACCATCCTGCCGCGCGCCACAGCGCTGCCTGTTCCCTTCGCAGGTTACCTGGGCGGCGCGTCAGGCATGGCCAATTTGCGCCTGGCACCGGTGCTCATCGGTGACGGTCAATCGGCGGGTGGATCCGACGTTCTGATGGTGATGACCGGCAACAGCCCAGCGGGCGATGTTGCCCGCCCCATTCGATCAGACGTGACAGGCAGCAACAACCTTCGGCTGGACAACACGGTCGGGATGCGCGCAGGCGACATCGGGCTTATCACCCAGCCTGGCGCGACGGACTGCCTTCTTGAACAGGTCGGGCCAACCGACGCGAGCTTTGCTGCTGCAGGCAATGACGTGTTGCCGCTGGGCGGCGACTACCTGAACGCCAGCAGCAACCTGAGCACCATGGCGGCAGGCGGCGCTTCGTTTTTCTCGGTACTGGGCAATCGCAATGCGCCGGGAAGCTTGCAGTTTCAGGTATTCGGCGTGGACACGAACCGCACCCTGTTTTCCTACGATCTGCTGCGTACTGTCGGAGGCGGAACCGATACGGAGGCCCTGCAGGCGCTGGCCGACGGCGTCACTGAATTGCATGCCATGTACGGCATCGATCCTGTCGCGCCGCATACAGGGGCGAACTTGCAATGGGTCGCCCCCACGGGGACGTGGGCCAGCGCCAATGTTTTGGCCAACCCGAACCTTATGCGGCAAATCGTAGCGGTGCGCGTGGCCATCGTGCTGCGCGGGGCGCATTACGAAAAAGAGCCCGTCACGCTGGCGCGTCAGGCGCTATTCGAGGGCACGCCCGGCGCGATCGCGGCTGAGACTTACACCGAAGGCAGCGACAACCAGCACTTCCGCCTGCGGGTGATCGACACCACGATCCCGTTGCGCAACATGCTGCTGCTGGCGACATCATGATGAAGAACCGAAAGTCGAATGGCACAGCGCCTGGCAGGGCAAAACGCCAGCATGGGGTGGTCTTGCTTTTCTGCCTGGTCATCCTCGCCATCCTGATGGCCGGTGGCGTGGCGATCTTGCGATCAATGAACGCGTCGATGTTCAGCGCGGGCAACCTGGCATTCAAGCGCGATCTGGTCAACCAGGGCGAGCAGGCCGTCTCCACTGTGCTGCGTTCGTTCTCCAGCACGGGAGGCCTGGGGTCGGCACTGCAAACAGCCTCCAGTCAACCCCAACTCAACTACAGCGCCATCGAACTGCAGACAAACGATCGCGGCATTCCAAGGCTGTTGCTGCAACGGTCCACAGCCCCCAGTGGCGTTGATGTGGCAGGAAACAGCTTCACGCCGGGCATCGTCGAGGTCAACGGCCGGGACGGCGTGAAGATCCGCTACGTGATCGATCGGCTGTGCAACGCCACGGGAACCTTCGCGACGCTTGGCAAGACCCGTTGTACCTTTTCTCCAACCGCCGCGTCGCAGGTGACGGGCGGCACCGCCGGAGAGGAGCGCCCTCCTGTTCCCCCGCCTGCCATGTACCGCTTGAGCGTACGCGTGGATGGACCTCGCGACACGCAGGTCTTCTTGCAGACATCTTTCAGCAAGCCGGAATAACGGCAAAGAGGCTCCCATGAATAGACGCATTCGACGGGTGGCGGGAAAGCTGCTGCGCGCCAGCATCGCCACCGCCCTGGGCCTTGGTTTGGCCAGTGCCATGATCGTTTCGGCCACCACGCTGGCGGACCAGCCCGTGTTCTCGACATCCAGTGTGCCGGGCAATCTGGCGCTGTCGCTGTCGGTGGAATACCCCACGGTGTCGCGTGTGGCGCACGTCGCCGACTACAGCAGCGCCAGCAGCTTCCTGGGGTATTTCGACCCCGAGAAGTGCTACGAATACGTGCCCGACGCAACGCCGAACGGTGTGCTCACCGACATCACGTTGGGCGACTCCAGTTACTTCAGACCAGTAGGCCGCGCAACCAATCGGACCTGCACCGGGCAATGGAGTGGCAACTTTCTCAATTGGGCCACGCTCACGGCCATCGATCCTTTCCGCTGGGCCATGACGGGTGGGCGTCGCGTCGTCGACACCGCGACCGAAACCATCATCGAAAAAGGTCGGAACGCCGGACAAGGCTACTTCCCCACCCGCGACCAAACGGCCCGCACCGAAGGCCGCGTCCCGCTGAACCAGGTCGCTGGCGCCACGCCGTTCTCGACCGCGACCGCGCTGTCTGTGGAGATCAATGGACGCGGTTTCGCGATGCGGCTCGGCGTCAGTGGTGCAGTCACGCGAACCATGACGGCGTACTACTACAACAACACCACGTTCAGCGGTTCGCCAGTTGTTAGAAACAACGATTCCGCCTATCACGATTGGGGCACCGGCAGCCCCGCAACCGGCATCAATGCCGACAACTTCTCGGCCCGCTTCGAGGGCACCTTTACCGCCCCCGAGACAGGCAACTATGTCTTTCGCACCAACTCGGATGACGGTGTACGCGTCTGGGTGTCGACCAATGGCGGCACCTTCACCACTTGCGGCACCGCGGGGGGCAACTGCGTCATCAACAACTGGATCGACCACGGGCCCATCCTCGACGACTCCGCAGTCATTCCCATGACGGGCGGCCAGCAGTTCAGCGTGCGGGTTGAGTACTACGAAGCAGCCGGCGGCGCCGTCATGCAATTGATGTGGCGCAAGCCGTCTTCCGGCAGCTTCACCACCTTCAGTGACGACTCGGGCACCAACGATTACACGGTGCGCGTGAAGGTGTGCGACCCTTCGGCTGCCGCGGGTGGACTGGAAGGAAACTGCAAGGCCTACGGCAGCAACTACAAGCCCGAGGGGCTGATCCAGCAATACGCCGACAAGATGCGCTACAGCGCCTTCGGTTATCTGAACGACGACAACGAATACCGCGACGGCGCGGTGCTGCGAGCACGGCAGAAGTTCGTCGGGCCCACCTACCCGGTGCCAGGCCAGGTACCAGCGATCAACGCCGGACGCGAGTGGGACGCCAACACCGGCGTCTTCCTGCGCAACCCAGACCCGACCGACGCCACCAACACGACCGCCGCCACGGTGCAGGACAGCGGCGTGATGAACTACCTCAACAAGTTCGGGCAGCTCATGCCTGGAACCTACAAGGCTATCGACCCGGTCAATGAACTGTTTTATGCGGCATTGCGCTACTACCGCAATCTGGGCAACGTGCCCGCCTGGAGCGACATGAGCGGGGCAAGCAACGCTGCCACGCGCACCAAATGGGTCGATGGCTTCCCGGTCATCACCAATTGGGGCGACCCGATCCAGTACTCATGCCAGCGCAATTTCGTGCTGGGCATCGGCGACATCTATACACACCGTGACAAGAACGTGCCCGGCAACACGCTCACCGATCACGAGCCGACCATGCCGACGGAGGTGCGCGCCGACTTCACGAACAACGCAGCTGTCGCGGACGCAGTCACATCTACCAACAAGGTCAAGAGCCTGCAGGGCCTGGGGGAAAACAGGGCAACAGCGGCAACCGGCTCCGCCTACTCCACCGACTACATGGCGGGCATGGCCTATTACGCCAACACCAAGGACATCCGCAGCGACCTGACGGGTAAACAGACCGTGCAGACGTACTGGGTCGACGTGCTGGAGGCGCCTTTCGTGGCCAACAACAAGTTCTACATGGCGGCCAAGTTCGGCGGCCTCAACCAGAAGAAGCTGCCCCTCACCTTCAACCCAGACACCGTGACTGCCGCAAGCATCCCGGACGATTGGTGGACCACCACAGGTGATCTGCTGCCAGGCAACGTCAAACGCCCCGACAACTACTTCACGGCGGGCCGCCCCGACACCATGGTGGCCGGCCTAAAGCAGGCCTTCGAACGCATCTCCGGCGACATCGATGCCTACACCACCTCGTTCTCGCTTTCGAGCGTCGACGCGCAGTCCAGCGGCGTGGCGTCCTATGGCGCCCAATACGATTCGAAGGACTGGACCGGTATCGTGACCGCGACCCAGATCACCTTCGACGCGCAGGGCAACCCGGCACCGGGCGGGGCCACGCTTTGGAGCACCTCCACAACGCTGCCGGCGCAGTTGAATGGCGACGGCTGGCATACCAACCGCCGCATCATGACCTGGAATGGCTCGCTCGGTGTGCCGTTTCGCCTGGACAGCCTGAGTACTGCGCAGGCCAACTCCCTGAACACTTCTTACGGTGGCGGCAGCGACAGGGCCAACTACCTCAACTACCTGCGTGGCGATCGGAGCATGGAGAAGACCGACAGCGACGGGAGTAAGCCCTATCGCAAACGCGCGTTGCTGCTTGGGGACGTCGTCAACTCGAAAGTGACGCCTGTGGGGCCGCCCAGCAAATCCTTCTCGGAATCGATCAATCCGGGCTACACGGCTTTCAAGACGGCCAAGGCGGCGCGGCCGACCATGGTCTACGTCGGGGCCAACGACGGGATGCTGCATGCCTTCAACGGTAGCAACGGGACGGAACAGTTCGCCTACGTGCCCAGCGCCGTCATCAGCGGCCCGAATGGAACGCCGCAGGCCGACGGACTGGCTCAGCTGGGCAGCCCGAACTACCAGCACCATTACTACGTCGATGCGACGCCGAAGGTGTTCGACGTCGACTTCAATCATGCGGGCGGCACTTTCACGACGACCAATGTCGCGACCTCCGATTGGCGCTCCATCCTCATCGGGGGACTCGGTAAGGGCGGGCGCAGCTTCTACGCGATCGACGTGAGCGACCCCACGACCATGACCACCGAAGCGATCGCGGCGGGGAAAGTGCTATGGGAGTTCACCGACCCCACCATGGGCTTCAGTTTCGGCGCACCCAACGTGGTCAAGACCAAGAAGTACGGCTGGGTGGTCGTATTGACCTCGGGCTACAACAACGATGGCGGTGGCGGCAACGGCTACCTTTATTTCGTCAACCCCCGAACTGGGGCCCTTCTGGAGAAGGTCAGCACTGGCAGCGCATCGAACGGGTTGGCACACGCCTCGGCCTACGTCCAGGACTTCAGCGACAACACCGCCGACGCCTTCTACGCCGGCGACCTGGACGGCCAGCTGTGGCGCTTCGATGTGACCGCCGCTCGCGGGACCTCGACGCCTTACCCTGCCGCGACCAAGCTGGTGCAGGCAAGCGATGGGTCGGCGACGCCTGTGGCGCAGCCCATCACCACGCCACCATTGATCGAGATCCAGCCGCAGACCCGCAAGCGCTTCGTGATGTTCGGAACCGGCCAGCTGCTGGACGCCGTCGACATCGGATCGACCCGGGCACAGAGCTTCTACAGCGTGCTGGATGGGACGATCAGCGGCTTCCGCCCCGTGGACGAGACGATGCCGGTTACCCGTTCGCAACTCACCCAGGTCACAAACCTGACCACTGGCGTCACGCTGTCGGCGTCGTCCCGCGGCTGGTACATCGACCTCGGAAACGACGCCGCCACAGGCGTAGGTTGGCGGATGGTGACCAACCCGGCCACATTCAGCGGCATCGTGTCCTTCGCACCGATGCTGACCACGGCCGACGCTTGCAGCCCGTCCGGACGCAGCCGGCTGTACTCGGTGGACCTGGCGACAGGACGGTCAGTGCTTACCGGAATCGGCTACTCCGAATACACCAGCACGATCACGGACATCAAGTTCGTGAACATCGATGGCTCGGTGCGTCAGATCACCGGCACCAACAATGCGGACCGCAAGAAGGAGCCATTTGAGTTGCCTGCAGGCCTGGGTGTGCGGCTGTTGAACTGGCGGGAAGTGCCGACGGTGGATTGATGTCAAGATCGCCGAGCTTGATCGATAGAGGTTCAAGGAATCTTGCCGCTGCTGCAGAGCGTGCGTCCGCACACTAACTCCCCAACTGGGAAGCGCGATGTTGTATCTGCTGCGAAGCGGCCGTCAGGGGACGGCTTGCTGCCAAGCGACTTCCCCAAATGGCGCACGCTGCGTCCGTACTTTGCCAAGTGGAGCGGGCTCTAAACACATCAGGTTGGTGGCTCGCGAGAAACTGGGGCGCAGCGCAAATTGCGGTGCACACAGCCGAGGTGACAGACCGCAGGAGTGCTGTAGGCGATGCGCCATTGCGGAGCCTGAGCCAGGTGCCAAGCCACTGAGTACAGCGGCTGCGTGGGACGGCCCTTTGCGCTGGGAGTGGAGGAGATACTGGGCCAGCACCTCACAGTGCAGATCGCCGAGCGCAGCAAGCCTCACATGCCTAGAGCGCTGGGTGGTCGAGCGCAGCGTTGCTTGGCTGGAGACGAACGGGCGACCGTAGAAAAACTGCGAACCCAAGCTCAACACCAGCCTGCAGTTTGTTCACCTGACATTCGGGCATCCTGCTCAGGAGCGCAGGGCGGTTTCTTAGGAAGCCCAGCTAGGTGTGAACGACTGTCGTGCCGAACACTTCAAGTGACAGGCCCAAAAAAAGCCGCCTAAAGGCGGCTGATCGTGAGAGCCTAGCGTCAGGCGCGGCAGGATGCCGGCAGGAATTTCGGCAGGATGGGGTTAGTGGCAGCGGGGCGGCATTGCCAATTGATCGAGCCGCCTTGAGGAACAGTGGAAGAGCCACCCGATCCAGGTGTCGTCGTAGTCGGGGCAGTTCCGGCGGTTCCCACGAGCGCAGCAGCACCAGAGGTGGGGGTCAGCGTCAAACTGTTGGCGGTCGTAGGCCCAACACGCGTGGTGTAAGTGATCGTAATGGCACCAGTGGTCGCATCGATGGCGACGGCAGACACATTGTCAGTCGCGGTCGGAACTGTCCAACCAGAATAGAAACTGGCCCCTTGAGCCGCATTTTCAGCGACGGCAGTTTTCGCACCGGAAGCCAATGCCAGACCTTCCGTTACACGTGCTCGCACCGTGTAATCCTGATATGCCGGCAGAGCCACGGCAGCCAAGATACCAATGATCGCCACAACGATCATCAACTCGATCAGGGTGAAACCCTTTTGCACGTTGCGTGCGATGGAACGACGGTTCATTACTTACTCCAGGTTGGTTGACGGGGCCCGGGTCGCCCCCGGTGCGGTCTTCTAACCGCAGCTACTGTGCCAACCACCTGAAGCGCCGTCAGGCCCGTGCAGACGTGCAGTTCTTCACGTTTCACTTACATGATGTGACAGATCGCGTTGCTTTGAGGCCTCATGCCCTGACAAATCCTGTCACTCCTGCCGAAAGTGTCGATGGCAGCGCCTTCGACTGCGCTGTCCGACTCAGACGGTCAGCACGCTCGCCGTCTGCAGCCACCGGATGTCGTGCTCCGCCACGCCACGCGCTTGCCAGTCCGCGGTGATGGCGTCGATCTGGCTCATGATTTCGCCGGTCTCGGCTGGCTTGGTGTGGGTGATGTAGATCGGGTATTGCCGGCCGGGGGCGATATGGGCGAGCTCGTCGACCAGGCTGGCGGGTGACAGGTGCAGGCTGCGCTGGGCCAGGGCCTGTTCCCGGTCGCTGAAGGCGGTCTCGATGACGAGCATGGCCACGTCGAGCGCGTTCACGCGTTCCCAGAAGGGCGGGTTGCGTTCGGTGTCGCCGGTAAAGACCCAGTGCGGGCCCTGGCTCGCGGCGCAGCGCACGGCGTAGCCGCAGGCGGGCACGGTGTGCACGGCGGGCAGCACCTCGATGGCCTTGGGGCGGCGGCTGCCGAGCTGCAGGGTCTGGCCGACGGCGATGTCGTGGAAGCTGACGAAGGGCGCCTCGCGGCTGGGGATGCTGGCGAAGTCGGGCCAGATGACGTTGTTGAAGACGTGGGCACGCAGCGCCTCGATGGTGGCGCGCAGCGCATGCACCCGCAGCGGCTGTACCCGGCGGGAGGCGATGGCGTCGATCATGAGCGGCAGGGCCGCGATGTGGTCGAGGTGCGAATGCGTGAGCAGCACGTCGTCGATGCCGGCCATCTGCTCGAGCGTGAGGTCGCCGACGCCGGTGCCGGCGTCGACGAGAAGGTCGTCGTCGACCAGAAAGGATGTCGTGCGGCAGTCTTTGGCGATGGCGCCAGAACAGCCGAGCACACGCACCTGCATTGTGTAAGACCCTTGGTTACTTGGTATCGAAGCGGATTGCGCCGTCCCAGTTCGGGTCTTTGGGCTGCAATGCCATGGAGGCTAAACGCTTCGCGTAAAGCTGGTAAAGGACTTTTTTCGTATCCGCGGCCAGCAAAGGCGCCAGCAGGGTCCGCCCTTCCGCCCATTGCTGCGCGCGGTAAGCCGAAAGCACCAATGCCCATCGCTCGAGCTGTGCCCGCTGCGCCACACCCACGTCGCCGCCGCGCCCGACCGGCGTGAAGATGGCCACGGCATGGGCCTTGCCGCGGACGTAGACCCGGTCGAGTTCCTGCCAGACATAGGCGGGCACGGCCTTCCGCGTGGTTTCGGCGACCAGGATCTGCGTGCCGTAGTGGCTGCTGAGGCTCTCGAGCCGAGCGGCCAGGTTGACGGCGTCGCCGACGACCGTGTAGCTGCGGCGCACGGCGGAGCCCATGTCGCCGACGCTCATGACGCCGGTGTTGAGGCCAATGCCCACGCTGATCTGGGGGCGCCCGGTGCCGCGGTGGGTGCGGTTGATTTCCTGCACGGCCGCGACCATCTCGATCGCCGCCTGGACAGCCAGGGTCGCATGGTGCGGCGTGTCGACCGGCGCGCCCCAGAAGGCCATGACGCAATCACCCATGTACTTGTCGACCGTGCCACGGTGGGCGTTGATGATGTCGGTGAGCCGGCTGAAGACGGCATTGAGAAAAGCCTGCAGCTCGGTCGGCGCCATCGACTCGGACAGCTGCGTGAAGCCGCGCATGTCGCAGAACATCACCGTGAGTTCCTTGCTCTCGGCCCGCATGCTGTAGCGCTCGGGGCGGGCGAGCATTTCGTCGACCAGCTGCGGCGGCACATAGGTGCCGAAGAGCCGTGCCAGGCTGCGCCGGGCGCGCGCCTCGACGAAGTAGCCCCAGCTCATGTTGAGCACGAAGGCCATGGCCATCATCATCAGCGCGACCGCCAGGGGCAGCACCAGCCCGAAGCTGGCGAACAGCACGGCGTTCAGGCCGACCACCACGGTGCCGACGGCCGCACCCAGCAGCACGGCACGCGACGCAGGCAGCATCGACATGCCGAGGGCCAGCGTGAGCCCGGCGATGAGCAGCACCAGCACGTCGTAGCCGGGGGCGTAGTCGGGCACGAAGGGCAACCGGCCATCGAGCAGGCCGGAGATGATGTTGGCGTGCACTTCCACGCCAGGGAAGGCTGCGCCTACCGGTGTCGCGCGAAGGTCCTGCAAGCCTGGCGCCGTGGCGCCGACCAGGACGATCTTGTCCTTGAACTCGGCGGGCGCGAGCTTGCCGGCCAGCACGTCCGCCGCGGCCACGTAGCGGAACGACCCGCCGCGCGCGCCGCCGGGCCCGCGGTAGGGCACGAGCAGGCTGGCGCTCTGGTCGACGGGCACCCGCAACTGCGGCGCTGCCGGCGTGCCCAGCACGACCGCCTCGAGCAGGACCGGCGAGTGCTGCAGGGCGTTCGGCGTGAACGCCGGCCGGACCGGCGGCGCGCCCTTCGCCAGCCGATAGACGGCCAAGGCCAGGGACTCGTAGAAGCCCGGCGCCGCCGCGTCGCCGTCATAGCGCGCGAGCAACGGCGCGGCGCGCACCACACCGTCTTCGCTGGATTCGATCAGCACATTGATGAAGCCGCTGGCCGGCGCCGCGGTGGCCAGCGGCGCGATGCTGCCGGCGAAACCGTTCCAGCGCGTGGCGTAGGCCTGACCGCGCGGGAAGGCCTCGGTGGACAGCACCGGTGCCGGGAGCATGCCCTTGGCATGCGGCTTGTCGGTCTGCGTGAAGTAATAGCCGAGCGACACGCGCTGCCTGGCCAGCGACTGCGCGAAGGTGACGTCGTAGTCGAGGCTCGGCGCAATGCGCTCCAGCGCCACGGCGAAGGCCGGGTTGTCCTTCAGCGCTCCCTCGGCCAGGCCGCGCAGGGTCGCAAGACCGGAGCTGCCGTCGGCTTCGACGAAGAGCACGTCATAGCCGAGCACCGCCGCCTGCTGCCGGCTCATGAGCTCGTCGGTCAGGCGCGCCAGCTTGTCGCGGCTCCACGGCCACTGGCCCAGTTGCTGGAGACTGGGGTCGTCGATGTCGACGATGACGATGCGGGGGTCGAGCGTGCGCGGCATGGTCAGCCGCAGCCGTGCGTCGTAGATGAAGTTGTCGAAGGGTTCGACGAAGGGGGAGCGCCACGCGCCCGTTGCATGGGCCAGCGCCATGACCACGGGAACCAGCGTGATGAGGATCCGCAGCCAGTGCTGGCGCAGCGCTTTCATGGCGCGCAGCGCCGATCTCGGTGGGGCCGCGCCGCCTCAGGCGTGGACGAACTGCATGCGCGTGCCGCCCAGCTCGAGCACGTCACCGTCCTGCAGGGCGACGGCCTCGTTGCCCAGCAGCTCGCCATTGAGCGTGGTGCCACCGTCGATCGGAGCGACGACATAGCCGTGCAGGCGCCGCGTGACGGCAGCGACTGCCACACCCGGCTTGCCGATGGTGGTGACGACCTTTTCCAGGGACATTTCGCGTCCGGCGCCGACGCCGGAGAGGACGCGGATGGCGGCCGCAGCGACCGGCCCGCCCAGCGGCGACGACACGGTGGGCGCGCTCGACAGGGGAATGGGCCCGGAGGCAATGGGCGGCCCGACGCGGACCGGCCCGCTCGCGACAGCGCCCGGCTCGCCGCCGGCCAGGTAGCGGATCTTGTACTTGCCGACCTCGATGACGTCGTTGTTCTCCAGCGCCTGCTTCTTGATGGCGCGGGCATTGACGTACGTGCCGTTGGTGCTGTTGAGGTCTTCAAGGTAGACGTCGCCGCCGATCATGTGCAGCACGGCATGCTCGCCGCTGATCGCCAGATTGTCGATCACGATGTCGTTGTAAGGCCGCCGACCCAACGTGGTCCGGTCCTTTGCGAGCGTCACTTCTTTGATGACAACCCCATCGATCGAAACGATCATTTTCGGCATGGCCGACTCCTGAACTGCCTGTTTGTATCAGCGGGCCTGCGGAACGGCAGATTCCTGGGCCTCTTTACCCCTGGGCTCGCACCGATTCGTCACCGGCAGCCCGTGCGAGGACGACCGAAATATTGTCCCTGCCACCATTGTCGTTCGCAGCTGCAACCAAAAGTAGTGCTTTCTGCGATAAGTCGCAGTTTTGTAACAGAAGCGTGCAAATCTCCGCGTCGCTCACCATCTCGCTCAAGCCATCGGAGCAAAGCAGGTACAGGTCACCGACCTGCGCCTCGTGGTCGTGCATCTCCAGGTCGACCGAAGGCTCGATGCCCATCGCGCGGGTGACGAGGTTGCGGTGTGGCGACTGCGCCGCCTGCGCCAGCGTGATGAGGCCGGCATCCAGTTGCTCCTGCAGCAACGAGTGATCGCGCGTCAGCAGGTCGAGCCGACCGTCCCGCAACCGGTAGCAGCGCGAGTCGCCGATGTGGCCGACCACCACCCGCTGCGGCCCGAAGGCGCCCAGCACCAGCGTCGTGCCCATGCCCTGGAGTTGCATGTTCGCAACGCCGGCTTCGAGAATCGCGGCGTTGGCCTCGTCCGTGCCTGCCTGCAGGGCGCGCTTGATGGCGCGCACATGCGCGTCGACGCCCGCATGCGCCAGCCAGCGCCCGAAGCTGGCCTGCAGCAGGGCGATCGCCATGCCGCTGGCCACTTCGCCGCCGTTGTAGCCGCCCATGCCGTCGGCCAGGATGGCCAGGCCGAGGGAGGCGTCGAAGGCAATCGCATCCTCGTTGTTGGCGCGAACCCGCCCCGCGTCGGTGAGCGCCGCGAAATCCCATGACCGGATGCTGTCCTGGAGGGACGAAGGAGTGGGATCGGGGCGGTTCATTGAAGAGCTACGACAAGGGGCGCGTGCGGTGCGTCAGTGTGCAGGCCTGTGGGCAGCGCGGCGCCCGAGCCAGCGCCCGACGAACACCACGAAGGCGGCACCGGCCGCCGCAGCCGCATAGTGGAGCCACGGGTTGGCGGCCAGCACATCGCGCAGGAAGACATCGCTGACGATGGTTTCGCCGCCGACCCAACCGATGAGGGCCGCGCCGAGCATCACGATGATGGGGAAACGTTCCATCAGCTTGATCATGAGCGTGCTGCCGAAAATCACCAAGGGAATGCTGATGGCCAGGCCCAGGATCAGCAGCGTGGTGTCGCCCTGTGCCGCGGCCGCCACAGCGATCACGTTGTCCAGGCTCATCACCAGGTCGGCGATCAGGATGGTGCGCACGGCCGCCATCAGGCTGCCGTATTCCTTGCCCTCGCCGTCGCCCTCTTCCTCGTCACCCAGCAACTGCAGACCGATCCACAGCAGCAGCAGGCCGCCGACGATCTGCAGGAAAGGCAGCGCCAGCAGCTTGGCCGCCACCACCGTCAGCACGATCCGCAGCACCACGGCCGCGCCCGAGCCGAAGAGCACGGCTTTTTTCTGCTGCTCGGGCGGCAGCGAGCGGGCGGCCAGCGCGATCACCACCGCGTTGTCGCCCGAAAGAATGATGTTGATCCAGACAATCTTGATCAGGCCGATCCAGAAGTCGGCGCTTTGAAGGAGTTCCATGTCTCTATTCCACTGTTATGTATAGAAAAAGCGCCCGCAATATGGATTGCGAGCGCTCTTCGTTTGTGTGTGGGACGGGACGCGAGTCTTACAGCTTGGCCTTGAGCAGCTTGGCCAGTTCCGAGAAGTTGCGCGTCACGGTGAAGCCCGACTCTTCCATGATGGCGAGCTTGGCATCGGCCGTGTCGGCACCGCCCGAGATCAGCGCGCCGGCGTGGCCCATGCGCTTGCCCGGAGGCGCCGTGACACCGGCGATGAAGCCGACCACCGGCTTCTTCATGTTCAGCTTGCACCAGCGGGCCGCGTCGGCTTCGTCCGGGCCGCCGATTTCGCCGATCATGATGACGGCGTCGGTGTCCGGATCGTCGTTGAAGGCCTGCATCACATCGATGTGCTTGAGGCCATTGATCGGGTCGCCGCCGATGCCGACTGCCGACGATTGGCCCAGGCCGATTTCGGTCAGCTGTGCCACGGCTTCATAGGTCAGCGTGCCCGAGCGCGAGACCACGCCGATGCGACCCTTGCGGTGGATGTGACCCGGCATGATGCCGATCTTGATTTCGTCGGGCGTGATCAGGCCGGGGCAGTTCGGGCCGAGCAGCAGCGTCTTCTTGCCGCCGGCGGCTTCCTTGGCCTTCATCTTGTTGCGCACTTCGAGCATGTCCTTGACCGGAATGCCTTCGGTGATGCAGATGGCCATGTCCAGGTCGGCTTCGACGGCTTCCCAGATCGCGGCAGCGGCGCCCGGAGGCGGCACGTAGATCACCGACACGGTCGCGCCGGTCTGCGATGCGGCTTCCTTGACGGAACCGAAGATTGGGATGCCGAAGATCGACTCGCCGGCCTTCTTCGGGTTCACACCGGCGACGAAGGCGTTCTTGCCGTTCGCGTATTCCTGGCACTTTTCCGTGTGGAATTGACCGGTCTTACCGGTGATGCCCTGGGTGATGACCTTGGTGTCTTTGTTGATGTAGATCGACATGACTTGTTCCTTACTTGGCGACTGCCGCAACCACTTTTTGGGCCGCGTCGGCCATCGTGTCGGCGCTGATGATGGGCAGGCCCGAATCGGCCAGCATCTTCTTGCCTTCGACTTCGTTCGTGCCCTTCATGCGCACGACCAGCGGCACGGAGAGGTTCACGGCCTTGCAGGCTGCGATCACGCCGGTGGCGATGGTGTCGCACTTCATGATGCCGCCGAAGATGTTGACCAGGATGCCCTTGACGTTCTTGTTCTTGAGCATGATCTTGAAGGCTTCGGTCACCTTCTCGGGGGTGGCACCGCCGCCCACGTCCAGGAAGTTGGCCGGCTCGCCGCCGAACAGCTTGATGGTGTCCATGGTGGCCATCGCCAGGCCGGCGCCGTTCACCAGGCAGCCAATGTTGCCGTCGAGCGAGATGTAGGCCAGGTCGAACTTCGAGGCTTCGACTTCGGCCGCGTCTTCTTCGTCGAGGTCGCGCAGCGCCACGATTTCAGGGTGGCGAAACAGCGCGTTCGGGTCGAAGTTGAACTTCGCGTCCAGCGCCATCACGTTGCCCTTGCTGTCACGGTTGAGCGGGTTGATCTCGACCAGCGAGGCGTCCGTCTCCATGTAGCAGGTGTAGAGCTTCTTGAGGATGTCGACGGTCTGCGCGGTCGAATCGGCCGGCATGCCGATGCCGTCGGAGATTTCCTTGGCTTGCGCGTCGGTCAGGCCCAGCTGCGGGTCGGCGAAGACCGTGATGATCTTCTCGGGCGACGAATGCGCCACCTCCTCGATGTCCATGCCGCCTTCGCTCGACGCGATGAACGCGACCTTCTGGGTCGCGCGGTCGGTCACGGCGGAAATGTAATATTCCTTGTTGATGTCGGCGCCGTCTTCGATGTAGAGGCGGCGGACCTTCTGGCCTTCGGGGCCGGTCTGGTGCGTGATCAACTGCATGCCCAGGATTTCGCCGGCGATGCGCTTCACGTCCTCGATGGTCTTGGCGACCTTGACGCCGCCGCCCTTGCCGCGGCCGCCCGCGTGAATCTGGGCCTTGACCACCCACACGGGGCCGCCAAGTTTCTGGGCGGCCTCGACCGCCTCCTGGACCGTGTATGCCGGAATGCCGCGCGGCACGGGCACGCCGAACTTGGCAAGAATTTCCTTGCCTTGGTACTCGTGAATCTTCATGAGGTGTCTCTCGGAACGGAGGTTGAAAACAGGAGAGGGATGTGGCTGTTGTTCACGGGCCACGGCGCACCGGAGGGCGGGGGCGGGAACAACAGGCGACTGTATCATGGTGCGCCGCACCAACGGCGCGCGTGCGCCTGCGGTCATCACGTAGCCCTCAATCGGTAAAAACACCATGGCCAAGGTCTTCATCGACGGCGAAGCCGGCACCACCGGCCTCCAGATTCGCGAGCGGCTCGCGAAGATGCCCCAGATCGAACTCGTCAGCATCGCGCCCGAGCTGCGAAAAGACGCGAACGCCAAGCGTGACCTGATGGCCGGCGTCGACCTCGTCATCCTCTGCCTGCACGACGACGCGGCCATCGAATCGGTCGCGCTCATCGACCAGCTCCCTGGCAAGAAGCCCAAGATCATCGACGCCTCGACGGCGCACCGCACGCATGCCGACTGGGTGTTCGGCTTTCCCGAGCTGGTCGAAGGCCACTGGCAGGCCGTCGCGAAGGCGCAGCGCGTGGGCAACCCGGGCTGCTACGCCACCGGCGCCATCGCCATCGTTCGCCCGCTGGTCGATGCCGGCCTGCTGCCCAAGGACTTCCCCATTGCCCTGCCCTCGGTCAGCGGCTATTCGGGCGGCGGCCGCACCATGATCGAGGCCTATGAAAAGGGCGAGGCGCCGCCCTTCGAAACCTACGCGCTGGGCCTCAAGCACAAGCACATCCCCGAGATCATGAAGTTCACCGGGCTCACGCGCCGGCCGGTGTTCATCCCGTCGGTGGGCAACTTCAAGCAGGGCATGCTGGTGCAGCTGCCGCTGCACCTGGACGACCTGCCGGGCAAGCCCCAGGCCGGCGACCTGCACGACGTGTTGGCCGCGCACTATGCGCAGAGCAACACGCCGGAGAAGTACGTCGCGGTGCTGCCACCGACGCCGGACGGCAAGCTCGAGCCCACGGCGCTGAACGACACGAACCAGCTCGAGCTGCGGGTGTTCCCGAATGAGGACCATCGCCATGCCGTGGTGATCGCCCGGCTCGACAACCTGGGCAAGGGCGCCAGCGGCGCCGCGGTGCAGAACCTGAAGCTGATGCTGGGGCTCTGAGCCCTCCGCTCAAGTCCGCTCCGCTCACCACACGAGCCAGAGGCCGATGCCGAGCAGCACGGCATGCGCTGCGAGGGCGATGTAGAGCGGCGTGCGCGATGGCGTTGCCAGGCCGTTCAGCGTCTCGGCAATGCGGCGTGTGAGCAATTCGCGCAGCGCCGGATCCGTCGGCTTGTCGACGCCGGGTGGCGTGGGCTGATCGGGCATGTCGGCGCGCGCCTGTTGCCACTCCGTCAACGTGTCGGACAGCGGCAGACGCTTCAGCACGAAGGCGATCACGGCGCGGACTGCCCGCCCTTTCCCCAGCATCGGCGCCACCTGGCTGCAGAGCTGGTCGAGCGACAGCCCATCGGCCGTTCGCTGGAGCGCACCATGCGTGCGCGGCATGGCTTCGATGCGGCTGGCGATCGCGATGGCGAGTCGCTGCGACATCGCATCGCCATGGTCGGCCACCACCTTCTGCATGGCCTTGCGGCGACCGTTCGCGACGCCGACCATCACGTAGAGCGGAATGAAGCAGATGAGCAGCGTGGCCACCAGCAACGGGGGTGACACCAGCAGCGCCAGCGCTGCACCGGCGCCACCCGCGCGCGCAGCAGGCGCGCCCGGCCCGTTCAGTTGCGTGACGTAGAACGCGAACACGCCGCCACCCAGCACGAAGGCGAGCACGAGGCCCTGGATGGCCGAGCCGGCGAAGGCGGCACCGGCCTTCAGCCCGGTGCGCGCGATGGACGGCGCGGCATTGGAATTCGATGACATGACGGTCCTCCCTGATTGACCAGGGGTCCGCATGCGTGGCGGCCCCGATTGGAGCGGGATCATGCCATTGGCAGAGGGGCTACCGCAGCATGGCCGACATCGCTGAGCAGCAATTGAGCATTCGTACCGCCGCCTCGACCGAAGGCGCGGCGAAACGCAGTTCGACCGGCGCGACGCGCTCGAAGGTCGGCCACTGGCAGAACAGGTCGGCCAGCGCCGGCGTCTGCGTGCGCAGCGTCACGCGCAGCGGCGTTGGCCACACGAGCGGCTGGGCCGCCGTTCGCGCGGCCATGGCCTCGACCACGCCTGCACGGATCGCCGCACACGACTGCGCCGGCGACAGCGAGATGCCGCTGGTTTGACCGGTCGCTCGCTTGGTCTGCACGAAGGTGGCCCACGGGAACAGCGGACGCGTTTCTTCGATAAAGAGGTCGTCGCCGCTCGCCATCAGCACCGGCGCGCCGTACGCGCCCGCCAGCGCGCCGTAGAGGCCGGCCTCGCTCATCGGCTGGCCGTCGAATTCGATGGCCGCGAAGGCGAAGCTGTTGATGGTGTGGGCCAGGATGCCGGCGCCTTGCGCGCGTGCGTGGTAGCCGACCATGCAGACGCCGTCCATGCCCAGCTCCACACCCGCCACCATGCTGAGGTAACGCGGCTTGCCCTGGATCGCCTGCGCGCGCGGGTCGAGCGCATCGGGCAGCAGGTTGCGGAAGTCGCCGTGCGAGTCGTTGACGTAGACCTCGGTCGCGCCGCCGTCGAAGGCGCCGGCGATGGCCGCGTTGGCCTCGTCGGTCATCCAGCGGCGGGCGCGCTCGTACTCGCCGTTGCCCGATCGGGTCTGCTGCGGGTGGTAGACGCCGGCCACGCCTTCGATGTCGGTGGAGATGAGGATTTTCATGGGGTCCGTTCGTTGGGAAGCGACAGCACATCGCACAGCGCGCGCCGCACATGGCCGTCGCGGCCGGTGACGGTCGCGGCGCACCACAGCGCATGCAGGATCGCCTGCTCGGTGCTGTCGGCCGCGGCCTGGAAGAGCGGGTCGAGCAGCGCATCGTGCAGCAGCGCGACCGGGGGCATCGGCACATCGGGGTGCTGCGGCAGCGTGTAGGCGGTCGAGAAGGCCAGCGCGATGTCGCCGCTGCCGTGGCCGAAGACCGAGCCGGTGCGTGCGAGCCCCGCGCCGGCGCGCAGCGCAAGGCGGCCCAGCTGGCGCGCATCGAGCGGCGCGTCGGTGGCGAGCAGCATGATGATCGAGCCCTTCTCGGGGCTGGCGTCCGAGGCGCCGAGTTGCGCCGCAAGCCGCAGGCCCCACGCGTCGCCGGCCACCGTCAGCTGTTCCGGACGGCCGTAGTTCGCCAGCACCAGCGCGCCCACCGTGAAGGGGGTCGCGCCGATCGCCACGCAGCGCGAGGCGCTGCCCACGCCGCCTTTGAGGCCGAAGGCGGACATGCCGCGCCCCGCGCCGACCGCGCCCTGCGCGACATCGACGCCGGCGTGCGACCACGCCCGCAGATAGTCGGTCTCGCCCACCGCCATGCGCTGGATATCGTTGAGATAGCCGTCGTTGCACTCGAAGACCAGCGGATTCACGGTCGGCAGGTCGCGGCCGCATTCGGGGTTGGCCGCCACGCATTGGCGAATCTGTGCCGCCGCCACCGCCGGCACCGAAAAGGTGTTGGTCAGCGCGATCGGCGTCTCCAGCACGCCGAGTTCCTCGACCTGCATCAGCCCCACGCTCTTGCCGAAGCCGTTGAGCACCGCGAAGCCCGCCGGCACGCGCTGCCGATACGGGTCGCCGCCATGCGGCCGCACCACGGTCACGCCCGTCTGCACGTCGCCCTCGTCCAGCGTCGCGTGACCGACGGTGACGCCCGCCACATCGGTGATCGCATCGCGCGCACCCGAGGGCAAGCGGCCGATGCGCGGAACCGGCATCGCCATGGCTACAGCCGGTCGATCTTCGGATCGAGCGCGTCGCGCAGGCCGTCGCCCAGCAGGTTGAAGGCCAGCACGGTGAAGAAGATCGCCAGCGACGGGAACAGCGCCACGTGCGGCGCATTGACCATGTCGGCACGCGCCTCGTTCAGCATCGCGCCCCATTCGGGCGTCGGCGGCTGCGCGCCAAGGCCGAGGAAGGACAGGCTCGCCGCCGTGATGATCGAGGTGCCCAGCCGCATCGTGAAGTACACGACGATGGCCGAGATGGTGCCCGGCAGGATGTGCCGCAGCAGGATGGTGCGGTCGCTCGCGCCGATGCTCTGCGTGGCCTCGATGTAGGTCAGGTTCTTCAACACCAGCGTGTTGCCGCGCACCAGGCGCGCGAAGGCCGGCACGCTGAACACCGACACCGCGATCACCACGTTGACCATGCCGCTGCCCAGGATCGCCACCACGCCCAGCGCCAGCAGCACGCCCGGGAAGGCGAAGAGCACGTCGGAGATGCGCATGACGATGCGGTCCCACCAGCCGCCGTAGTAGCCGGCCAAGAGGCCGAACACGGTGCCGATGATCGCGCCCAGCACCACCGAGAAGAAGCCCGCGGCCAGCGAGATGCGCGTGCCCATCAGGATGCGGCTGAAGATGTCGCGGCCCAGCGGGTCGACGCCGAACCAGTGCATGGCCGACGGGCCCTGGTTGATGCGGTCGTAGTCGAAGAAGTTCTCGGCGTCGAAGGGCACGATCCACGGTGCAAGCACCGCGACCCCCACCAGCAGCACGACGAAGATCAGCGCGCCGAAGGCGACGTGCTGCATGCGGAACTTGCGCCAGAACTCGCTCCACGGTGTGCGCACGCCGGCCTCGACCACCGCCACGGCGGCGGCCATCGTCACGGACGCTTCACTTGTATCGGATGGTGGGATTGATGAAGCCATAAAGGACGTCGACGACGAGGTTGATCAGGATGAACTCGAGCGAGAAGAGCAGCACGAGGGTCTGGATGACGGGGTAGTCGCGCATGTCGATCGCATCGACCAGCAAACGGCCCAGCCCCGGCCAGTTGAAGACGGCTTCGACCACGATCGAGCCGCCGAGAAGAAAGCCGAACTGCAGGCCCATCATGGTCACCACGGGAATCAGCGCGTTGCGCAGGCAATGCTTGAGCACCACCCACTTCTCGCTCACGCCCTTGGCGCGCGCGGTGCGCACGAAGTCTTCCTGGATCACCTCGATGAAGGACGACCGCGTGAAGCGCGCCATCACGGCCGCGACGGCCGCCCCCAGCGTGAGCGAGGGCAGGATGTAGTGGCGCCACGTGTCGGCACCGACCGTGGGCAGCCAGCCCAGCTGCACCGAGAACACCTGCATCAGCAGCATGCCCAGCGCGAAGGCGGGAAAGGAAATGCCCGAGACCGCCAGCGTCATGCCGATGCGGTCGGGCCATTGGTTGCGGTACACGGCCGACACGATGCCGATCACCATGCCGAAGACCACCGCCCACACCATGCTGGTGAGGGTGAGCAGCAGCGTCGGCATGAAGCGCTCCGCGATCTCGGTCGACACCGGGCGCTTCGAGCGCAGCGAGGTGCCGAAGTCGCCCTGCACCAGGTTCACGAAGAAGTTCAGGAACTGCTGGGGCATCGGCTTGTCGAGACCCAGGTCCTGGCGCACCAGTTCGACCGTCTCGGGGCTGGCGTCGACGCCCGCCGCGAGCCGCGCGGGATCGCCCGGCAGCATGTGGACGAACAGGAACACCAGCACCGCGACGATGAAGAGCGTCGGCAGCAGACCCAGCAGGCGCTTGAGGATGTAGGAAGTCATCGTCGCGGATCAGCGTTGACGCGTTTACTTCAGTTCGACGTCGTCGAAGTTGAAGCTGCCATCAGGAATCACGTAGAAGCCGGCCAGGTTGCGGGCGCGCACCGACAGCAGCTGCTCGGTCACGAGGAAGGCCCAGGGTGCGTCCTTCCAGATGCGTTGCTGCACGTCGGCGTAGATCTTCGATTTGGCTGCCAGGTCGGTCGTGACCAGTGCCTTCTTGATGCCGGCGTCGACTTCGTCGTTCTTGTAGTAGGCCGTGTTGAAGAGCTTCGGCGGGAATGATTCCGACGCCAGCAGCGGACGCAGCGCCCAGTCGGCTTCACCGGTCGACGACGACCAGCCCACGTAGTACATGCGCACCGGCGCGGTGGCCGGGTCTTGCGCGCTTTCGACGCGTTCGACGCGCTGGCCGGCTTCGAGCGCCTGCACCTGCACCTTGATGCCGACCTGGCCCAGCTGCTGCTGCACGAACTGGATCACCTTCTGCGCGGTCGTGTAGTTGTAGGCCGACCAGAGGATGCTCTCGAAGCCGTTCGGGTAGCCGGCTTCCTTCAGCAGTTCCTTCGCCTTGGTCGGGTTGTAGGGCCACGGGCCCAGCTTGACCGCGCCATCGACGCCCTTGGGCAACACGCCTTCGGCCGGGATCGCATAGCCCGAGAAGGCCACCTTGACCAGCGCTTCCTTGTTGATCGCGTAGTTGATGGCTTCACGCACCTTCGGGTTGTCGAAGGGTTTTTGCTGCGTGTTGAACGAGATGTAGCGCTGGATGATCGACGGCGCGGCCGTCACTTCCAGGCTGGCCTTGCCCTGCAGCGTCTGCGCGGCTTCCGGCGGCATCGGGAAGGCGAAGTGCGCTTCGTTGGTCTGCATCATTGCGGCGCGGGTGTTGTTGTCCACCACCGGGCGCCAGGTGATCGAGTCGACCTTCGGGTAGCCCTTGCGCCAGTAGCCGTCGAACTTGGCGACCTTCAGGTAGTCGGTCGACTTCCACTCGACGAACTTGAAGGGGCCGGTACCGACCGGGTTCTGCGCAATGCCCTTGCTGCCGAACTTGGCCAGCGCCGCCGGCGAGATGATCACGGCGGACGGATGCGCCAGCGTGTTCATGAACGGCGAGAACGGCTCGGTCAGCGTGAACTTGACCGTGGTCGCGTCGACCGCCTCGGTCTTGGCGATGTTCTTGTAGAGGTTGTAGCGCTTGAGCTTGTTGTCGGCGTTGGTCACGCGGTCGAAGGTGGCCTTCACCGCTTCGGCGTTGAAGTCGGTGCCGTCGTGGAACTTCACGCCGCTGCGCAGCTTCAGCGTGTAGACCAGGCCATCCTTGCTGACCGTGTAGCCGGTGGCAAGCACCGGCACCATCTTCATGTCCTTGTCGAAGCCGTAGAGGCCTTGGTAGAAGGACTTGGCGACGGCCTGCGACAGCGTGTCGTTCGCGTCGTACGGGTCTGTCGTCGTGAAGTTCGACTGCACCGCGACAACGATGTCCTTGGCGGCGTGGGCGGACAGCGCGATGCCGGCCAGGGCCAGCGCGCCTGCGATGCGGGAAAGGCGTTGGGTGAACATGCGAAGACTCCTTTGAAGTCGGTTGGGGTGGGGATTGAAAAGAGAAAACTGAATTGGGTCAGACAATCGGATGCCGCGCGACGAAATGGCCAGGACCGACCTCGACCAGCGGCTTGAGATCGGGCTCGTAGCCCACCGGATGCACCGGGCTCGGGATCTCGCCCTTCTGCAGCGTGCGGCCGATGTGGCGGCGCGTCGGGTCGGCCACCGGCACCGCGGCCATCAGGCGCTTGGTGTAGTCGTGCTGCGGGTTCTCGAAGATCGCGCGGCGCGGGCCGATCTCGACGATCTGCCCGAGGTACATCACGGCCACGCGGTGGCTCACGCGCTCGACCACGGCCATGTCGTGCGAGATGAAGAGGAAGGCCACGCCCAGCTCGCGCTGCAGGTCGAGCAGCAGGTTGACGATCTGCGCCTGGATCGACACGTCGAGCGCCGACACCGACTCGTCGGCCACCACGACCTTGGGGTTGAGCGCCAGTGCGCGGGCGATGG
This sequence comes from Variovorax cryoconiti, assembly GCF_051216395.1. Taxonomy (NCBI): domain Bacteria; kingdom Pseudomonadati; phylum Pseudomonadota; class Betaproteobacteria; order Burkholderiales; family Comamonadaceae; genus Variovorax; species Variovorax cryoconiti. The sequence continues at coordinate 102,252 of NZ_JBPJZI010000003.1, read as the reverse complement.
CGATGCGCTGCCGCTGGCCGCCGGAGAACTCGTGCGGATAGCGCTGCGCATGGTCCGCCGGCAGGCCCACCTTTTCGAGCAGCCAGCGCACGCGCGCCTGCGCTTCGTCGCCGCTCGCGATGCCGTGCACCAGCAGCGGCTCCATGATCGAGTAGCCCACGGTCACGCGCGGGTCGAGCGAGGCGAACGGGTCCTGAAAGATGAACTGGATGTCGCGGCGCAGCGCCTGCACGTCCTTCTTCGGCAGTTCGAGGATGTTGCGGCCGTTGAATTCGATCGCACCCCGCTGGCTCTCGACCAGGCGCAGCAGCGAGCGGCCGGTGGTCGACTTGCCGCAGCCCGATTCGCCCACCAGCGCCAGCGTCTCGCCGGCATGCAGGTCGAAGCTGACCTTCTCCACCGCATGCACGCGGCGCGTGACGCGGCCGAGGATGCCGCTGCGCAGGTCGAAGCGCGTGACCAGGTCCTTCACGCGCAGGATGGGCGGCTGGTCGGCGCGCACGGTGTCCTGCGGCACGGCGGCCACCGGAGTCGCGTCGCCATCGACGCGGAGCAACTCGAACTTCGCCGGCAGGTCGGTGCCATGCATCGCGCCGAGCTGCGGCACGGCCGACAGCAGGGCGCGCGTGTAGGCATGGCGCGGCTGCGCGAAGACCTCTTCCGACGGGCCGGCCTCGACCTTGTCGCCGCGGTACATCACGAGCACGCGGTCGGCCACCTCGGCCACCACGCCCATGTCGTGCGTGATGAAGAGCACGCCCATCTGCATCTCGGTCTGCAGCTCGCGGATGAGCTGGAGGATCTGCGCCTGGATGGTGACGTCGAGCGCGGTGGTCGGCTCGTCGGCGATCAGCAGCGAGGGCTTGCACGACAGCGCCATCGCGATCATCACGCGCTGGCGCATGCCGCCCGAGAGCTGGTGCGGAAAGCGGTCAAGCACGTTCTTCGCTTCGGGAATGCGCACCAGTTCAAGCATGCGCAGCGCCTCGGCGCGTGCGGCGGCGCGGTCCTTGTGCTGGTGGATCGCGATGGCCTCGGCGATCTGGTCGCCGGCGGTGAACACCGGGTTCAGCGATGTCATCGGCTCCTGGAAGATCATCGCGATGTCGGCGCCGCGGATGCCGCGCATCGTGGCGTCGGGCGCGCGCGCCAGGTCGAGCACGTGGCCGTTGCGGCGGCGGAAGGCCATGCGCCCGCCGACGATGCGGCCGCCGCCATATTCCACCAGCCGCATCAGCGCGAGCGAGGTCACGGACTTGCCCGAGCCCGACTCGCCGACGATGGCCAGCGTCTCGCCGCGCTCGACGTGGAAAGACAGGTGGCGCACCGCGTCGACCACGCGCTCGGAAGTCGAGAAGCGGACGTTGAGGTCGTTGACCGCCAGCACCTGGCTCTCGGGCAGGGTGAGCGAGGACGCGGAAGCAACGGCGGGTGGCGGAGCAGTGAGGACGGCAGACATGGCGACCCGTTTCAACGGTGGATGGCAGTGTGGGGCGCTTCGGCGCCACGGGCATGTGCGCGGTACATGCCCTCGGTGTTGAAAGGGAGGCAGACGTTGCCGAGCCGGTCGACCGCGATCAGCCCGCCGCGCCCGCCGATGGTCGGCAGCGACTGCATGACCACCGCGTCGCTCGCTTCCTGCAGCGTCTGGCCCGCATAGCGCATGCGCGCGCAGACATCGTAGGCGGCGACGACGCGCATGAACATCTCGCCGCTGCCGGTACACGACACGGCAGCGGTGGCGTCGTCGGCATAGGTACCGGCGCCGATCAGCGGCGAATCGCCGATGCGGCCGACGCGCTTGTTGGTCATGCCGCCGGTGGACGTGGCCGCGGCCAGGTGGCCGTGCCGATCGAGCGCGACCGCGCCGACCGTACCGAACTTGCTGCCCTCGGCCAGCGGCGCACCGTCGTGGTCGAGCGAGACGCGATCGCCGGCGCGGGCATGGTGCAGTTGCTGGCGACGTGCCTCGGTCGAGAAGTAGCTCGGGTCGACCATCTCGAGCCCACGTTCGCGCGCGAAGGCCTCAGCGCCGGCACCGGCGAGCAGCACGTGGGCGCCGTCTTCCATCACCGCACGCGCGGCGCGCACCGGTCGACGGATATGGCTCACGCCCGCGATGGCGCCGGCGCGCAGGTCGGCACCGTTCATCACCGCGGCGTCCAGTTCATGCGTTTCGTCGTGCGTGAAGACCGCGCCGTGGCCGGCGTTGAACAGCGGGCAGTCTTCCAGCATCTCGACGGCCAGGCAGACGGCGTCGAGCGCCGGCGCGCCGCGCAGCAGGGCGGCCTGGGCGGCGGCGACGATGGCGTGCAGCGCGTCGCGGTAGGGCTGGGCGCTGGCGGCGTCGGCCGCCACGGCGGCGATGGTGCCGGCACCGCCATGAATGGCGATCACGGGGGTGGTGTTCATGGTGTCTCTTTCTTGTGGGCCGTCGCGGCCGCGCGCAGGGCTTGCGCGCCGTGCAGCCAGGGCACGACCGACTCCATCACGTTGCCGGCGAGCTGGAAGGCGCCCGGTGTGCGCAAGGCGACCGCACTGCTCAACGCCTCGATCACGGCCAGCGCGCTGGTCTCGCAGTTGGGACGGTAACGGGTTTCGGTCTGCGCATACAGGGCCACATCGGCCAGCGGCGCCAAGGGGGAACTGGGCCGGTCGGTCAGCACCAGCACCCGCACGCCGTGTGCCCGCGCGATGCCGGCCAGCGTGACGGTGTCGGTCAGGTAGCGCGGGAAGCCGATGGCCACCAGCAGATCGCGCGACGTGCCGCGCGCGACCGAGCGGGCGCCGTGCGTCACGCCGCTGGGCGTCGGCAGCAGGCGCAGGTCGGCGCAGTAGGCGTCGAGGCCATGGTGCAGCAGCCCCGCGAGCCAGGCGCTGGCACCGAAGCCGGCGATGTAGACCGTGCGGGCGTCCAGGATGTGCTGCACCGCGCGCTCGCAGGCGCCGTAGTCCAGCGTGCGGCGGGTCGCCTCGATGTTGCGGTGGCTTTCTTCCAGGGCCGTGGCGAACACGTCGGCCACGGTCGACGGCAGCGCCAGGTTGCCGCGCAACTGCTCGACCGGTGCGATCAGCGGCTCGAAGCCGCGCACCAGCTCGGCCCGGAAGCTGGCGTAGCCCTCGTAGCCCAGCGCCCGCGCAAAGCGGTTGGCCGTCGCCACCGAGACGCCTGCAGCCACGGCCAGCTCGTCGATCGGCAGCGTCGCGACCTGCAGCGGGTGCGTGAGCACGTAGTCGGCCACCTGTCGGTGCGAACGCGTCAGGCGCGGCAGTTCCTGCGCGATGCGTTGCGCCACCGTGGTGCCAGGAATCGATGGAGAAGTCGGGTTCATGCCGCTGCGCGTGCACCCTTCGTGGGCGAAAAAGTAAATTTGATTACAAATATACCCTCACGCCGAAAATTTTTGGTCATTTGCAGTGCGTGATGCAAATTCCGGGCCGGCCACGCTGGAAGCTGCCGCCCTCCCTGCCGGCCGTCAGTCGTCGTGTCGACTCGGATTCAGCACCTTGGCGACCACGTCCCCACTGAAGCCACGCGCCATCAGGAAGCGGGCCTGCCGTGCACGCTCCTTCGCATCGGCGGCCGGGGTTTCGAAGCGGCGCGCCCAGACCTCGCGGGCGCGCGCCAGTTCGGTGTCACGCAGGCCGGCCACCGCCTCGGCGATGGCCGCGGGCGCGATGCCCTTGTGCTGCAGTTCCTGCCGCACGCGCGCCGCACCCATGCGCGGCGCGCGCTGGTGCACGACCGACTGCACCACCCGCGCCTCGCTGATGAAGTCCTTGGCAGCGAGCTCGTCGAGGGCCTGCGCCAGCGTGCCGGGTTCTTCCTCGTACTTCGCCAGCTTGCGCTCGAGCTCGGCGCGCGAATGCTCGCGCTGGCTCAAGAGCCGCAGGGCGCGGCCCTTGAGCGACGGTGCGGCAAAACCCATCTATTCAGCGCCTGCTCATTCCTTGGCGGCCGCCTTGGCAGCCTTGGCGTCGGCCTTGGCCTTGGCGTCGCTCTCGGCCTTGGCTTCCGCCGAGCCGGCCTCGGCGGCCAGCAGCGGGATGCCCAGCGACTCGCGCACCTTGTTCTCGATCTCGCGCGACAGCGCCGGGTTCTCGCGCAGGAATTCGCGTGCGTTGTCGCGGCCCTGGCCGATCTTCTCGTTGTTGTAGGCGTACCAGGCGCCCGACTTGTCGAGGATCTTGGCGGTCACGCCCATGTCGATGATCTCGCCCTCGCGGCTGATGCCTTCGCCGAACAGGATGTCGAACTCGGCCGTCTTGAACGGCGGCGACACCTTGTTCTTCACGACCTTCACCTTGGTTTCGTTGCCGATCGCCTCGTCGCCCTTCTTGATGGTGCCGATGCGGCGGATGTCCAGGCGCACCGAGGCGTAGAACTTCAGCGCATTGCCGCCGGTGGTGGTTTCGGGCGAACCGAACATCACGCCGATCTTCATGCGGATCTGGTTGATGAAGATGACCATGCAGTTGGTCTTCTTGATGGTGGCGGTGAGCTTGCGCAGCGCCTGACTCATCAGGCGGGCCTGCAGGCCGGGCAGCGAGTCGCCCATTTCGCCTTCGATTTCGGCCTTGGGGGTGAGCGCGGCGACCGAGTCGATCACGATCAGGTCGACGGCGCCCGAGCGCACCAGGGAGTCGACGATCTCGAGCGCCTGCTCGCCGGTGTCGGGCTGGCTGATCAGGAGGTCGGACAGGTTGACGCCGAGCTTCTGGGCGTACTGCACGTCGAGCGCGTGTTCGGCGTCGACGAAGGCGCAAGTGCCGGCCTGCTTCTGCATTTCGGCGATGACCTGCAGCGTGAGCGTGGTCTTGCCCGAGGATTCCGGGCCGTAGATCTCGATGACCCGGCCGCGCGGCAGGCCGCCGACGCCCAGCGCGATGTCCAGACCGAGCGAGCCGGTCGACACCACCTGCACGTCTTCCAGCGCTTCGCCTTCGCCCAGCCGCATGATCGTGCCCTTGCCGAACTGTTTTTCGATCTGTGCAAGCGCGGCCTGCAGAGCCTTGGCCTTTTCGCTGCCGGCGACCGAAATGCTGCTGCCCTTGACGAGTGCGTCCATGAGAAAACTCCTTGAATATCAACGGGTTGTGTTGGAAATCATCCCGCTGCTTTTAACCACAGGCCTGGATGCTTGAACAGTAGTGTAGCGGTGCGTACTTTCAAGTAAACCCGATTTATAGTCAGTTTGCTTTACCATTTGGCGCCATGGTCGAGCCCCTGTTTCCCACCGATCCCGACGCCTGGCGCCAGACCCACCTGGGCCGCCTGCTGGGCCACGCGATGCGCCGCTTCGACGAGCGCGTGCTCGCGCTGATGGCGCACGACGCCGACGTGCCGCTGGCGCTGTCGAACCTGGCGGCGCGGGCGCAGGTCAGCGCGGCGCACATCCACATCACGCGTCACCTGTCGCGCGGCGGCTCGCGCCTGACCGAGCTGGCCGAGCGCGCCGGCATGACCAAGCAGGCGATGGGCACGCTGGTCGACCAGTGCGAGGCCTGGGGCCTGGTCACGCGCGAGCCCGACCCGCTGGACGCGCGGGCGCGGCGGGTGCGCTTCACGGCCGACGGGCTCGCGTGGCTGGAAGCCTTCCGCCAGGCGGTGGCACAGGCCGAAGGCGAGTTCCGTGCGAGCGTGGGCGACGAGGTCGCGACGGTGGTCACCCTGGGGCTGGAGGCCTACGCGGGTTGACGGGGGTTTGCACCGAGACCTGCGCCAGAACAAGCGCGGCCGCCGGTGCGGCCCCTAGAATTCGCCGCGGAGACAAACAAAGGCGCGACACACGCGCCCCACAAGCCGGAGGTGGCTCATGCGGATCCTCATTGCAGAAGATGACCAGGTGCTGGCCGACGCCCTGCTGCGCAGCCTGCGAACCTCGGGGGCGGCGGTGGACCGCGTGGCCACCGGCACGCAGGCCGACGCCGCGCTGATGACCAACAGCGAATTCGACCTGCTGATCCTCGACCTCGGCCTGCCCAACATGCACGGCCTGGAGATCCTCAAGCGCCTGCGCGCTCGTGGCTCGCAACTGCCGGTGCTGGTGCTGACTGCCGCCGACAGCGTGGAAGAACGCGTCAAGGGCCTGGACCACGGCGCCGACGACTACATGGCCAAGCCCTTCTCGCTGCAGGAACTCGAAGCCCGCGTGCGCGCGCTCACACGCCGCGGCATGGGCGGCACCAGCAACGCCATCAAGCACGGCCCGCTGGTGTACGACCAGGCCGGCCGCGTGGCCACCATCGACGGCAAGATGATCGAGCTGTCGGCGCGCGAGCTCGGCCTGCTCGAGGTGCTGCTGCAGCGCGCCGGCCGGCTGGTGAGCAAGGACCAGCTGGTCGAGCGGCTCTGCGAATGGGGCGAAGAGGTGAGCATCAACGCCATCGAGGTGTACATCCACCGCCTGCGCAAGAAGATCGAGAAGGGCCCGGTGCGCATCGCCACCGTGCGCGGCCTCGGCTACTGCCTCGAGAAGATCCAGGCCTGAGCCATTTCCCCGCGCGATGAAGCTCTTTCAGCGCGCGCAGCGCTCCCTGTTCGGCGAGATCCTCGACTGGATGCTCACGCCGCTGCTGCTGCTGGTGCCGGTGAGCATCGGCGTGACCTGGCTGGTGGCGCAGGGCATCGCCAACGCCCCTTTCGACCGGGCGCTCGAAAACAACGTGCAGACGCTGGCCCGGCTGCTGGTGGTGCAGGACGGGCGCATCCAGTTCGCGCTGCCGCAGCCCGCGCGCGACATCCTGCGCGCCGACGACATGGACGTCGTCTACTACCAGGTGATCGACGGGCGCGGGCAGTTGCTCAGCGGCGAGCGCGACGTGCCGCCGCCGCTGGCCGACGAGACGACCGCGCCGGGCACGGTCTACCTGCACGACGCGACGATGCGCGGCAAGGCGGTGCGCATCGCGTCGCTGTGGGTGGCCGGCGCCCACGACGACCCGCCCGCGCTGGTGCAGGTGGCCGAGACGCGCGCCAAGCAGTCGGTACTCGCCACCGAAATCATCAAGGGCGTGCTGCTGCCGCAGTTCGCGATCCTTCCGCTGGCGGTGTTGCTGATCTGGCTGGCGCTGGTGCGCGGCATCAAACCGCTGTCGGTGGTGGAGGCGCGCATCCGCGAGCGCCGGCCCGACGACCTGAGCCCGCTCGACGAGTCAGCGGTGCCGCTCGAGGTGGTACCGCTGGTGTCGTCGGTCAACGAGCTGCTCAACAAGCTGCGCGACTCGATCGCCACGCAGAAGCGCTTCCTGGCCGATGCGGCGCATCAGTTGAAGACGCCGCTGGCTGGACTGCGCATGCAGGCCGACCTGGCCCAGCGCGAGGGGGCCAACGCCGAGGAACTCAAGCAGTCGCTCAAGCAGATCGGCCTGGCCAGCGTGCGCGCCACGCACACGGTGAACCAGTTGCTCTCGCTGGCACGCGCCGAGAGCAGTGGCGCCGTGATCGGCTGGCAGAACTGCGACCTGGCGCGGCTGACGATCGAGGTGGTGCGCGAGGCGGTGCCGCGTGCCATCGAGAAGCGCATCGACCTGGGCTACGACGGGGCCGAGGCGGGCACGGCCGGCGTCGTGCTGCGCGCCAATGCGACGCTGCTCAAGGAAATGGTGCGCAACCTGGTCGACAACGCACTCAACTACACGCCGTCGGCCCTGGAACGCACCGGCATCGTCACGGCGCGCGTGCTGGCCGACCCCTTCGGTCGCATCGTGCTGTTGCAGGTGGAAGACAACGGGCCCGGCATCGCCGAGGCCGACCGCGAACTGGTCTTCGAACCGTTCTACCGCGTGCTGGGCAACGAGGCCGACGGCTCGGGCCTGGGCCTGCCGATCGTGCGCGAGATCGCGCGCCAGCACGGCGCCACCGTGCGCCTGGAAGACGCCCACCCTGGCGAGCAGCTGCCCGGGACGCGGGTCACCGTGCGCTTCGAGCTCGCGGCCTGAACGTCGCGAGGCGGTGTTCCCTCAGGGGGCTTTTCGGATCTGCAGCAACTCGGGCCGCACCTGCCGCTCGACGCGATGCGGTTCGCTTTCGCTGAAGCGCGCCGGCTGGAAGCCGAAGGCCGCGAAGGCGCCCTGGCTCCAGGCGAAGTAGCCCCCGTTGGCCAGCACCAGCAGCACCACGACGACACGCCAACGGGTGTTCATGGCAGGGCCAGGCCCCGCGGCCGCACGCTGATGTCGGAACTGGTGATGCGCTGCAGGCCGGCCGCCGTCAGCACACACAGCTCGCCGCCCCATCCAACGCCTTCGCACAGGCCGGTGGTGCCGTCGCTCAACTGCACCTCGCGCCCGCGCAAGGCGTCGCGCGCGGCGAAGCGCTCGGCGAAGGGCGCGAAGCCGCGTTCGGCGAACGCCTGCACCGTCGCGACCAGCGGCGGCACCACATCGAACAGCAATTCGCCAGGCGTCGCGTCCGGCCGCCATTCATGGACCCAGGCCGGCGGCATGCGCAAGCCATCGGCCTCGCGCGGGCCGAGGTTCACGCCGATGCCGATCACCACGTAGCGCTGCGCCGCATCACCCTGCGGCACGGCCGTCTCGATCAGGATGCCGACGAGCTTGCGGTCGTCCACCCACAGGTCGTTGGGCCACTTCAGGCGCACATTGGCCGATGCGGTCGGATCGAGGCTTTCGGCCACGCTCACCCCCACGGCCAGCGAGAGGCCGGACCAGTCTTTCGGGGCCAGCGGGAGGCCGAGCGAAAAGGTCAGCGAGGCCGGCTGCGCCGTGTCTTGGGCGCTCTGCCAGGGGCGGCCGAGCCGGCCGCGGCCGGCGGTCTGGCGCTCGGCCACCAGCAGCACCGGCGCCGGGTTGCCGGCGCGCGCTCGGCGCATCAGCTCGGTGTTGGTCGAGTCGATTTCGTCGACGCGCTCGACCGCGAAGCCCGGGCAATACGGCGCGACCGCCGCAGCGATCCGGTCGTCGAACCCTGGCCCGGCCACGGCGTGCATCACACCAGGGCCGCGGCCTCGGTGGCCGGCGTGGGCGAAGCGTGCTTGCGCAACTTCTTGCCCATTTTCTTCTCTGCCTTCTTTTCGGCTTTCTTCTTGTCGACCTTTTCGGCCTTCTTTTCCGCCTTCTTGGCCTTGGCCTTCTTCTTTTGCTTCTTCGACTTCTTCTTGTCCTCGTCCTTCGGCGCGAGCAGCGTGCCGCGGCAGCTGGCAGAGCCGCACCAGCAGGGGAAGTCGGCCAGCAGCTCCGGCGTGTAGGGCAGGTCGATGACCAGGCCGTAGTCGTAGTTCAATTCCTGGCCGGCCGGGATGTCGCGCAGCGCCTTGATGAAAATGCGGCCGTCGACTTCGTCGGCTTCGCAGTTCGGGTCGCAGGAATGGTTGATCCACTTGGCGGCGTTGCCTTCGACCTTGCCGTCGATCACACGCTTGTCGTCGATGTGGAAGTAGAAGGTGTGGTTCGGCTGGGCCGGGTCGTGCGGATGGCGGCGCAGCGCCTCCTTCCAGCTGATCACCTCGCCCAGGTACTCGATGAGCGTTTCACCCTCGGCGATGTCCTGCGCGGCGAACACGCCCTTGCCATGGACGCCCGATCGACGGGTCTGAATGCGGCGGCCACGGAGCGGAGGGGTTTTTGAAGGCATCGCCGAAGTCTGATAGTTTGAATGTGCACACATGTGCGCGTGCGCGTATGCACGCACGCGAGAGCAGCGAAGTATAGAGAGAGCCCAGATGACAAAGACGTTGGTAATTGCAGAAAAGCCGTCGGTTGCGCAGGACATCGTCCGCGCCCTCACGCCCACGGCGGGCAAGTTCGAGAAGCACGACGAGTACTTCGAGAGCGAGCAGTACGTCGTGACGAGCGCCGTCGGCCACTTGGTCGAGATCCAGGCGCCGGAGGAATTCGACGTGAAGCGCGGCAAGTGGAGCTTCGCCAACCTGCCCGTCATTCCGCCGCACTTCGACCTGAAGCCGGTCGACAAGACCAAGACGCGCCTGAACGCCGTGGTGAAGCAGGCCAAGCGCAAGGACGTGACCCAGCTCATCAACGCCTGCGACGCGGGCCGCGAGGGCGAGCTGATCTTCCGGCTGATCGAGCAGTACGCCGGCGGCAAGACCCCGCTGAACAAGCCGGTCCGGCGCCTCTGGCTGCAGTCGATGACGCCGCAGGCGATCCGCGACGGCTTCGAGTCGCTGCGCACCGAGGCGCAGATGCAGGGCCTGGCCGACGCCGCGCGCTCGCGTTCCGAAGCCGACTGGCTGGTGGGCATCAACGGCACGCGCGCCATGACCGCCTTCAATTCGCGCGACGGCGGTTTCTTCCTCACCACCGTGGGCCGCGTGCAGACGCCGACGCTGTCGGTGGTGGTCGAGCGCGAAGAGAAGATCCGCAAGTTCGTCAGCCGCGACTACTGGGAAATCCACGGCGCCTTCCAGGCCGAGGCCGGCCAGTACCCGGGCAAGTGGTTCGATGCGAACTTCAAGAAGCCGCCGCCCGGCCCCGATGGCGTGGCCGACCCCGAGATGCGCGCCGACCGCGTGTGGCGCGAGCGCGAGGCCGCCGAGATCGCCGATGCCGCGCGCGGCAAGCCCGCCACCGTCACCGAAGAGAGCAAGCCCACCACCTCGGCCTCGCCGATGCTGTTCGACCTGACCTCGCTGCAGCGCGAGGCCAACGGCCGCTTCGGCTTCAGTGCCAAGACCACGCTGGCGCTGGCGCAGAGCCTGTATGAGCGCCACAAGGCGCTGACCTACCCGCGGACCGACTCGCGCGCGCTGCCCGAGGACTACCTGCCGGTCGTCAAGGACACGATGAAGATGCTCGCCGACAGCGGCATGAAGCATCTGGCGCCCTTCGCCAGGCAGGCGGTCGACGGCAACTACGTCAAACCGAACAAGCGCATCTTCGACAACGCCAAGGTGTCGGATCACTTCGCCATCATCCCGACGCTGCAGGCGCCCAGCGGCCTGTCCGACGCCGAACAGAAGCTCTACGACTTCGTCGTGCGTCGCTTCATGTCGGTGTTCTTCCCGAGCGCCGAGTTCCAGGTGACCACCCGCATCAGCACGGTCGAAACCAACGGCAAGAAGTACCCCTTCCGCAGCGACGGCAAGGTGCTGGTCAAGCCGGGCTGGCTCGCCATCTGGGGCAAGGAAGCCGTCAACGACGACGACGAGAAGGACGGCAAGAACCTGGTGGTGGTGAAGCCGGGCGAAACGGTGAAGACCGAATCAGCCGACATGAAGGCGCTGAAGACCCGCCCGCCGGCGCGCTACTCCGAAGCCACGCTGCTGGGCGCCATGGAAGGCGCCGGCAAGACCATCGACGACGACGAGCTGCGCGAGGCCATGCAGGAGAAGGGCCTGGGCACGCCCGCCACGCGCGCGGCCACCATCGAAGGCCTGATCGCCGAAAAGTACATGCTGCGCGAAGGCCGCGAGCTCATCCCGACCGCCAAGGCCTTCCAGCTGATGACGCTGCTGCGCGGCCTGGGCGTGGAGGAACTCTCCAAGGCCGAGCTCACCGGCGAGTGGGAATACAAGCTCGCGCAGATGGAGAAGGGCGCGCTCAGCCGCGCCGACTTCATGCGCGAGATCGCCGAGATGACGCAGCACATCGTCAAGAAGGCCAAGGAGTACGACCGCGACACCGTGCCCGGGGACTACGCGACGCTCGCGACACCCTGCCCCAACTGCGGCGGCGTGGTGAAGGAGAACTACCGTCGCTATGCATGCATCGGAAAAACCGGCACCGGCGAAGATGCCTGCGGCTTCTCCTTCGGCAAGTCACCCGCCGGCCGCACCTTCGAGGTGGTGGAGGCGGAAGCCTTGCTGCGCGACAAGCACATCGGCCCGCTCGAAGGCTTCCGCTCCAAGGCGGGCTGGCCGTTCACGGCCGAGATCATCCTCAAGTACGACGCCGAGGAGAGCAAGAACTGGAAGCTGGAGTTCGACTTCGGCGACGACAACGCCGACAGCGGCGAGATTGTCGACTTCGGCGCGCAGGACACGCTGGGCCCGTGCCCGATCTGCGGCGCCCCGGTGTTCGAGCACGGCGCCAACTACGTCTGCGAGAAGTCGGTGCCGACGAACGCGCAGCCGACCCCGAGCTGCACCTTCAAGACCGGCAAGGTGATCCTGACACAGCCGGTGGAACCCGCGCAGATGGAAAAGCTGCTGGCCACCGGCAAGACCGACCTGCTCGACAAGTTCGTCTCGATGCGCACCCGCCGCGCCTTCAAGGCCTTCCTGGTCTGGAACAAGGACGAGGGCAAGGTGACCTTCGAGTTCGCGCCACGCGAGGGCGGCAGCAAGTTCCCGCCGCGCAAGACCTTCGGCAAGGCCGCGCCGGCGAAGAAGGTCGCGGCCAAGAAGACCGCCGCAGCGAAGACGCCCGCCGCCAAGAAAGCCGCCGCACCCAAGGCGCCGCGCAAGCCCGGCGCCGGCCTGAAGCCGAGCGAGGCGCTGGCCGCGGTGATCGGCGCCGAACCGGTGGCGCGCACCGAGGTCATCAAGAAACTGTGGGACTACATCAAGGCCAACGGGCTGCAGGACGCGGCGAACAAGCGCGCCATCAATGCCGACGACAAGCTCAAGCTTGTCTTCGGCAAGGACCAGGTGACGATGTTCGAGCTGGCCGGCATCGTCGGCAAGCACCTGAGCAGTTGAACCCTTTGGAGACGACCATGAACATCTCGACCCGCCTTTTGCTTGTTCCCGCGCTGCTGGTGGCGCTGCTGGCCTCGGGCTGCAGCGGCCTGCCGACAGGCGACAGCCGGTCCACCGGCGCCTCGCGCAGCGGTGTCGAGGTGTTCGGCACCATCGACGCCGGCGTGGGCCGGACTGACACGAAGCGTTAGGGCCTGTTAGCGCCGCAGGAGCGCCTGCCGCAGCATGCGCGCCGCCCGATCGCGGATCTTGCCGGGCGTGCTGTGGTGCGGCCGGTGCGGCTGCACCCGCGCCGCGGTGCAGGCGCCGAGGAAGTCGTTGAGGATGGCGGTGTCGTCCACCGTGCTGATGGTGCCGCCGGCCTTGTGGAACTCGGGGTGCCACTGCGTGGCCGCGATGTAGCCGCGCCCCGCACGCCCGCTCACCCTGCGGATCGCCTCGGGCACGCGGTCCGGGTAGCTCCAGGCCTCGACTTCGAAGCCCGGCGCCAGGTCCTTGATGCCCTGGTGGTGGATGCTGTTGACCCGCGCGTGCTGCACACCGGGATACATGCGCGAGAGGTGGGTGTTCTCCACCATCACGATGTCGTGGAAGTTCTGGTCGTAGCTCACCGGGTCGCGGTGGCGCAGCGCGTTGGGATGCTGCGTCTCGATGTCCTGGAACAGCGTGCCGCCGAAGGCCACGTTGATGAGCTGCAGCCCGCGGCAGACGCCGAAGATCGGCTTGCCGGCCTGCTCGAAGGCCTCGACCAGCGCCAGGTCGTACAGGTCGCGGATGCGGTCGCCCACCCACGCATCGCGCAGCGGCACTTCGCCGTAGCTGCCGGGCCAGACGTCGGCACCGCCGTGCATCACGACGCCGTCGAGCCATTCCGCGTAGTGCGACAGCTTGGTGTCGCCGCGCGCGGTCTCCCCGGTCGGGCAAGGCACCATCACGACCATCGCGCCGGCCGACATCAGCCAGTGCGCGATGGACTGCTCGACGTACTGCAAGGTCTTGTTGGTGAAGAGGGACCGCGCCGGATCGGCGTGCTGGAAGCAGGCGGAAAGGCCGATCTTGAGGCGGCCGGCGGCGGTCTGTTGCATGTCTGGAGCGCGGGCGAAGCGGTGAGGGAAAGACAGGCGCCCATTGTGGCGTCACGGCCCGCGCACCGCGAGTCGGACGGCGCGCCAAGTATGCTTTCGGCCACAAGATCACCGAGACGACACCCATGAGGACATCGCGATGAAGACCATTCAGGGCCCGGGCATCTTCCTGGCGCAGTTCGCCGGCGACACCGCCCCCTTCAACTCGCTGGACGCCATCGCCGGCTGGGCCGCAGGGCTCGGCTACAAGGGCGTGCAGATTCCGACCTGGGATGCACGCCTGTTCGACCTGCAGAAGGCCGCCGAGAGCGAGACCTATTGCGACGAGGTGCGCGGCACGCTGGCGCGGCACGGGCTGCAGATCACCGAGCTGTCGACCCACCTGCAGGGGCAACTGGTGGCAGTGCACCCGGCCTACGACGCCGGCTTCGACGGCTTCGCAGCGCCCGAAGTGCGCGGCAACCCGGTGGCGCGGCAGCAGTGGGCGGTGCAGCAGCTGATGCTGGCGGCGCGCGCGTCGTCGCGCCTGGGGTTATCGGCGCACGCCACCTTCTCCGGCGCGCTGGCCTGGCCCTATCTCTATTCGTGGCCGCCGCGCCCACCGGGCCTGATCGACGAGGCCTTCGACGAACTGGCGCGGCGTTGGCTGCCGATCCTCAATGCCTTCGACGACGCCGGCGTCGACGTGGCCTACGAGGTCCATCCCGGCGAGGACCTGCACGACGGCGTGAGCTACGAGATGTTCCTCGACCGCGTCGGCCAGCATCCGCGCGCCTGCCTGCTCTACGACCCGAGCCACTTCCTGCTGCAGCAGCTCGACTACCTGGCCTACATCGACCACTACCACGCGCGCATCAAGGCCTTTCACGTGAAGGACGCCGAGTTCAACCCGAGCGGCAAGCAGGGCGTGTACGGCGGCTTCCAGCCCTGGCTGAACCGCGCCGGACGCTTCCGCTCGCTGGGTGACGGGCAGGTCGACTTCAGTGCGATCTTCTCGAAGATGGCGGCTTACGACTACCCGGGCTGGGCGGTGCTGGAATGGGAATGCTGCATCAAGCACCCGGAAGACGGCGCCCGCGAAGGCGCGCCCTTCATCGACCGGCACATCATCCGGGTGGCCGACCGGGCCTTCGACGACTTCGCCGCCGGCGGGGTCGATCAGGCGGCCAACCGGCGCATGCTGGGCCTGGACTAACGGTCGCCGCGCAGCAGCCGCGGACAAATAACGACAGCGGTTAGCAACACTTGTGCCCGATCGGGTAGAATACGCGGTTCGTTTCGATACCACGACGAAGCACTTTCGTCTTATTGCCGGCTGACTTGGACCATCTACGGATTTGCCAGGCCTTTCATTCTCAAGCCGGCTCATACAGTGTGTTGGAGCGCCAGACCGGGCGCCCATGATTGCCACCACTGCCTTCGTTCCTGTTGAAGCGAATTCCGCGCTGTCTGCGCCGTGCGCGCCCCTGTCGGGCGCCTCTCCCGGTGCACCTGCGTTCGTTTTCACTTATTTTCAGCGTCTTGCGGTGTCGCAAAACGCCAAGGCTTTCATGGACAACATTCAACACACGGTGGGCAAATACCTCGTGTCGCCTCTCATCAAGAACCTGGACGACGGCCGCTTCGCAGCAGCCGTCTCGATCCGCTCGGGCCGCGGCAGCGGCATGCACGACCGCGTGATGCGCTTCACCCCGCATTTCGGCAGCCATGCCGCCGCCCTGCGCTACGCCGTCGACGAAGGACTGCACTGGGTGCGTCAACGCACCGCCGTCCGACCGACGCCAACGACTTGCGCCGCTTGAGCGGCACCTGGTTTTTCATCATCATCACGACAACTTTTCAGAGGTAATTCATGGCCAAGGAAGAACTGATCGAAATGAACGGCGCAGTGACCGAAGTGCTGCCCGACTCGCGCTACCGCGTCACGCTGGACAACGGTCACCAGCTGATCGCCTACAGCGGCGGCAAGATGCGCAAGCACCACATCCGCATCCTGGCGGGCGACAAGGTGTCGCTCGAACTCTCGCCCTACGACCTGACCAAGGGCCGGATCACCTTCCGCCACCTGGAACGCCGCGGCCCGCCGCCGGTCAACAGCGGCGCCCAGCGTCGTTGATCGCAGCAGAAACCCGCCAGTGACAGGTCCCGCTACCGGTTTCGGCACGCTGCCGCTCGCGCCGCAGACGCTCGCCAACCTCACGCAGCTCGGCTACGTGCAGATGACGCCCATCCAGGCGGCCAGCCTGCCGGTGGCGCTGCTCGGCAAGGACCTGATCGCCCAGGCCAAGACGGGCAGCGGCAAGACCGCCGCCTTCGCCCTCGCCCTGCTGGCCAACCTGAACCCGCGCCGCTTCGCCGTGCAGGCGATGGTGCTGTGCCCCACGCGCGAACTCGCCGACCAGGTCACCACCGAAATCCGCCGCCTGGCGCGCGCGGAAGAGAACATCAAGGTCGTCACGCTCTGCGGCGGCGTCGCCCTGCGCGGCCAAACCGCCAGCCTGGAGCACGGCGCCCACATCGTGGTCGGCACGCCCGGCCGGATCATGGACCACCTCGAGCGCGGCAACCTGAGCCTCGATGCGCTCAACACGCTGGTGCTCGACGAAGCCGACCGCATGCTGGACATGGGCTTCTTCGAGGACATCGTGACGGTGGCGCGCCAGTGCCCGCCCGAGCGTCAGACGCTGCTGTTCTCGGCCACCTACCCCGACGGCATCGCCAAGCTGGCGGCGCAGTTCATGAAGTCGCCGCAGCAGATCACGGTCGCCTCGCAGCACGACGAAGGCAAGATCGTTCAGCGCTGGTACGAAGTGAAGAACAGCGATCGGCTGCACACCGTGTCGATGCTGCTCGACCACTTCCGCCCGGCCAGCACGCTGGCCTTCTGCAACACCAAGCAACAGTGCCGCGACCTGGTCGCCGTGCTGCAGGCGCAGGGTTTCAGCGCGATGGCGCTGTTCGGCGAGCTGGAACAGCGCGAGCGCGACCAGGTGCTGGTGCAATTCTCCAACCGCAGCTGCTCCGTGCTGGTCGCCACCGACGTGGCCGCCCGCGGTCTGGACATCGCCCAGCTCGAAGCCGTGATCAACGTCGACGTGACGCCTGACGCCGAGATCCACATCCACCGCATCGGCCGCACCGGCCGGGCGGATGCCGAAGGCCTGGTGCTCAACCTGGCCAGCATGGACGAGATGGGTTTCGTGGGCAAGATCGAGCAGCTGCAGGGCCGCGAATCCGACTGGCGCCCGCTGGCCGAACTCACGCCCGGCACCGGCGAGCCGCTGCGCCCGCCGATGTCCACGCTGCAGATCGTCGGTGGCCGCAAGGAGAAGATCCGCGCCGGCGACGTGCTGGGCGCGCTCACCGGCGACGCCGGCTTCGCCAAGGAACAGGTCGGCAAGATCAACGTCAACGAGTTCTCCACCTACGTGGCGGTCGACCGGCGCATCGCGCGCGAGGCTGCCCACAAACTCTCCACCGGCCGCGTCAAGGGCAAGAGCGTCAAAGTGCGCCTGCTCGACGATGTGGCTTAATTACGCCCTTCGACCCCTTTTTTATCCCGAGCTACCATGCCCAAGAAAATCCGCACCGAGGCAGATCGCATTGCCACTCCCGCCCCCACGCCGCTGGCGGGTTACAGCATCCCCAAGTCCGGTGGCGGCCAGAAGGTCAGCCTGGAACGCGGCACCGCGACCCGCAGCAAGAAGAACCCCGGCAAGCGCCCCAAGAAGGGCGGTTGAAGGCGCGCGGAGGCACTGCTTCCGCCCCTTTCCCCTTCTCTCGTTCGCTTCCCTGAAAAACGCGCCCGCCGGGCGCGTTTTTCTTTGTCCGGCGCAGACGCGACCTACCCCGCGGTAGAAGTCGCCGACGCGACGCGACTGCGGGCAAACCTCAGTCGACCCGCCGCAGACCCATCCCCACAATGCCTCGCTGGACCGCCGCACCTTTCCGTGCGGTGTTGGCTCTTCCCCGGGGATCGATGTGGAACTCTTCTTCCAGCAATTGCTGAACGGCCTCACGGTCGGCGGCGTGTACAGCCTGGTCGCGCTCGGCCTCACGCTGGTCTACGGCATCCTGCACGTGCCGAACTTCGCGCACGGCGCCTTCTACATGGCCGGGGCCTTCGCGGGCTACTACTTCATGACGAAGCTGGGCCTGAACTACTGGGTGGCCATGGCGGGCGCTGCGGCGGTGGTGGCGGTCATCGCGATGCTGGCCGACCGGTTGGTGTTTCACCCGCTGCGCAACGCACCCGAGCTCCACGACATGATCGCCGCCATCGGCATCCTGCTGTTCATCGAGGCCGGCGCACAGGCGATGTTCGGGGCCGACTTCCACCGCATGCCCACGCCCTACGGCCAGATCGTCGAGGTCTTCGGCCTCACGGCACCGCTGCAGCGTCTCTTGATCATCGTCGGCGCCTTCTCGCTGATGGTGGTGCTGCACCTCTTCCTCACGCGCACCGTCACCGGCTCGACCATCGTCGCGATGGCGCAGGACCCCAAGGGCGCCGCGCTCGTGGGCATCGACGCCACGCGCGTGAAGCTGCTGGTGTTCGCGATCTCCGGCGCGCTCGCGGCCATCGCGGCCGTGCTCTACGCGCCCATCAACCTGGTCTACCCGGCGATGGGGCACCTGGTCATCACCAAGGCCTTCGTCATCATCATCCTGGGCGGCATGGGCAGCTTCCCGGGCGCCATCGTCGGCGGGCTGATCATCGGCCTGGCCGAGAGTTTTGGCGGCTTTTACTTCTCGACCGACTACAAGGACATCATCGCCTTCGTGCTGCTGGTGGTGATCCTGTCGTTCCGTCCGCAGGGCCTGTTCACGCCGAAGGGAGCCCGCGCATGAAGCTGCTCGAAGGCAAGACCGGCTGGGCGCTGCTGGCCGCGATCGCGCTGGTGTTCCCGCTGTTCGCGCAGAACAACTACCTGATCTCGGTCGCGACGCAGACCTTCATCATGGCGATCGCCGCGCTGGGCCTGAACCTGATCACCGGCTACACCGGCCAGTTCAACCTGGCGCACGGCGCCTTCATGGCGGTGGGCGCGTACACGGTGGGTATCCTGACGGTCGACCATCAGGTGCCGTTCTGGATCGCCTTTCTGCTGGCGGGCTGCGTGACCGCGTTGCTGGGCTACTTCGTCGGCCTGCTGTCGCTGCGCCTGAAGGGCCACTACTTCTCGATCTTCACGCTGTGCGTGAGCTACATCATGTTCCTGCTCATCGAAAAGTGGGAAAGCCTCACGCACGGGCCGGTGGGCATCATGGGCATCCCCGCGCCGACCGGCATCGGGCCGCTGCAGTTCGGCACACCGCTGTCGCAGTACTACCTGGTGCTGGCCTTCCTGGTGCTGGGCATCTGGATCATGGCGCGCATCGTGCGCTCGCTGCTCGGGCGCAGCTTCATGGCGGTGCGCAACAGCGACCTGCTGGCCGAGGCGCTGGGCGTCGACCTGATGCGCACCAAGACGCTGTCCTTCGTGCTGTCGGTCACCTACGCGGGCTTCGCCGGTGCGCTGTACGCGGGTCAGGTGCGCTTCCTGGGGCCGGATCTGGCGAGCGAGGTCGTCACCTTCGACCTGGTGATGTTCATCCTGGTCGGCGGCGTCGGCACGCTGCTGGGGCCGCTGGTCGGCACCGTGCTGGTCACCTACCTCACGCAGAGCCTGCAGTTCCTGCAGGACTACCGCATGGTGGTGTTCGGCCCGGTGCTGATCGCGCTGATCATCTTCCTGCCCGACGGGCTGGTGGGCACCTGGCTCAAGCGGCGTGCGCGGCGCGCCGATGCACGGGCATCGGCGCAGTCCGCGGCGACGCCACCGGTCGCGGCCGCTTCGGAGGGCCGCTCCCATGCTTGAGATCACCGACCTCACCAAGCAGTTCTTCGGCCTCACCGCGGTCGACCACATCACCACCCGCTTCGAGCGCGGCCAGGTGAGCGCGATCATCGGGCCCAACGGCGCGGGCAAGACCACCTTCTTCAACCTGGTGGCTGGCACGCACCCGCCGACCTCGGGGCGCATCGTGTTCAACGGGCAGGACGTCACCGGCATGCGGCCCGACCACGTGGCGCGGCTGGGCATCGCGCGCACCTTTCAGACCACCAACCTGTTCGACAACGCGACGGTGCTCGACAACCTGATCGTCGGCCACCGTCTGCGCACGCACTCGGGCCTGTGGGACGTGCTGATCAATTCGCGCCGGCTGCAGAGCGAAGAGCGCCTGTGCCGCGAGAAGGCGCGCGAGGCGCTCGACTTCGTCGGCCTGTCGCACGTGGCCAACCGCATCGCAGCGGACATCACGCAGGAAGAGCGCAAGCGCGTCGCTTTCGCGCTGGCGCTGGCCACCGACCCCGAGCTGCTGCTGCTCGACGAGCCCGCCGGCGGCGTGAACCCGGAAGAGACGGTCGGCCTGGCCGCGCTCATCCGCAAGCTGGTCGACCACGGCAAGACCGTGTGCCTGATCGAACACAAGATGGACATGATCATGCGGCTGGCCGACAAGATCGTGGTGCTGAACAACGGCGCGAAGATCGCCGAGGGCACGCCCGCGGAAGTGCGGCGCGACCCGCATGTCATCGAGGCCTACCTGGGCACGGACCATGGAGTCGCGCATGCTGCGGTTTGAAAACGTCGACCTGCACTACGGCAGCTTCCGCGCGCTCGAGGGCGTCACGCTCCATGCCGACGCGGGCGAGCTGGTGGTGCTGCTGGGCGCCAACGGCGCAGGCAAGACCTCGATCTTCATGGCGGCCAGCGGCATCGAGAAGCCGAGCCGCGGCAGCATCCGCTTCGACAAGCAGGAGCTGGTCGGCATGCGCCCCGCGCAGATCGTGCAGTCGGGCCTGGTGCATTGCCCCGAGGGCCGCAAGCTCTTCCCGCTGATGTCGGTGCGCAAGAACCTGGAGCTGGGCGCCTACGTGCACCGCAGCGACAAGGCCGGCATCCAGCGCTCGATCGACGAGGTGTTCAGTCTGTTCCCCATCCTCGAGGCGAAGCAGCACGACGCCGCCGGCTCGCTCTCGGGCGGCCAGCAGCAGATGGTGGCGATCGGCCGCGCGATGGTGGGCCGGCCCAAGGTGCTGCTGCTCGACGAACCCTCGCTCGGCCTCGCGCCGCTGGTGGTCAAGCAGGTGTTCGAGGTGATCCAGCGCATCCACCGCGCCGGCACCACGGTGCTGCTGGCCGAACAGAACGCCTACTCCGCGCTCGCCATCGCCGACCGCGCCTACGTGATCGAACGCGGCCGCATCGCGCTGGAAGGCGACCGCGATTCCCTGCTCAACAACGAGGCCGTCAGAGCCGCGTACATCGGCGCCTGACGCCCATTCAGCCGTTCATTCCACCCCGACCTCCGGAGACAAACCCATGAAGATCGCTTTCGAAACCCGCCGCCGATTCACCGGTGCGCCGCTCGCCCTCGCCCTGCTGGCCGCCTTCGGCACCAGCGCCGCCTCGGCCCAGGATGCCGTGAAGATCGGCTTCACCGGCCCGCTCTCGGGCGGCGCCGCGCTCTACGGCAAGAACGTGGTCAACGGCATCGAGATGGCCATCAAGGAGATCAATGCGGCCGGGCTCGAGGTCGGCGGCAAGAAGGTCAAGCTCGAGCTGGTGTCGCTCGACGACAAGTACGCGCCGGCCGAGGCCGCCATCAACGCGCGCCGGCTGGTGCAGCAGTACCAGACGCCGGCCGTCTTCGTGCCGCACTCCGGTGGCATCTACGCGATGCAGGCCTTCAACGAGCAGGAGAAGTTCATCGTGATGGCGTACTCGAGCACGCCGAAGATCACCGAGACCGGCAACAAGCTGACCATCCGCATCCCGCCGACCTTCGCCGGCTACATCGAGCCCTTCACGCGCTACGAGATGGGCAAGTTCGGCAAGAAGGTCGGCATGCTGCCCGGCGACCACGAGTACGCGAAGAACTGGAGCGCGCTGTTCGAGCCCGCCTGGAAGAAAGCCGGCGGCACGGTGGTGTCGAACAACCCGATGTCGTACAACCGCTCGGCCGACTTCTACAGCGGCGTGAGCCGCGTGCTGGCCGAGAAGCCCGACGTGCTCTTCGTCGGTGGCCCGTCGGAGCCGACCGCGCTGGTGGTCAAGCAGGCGCGCGAGCTCGGCTTCAAGGGCGGCTTCCTGATCATGGACCAGGCCAAGTTCGACGAGATGGCCAAGGTCACGGGCGGGCTGGCGATGCTCGATGGCTCGATCGGCGTGCTGCCGGTGTCGGACGACGTGCGCGTGGGTGCCAAGTCCTTCGCCGCCGCCTACCGCAAGGCCTATGGCGAGGACAAGGCGCCGACCACCGAGTCCTCGTACAACTACACGCTGACGCACGCGCTCGCCAGCGCGATGAAGATGGCCGGCACCACCACCGACGCCACCGCCATCCGCGCCAGGATCGGCGACGCCTTGAGCAAGCTGCCCAAGGAATTGAATGCCGGCGATTTCCGCGGTGTCGACGCCGCGGGCGGCACGCTGCTCGACCCGCCGGTCGCCACCGTCGAGGGCGGGAAGATCAAGCCGGTGATCCTGAGCGATCTGCTGAAGTAACGGGGTTCGCGCTCAGGCGGTGAGGAAGGGCGTGACGTTGCGCATCGCACGCGCGACGTAGTCGTCCTTCTCGCCGACGGGCGCAACGTAGTGGATCGCGCTGCGGGCCTCGTCCACGCCCGCCAGGCGTGCGATGACCCAGGCCGCCAGGTACTGCGACGCCAGGCAGCCGCCCGCGGTCGCCACGTGGCCCCTGGCCACGAAGGGCTGGTTCAGCACACCGACACCGGCGGCCTCGACCCAGGGCCTGGTCGTCAGATCGGTGCAGGCCGGCAGGCCGTCGAGCAGCCCCAGCGTCGCCAGCACGAGCGTGCCGGAGCATTGCGCGCCCAGCAGTTGCCGGGCTGGGTCGAGCTGCAGCTGCGCCATCAAGGCCGCATCGGCGACGACCTCCCGCGTCAGCGCGCCACTGCCGACGATGACGGCATCGGCCTCGCCCGCCTCGCGCAGCGAGGCCTGCGCCTCGAGCACCACGCCGTTCATCGAGCGGACCCGTGCCGTGGGGCTGGCGATCGAGACGCGCCAGCCGGGCGTCTTCACGCGGTTCAGGATGCCGAGCGCGATCAGCGAATCGAGTTCGTTGAAGCCGTCGAAGGTCAGGATGGCGATGTGCATGCCGCACGATCGTAGAGAGGTCGATCAATACAATCAAAAAATTGTCATGAATACAATCCGTCATGGCTCTGGCTCGCTACAAACAATGGGTCGACGCGCTCGCCGCTGACATCCGATCGGGCCGCCTCCCGCCGGGCACGCGCCTGCCCACCCATCGCGCGCTCGCCGCGCAGCACGGCCTGGCGCTCGTCACCGCGACGCGCGTCTACGCCGAGCTCGAAGCGATGGGGCTGGTCAGCGGCGAGACCGGGCGCGGCACCTTCGTGCGCGAGAGCGCGCTCTCGCCCGGCCAGGGCATCGACCAGCACGCCACGGCGGCGGGCCTGGTGGACCTGGTGGACCTGAACTTCAACTACCCCGCGCTGCCGGGCCAGGCCGAACTGCTGCGCGAGGGCCTGCGCCAGCTCGCGGCAGGTGGCGACCTGGAAGCCCTGTTGCGCTACCAGCCGCACGGCGGCCGCCCGCACGAACGCGCGAGCGTGGCCCGCCACCTCGCGGACCGCGGCCTGACGGTCCCTGCCGATCAGGTGCTGATCGTCAACGGTGCCCAGCAGGGCCTGGCCATCACCGTGATGGCATTGCTGAAACCGGGCGACGTGGTCGCGACCGATGCGCTGACTTATCCCGGCTTCAAGGTGCTGGCAGAGGCGCATCGCCTGGAGCTGGCACCGATTCCAGCGGCCGGGCAGGGCCCCGACCTGGACGCGCTGGAGCGCCTGTGCAGCCGCCGACGCGTGCGCGCCATCTACGCGATGCCCACGCTGCACAACCCGCTCGGCTGGGTGATGAGCGCGAGCCGCCGGCGGCGGCTGGTGGCGATCGCGCACCGGCACGGCCTGCTGATCATCGAAGACGCGGCCTATGCCTTCCTCGCCGAGAACCCGCCCCCGCCGCTGGCGGTGCTGGCGCCCGAATCGACGGTCTACGTCTCGGGCCTGTCCAAGAGCGTCGCGACCGGCCTGCGCGTCGGCTTCGTCGCGGCACCGAGCGACCGGGTGCCGGCGCTCGAACGCGCGATCCGGGCGACCACCTGGAACACGCCCGGCGTGATGACCGCCATCGCCTGCGGCTGGATCGACGACGGCACCGTCACGCGCCTCGAGGCGCAGAAGCGGCAGGACGCCGCGGCGCGGCAGACGATCGCCGCCGAGGTGTTCGCCGGGCTGCGAAGCGTGCGCCATCCGGCGTCGTACTTCGTCTGGCTCCCGCTGGCGGAAGAGCGGCGCGCCGACCAGCTGGCCGCGGCCCTCATGCGCGACGGGATCTCCGTGTCGACGGCCGAGCCCTTCGCGAGCTCCGCGCAGGTGCCGCATGCCCTGCGACTGGCGCTGGGGTCGGTCAGCCTCGACGCGCTGCGCAGCGCCTTGGAAACGGTGCGGCGCGCGATCGATGCGCAGCCTTGGTGACCCGTCCGACGCATCAGCCCGCGCCGTCCACCACAGATCACTTCTTGCGTTGCGCCGCCACCATCTCCGGCGTGACCCGCCCCGCCTTGTTGCCGAACTGCGCCATGACGTAGTTGGACAGGGCGGCGACTTCGGTGTCGGTGTAGGCCTTGCCGAAGGCCGGCATGTACACGTGGTGCTCCCCCACATGCATGTTCACGCCCTGCAGGATCATCTGCGTGACGTTCGCGCCCTCGGGGTCGTTCACGCCGCGCGTACCGAGCAGCGCCGCGTACGGCGTCTGCTGCCCCTTGCCGTTCCACTGGTGGCAGCTGGCGCACGCCGCCGCGAACAGCTTCAAGCCCATCTCGTGGCCTTCGGCCGTGTTAGCGGCCGGCGCCGCGGCGCTGGCCGTCACGGCCCACGGCGCCTTTGGGTCGATGTCGATCGGTGATTGGCCTTGGCGGGCCGGCACGCTGCGCAGGTAGGTGACCAGTGCCGCCACGTCTTCCGCCTTCAGGTGCTGCAGGCTGTGCTCGACGGCTTCACCCATCGGTCCGCCGGCCGAGCCGCGTCCGTCGGCATGGCCGGTCGACAGGTAGCTGGCGAGTTGCGCATCGCTCCACGCACCGACGCCCGCCTTCGGGTCCGAGGTGATGTTGTAGGCGCGCCAGCCCTGCAGTTCTGCGCCGGCCAGGTCGTTGCCCTTGTCCATCGCGAAGGCCAGGTTGCGCGGCGTGTGGCATTCGGCGCAATGCCCCAGCGCGGTCGCCAGGTAGGCGCCCTTGTTCCATTCGGCTGGCTTGGCCGCGTCGGCCACGAAGCGCTCGCTCTTGAAGAAGGCCGCGTTCCAGAAGCCCATGGCCCAGCGCTGGTTGAACGGAAAGCTCAGGTCGGCGGGCTGGTTCGGCTGGCTCACCGTCGGCAGGCTGAAGAGGTAGGCCTTGATCGCCAGCACGTCGCTGCGGCTCAACTGCGTGTACGAGGTGTACGGGAACGCCGGGTACAGCCGCTGGCCGTCGCTGCGCACGCCGTCGTGCACCGCGCGCACGAACTGGTCGTCGGTCCATCGGCCGATGCCGGTGTCCGGGTCGGCCGTGATGTTGGACGAATAGATCGTGCCGAAGGGCAGCTTGAAGGGCACGCCGCCCGCAAAAGGCTGCCCCTTGCCACCGGCGACCGTGTGGCAGGCGATGCAGTCCGCCGCCTTCGTGAGGTACTCGCCGCGCACCAGCACCGCCGCATCGGCCGGCGCGCCGGCCAGCACCGGGGCCTGGCCCGGCGACGTGTCGGAGCGGGTCAGGAAGACGTAGAGCGCAGCGCCTGCGACCAGCAGCGCCACGATCACCATCGAAAGCCGCTTCATGCTGCGCTCCCTTCGGCACGCATGTCGCTTGTGCGGGCATCGGCGACCTTCTTCTTGAGTGCCGCCTTGTCCTGCACCAGCAGGGCGCGGTTCACCGGCAGCGCCCGCAGACGAACGCCCGTGGCGGCGAAGATGGCGTTGGCCAGTGCCGGTGCGGCGATGGCCGTGCCGACCTCGCCGAGCCCGCCGGGCGCTTCGCCGCTCTTGACGGTATGGACCTCGACGGGCGGCGTCTCGTTGATCCGCAAGCTCCGGTAGTCATGGAAGTTGCTCTGCTGGATCGCGCCGTTCTCGATCGTGATCTCGTTGAAGAGCGCCGCACTCAGCCCGAACAGCAGCCCGCCCTGCACCTGCGCTTCGACCGAGCCCAGGTTGATGGCGATGCCGCAGTCGAGCGCCACCACGGCGCGCCGCAGCCGCACCTCGCCCTGGGGCGTGACCTCGACTTCGATCATGGCGCAGACCCGGCTGCCGAACGGGTCGCCCAGCGCCACACCGCGGCCCACGCGTGCCGGCAGCGTGCCCTGGCCCCAGCCCATCTTGCTGGCCGCCAGGTCGAGCACCGCCAGCGTGCGCGGGTTCTTCTGCAGCATGGCGCGCCGGTAGGCCACCGGGTCCTGCTTGGCGCGCTGCGCCAGTTCATCGATGAAGCTCTCGAGCACGAAGAGGTTGTGCGTCGGCCCCACGCCGCGCCACCAGCCCACATCCAGGCCCGGCGGCATGTCGTGGCGCACCCATTCGACCTTCAGGTTCGGAAAGTCGTAGGCCGGCTCGGCAACGCATTCGATCAGGTCGCCGTCCATGCCGTCCTTGCCCATGAACGCCGGCGCCCAGCGGCCCAGCACGGTGCCGCCGCTGATGCGATCACCGAACCAGACGAGCTTGCCGTTCGCGTCCACCACGGCGGAGATGTTGTCGTGGTACATCGGGCGCACGACGTCGTGGCGGATGTCTTCCTCGCGGGTCCAGACCACCTTGAGCGGATACGGCACCTGCTTGGCGAAGGCCACGGCCTGTTCCACCGAGTCGGTCTCCAGCCGCCGGCCGAAGCCGCCGCCCAGGTACTGGTTGTGCAGCACGACCTTGGCCGCGGGCAGGCCGGTGATCTTGGCAGCGACGGCCACGCAGCGCGCGGGCACCTGCGTGCCGACCCAGATCTCGCACTGATCGGGCTTCACATGCACCGTCGTGTTCAACGGCTCCATCGGGGCATGCGCCAGCATGGGCAGCTGGTAGGTCGCCTCGACCACCGTGCCCTCCGGCCGTTGGCCGACCTCGCGGCCGACGATGGCCTTGCCCTTGGCCAGGCTGTCGGCCAGCGCGTCGCGCAGCTTTTGGGTGGTGAGGCCGGCGTTCGCACCCGGCGTCCACTGGATCTTCAGCGCATCGAGCCCCTGCTTGGCGGCCCAGAAGTGCTCGCCGACCACGGCCACCGCGTTCGCGATGCGCAGCACGTCGATGACGCCGGGCACCGCGCGCGCCGCCTTGTCGTCGACCGACGCCAGCATGCCGCCGAGCGTCGGGCAGGCCTGCACCGTCGCGACCTTCATGCCGGGCAGCCGGATGTCGATGCCGAACTGCGACGTGCCATTCACCTTGTCGGGCGAATCGACGCGCCGCAAGGGCTTGCCGATGACGGTGAAGTCCTTCGGGTCCTTGAGCGCGACCTTGCCCGGCATCGGCAGCCTGGCCGCGTTCGCCGCCAGGGCGCCGAAGCCCAGCTGCCGACCCGAGGGTGCATGGCTCACCACGCCGCGGGCGACGGTGCAGCTCGCCGGGTCCACCTTCCATTGCGCGGCGGCGGCCGCCACCAGCAGCGTGCGCGCCACCGCGCCCGCTTCGCGCAGCACGCCGTAGGTGCTGCGGGTGCTGGTCGACCCACCGGTGATCTGGCCGCCCAGCAGCGGCATGCCATAGAGCGCTTCGTCGGGCGGCGAATGCTCCACGCGCACCTGGTCGAGTTCCACGCCCAGCTCTTCGGCGATCATCATCGCCGAGCCGGTGTAGATGCCCTGCCCCATCTCGGCCATGGGCATGACCAGGCGCACGCCGCCGTCGGCGTCCACGCGGATGAAGGCATTGGGCGCAAAGGGCGGGTTGCCGTCAGCCAGCGCGGCGGCGGCGTCGCCGGGCTGCTGCCGGGCGTTGATCGCCGCCACGGCCTTGCCGGCGCCGCCGAGCCAGGTGAAGGCGATGGCCAGGCCGCCGGCCTGAAGCAGGGTCCGTCGATCGACGGTGGCGGGCGCTTTCACGATGCGCTCCTGGCCGCCGGCATGGAAACGATCGACTGCAGCACCTCGGGCTTGCCCGTGGCCGCCTGCTTGATGGCCGCGCGGATGCGCACGTAGGTCGCGCAGCGGCAGACGTTGCCCGCCATGGCGAGGTCGATGTCGGCATCGCTCGGGTTCGGCACGCGCTTGAGCAGTGCCGCCGCCGACATGATCTGGCCCGACTGGCAGTAGCCGCATTGCACCACGTCGACGTCGAGCCAGGCCTTCTGCACCTGTTGGCCGCTGGCCGTCTGGGCCACGCCCTCGATGGTGGTGATGGGCTTCGTGCCGACCGCGCCGACCGGCAGCACGCACGAGCGGACCGGCTGCCCGTCGAGGTGCACCGTGCAGGCGCCGCACTGCGCGATGCCGCAGCCGAACTTGGTGCCGGTCAGGCCCACGACGTCGCGCAAGACCCAGAGCAGAGGCATGTCCTGGGGAACGTTCACGGCATGGGGCTTGCCGTTGATGTTGAGATCGATCATGGGATTCCTCGTGTCGTGGGCGCGGTCGGGTGATGCGCCCACTTGTATTTATGGTGCCCTTGCAGTCTCGCCTCTTTTTCACGCGCTGGTGCACGACGCCCGAGAGAGCCGCAGAACGTCCATCGGACGATGCGCGCCTGCCTCGTCGGAGGCAGCGCAAAGCTGGTAGAAGACGCCGACGGTGGGTCAGCCCAGGCCGCCCATCACCGTCACCACCAGCCACACGTTCGCAACGCTGATCACGCCGAACAGCGACCAGGCCACCGTCTTCAACGCGATGCCGTTGGCGTAATCGCCCATCAGCGCGCGGTCGCTGGTGAAGCGCACCAGCGGCCAGATCGCGAAGGGCAGCTGGAAGCTCAGCACCACCTGGCTCGCCACCAGCATCTTGCCGATGGCGCCGTCGCCGAGCCACCAGACGCCGACGAAGGCGGGTACCAGCGCCAGCGCACGGGTGATCAGGCGGCGCTGCCAGCACGGGATCTTCAAATCGAGGAAGCCTTCCATGATGATCTGGCCGGCGATGGTGCCGGTGAAGGTCGAGCTCTGGCCCGAGGCGAGCAGCGCGATGCCGAAGAGCGTGGCGGCAAGCGCGCTGCCGACCAGCGGCTCGATCAGGTGGTAAGCGTCCTCGATGTCCGCGACCTCGCGGTGGCCGTTCGCGTTGAACGCGCTGGCGGCCAGCACCATGATGGCCGCGTTGACCAGCAGCGCCAGCGACAGCGACACCACCGCGTCGAGCGTGCAGAAGCGCACCGCCTCGCGCCGTGCGGCATCTGTCTTGGCCACCAGCCGCGTCTGCACGATGGACGAGTGCAGGTACAGGTTGTGCGGCATCACGGTCGCGCCGACGATGCCGATCGCCAGGTACAGCGCGCCGGGATGCTGCAGCCGCTCCAGGCTGGGCGCGAAGCCCATCGCGACGCCGAACCAGTTGGGCTGCGACATCGCCAGTTCGACGGCAAAGCAGCCGGCGATGGTCGTCACCAGGCCCAGAACAATGGCTTCGACGCGGCGGAAGCCCGCGCCCTGCAGGCCCAGCACCAGCAGCGTGTCGAAGGCGGTGATCGCGATGCCGACCGGGATCGACACACCGAAGAGCAGATGCAGCGCCAGTGCGCTGCCCAGCACCTCGGCCAGGTCGCAGGCCACGATGGCGAGTTCCGCGCCCAGCCACAGGAAGCGGTTGACGGCGGGCGAATAGCGCTCGCGGCAGGCGCGCGCCAGGTCCTTCTGCGCCACCAGGCCGAGCCGCACGCACAGCGTCTGCAGCAGCATCGCCGCCAGGCTGGCGAGCAGTACGACGAAGAGCAGGCCGTAGCCGAAGCGGGAGCCCGCCTCGATGTCAGTGGCCCAGTTGCCCGGGTCCATGTAGCCGACCGACACCAGCAGGCCGGGGCCGGCGTAGCGCCAGAGCTTCTTGTGGAAGGGCAGCCCGGCGTCGACGGCGACGCTGCCTTTGACTTCGGAAGGGCAGAAGGGCGCGGTGGCGGTGCGTGGCAGCGAAAACATGGCGCCCGATGATAGGTGCGCGCGGCGGCAAAGGAGGCGCGGCGTCCTACGCGGAGGCCATCGGGGCTTGCCTACTTTCAATGCTGCTCAAGCTGAACAGCCCCTGAACCGCCGTCCATTTCCAAAGAACCCCACCATGGCCAAAACCCCTCGCGCTCCGTCTCGATCGCCCGTCGATCCCGTCACCACCCACACCGCCAAGGCCGCCGCCCGCAACACCGACAGCGGCCCCGCGCACCCGGCACCGCCGGGCGCCGCGCCGGGCGACCTGCCCGCGCAGAAAGCCGCCGACACGCAGGCGCTCGCTGCCGCGATGCCGGCCAACACCAACAAGCCGCTGGAACATGGCGAAGCCAATGCGCTGAAGGCACCGCAGGGCCTGACGGCCACGCCGCCCTCGCGCCTGCCGGGCGGCAGCACGCTGTCGGAATCCAATGCTTCTGAGAAGACCGGCACCGTGGCCGCCGAAGGCGTGAATGCCACCATCGACACGCTCAACCGCGTGCGCGTCGATTCGAGCGGCCAGCGCCTCACGACCAACCAGGGCGTGCCCGTCGCCGACAACCAGAACTCGCTGAAGGCCGGCGCCCGTGGGCCGGTGTTGCTGGAAGACTTCATCCTGCGCGAGAAGATCACGCACTTCGACCACGAGCGCATTCCCGAGCGCATCGTGCATGCACGGGGTTCGGGCGCGCATGGCTTCTTCGAGGCCTACGAACCGCTCACGAAATACACCAAGGCCGCACCGTTCCAGGAAGCCGGCAAGATCACGCCGGTGTTCGTGCGCTTCTCGACCGTGGCGGGCGAGCGCGGCTCCAAGGACACGGCGCGCGACGTGCGCGGCTTCGCCGTCAAGTTCTACACCGACGAAGGCAACTGGGACCTGGTGGGCAACAACATGCCGGTCTTCTTCATTCAGGACGCGATCAAGTTCCCAGACCTGATCCACGCCGTCAAGCCCGAACCGCACCATGGCATGCCGCAGGCGGCCTCGGCGCACGACACCTTCTGGGACTTCGCCTCGCTGATGCCCGAGTCGACCCACATGCTGCTGTGGCAGATGAGCGACCGCGCCATCCCGCGCAGCTACCGGATGATGCAGGGCTTCGGCGTGCACAGCTTCCGGCTGGTGAACGAGGCGGGCGAGTCGGTCTTCGTCAAGTTCCACTGGCAACCCAAGCTGGGCACCCATTCGCTGGTGTGGGACGAGGCGGTGAAGATCTCCGGCGCCGACCCGGACTACCACCGCCGCGACCTGTGGGAAGCCATCGATGCGGGCGAGTACCCCGAATGGGAACTGGGCCTGCAGATCTTCACCGAGGAGCAGGCCGAGAGCTTCAGCTTCGACATCCTCGACGCGACCAAGATCGTGCCGGAAGAACTGGTGCCGGTGCAGATCGTCGGGCGCATGGTGCTCAACCGCAACCCCGACAACTTCTTTGCCGAGACCGAGCAGGTCGCGTTCTGCACCGCGCACGTGGTGCCGGGCATCGACTTCTCGAACGACCCGCTGCTGGCCGGCCGCATCCATTCGTACGTCGACACGCAGATCAGCCGCCTGGGCGGCCCGAACTTCCACGAACTGCCGATCAACGCCCCGGTCGCACCGGTGCACAACAACCAGCGCGACGGCATGCACCGGCAGGCGATCAACCGCGGTCGTGTGGCCTACGAACCGAATTCGCTGGCCGGTGGCTGCCCGTTCCAGGCCGGTGCCGCGCAGGGCTTCACCAGCGTGGCGCGCCGCATCGACGCGCAAGCCTCGAGCGACAAGGTGCGCGCCAAGCCGGAGAAGTTCGCCGACCACTACACGCAGGCCAAGCTTTTTTTCGCGAGCCAGACGCCGGTGGAGCAGGCCCACATCGTGGCCGCCTTCCGCTTCGAGCTGTCGAAGGTCACCGTGCCGGCGGTGCGCCAGCGCATGGTCGCGGGTCTGCTGAACGTGTCGCAGGACCTTGCCGCCAAGGTGGCCGACGGTCTCGGCATGGAGCTGCCCGCGCCGCTGCCGCTGGCCCTCGAAACGCCCGTGACGCCCGAGGTCGACACCTCGCCGGCGCTGTCGCTGATGGCGCGCACCGGTGACGGTGGCATCCGCTCGCGCAAGATCGCGCTGCTGGTCGCCGACGGCGTGGATGGCGCATCGCTCGCCACCTTGCAGGCCGCCCTGCTCGATGCCGGCGCCGTGCCCCGCATGGTCGCGGCCAAGCTCGGCACCGTGACATCGGCCGACGGCCAGAAGCTCGAACCCGATGCGACGATGGAGAACAGTCCCGGCTTCCTGTTCGACGCGCTGGTGCTGCCCGATGGCCAGGCCGCAGCCGAAGCCCTGGCGGCGGTGGGCCACACGATGGACTTCATCAAGGATCAGTATCGCCACTGCAAGACCCTCCTCGCGCTCGGTGCCTCACAGGCGCTGCTGGGCGAAGCGGGCATCCCGCTGACGCTGCCCGACGGCGCCGCCGACCCCGGCCTGATCCTGGCGGACGGTGCGGACATTGCCGGTGCCACGGTCGACTTCATCGCGGCTGTCGGCATGCACCGCCACACGGCACGCGACACCGACCCGCCGCGCGTCTGAGCGATCGACGCGGCGGTGCGGCGGTTTTCCGTCGCGCCGCTGGCGTCCGACCGCAGCTGTAGGCATTGGCGGTCACGCAGGCGCCATGCCGACGTGGCACCCTGGGCCTCATTCCCATCTTTGTGAAAAGCACCGAATGAAGCTCCAGGCCAACTGCACCATGACCGTCAAGGCGGCGGAGGATTGCCCCGTGATCGCCATGCTCCGGCCGCGCAGCGGCATGGCGCAGTGGATGATCAGCGAGCGGTACGAACTCTCGCCCTGGGTGCGCACCACCGAGTACGTCGACAGCTACGGCAACCTGTGCCAGCGCCTGACCATCCCGCAGGGCGAGATGCGCATCGAGGTCGAGATGGTGATGGAGACCGAAGAACACATCCGCGTGACGCCCGGCGCGCCGGCCACGCCCATCGCGTCACTGCCCGACGATGCGCTGCTGTACCTGCTGCAAAGCCGCTACTGCCCGTCCGACAAGATGGAGGCGAAGGCGCGCGAGATTGTCGGCGATGCGCTGCCAGGCTATGACCAGGTCGAGGCCATTCGCGCCTGGATCCACCAGAACATCGAATACCGCTACGGCGTGAGCGACGCCACCACCGACGCGCTCGACACGCTGGGGCACGGCGCTGGCGTGTGCCGCGACTTCTCGCACATCGGCGTGTCGCTGACGCGCGCGTTGAAGATCCCGGCGCGCGTCGTGGTCGGCTACCTGCACGAACTCGACCCGATGGACATGCACGCCTGGTTCGAAGCCTTCGTCGATGGACGCTGGTACACCTTCGACGCGACGCAGAGCACGCCGCGCGGCGGCCGCATCGTGGTGGCGTACGGCCGCGACGCCGCCGACGTGGCCTTCGTGTCGAACTACGGCCCGCTCGAGATGGGCGAGATGCATGTGGCGGTCAAGCAACTCGACACGGCACGCTGACGACGACGGTTCCGGCAGCGGGGGCGTCGGCCTGTACCGGCCCGTCGACGCGACCTCGGCTCACACCGCCCGCAGACGGAAACGTCTAGGGTCGGGCCATGAGAAAAGAAGAACAAGAACGACCGAGCGGGACCCTCGGCGCCGCCTCGACGCCCTCCACCCAGCAGCTCGCCGCCCTGGCGGACGCATTGGCCGGCATCGCCCGCCAGCATGGATTTGCCCGCAATGCGGTGCACGCGATGTGGGAGTCGCTGCGCCGCGGGCAGGGCCACATGGCGCACTTCGACCATGCGGAATTCGGTGGCAACGGCCAGTGGCTGCGCGGCGGGATGATCGTGGTCGGCGACATCTTCAACGACGCCCTCGCGCTGCGCGTGGGCGCCCTGTGCGACGAACTCTCGCAGCTGTTGGCCGCCCATCCGGAATGGGCGGCGGAGCCGCCCCGGCGGCTGTCGGTGCACTGGTGGCCCGCCGGTCTGTCTACCCCCGCGAGTAGCGGCGCGCAGAACGGCATCCGCTATGCCTGGTTCCCCGAGCAGCGCCGCCTGGCCGTCGAGCGCGACGGCGAGGTCACGCTCTACGACACCGACGACCACCGCATCGGCGGCGTGGCGCAGCAGCAGGGCGGCGCCGGCCCCTTGTGCTTCTCGAGCCAGCACGGGCCGATCGACCTGGCCACGCTGCGGCGCGTCGAGAACCCGGACTGAACGCTCACGGCATGGGCGCATCCCACGCCGGCGTGCCCGCCAGCGTGTCGGCCAGGAAGTCCACCATCACGCGCACCTTGGCGCTCAGGTGGCGGCGGCTGGCGTAGATGGCCTGGATGTCGATGTCGGGCATGCGAAAGCCCGGCAGCACCTCGACCAGACGGCCGGCGCGCACGTCCTCGCCGATCAGGAAGCTGGGCTGCCAGATCACGCCGGCGCCGGCCAGCGCGGCCGCCCGTGCGGTGTCGCCGTTGTTGGCGCGCATGGCCCATCGCACCTTCACCGAATGCGGGGTGCCGGCCGCGTCGACGAACTGCCATTCGTCGGCGGTGGCACCGTAGGTGTAGCCCAGGCACACATGCCGCGCGAGGTCGGCCGGCACCTGCGGCATGCCGTGCGCAGCCAGGTAGGTCGGTGAGGCACAGACGATGTTGCGCGAACGGCTCAGCCGGCGGGCGATGTGGCTGGTGGAGCCGCTGCGCGAGATGCGGATCGCCAGGTCGTAGCCCTCTTCCACGATGTCGACGATGCGGTCGATCAGCACGACGTCCAGTTCGACCTCCGGGTACTTCGCCATGAAGCGCGGCCACAGCGGCGCGAGCACCAGGATGCCGAAGCTCAGCGGCGCGTTGATGCGCAGCCGCCCGCGCGGCTTGAGCGACGCCGTGCTGGCCAGCGCCTCGGTCTCGGCCACCTCTTCGAGGATCGATTTCGCCCGCTCGTAGAGCGTCTCGCCGCCCTCCGTGAGCGACAGCCGGCGCGAGCTGCGGTTGAGCAGGCGCGTGCCCAGGTGCGCCTCCAGGTCGTTGACGTAGCGCGTCACGTTGGCCGGCGAGGTGTCGAGCGCATCGGCCGCCTTGGTGAAGCTGCCGCGCGCCACCACGGTGACGAAGACTTCGAAGGCTCTCAATCGGTCCATGGCCGCTCCAATCATTCACAAAAGCTGAATGAGTAGAGCAGTTTTGGGGCCTTCTTGAAAGCGAAGCTGAATCCTAAATTCACCCCATCGCTTCACCACCCATCGAAAGGACTTTCACCATGACCACCGACACCCTTCCCACCCGCCGCGCCCTGATCGCCGGCGCCGCCGGCCTCGGCGCCGCGCTGACCCTCGGCGGCACGGCGCACGCCGCGCCGGCTGCCGACGCTGTCACGGGCTTCCGATCGCGCAGCGCCGAGGTCAACGGCACGCGCATCCACTACCGCATCGGCGGCAGCGGTCCGGCCGTCGTGCTGCTGCACGGCTATGCCGAAACCGGCCACATGTGGAACCCGCTGATGCCGCTGCTGGCCAAGACCCACACCGTGATCGTTCCCGACCTGCGTGGCGCCGGCGACTCGGCCAAGCCCGAGACCGGCTACGAGAAGAAGAACATGGCCGTCGACATCCACGAACTGGTGAAGTCGCTCGGCATCGCCAAGGCCAGCATCGTCGGCCACGACATCGGCCTGATGGTGGCCTACGCGTACGCCGCGCAGTTCCCGGCCGAGACCGAGCGCGTGGTGCTCATGGACGCCTTCCTCCCCGGCATCGGCCCATGGCAGAACGTCTGGCTGCTGCGCGACCTGTGGCACTTCCACTTCCACGGCACCACGCCGCTGGCGCTGGTGAAGGGTCGCGAACGCACCTACTTCGAACACTTCTGGAACGACTTCGCGGCCGACCCGAAGCACTCGGTGCCCGAAGCCGACCGCCGCCTCTACGCCAAGGCCTATGCACAACCGGGCGGCATGCGCGCCGGCTTCGAGTACTTCAAGGCCTTCGAGCGCGACGCGGCGGACTTCGCCGAACTGGGCAAGACGCCGCTGCCCATGCCGATGCTGGTGCTCTCCGGCGAGAAGGCCGGCGGCAGCTTCCTGATCGACCAGGGCAAGCTGGTGGCGACGAACGTCGAAGGCGTGATCGTCAAGGGCTCGGGCCACTGGCTGATGGAAGAAGCGCCCGAGCAGGTGATCCCGGCGCTGGTCAAGTTCCTCGGCTGAGCTTCGCCGCCTTGCGCTGGCGCTTCTGCCAGCGCGTGGCCGCCGAACTCGCGGCCGCTGCCACCACCAGCAGCAACACCTGGCGCACCAGGGCGGCCGACCGCTCGTGCATGTGGCGTTCGATGTCGCGCTGCATGGCGGTCGTCCGGGCGAGCCGCGCCTGCGAGGCGCGCGGTCGCGTGCCGGCCTGCGCTACCGCGCCGGCAGCGATGGCGGCCGGCGCGGCGTCGGTGCCCGCCTCGGCCGCCGCTGCCGTGGCCTGCGTGCTCGCGACAGCCTTGGCGCCGGCGACCGAGCCGTGCTCGTCGGCATACACCTTGGTGAATTCGGCCCCCAGCAAGAAGACCTGCGCGGCGTAATAGACCCAGGCCAGCAGCACCACCAGCGAGCCCGCCGCGGCGAAAGTCTCGGCCACGCCGCTCTTGCCGAGGTACAGGCCGATCAGCGTCTTGCCGATCTCGAAGAGCACGGCCGTGACCACCGCGCCGACCCACACGTCGCGCCAGGCGATGCTGGCGGTCGGCATCAGCTTGTAGATCATCGCGAAGAGCACGGTGGTGATGCCTACCGAGATTGCGGTGTTCAATGCCAGCAGCAGGATTTCCGATCCCGGCAGAAGCCCGCCGGCCCAGCCACCGAAAGCCGCCACCGCCGCGCTGACGAGCAACGACACCATCAGCAGGAAGACCAGGCCCAGGATGAGCCCGAAGGACAGCACGCGCGCCCGCAGCACCGCCCACACGCCGCTGGGCTTCTCGGCCGCAGGCACGTGCCAGATGCGGTCGAGCGAGCTCTGCAGCTCGGCGAAGACAGTGGTCGCGCCGACCAGCAGCACGACGATGCTGATGCCGCCGGCCACCAGCCCCTTGCCGGGCTCGTTGGCGCTCTGGATCATGCCCTGCACCGCGAGCGCGCCGTCGCGGCCGATCAGCCCCTGCAGCTGCGAAACGATTTCGCCCTGCACCGCCTCGCGCCCGAAGATCGCGCCTGCGATGGCGATCACGATCACCAGCAGTGGCGCCAGCGAGAACACGGTGTAGTACGAAATCGACGCGCCCATGCTGGGCGCGAAGTCGTCGATCCAGGCGTTGACGGCCTTCCGACAAAGGTTGACGAGTTGGGAAGGCTTCATGGGGCGACCATCGCGAGGGAATGACGCCCACTGTGAATGCCCGGAAGGCGCTGCCGATGCGCCAAGCGCGGAAGCTGAAGTAGGCGGGGACCGCGCCGCCCCGGACTCAGCGCGAGGCCTCGACAGGTCGCGCCACCGGCACCCCGCGCTCCCGGGCCCAGACCACCGGGCCGACGCGGACGATGTCCAGCGGCAGGGTCTGGGGCAGCGTGTCGAGCCAATCGTCGATGTGGTCGAAGGCCACCACGGTGCTCAACCGCGTCTCGGCCACCGCACCGGCCGGCCCGTACCAGAGGCGCCGGTCGTAGCGGCGCACTTCGTCCATCACCCGGCCCAGCGCCTCGTTCTCGAACTGAAGCTCGCCCTGGCGCCAGGCCAGTGCGCGTGGCGCCTCTTCATGCCGCACACCCGAATGCGTGCGCCGGTCGAAGCGCAGGACGTCCCCTGCGCGCAGCACGGCGGGTGCGTCCAGCGCGGTGCCCACGACCTCGGCCTCGCCGCGCTCGACCGCGACGGCCACGGTGCCGTCGAGGTCACGCCGCACCGACAACGCGCCGTCGTGCACCCGTACCTGCCCGACGCTCGCGTCGATCAGCAGCGGGCGCAGGGCCGCCGATGCTGTCTCGACATAGATCCCACCCCGCGCCAGGTCGACGCGGCGCTCCCTGTCCCCGACCTCGATGTCCACGGCGGTGTCGGTGTCGAGCTGCAGCTGGCTGCCGTCGGTCAGACGCATGGTTCGGCTTTCGCCAACGCCGGTTGCCGCGTCGAAGCGCTCGTTCGACCACCACAGGCCGGCCGTCACGGCCAGCACCACGGCGGCCGCCAGTGCCGGCCGACCGGCACGCGTAGCGCCCAATGCCTCGACCTCGTCCAGCCTCGGCACGCCGAGGAACGCGATCGCGGGCGGCTCGTAGTCGTAGCGGTGCGACCGGGGCGGCGCCGGTGGCTCCACGGTGGCCGGGTCAGGGACGGCAGCGGGCGCAGCGTCGCGTGGGGTGTCCGACGGCCGGCCCGGAACGTTCTTTTTCTTCCAGAAATCGGAGAGAGGGTTCATACGAGCTCGACGAAACGCGGACCAGGGGCGGGCGGCGTGGCGCCGGCAGGCCCGTTACCGCTTTTTCCAGAAGCGCGGGGCATCGGCCATTTTGCGCAGCGCGCGGCGGCTTGTCTGTACGCCTTCCGCCTGTCGAGCACTCAACCAGCCGACCGCGAACCAGGCACGCGGGTCGCTCGCGGCGGCGGCGCGGTAGACCTCGAGCGCCACCTGCTCGTCGTTGGCCCGGCCCAGCGCGTCCTGCGCCGGGGCGAGGCGCTGGAGGTAGCGCCCGGCCCGTGCGGCGTCGAACAGCGGCGCGACGAACTCGGCCAGGTAGCGCAGCCGCTTGAGGCGCTTGCGCACCGTGTGTCGCGCGGCGATATCGAGCGTGTCGAAGCGCTTGCCATCCTTGCATGCGCGGTCGTGCAGCGCCTGCAGCCGTTCGCGCAGGTGGCGGCGCGCCTCGGCCGGCGCCATGTCCTCCGGCGGCAGCGGCTGCGCCGCGAAACCGATCAGCCCGACCAGCGCCGCCTGGAAGCCCGGGCTGCGCACCACGGTGCCGGGCGACGGCGCCTCGGTCGCGTCGGCCGGCAGCGTGATGTCCGGCGCGTCGGCCGCGCGCAGGCCGGGGGCGACGATCCCGGTCGCGATGTCCGCGTCGCGGTGGGCTCCGAGGGCGCGAAAGGCCGCCACCAGCGGCGTCTCCCAGGCCGGATCGAAGCCCGTGCCGAGCGCGTCAAGTTCGCGCAGGGCGGTGCGCAGGCGGCGGATGCCGACGCGCAGCTGGTGGATGTGCTCGGCGTCGTCGCTGCCGGCCGCCACCTCGCTGGCGTTCGGCAGGATCTGCGCGAGGCAGGCGGCGACCACCGCCCGCTGCAGCGCCGGCCCCGACGGAAAGCCGTCGCCCGTGGCGTGGCGAGGGGCGGTCGCCTTCATTGCCGGACCGCGCGCAATCCCAGCCAGCAGCCGCTCGCCCCGCTCGGCCTTCGACACCGTGTCGAACCACAGTCGGTGCTGCTGCGACCAGCGATAGGCCAGCGCGACCAGGCCCTCGACCTTGCCGCTCACCAGCTCCAGCTCCAGCTCGCAGACGGCGGCCATCCGCGGCGCGCCGCCATCGGCCGGGTGGGCGGTGATGGTGCCGGTGTCCAGCGCCAGCTCGACCACCGCGCCGGGGGTGCGCAGCGCGCGCGTGAGGCGCCAGATGTCGGTGCCGTAGGTTTCGACGAGCGGCTGGCCCGCGTCGGCGAGCAGCCGCGCCAGCGTGTCGCCCACCGGCGTGCCTGCGTGGCGCTGCACGTCGGGCATCGGCGCCGCGCCGGCACGGGCCAGGCCGAGATCGACGTTGTGTTCCAGGCGATGCAGCGGGCTGTCGCCCAGCGCCTTGGCCGTCTGCACCCAGCGCCGGCCCTCCTGGCGCAGCCGGAGCACGGCGCCGTGCGCGGCCAGCGTGCCGTCGGCGGTGTCGAAATAGCGCGCGCGCAGGCGGGTGCGCTGCACCGGCGCGCGGCGCACGGCGGCTTCGAGCGTCTTCAGCCGCTCGGCGGGGATGTGGAACTTGAACTCGATTTCCATGGCGTGTCTCGGCAAGGACGGCGGACTCGTGGCATCGTCGCACGTCCGACGCAGCCGTGGCCCAATCGTTGTCCCGAAAGATGTCCATGACCCATTTCCGCCCCGTCGCCCTCGAACACGCCAGCCGCCTCATCAACCACGGACCGACGGTGCTGGTGACCAGCGCACACGGCGGCCGTCGCAATGTGATGGCGGCCGCCTGGTCGATGCCGGTCGAATTCACGCCACCGCGCATCGCCGTGGTGATCGACAAGAACACCTTCACCCGCGAACTGGTGGCCGCGAGCGGTACCTTCGGTATCTGCATCCCCGGCACCGCGCTGGTGGACCTCACCTACGCCGTCGGCAGCGTCAGCGGCCGGACGACCGACAAGTTCGCGCAGCACGGCATCGAGGTTGCAGAGGGCCCGGTGCTCGGCCTGCCGGTGATCGAGGCCGGCTGCGCCGCCTGGCTCGAATGCCGCCTGATCCCCGAGCGCCACACCGAGGACGCCTACGACACCTGTTTCGGCGAAGTGGTGGCCGCCGCGGCCGATGCACGCATCTTCTCGGACGGCCACTGGTCCTTTCGCAACGACAACAGCGACCTGCAGACGATCCACCACCTCGGCGCCGGGAATTTCGTGCGCGCCGGGGGCATGCTGACGGCCCGACGCGCCTGAGCACGGACGGTCGTTCCGTCACACGCCCGCTCACACGGCCCGTGCCTAGCCTCGGCAGCTCCTCTTCACTTCAAGGAACTGCCATGCCTCAATTCGTGATCGAACGCGACATCCCCGGCCTCGGTGAACTCCAGGCCGACGAACTGCAAGCCGTCTCGCAGAAATCCTGCGCCGTGCTGCAGGCGCTGGGCACCGACGTGCAGTGGGTGCACAGCTATGTGACGGCCGACAAGATGTACTGCATCTACAACGCGACCCACGAAGACCTCGTGCGCGAACATGCCCGGCGCGGCGGCTTTCCGGCCACGCAGGTGGCACGGGTCGTGCACGTCATCGGCCCGACCACCGCCGAGGCCTGAGGCCGCGCTTGCAGGCCGCAGGCACGCGCGCGACGATCGGGCCATGGGCCTCGCGATCCACCTCCTCGGCGCGCCGCGTGTGGAACGCGACGGCCAGGCGGTGCCTGCGCCGCGCGGCCTCAAGGTCTGGGCGCTGCTCGCCTACCTGCTCCGAAGCGACACCCGCGCGACCCGCCAGCACCTCGCGGACCTGCTCTTCGAGGACGCCGAGGATCCGCTGGCGGCGCTGCGCTGGAACCTGAGCGAACTGCGGCGCCTGCTCGGCGACGCCGGCCTGCGCGGCAACGTGCCCACGCTCTCGCCCGACCCCGAACGCCACATCGATGTCGAGGCCCTGACCCGGGGCGACTCGGCCCAGGCGCTGGCGGTTCCGGGCCTGGGGCGCGAGCTGCTCGAAGGCATGGGCTTCGCCAGCAGCCCGTCCTTCGACGTCTGGCTGGCGACCGAGCGGCGCCATCTCCAGGCCACGGCCGAGGCGGTGTTGCGCGAAGCCGCCCTGACACGCCTGGCGAACGGAGCGGCCGGCGAAGCCGCCGACCTGGCTGCGCGCCTGGTGCGCCGGAATCCGCTGGACGAGAACTTCCAGGCCTTGCTCGTGCGCAGCCTGGCTGCCGCGGGCGACGGCTTCGGCGCGGCACGCCAGGCCGCGGCGTGCCGCGAGCTGTTCCGGCGCGAGCTCGGCGTCGAACCGGGCGCCACGCTGGAGGCCGCCGCACGCACCGTCACGGCCCTGCCCACTGCGCGGCCGGCGACCGGCCGCGTCGCTGCGCTCGCCCAGCTCGAAGCGGGCGAGGCGGCCATCGGCGCCGGCGCACTCGACGCCGGGCTGCAGTGCCTGCGGCGCGCCATCGTCGAAGCGGACCACACCGGCGACCCGGTGCTGCGCACCCGCGCCCGCCTGGCGCTGGGTGGCGCGCTGGTGCATGCCGCGCGCGGTCGCGACGAAGAGGGCGCGACCGCGCTGCACGAAGCCTTGGCGGTGGGGCAGGACGCTTCGCCACCGCTGGCGGCCGCCGCCTGCCGCGAGCTCGGCTACGTCGAGTTCCTGCGCGGACGCTACGAACGGGCGCAGGTCTGGCTGGCGCGCGCACGGCCCCTGGCCGGCGACGACCGCGCCGAACAGGCCCGCATCGCCATCGTGCACGGCGCGACGCTCAGCGATACCGCGCACTACCCCGAAGCGATCGCCATGCTGTGCGACGCCGTGTCCTTCTCCAACGGCATCGGCGAACCCAGGCAGCTGGCCTACGCGCTGTCGATGTCGGGGCGCGCGCTGATGCTGCACGGCGAGCTGGACGCCGCGGCCGAGGCGCTGGACCGTTCGATCGCCATGGCGCAGTCCCGCTGGACCGCCTTCCTGCCCTGGCCGGAATCGCTGCGCGCAGAAATCGATCTGCTGCGCGGCGACGTGGGCGCTGCGGCGGACCGCTTCGAGCATGCGTTCGCGCTCGGCTGCCAGCTCGGCGACCCCTGCTGGGAAGGCATCGCGGGCCGTGGCCTGGGTTGCGTGGCCATCGCCCGGGGCGAGACGGCGCGCGCCGTCGAGACCCTGACGGATGCCATCGCACGCTGCATGCGCCTGCCCGATGCCTATCTGTGGGGCAAGTGCCATGCGCTCGATGCGCTGTGCGGGTTGGCCACCCGCCAGTCGCTGCCGCAGGCCGCGGCGTGGATCGACGAAATGCAGCAGCTCGCGGCGCGCAGCGGCATGCGCGACTTCACCGTGCGCGCGCACCTGCACCGTGCCGCGAGGGGCGACGGCGCGAGCGCCGCTGCGGCACGGCTGCTCGCGGGCGACATCGACAGCCCGGCGCTGTGCCGCGCACTCGATCGCCTGCCCCTGTCGCGACTCTGAGCGACCCTGAGCGCTGCGCGGGCATGATGGCGCCATGTCCGACGAGTACCAGATCGATATCCCGCCCTCCTTCTTCGCCGTGTTCAGCGACCCGGTGCGCCAGCGCCTGCGCGAACCCATCGGCGTGGTGCGCGAACGCTACGAGGTGTGCGAAGACCTGGCGACCGCGCTGGTCGAGCAGGCGCGCATCCTGGCGCATGTCGAGGTGCCGTCGGAAGACGAGGTGCTGCAGCGCATCCACGCTGGCCTGCGCTCGGCCGGCTCGGGCGTGTCGACCGACGAGGCGCGCTGGGTGGTGTTGCGGCTGGCGGAGCTGCTGGGTTGGCAGACGCCGCAGCTCGACGAGAGCGACGCGGGCTGAATCAGCAGCGGCTGATCTCAACGGCCGTGTCGTAGTAGGTCGCGCCGCGGCCGATGTCGGTCAGGCCGTCGGAGGTGACGGCGTTCGAATTCTCGCCATCGGCCGACTTTTTCTGCCACCAGATCGACGGCGCCACCAGCACACCGGTGCGCGCCTTGGTGCCGACGCGCGCGACCGCCTCGAACGCGCCACGGGCGTTGAACACGCGCACCCGTTCGCCATCCACGATGCCGCGCGCGGCCGCGTCGTCGGTGTGCAGGTCGACCCATGGCTCGCCGACCTCGGCGGCCAGCGAGGGGATCGCCGAGAAGCTCGAGTTCAGG
Source organism: Variovorax cryoconiti (assembly GCF_051216395.1). Lineage (NCBI taxonomy): Bacteria > Pseudomonadati > Pseudomonadota > Betaproteobacteria > Burkholderiales > Comamonadaceae > Variovorax > Variovorax cryoconiti. The sequence goes on along the minus strand of NZ_JBPJZI010000003.1, from coordinate 58,857 downwards.
TAGTGGCGTGCCGGCGGCGTCAACAACATCAGCGGATAACGCGCCGCCAGTTCCGGGTCGGCCAGCGCCGATTCGCGTGGCGGGATGAACTCGGGCACCGCGCTCCAGCCTTGCGTGGCAGCGCTGGCGCTTTCGAATTCGCATTGGCCGGACGGCGTGGGGAAGTGGCCCTCGGCGAAAGGCGCATAGCGCTCGGGCACATCGAGGCGTCGCCAGCCGTCGCGCTGCAGCCGGTCGAAGTCGAGTGTGGCGTTGACCGGCGACTGCAGGTCGTGCGCGGCGCGCGCGATGGTCTCGTCGCTCTCCTGCAGCGCCGGGTCGTCCAAGCCCATGCGTGCAGCGAGGCGGCGGAACAGTTCGGCGTTGGAGCAGGCCTCGCCCAGCGGCGCGATGGCCTGCTGGTTGAGCATGGTGTAGAGCGTGCCGTAGGGCCGGTGCACGTCGAACTGCTCCAGCTGCGTGGTGGCGGGCAGCACGATGTCGGCGTAGTCGCAGGTGTCGGTCAGGAAGATCTCGTGCACGACGGTGAAGAGATCGGGCCGCAGCATGCCGCGCCGCAGCAGGCCGTTGTTGGGCGCCACCGCCATCGGGTTCGAGGCATAGACGAACAGCGCCTGGATCGGCGGGTCGGTCAGCTCGTTGAGCGCACGGCCGATCTGCGCCATGTTGATGGTGCGCGGCGGCTTGGCCGGGTCGGGCAGCAGGGCGCGGCCGTCGAGCGCGGCCAGGTCGACCGCGTGCGCGCCGGCGTTGTCGAGCAGCACGCCGCCCGCAGCGTCGCGCCAGGCGCCGGTGAGCGCCGGCAGGCAGGCGATGGCGCGCACCGCGTTGCCGCCGCCGGCATGGCGCTGCATGCCGAAGTTCATGCGGATGGCGCTGGCGCGCTCGGCGCCGTAGAGGCGCGCGAGCTTCACCACGTCGTCGGCAGCCAGGCCGGTGATCTCGGCCACGCGTTGCGGCGTGAAGTCTTTCGCGCGTGCGGCCAGCGCGTCGAAGCCCAGCGTGTGCTGTGCGATGTAGTCGTGGTCGAGCAGGTCTTCTTCGATCAGCACGTGCATCAGGCCGAAGGCCAGCGCACCGTCGGTGCCGGGGTGCGGCGCGAGGTGCCAGTCGGCCTTCTCGGCGGATTGCGAGCGGAACGGGTCGATCGCGATCACCTGCGCGCCATTGCGCTTGGCCTCGGCGATGCGCGTCCACAGATGCAGGTTCGATGTGATGGGGTTCGTGCCCCACAAGATGATCAGCTTCGACTCGGCGAAGTGCGTGATGTCGGTGCCGATCTGCGCGCCGATCACCGTGGCGTAGCCCATGCGCCCGGCGGTGGCGCAGAGCGTGCGCTCGGGCTGCGAGGCGCCCAGCCTGTGGAAGAAGCGGCGCGGCATGCCGAAGTTGTGGACCAGCCCCAGCGTGCCCGAGTACGCATACGGAAAGATGCCCTGCGGGTCGACCGCGGCGATGGCCTGGAGCTTGCCGGCGACGATGTCTAGCGCCTCGTCCCAGCCGATGCGTTCCCACGTGCCCTGTCCCGGTCCCTTGGGTCCGACGCGGCGCATCGGGTACAGCACGCGGTCGGGGCTGTAGGTGCGCTCGAGGTAGCGCGAGACCTTGGTGCACAGCACGCCCTGCGTGGTCGGATGCGCCGGGTCGCCGCGCACCTTGGTCGCCACGCCGTCCTTCACCGTGATCAGCATCGCGCAGGTGTCGGGGCAGTCGTGCGGGCAGGTGCCGCGCACGGTGCGTTCGCCGGTGATGCCGATCGCGGCCATGGCCGTCAGGCTGCCGCTAAAAGCATCGCGTCGAGCAAGACGTTGCAGCCGGCCGTCAGATGCTCGGGCTTGGCGTCTTCCACCTCGTTGTGCGAGATGCCGTCCTTGCACGGCACGAAGATCATCCCGACCGGCAGCTGGCTGGCGACGTACACCGCGTCGTGGCCGGCGCCGCTCACCACGTCCATGCAGCTGTAGCCGCGGGTCTTCGCGCCCTGGCGCACGCCTTCGACCAATGCGGGTGCAAAGGCGGTCGGTGGGAAGTACACGACCTGTTCGATGTCGACCTTCGTCCGGGTGGCGGTGGCCACTTCGGCGCAGGCGGCGCGGATCTCGGCGTCCATCTTCGACAGCGTCTCGTCGTCGATGTTGCGCAGGTCGGCGGTGAACTTCACGCGGCCCGGGATCACGTTGCGCGAGCTGGGGAACACGTCGACCGTGCCCACGGTGCCGCGGCCGTGCGGCGCGTGGCGCTGTGCGATGGCGACCGTCTCCTGCATCAGCTTCGTCGCAGCCTGCAACGCGTCGCGGCGCAGCGCCATCGGCGTCGGGCCGGCGTGCGCTTCCTGGCCGGTCACGGTGATGTCGTACCAGCGCTGGCCGAGCGCGCCGGTCACGGCGCCGATCACGACGTCGGCGTCTTCCAGCACCGGGCCTTGTTCGATGTGCGCTTCGAAGTAGGCCGCGAACAGCGGTGCGCCGGCCGAGACGGCGGCCGGCGATTCGCCCGCGTAGCCGATGGCCTTGAGCGCCGTCTCGACGCTGATGCCCTCGCGGTCGACCGCGGCCAGTGCGGTCTCGAGCGTGAAGGCGCCGGCGTACACGCCCGAGCCCATCATCACCGGCACGAAGCGCGAGCCTTCCTCGTTGGTCCAGATCGCCATCTCCAGCGGCAGGCGCGTCTGGATGTCGTGGTCGTTCAGCGTGCGGAAGACTTCGAGCACGGCCAGCACGCCGTAGTTGCCGTCGAACTTGCCGCCGGTCGGCTGCGTGTCGATGTGGCTGCCGGACGCGACCGCGGGCGCATCGTTCTCGCGGCCGGCGCGGCGCGCGAAGATGTTGCCGATCTGGTCGACGCGGATGGTGCAGCCGGCCTCTTTCGCCCAGCCGATGACGCGCTCGCGGCCCTGGCGGTCGAGGTCGGTCAGCGCCAGCCGGGCCACGCCGCCGGCGGGCGTGCCGCCGATTTCGGCGAGGGACATCAGGCTGGCCCAGAGGCGGTCGCCGTTGATCGAGATGGCAGTCATGTCAGTTCTTCTCCGTGTGAGGCAAGGGGGTGTCGGCGGGCAGCAGGTGGCGCAGCACCGCCGCCGTCGCGGCCGGGTAGCCGGGCGACGTGTTGACGATGTGCGGTGCCAGCATGGCGTTGAGCTTCGGCAGTGCGTGGAAGGGCACGGCCGGGTAGGCGTGGTGCTCGACGTGGAAGGGCATGTTCCACGCGAAGAAATGGACGAAGCGGTTGGTGTAGGTGGTGCGCGTGTTGGCCAGCATGTCGTTGCTGTGGGCGCAGCCGGTGTGCTCGGCCAGCAGGTAGGGCCGCAGGAAGAGCTGGCCGGCCATCAGCGGCACGACCCACAGCCACAGCGCGGCGAGCGAGCCGGTGGCGACCGACGCGGCCACGATCAGCACGTAGCCCGCCAGATAGGCACGCGCCTCGCGCACGATCAGGCCGCGCTTGTCTTCCGGCACCCAGGGCACGGTCACGCGGCCGAGCACGCCGTGGCGCCACAGCAGCTTCGCGCGGCCGACCCAGATCGGCATGCCGGTCCAGGTCCAGGCGATGGCGGCGCGGGTGCGCGGCAGCGGGTTGGCGAGTTCCGGGTCTTTGTCCGGGTCCTGCGTGTGGCGGTGGTGCACCCAGTGGTAGGCGCGGTAGTACTCGTAGGGCAGCACGACCGCGAAGCCGGCGAAGTGGCCGAGCGCGTGGTTGAAGGCGCGGGTGCGGAAGGCGGTCTGGTGCGCGGTCTCGTGCACCACGTTGAACAGGAAGGCGATGAACCAGCCCTGCAGCAGCGTGAGCGGCACGGCCCACACGGTGCCGAGCGCGTGCCACAGCGCGACGCCGCCGAGTGCGATGGCGCCCAGGTGGCCGAGGGCGCGGCGCGCGCCGGCCGCGTCGGAACGCACTGCCAGCGCCTTCAGGTCCTGCGCGCTCACACGGAAGGTGGCGGGCTTGCGCACGGTGCGCGGTGCCTCGGTGTCGGTGATGGTCGTGGTGCTCATGTGGCCAGCAGCGCTTTCACGCGCGTCTCGATGAAGGCCCGGTCTTCGGGCTGGTGGAGGGCACTGGGGTTGCCCGCGCGATGGCCCCACACCGACGGAATGGGCTGCAGGTCGCCATGGCGCAGGTGCGGCAACTCGGCCCGGTTGTCGTCGACCTGGAAGTACAGGTCGTGGTCGCCGGGCATCAACAGCACGCGGGCGCGGATGGCATTGAGCGCCTTCTTCAGGTCACCGCCATACAGGTCGTTGGCGCTGATGTCGCCCGTCTGCCAGGTGCGGAACTGCGCCAGCAGGTCGGCCGGGTCGCGGCGGGCAAAGGTGGTTTCCCAGTTGCTGACGAGGTAGTCCTCCAGCGACGACGCGCCGAGCTGGCGCCACATCTCCTCGCGGTAGAAGGTCTGCGACAGCGCCCAGCCGGCATAGACACGGCCCATGGCGCGCAGGCCGCGCACCGGCTTTTCGGTGAACGCGCCATCGCGCCAGGCGGGGTCGGCCATCAGCGCGTGCGCCGCGCCTTCGATGAACACGCGGTTGTGCGGCGCACAGCGCGCGGCGCCGCACACCACGGCGATGCGGTCCACCGCGTCGGGGAACAGCGCGGCCCAGTGGTAGGCCTGCATGGCGCCCATCGACCAGCCGTAGACCAGCGCCACCCGCTCGATGCCCCACAGTTCGGCCAGCAGGCGACGCTGCACGTGCACCGCGTCGTAGTACGTCACGTCGGGGTAGCGCGTGCCGACATCGGGCCAGGGCGTGTTCGACGGCGAGCTCGACAGCCCGTTGCCGAACAGGTTGGCGATGACGATGAAGTACTTCGACGGGTCGAGCGCGCCGCCTTCGACGACCATGTGCTCGATGTCGGTGTGCTGCGCGCTGTACGAGGTTGGGTAGAGGATGACGTTGGAGCGCTCGGCGTTCAGCGTGCCGAAGGTCTTGTAGACCAGAAACATGTTGCGGAAGGTGCGGCCGGACTGCAGCACCACGTCCCCGGCCTGGAACGTGCCGGTATCGGCGCGTGCATCGGCAACGGGCGTGGGCGTCATGGTGGATGTCCTTTTTTGGTGCTTCGATCGTGCGGCTGAATAACTATACTCCGCGTACAGCAAAGCCGACGCAACATGCATGCCACCCCGCCACCCGACGACGAAGCGCCCCGGCGCCGCGGCCGCCCGCGCTCCGACGCGGCGACCGCCGCCGTGCTCGACGCCGCCTGGCGCCTGAGCGCCACCGAAGGCCTGCGCGGCGCCACCATCCAGGCCATCGCCGCCGTGTCGGGCGTGTCGAAGATGACCATCTACAAGTGGTGGGAAGGCCGGCTGCAACTGCTGATCGACGCGTACATGCGCCAGGCGACGGTGATGCTGCCGCTGTCGGAAACGCTGCCGCCCCCCGAGGCGATCCACGCCCACGTGCAGCAGTACCTGGTGGCGCTGCGCGGCGACCTGGGCCGGGTGCAGCTGGCGGTGCTGGCCGAGTGCATGGCCGAGACCGGCACCTCGGAGGTCTTCGTGGCGCGCTACCTCCGCGTGCGCCGCACCCTGGGTGTGCGCGTGATCCGCCGCGGCCAGCGCGACGGCAGCATCGCGTCGAAGCGCCCCGCCGAAGCGCTGTACGACCAGATCTACGGGACGATCTTCTACCGCTTCCAGTTCGGGCTGAAGGGGCTCGACAAGGGCTTCGTGCAGTCGCTGGTCGACACCGCCTTCGCGGCCTGACGCGAAGGCGGCTCAGACGCCCCCGTCGGTCATCCTGTACCAGCCGATCACGGCCGAGACGTAGAGCCGGCGCAGGCCGTACAGCGGAAATGGCTTGATGCTCGACGGCGCGACAGGCAACGCCTGCTGGTTGCCGGTCGCGATGTACTCGGCCAGCGCCTGGCCCATGCGCGTCTGCAGGCCGACGCCACGGCCCTGGCAGCCGATGTCGATCAGCAACCCCGGCGCCGGCTCGTGCAGGTGCGGCATGTAGTCGCGCGTGATCGCGACATGCCCGCACCAGCGGTAGGCGATCGGCACGCCGGCCGCCTGCGGGAACAGCTTGCCGACCACGTTCTCCAGATGCGACCAGTTGCCGGGCTGCGACGGATCGGGCTCGCGGAAGCTGCCGCGGCCGCCCATGATGAGCCGGCCCGTGTGGTCGATGCGGTAGTACAGCAGCAGGTTGCGCGCGTCCGACGTCACATGGCCTTCGGGCAGGATGCTGCGGCGCACCGGCTCGGCCAGTGGCTCGGTCGCGACCTGGAACGAGTTCGCGTTGATGATGGATTTGCGCAGCTGCGGCCAGAGGTCGTCGGTGTAGCCGTTGGTGGCCAGCACCACACGTTCGGCCACCACCTTGGCGCCCTGCTTCGTGGTGACGTGCCACTTGCCGCCGGCCTGCGCCAACTGCGTGACCGGCGATGCGGTGTGGATCACCACCCCGGCGGCGATCGCGGCCCGTGCCAGCCCGCGCGCGTAGCTGAGCGGCTGCACGCCGCCGCCGCGCGGATCGACCCAGCCGCCGAAATACTTGTCGGTGCCGAGCAGGCGTGCGGTCTCTGCGCGATCGAGCAGCTGGGTGGCGACGCCCTGCGCGCGCCAGTCGCGCGCACGGCGCTCGGCCAGCTTGAGGGCGTCCGTCGTGTGCGCGCCCTGGATCCAGCCACGCCGCACATGCGGCACGTCCATCCGGTGCTTGTCGATCAGGTCGAACACCGCGTCCGCGGTGCTCCCCGCGAAATCGACGAGGCGCTGGCCTTTCTCGGCGCCGAACATCGCGATCATTTCGCTCGGGTCGTGCTTGAAGCCGGGGATGACCTGCCCGCCGTTGCGGCCCGAGCCGCCGAAGCCGACCTCTCGCGCTTCGAGCACCACCACGCGCACGCCGCGCTCGGCCAGGTGCAAGGCCGTGCTCAAGCCGCAGTAGCCGGCGCCGACGATGACGACGTCGGCTTGCGCGTCGCTGTCGAGCGGTGCCGTGTCCGGCGCGGGCGAGGCGGTCGCGGCCCAGAGCGACGGCGTCAACGGAAAAAACTCTTCTTGCGGCATGGTGCCTTTCACATCGGATGGAGAACGCGCCGCAGGAAGTCCTGCGTGCGCGGATGCTGCGGGTTGCCGAGCAGCTCGGCCGAGGGGCCCTGCTCGGCCACCACGCCGCCGTCGATGAACAACACGCGGTCGGCCACCTCGCGCGCGAACTGCATCTCGTGCGTGACCACGACCATCGTCATGCCGGTTTCGGCGAGCTTTCGCATCACTTCCAGCACGTCGCCGACCAGCTCGGGGTCGAGCGCGGACGTGGGTTCGTCGAACAGGAGGGCCTTGGGGTTCATCGCCAGCGCGCGCGCGATCGCGACGCGTTGCTGCTGGCCGCCCGAGAGCTGCGAAGGCCGTGCGTCGATCTTCTCGGCCAGGCCCACGCTGGCCAGCAACTCCTTCGCATGGTCGATGGCCGCCGCACGCGGCTCGCCCTTCACGAAGACCGGCCCCTCGATGATGTTCTCCAGCACGCTGCGGTGCGGGAACAGGTTGAAGCGCTGGAACACCATCGCCACTTCGGTGCGAATCTTCTTGATGCTCGGCGCCTGGTGGTCGACGTGCACGCCGTCGATGTCGATGGTGCCGCCGCTGTAGCTTTCGAGCCCGTTGATGCAGCGCAGGATGGTCGACTTGCCCGAGCCCGAGGGGCCGATGATGCAGACCACCTCGCCCTTGGCGACCGATGCGTCGACACCTTTGAGCACATGGTGCGTGCCGAAGAATTTCTGGAGTCCGCGGATCTCGATCATGTCTTGTTCCGCTTCTCGAGATGCCGCACGAAGAGGATCAGCGGCACGCACATGACGAGGTACATCACCGCCACCATCGAGAACACCGTGGCGTTCTGGAAGGTCGAGGTGGCGATCAGCTTGCCCTGCAGCGCAAGTTCGGCGACCGTGATGGTGGAGGCCTGCGACGAGTCCTTGAGCATCATGATCATGATGTTGCCGTAGGGCGGCAGCACGATCTTCACGGCCTGCGGCAGCACCACGCGCCGCATCATCAGCGGCCAGCCCATGCCCATGGCGCGCGCGGCCTCCACCTGCCCATGGTCGACCGCCTCGATGCCCGCGCGGAAGTTCTCCGACTGGTAGGCCGAATAGGCGATGCCCAGGCCGAGGATCGAGGCCTGCACCGCCGACAGCGAGAGGCCGAAGTCCGGCATCACGAAGTAGAGGAAGAACAGCAGCACGATGATCGGGATGCCGCGCAGCAGGTTGACGATGGTCGTGGCGATGTTCGCCAGCCAGCGGATGCCCGACACGCGCATGACGGCCCACACCATGCCCAGCACGGTCGACAAGGCGAGCGAGCCGAGCGTCACCAAGATGGTGAGCCAGGCCCCCTGCAGCAGGATCGGGAAGTACTCCCGGATGCGTTCGAGCAGCACGAGCATGGCTGTTTCGTTCAACGGTTCAGACGCCGATCAGGACGCCAGGCCCCACTTCTTCAGGATGCCGTCGATCGTGCCGTCGGCCTTGAGCTTGGTAAGCGCAGCGTTGACCTTGCCCATCGTCTCGGTGTCGCCCTTGCGCGTTGCGATGCCGATGCTGCTGACCATGGTCGGCTTGAAGGTCGTCGCCATGCGCAGGTTGGGGAACAGGCTGCGCGAGATCGCGAAGCCCGCGATCGGCGAATCGAGGAAGCCCGCGTCGATGCGGCCGGCGTTGGCGTCGCGCATCAGGTCGGCGGTGGTGTCGTAGAGCTTGACCTCGGTGAAGAGGCCGCTCTTCTGCAGCGGATCGACGAAGGCGGTACCGACCTGCACACCGACGCGCTTGCCCTTCAGGTCGGCCATCGTGACGTAGCCCGTCTTGTCGGCCACCGGAACGACCACGCCTTCGCCGTAGCTGTAGATCGGCTGCGAGAAGTCGACCACCTCGAGCCGCACCGGCGTGATGAACATGGCCGCCGAGATCAGGTCGATGCGCTTGGTGGTGAGCGAACTGATGAGCGTGGAGAACTGCATCGCCTCGATCTGCACCTCGAAACCGGCCTCCTTGCCGACGGCCTTGACGATGTCCGCCATCACGCCATCGATGGTGTTGGTCTTGGTGTCGAGGAAAGTGAAAGGGCTGCCGGTCGGTGTGGAGCCGACCTTCAGCACGGCCTGGGCCGAAGCCGGTGCCGTGATCGTCAACGCGAGCGCCGTGAACAGCGAAGCGACAAGTGCGGGGAGCTTCATGGTGTCTTTCCTTGGAGGGTGGACGGTTGCGGGAGGGGAGGCACGGGGGAATGGGGAGCGCGGGTGATGGCCCACAGCACGGTGGTGAGCGTGGGGCCGGGGTTGCGCCAGCGGCGCGGCGTGCTGCCGTCGTAGCAGAAGCTGTCACCGGCATGCAGCTTGAGCAGCCGGTCGTTGACGAAGAGTTCGAGCTGGCCTTCGATCACGTAGCCGACCTGCTCGCCACGGTGGGTGAAGAAGAGTTCGTCACCGGTCGAGCCGCCCGACTCGATGACGGCGCGGTAGAGCTCGACCTGGCCGGTTGCGGCCGGCGGCGTCAGGTTTTCCTTGTGGATGCCCTTGTCGCCCAGGTCGATGCGGCGGTGCGCGCCCACGCGCACCACCGCGCCGTCGACCTCGTCCTGCGCGTCGCCGTGCGTGCTGTTGCGCACCAGCATTTCCATCGGGAGCTGCAGTTCGTGCGCGAGCGCCTCGAGCGTGCGCATCGAAATGGAGCGCAACCCGCGTTCGAGCTGGCTCAGCAGGCTCACCGAGATGCCGGCCGCCTGCGCCACATGCAGCAGCGATCGGCCCATGGCCTTGCGCCGGCGCCTCAATTGCTCGCCCAGCCACAGGTCGATCACCGAATGGATGCGGTGCGCCGGCCCGGCGTCCGGCGCGGGGCCGGATCCGGCGGTGAAGGGCTGTCGGCTGTTCATGAGGCTGCGGGCGGGGTTCGGTAAAACTTTCACGTTTGTGAATATTTCACACGCAAGAGCCGCGCCAGCTTAGCCCGAGCCTCAGCGCTGCCTATCCGTACAAACGCGCGCAGTGACGGCCGTCGCCCACCGACATCGGGTCGATGGCCGGCGAGGGTTTTCGCCTACGAGAAGTCCGGCCGGCCCGCCATAGCGGCCACGCCTGCACGAGCGCACATTGCTGATCTTTGCCCGGAGCGTTGATGCCTGCACCCGTGACTTCCCATGCGCTCGAAGAAGGCGCCCCCCACCCCCTGGGCGCCACCTACACCGGCCGCGGCGTCAACTTCGCCGTGTTCTCGGCCCATGCGACGAAGGTGCAGGTCTGCCTGTACGACGATGCGGGCACCACCGAGACGGCCTGCATCACGCTGCCCGAATACACCGACGAGGTCTGGCACGGGTTCGTCCCCGGCCTGGAGCCCGGCACCCGCTACGGCCTGCGGGTACATGGCCCGTACGAGCCGGAGAAGGGACACCGCTTCAACCACCACAAGCTGCTGCTCGACCCCTACGCCAAGGCGCACATGGGCGAGCTCAAGTGGGGCCCCGAGCTGTTCGGCTACACCGTCGGCCACCCCGATGCCGACCTGAGCTTCGACGAGCGCGACAGTGCGCCCTGCATGCCCAAGTGCGTGGTGGTCGATTCGCGCTACCAGTGGACGCAGACCGACGCGCCGCGCGTGCCCTGGAACCAGACCGTCTTCTACGAGACGCATGTGCGCGGCTTCACCATGAAGCACCCCAAGGTGCCCCAGCTGTTCCGCGGCACCTTCGCCGGCCTGGCGCTCGACGACGTCATCGGCCCGATCAAGGAACTGGGCGTGACCAGCGTCGAGCTGCTGCCGGTGCAGATGTTCCTGAACCAGCCCTTCCTCACCGAGAAGGGCCTGACCAACTACTGGGGCTACGACACCATCGGCTTCTTCGCGCTCGACCAGCGCTACATGGACGGCCCGAACATCGACGAGTTCAAGAACATGGTCGACCGCTTCCACGCCCACGGGCTGGAGGTGATCATGGACGTGGTCTACAACCACACGCCCGAAGGCAACGAACTCGGCCCGACGATCTCCTTCAAGGGCATCGACAACGCCAGCTACTACCGCCTGCTGCCCGACCAGCCGCGCTACTACATCAACGACACGGGCACCGGCAACACGGTGAACCTGAGCCATCCGCGCGTGCTGCAGATGGTGACCGACAGCCTGCGCTACTGGGTGACCGAGATGCACGTCGACGGCTTCCGCTTCGACCTGGCGACCATCCTGGCGCGCGAGCCGCACGGCTTCGACGAAGGCGGCGGCTTCCTCGACAGCTGCCGTCAAGACCCGGTGCTCTCCAGCGTCAAGCTGATCGCCGAACCGTGGGACATCGGCCCCGGCGGCTACCAGGTCGGCGGCTTCCCGCCCGGCTGGGCCGAGTGGAACGACGGCTTCCGCGACACCGTGCGCGCCTTCTGGAAGGGCGACGAGTCGATGGCGCCGGCGCTGGCGCAATGCCTCACGGCCAGCAGCGACCGCTTCAACAAGCGCGGCCGCCGGCCCTGGGCCAGCGTCAACTTCATCACTGCGCACGACGGCTTCACGCTGGCCGACACCACCAGCTACAACGAGAAGCACAACGACGCCAACAACGAAGGCAACCGCGATGGCCACGGCGACAACCGCAGCTGGAACTGCGGCGTCGAAGGCCCGACCGACGACGAGGCCGTGCTCGCGCTGCGCGCCCGCCAGCAGCGCAACATGCTCGCCACGCTGCTGCTGTCGCAAGGCACGCCCATGTTGCTGGCCGGCGACGAGTTCGCGCGCACCCAGCAGGGCAACAACAACGCCTACTGCCAGGACAGCGACATCTCCTGGTTCGACTGGGAAGCCGCCAGCGCGCCGGCCGGTCGCAGCCTGACGAGCTTCACCCAGCACCTCACGCACCTGCGCCACACGCTGCCGGTGCTGCGCCGCAACCGCTTCCTCACCGGCCAGTTCAGCGAGACGGCGCAGGTGAAGGACTCGACCTGGCTCGCGCCCGACGGCAACGAGATGGACGAAGCGCACTGGACCGACCCGCAGACCCGCTGCTTCGGCCTGCTGCTCGAAGGCACCGCCCCCGCGTCGTCGTTGCCGCAGCCCGCGGCCGACGACAGCGTGCTGCTCGTCTTCAACGCGTGGGAAGGCGCCATCGACTTCGTGCTGCCGCCGCGCGCCGAAGGCAAGTCGTGGAAGCGCGTGATCGACACCGCCCTCGACCCGCAGGAAGATGCCGACTTCCAGCCTGGCCACGGCTACACCGTGACCGGCCGGTCGTTGCTCATGTTCACCTGCCAACCCTGACCCGACCGACTGCCTGAACGTTCATGACCGTTCTCTGCGCCAACTGCCACACCGCGAACCGGGACCGCGCCATGTTCTGCATCGGCTGCGCGGGCAAGCTGCCGGCCTTTGCCGCCACCGGCCCCTCTGCGCTGGAGACGGTTCGCGGCAAGCTGCGGCCGGACAAGGTGGCGGATGACGCTGCGCCCATGCCCCAACAGGCAGGCACGCCTGCACCCCATGCGCCGCGTGGCTTGATGATGGCCGTGCTGCTGCTGGGTGCCACCGTGGTGGCGTTGGCGGCATGGATCAGCTTCGGCCCGGAGCGCGCGGCGGCCCCGGGGCTGGCGTCGGCAGCGGCGCCGCCGCTTCAGACGCTCCCCGCGACAGCGGTGGCCGCACCCGCGGCCGTTGCGGTCGCGCCGCCGCCGGTTCAGATTCCGGTGGAGTCGGCGCTCTCGCCGGGTGAATCGACGGTACCGGCGACGCCGCCGGTCGTGGCTGCACCCGTCATGGCGTCGGCACCGCCGGTCGCGAAGCCGCCCGTCACGTCACCCACCCGCCTATCGACGATACGCAGCGCCGGCGACCCACGCACGGGCTGCGAGCACCTGTTCTTCGTGCTCGCCGCGCGTTGCGAAGCCGAGCATTGCGAGCAGGCCGCGTATGCACGGCACCCGCGTTGCGAAGCGGTGCGCGACCAGCGCCGACGCGACGAGGCGCGGCGCAACCCCACGGGCGGCTGAGAGCGGTCCCGCGGCGCTTCGCCTCAGACGCCGCCCGCTTCCTTCACACGCTCCTTGTTGGTCGTGCTGCGGCTGCCCTTGAGGTGCATCTCGACATCGGTGGCCCGGTCGCCGACCTTCGACACCGCTTCCTTCAACTGATCCTCGGTCACGGCGAGCTTCTTCGCCCATTCCGTGAGCGACGCATCGGACACGAGGTCGATGCGGTCGGGCTCTGCGCCGTTGCGGGCATTGCGTTGGTCGTTGTCGGTCATGGTGTGTTCCTTCCTTGCGGAGCGTTGGTTCGATGAGATGAACTTAGCGACGCTTCGCACGGCCCCCTGTAGGCGCAGGGGGCCGACACAGGTCTGCCTGGACCGACGTGTCGGCGGCGATCAGTTGGTGCGCTGCGCGGCCGGGTCCGTGCCGCTGGCCGGCGTCGATGACGGCGATGCCTGGCCGACCGGCTCGATCACGGTCGGGGCGCTGGACGTCGCCGCATCGTTTCCGTCTCCGTCGCTGCCGCCACCACCGCAGCCGCCGATCAGGGCGGCGATGGACAGGAGGACGAACGCGTTGAGTTTGGCTGACATGTGATTTCTTTCTTGAATAGGGATGAGGGGGTGACAGCCGCACGCCCGCCAGGCAGCCGAATGGCGCCTGGCAGGCAGCCGAATGGCGCCTGGCAGGGAGGAAGGTGTGCAGCGTCAGGGATGGGTGGTGTGTGCACCACCCGTCGACATCAGTTGATGTTCGCGCCCATGGCGTGGAACGGCTTGCCCGGGACCTTGAACGTGCCGCCGTATTCGAAGGCCGCGTTGTTGAGCAGCTTGCAACCGCCCTTGGCCGTCGAGCAGGCCGTCGACGCCGGGTTGGTGTGCCAGACCATCGGGCCGTACAGGAAGTTGTGGATGCCCTTGCCGCCGTAGTCGGCCACGCTGAGCACGTAGCTTTCGCTGCCGTGGTTGTCGGCGTCTTCCGTCGAGATCGGGTCGACCATCCGGCTTTCCTGCAGCGTGCGTGCCACGGAACCCGCGTTGATGGCCGCATCGAAGCGAACCCACTGGATCTTCCGGTCGCCGCGCGAGGTCACGATCATCTCGCGCTCGACGGAGTTGGGGTAGATCTCCTTGGGCGGCGCGCCCTTCTCCTTGGCGTAGGTGAGGCCGGTCGGGTTGCGCCCGACGGCCACGGAGAAGCGTTCCACGATGTCCGACGGCGAGCCGCCGGCCTGCTGGTTCAGGTAGCCCGACCCGAGGTCGAACACGCGCAGCTTGCCCTCTTGCGTGGCGATGAACGCGCGGAACGGTGCGGCCAGCGCCACCTTCACGGCCGTCGGCCGGTTGTCCAGGTCCATCACCTTGATCACCGACGGCTTCTGGCTCGGCGCCACGTCGAAGGTGTACGGCCACTGCGATGGCTGCGTGCCACGGTTGGCGATCATGCTGTTGAAGCCCGACTGCGATTGACCGAAGTACTGCTGCTTGTAGTACGCCAGGAGCGGGCGCAGGTCGACGAACGCGGCGCGCTTTTCCGACTTCGAGATCACCACCGCCATGCCGGTGCGGGCGTAGGCGTTGGCCAGGTCGCCGTTGAAGTAGCGGGCGCGAACGCTGGAATTGTCCAGGTCGGTGTCGAAGTAGCGGCGAACGAGCTGGTAGTCGTTGTTGGCCAAACCGGTGGACACGGAAATCTCCGTCGGCGCTCTCATGCTCTCGGGCAGATCCACGAAGCCGACGAGCTTGATGAAGTTGTAGTTGCCCAGCCCCGGCAGGCCCGGGTAGGAACGCTTCCAGTTGCCCCAGTTGCCGCTCCATTGCGATTCGTTGGCCATGGTGCAGTTCTGGCAACCGTCACCCAGCGCCAGCACGGCGACCTGTCCGCGCATGGCGGCCGTGTCCCACACGGTCACCAGGGCGAACTCACCGCTGTTGGTGATGGTGATGGCCGTGGGCACCTTGCCCGAGGGCAACTGCGTGCTGACCTGCGTGCTGGCGGTGTTGCTGCCGACGCTCACGATGCGGCCGTCGGCGTAGACCGCCAGGGTGTTGGTGCACCAGCCGCCGCGGCCATAGCACTTGCCCAGCGCCACCGGCTTGTCGAGCGGGAAGCTCTTGAGGTAGGAGACGATGCTCGCATCGAGCGCGCCGCCGTCGTTGGAGACGCCGTCATTGCGCGTCCAGCTCGGCTCGGGCTCGACCGACATCGTGTTGTGTGCCATGCCGAGGGCCTGCACGGAGCCCAGGCCCGGGGCGTAGGACTTCTTGTAGAAGCTGGCGTCGGGCGTGGCGTCGGCGATGTAGCCGAAGTTCAGGATGCTCGAGCTGTAGTCGCCCGGTTCGTAGTCGAGCGGCCCGCCGACTTGCCAGTTGCCGCACCAGCTCGTCCAGCCACAACCGCGGTTGCCTCGGCCGTTGGGGTTCTGGATCGACACCATGTTCATCGGCTGGCTGGGGCGCTTGCCGTAGGTCGGCAGGCCGCTCAGCGTGGCGGTGCCGTATTCAGCCGGGGACGGGCCGTAGCGGTAGGCGATGGCTGCGTCGGTGCCCATCTTCTGAGCCATGGCCTGGTACTCCGCATTCGACACCGCGCCGTTGACCATCACGTCACCGGAAATGCCCAGCACGTTCGGGCTGGACGGAGCGGGAGCGGGAGCGGGAGCCGGTGCGGGGCTCGGCGCGGGTGCCGGAGCGGGCGCCGGGGCCGGTGCAGGCGCCGGCGTGCTGGGGGTCGACGTGGTGGCCGTGTAGCAGGACTTGCTCACGCCCGGTGCCGGGTCACCGAACAGCTGGTCGCCGCAGGTGTAGGTACCGGCAGCAAGCACCTTGGTCACCGTCTGGGTGCCCCTCCCGTACACGACGCTCGTCGTCGTCGTCAGCGTGAAGCGGCCACTTTGACCGGTGAGCTCCTTCAGCTGCGTGGTGGAGGGGCTCGGTGCAGGAGCGGCCGGCGCAGGCGCAGGCGCAGGCGCAGGCGCTGGAGCGGGTGCGGGCGCTGGGGCCGGAGCGGGTGCCGACGCGCCATCCGCGAAGCACGACTTGGGAAGACCGGGCGCAGGGTCCCCGAACAGCTGATCGCTGCAGGTGTAGGAGCCGGACGCCAACGTCTTGGCGTTGAACGCGTTGTTGGCGCCGTAGCGAACCACCGTGCTACTGCTCAGCGAGAACCCACCGCCTTGACCGGTGAGGTAGCGGCTTTGCGCCAGAACGGACGTGGGATGGAGAGTGGCAATGGCGGCGACGGCGCCCAAACATGAGACGAGTAGTTTTGACACGATGAAGAGGTGGATTGGCACGACCGTCGAACGAGGTGCATGGCAGAGCAAAGGCCTCTTGGAGGCCACTGGGCGCGTTCGACTACCGGCGAGAAAATTACAGGATCTGCAGACCCCTTGCGGGGTTGCAAACGGAGAACTGAGCTTCAAGGGATGTCGGACATATCCGACGCCTGCGGGAGACAAGCCCCTACTCATCCTTGCGGATGCCGCGATTTGACGGTCTCGCGGAAAGTTCCGCAATCTTTTGCACAGACAGTTGCAGCTCTCACGTTTGAACGGGCGCGCCTTGCTCCGCACAACCACGCCATGTTTCAGGCGCGTAACCAAAAAATCGCAAGTGCGGCCAAAACCGAAACTTTCGGCCTCTTGCGCACGCATTCGCCGACAAATCCCCGCCATCCTGCTTGCGCGGGCCCCGGGCTTTGCGGGCTGGAGGGCGCGCTACATGCGGGAACGAAGACTCCGACCTCCGCAAATGCTGGAGCGGCGACGGACTGGGCAGGTGCAACGCTTCGATGGGCACAAAGTCACGGCCCCGTATGAGCGGCGCACGTTTGTAGGACTAGTCAGACAGCGTTCAGGGAGGCATGATGGTTTGTAAACAATTGTTGCTCCAGGCAAACCATGGCTGTTCTCATACCGTCGTTCGGCGCCAGCGTGTCCCGCATGACGACGGGCGAGCGCCGCTTGGCCGAGCGGCTGGAACAGAAGCTCGATAGCGACTACCTGCTTTGGTACGACGTGCCGGTCGGGCCGAAGCGGTCGCACCCCGACTTCATCGTGCTGCACCCGCTGCGTGGCCTGCTCATCCTTGAGGTGAAGGACTGGCGGCTCGAGACCATCCAGAAGGCCACCCGCGGCATGTGGGAGATCGTGCCCGGCGGCGAACTGAAGTCGGTCAACAACCCCTTCGAGCAGGCGCGGCACTACGCCGAGGAAGTGGTCGACGCCCTCAAGCGCGACCCGCAACTGGTGCAGCCCAGCGGCAAGTGGCAGGGCATGCTGACCTTTCCGTGGAGTTACGGCGTCGTCTTCAGCCACATCACGCGCCGGCAGTTCGAGGCCAGCGGGCTGAACCACGCCATCGACGGGCACCGCGTGCTGTGCGCCGACGAGATGCAGGAGAACGCCGACCCCGAAGACCTGCAGAGCCGGCTGTGGGGCATGTTCCCCACGCTCATGCGCGGCGCGCTCACCTTGCCGCAGATCGACCGTGTGCGCTGGCTGCTGTTCCCCGAGGTGCGCGTCAACTCGCAGCGCAGCCTGTTCGACGGCTCCGACCCCGGCCAGGACGAAGCGGCCGAACGCGCGCTGCCCAGCATCCTGAGCGTGATGGACCTGCAGCAGGAGCAGTTGGCACGCAGCCTGGGCGACGGCCATCGCGTGATCCACGGCGTGGCGGGCTCGGGCAAGACCATGATCCTCGGCTACCGCGCCGAATTCCTGGCCCAGGCCGCCAGCGCGGCCAAGCCTGTGCTCGTGCTTTGCTACAACGAGCCGCTGGCCGTGAAGCTCGCCTCTGTCATGGAAGCCAAGGGCCTGAGCGAGCGCGTGCACGTGCGCAACTTCCACAAGTGGTGCCGGCAGCAGCTCGTCGCCTTCGGCCAGGAACTGCCGCCGCAGAAGATGGCGACCGGCGCCAAGATGGACGACATGGTCGACCGCGTGATCCGCGCCGTCGACCGCAAGCACATCCCGTCGGGCCAGTACCTCGCCGTGCTCATCGACGAAGGCCACGACTTCCGCCCCGAATGGCTGAAGCTGGTGACGCAGATGGTCGACCCGAGCACCAACAGCCTGCTGCTGCTGTACGACGACGCGCAGAGCATCTACGAGCGGCAGCGCAGCAAGCAGTTCAGCTTCAAGAGCGTCGGCATCCAGGCGCAGGGGCGCACCACGGTGCTGAAGATCAACTACCGCAACACGCGGCAGATCCTGCAGACCGCCAGCCAGATTGCGGGCGGGCTGCTCACGGCCGAGAACTCCGAGCAGGGCGAAGACGGCATCCCGCTGCTGCTACCCGTGAGCTGCGGCCGCGAAGGGCCGGAGCCGATGGTGATCAACCTGCCCACGCTGCACGAAGAGGCCGCGAAGGTCGCCGAGTTGCTGAGCGCAGCGCATCAGGAAGGGCATGCGTGGGGCGACATGGCGGTGCTGTGTCGGCACCACGACGGGATGGAGGAATGCGCGCGTGCGCTGACTCGGCGCAGGTTGCCGCATCAAGTGCGCAAGGGGTCGGGGGATTTCAAGCCGCTGGAGGACAGCATCAAGGTGATGACGATGCATGTCAGCAAGGGGCTGGAGTTTCCGATCGTGGCGGTGATGGGGCTCAACGAATCGTCTACCAAGCAAGACGAGGTGGAAGCGGAAGCGCGGTTGCTCTATGTTGCCGCAACGCGGGCTACGCAAAGGCTCCTGATTGCGACGGCGCAAGCGCTCACGTTGTAGGGAGTCCTGCGTAGCTTGACGGACTGCGCTGTTTTCACGCGTCACGAAACCAATGATCAAATAAAGAAATGAAGCGCTATAAAGAATTGAATGGTGACGTAGGGCGCCCCTGTCTATGGGATACGCCCCGATTCAATTCGGATTCATTTCAAGTCTTGACCAGCTTTGCGTCACTCAAACCATTTGGGCGGGTCCTTTTCAGCTTGGAGGAGTGGGCCGCCACTGTCGGATTGCCACGCGTCAACTTCTTGATCGTGACGACTTGCACCTTGTGGCTTGCAAGACGAAATTCTGATCCGTGACCCGCCACGCTTTGTTTGATTTTTGCAATTGATCGATCGACACTGTGGATCTCAGCGATCGCCTTCTAGATTGCCCAGAGGCTAGATCGTAGTTTTTCACAAATGTTGTATTGAACGTCTCAAGCTCTGCTTCAAACTTTGTGACGCCGATGTTATGGGATTTCGCGAGCTCTAGTTCAGACTTATAGACTGCGTACAACATTTTCTGCACCGCCGAAAGGCCACCACAAGGGGGATGGGACCAGTGATCAATCAGATAGACATAGCGAACTTTGGCAGTTTCCGAGGGTTGGACTGGAAGAAGTCAGTTCGTGACAGCGGAAAGAATGTCAAACTGTTTCAGCGTTTGAACATCCTGTATGGGCGCAACTACTCCGGCAAGACAACGCTATCGCGCATCTTCCGTGCGCTGGAGACGCGCAAACTCCCATTGAACTATGTAGGTTCTTCCTTCACGGCGACAGGTGACAGAGGTGCCGTCACCCATGCTGGCCTCACGACACACAACTATGACGTGCGGGTCTACAACCGAGACTTCGTGACCGACAATTTGAGCTTCTTGGTTAATCAGGATGTCGGTGGCGTTATTAAGACCTTTGCTATCGTCGGTGAGCAGAACAAGGAAATTGACGATGCCATCGCTACCATTGAATCCAGGCTTGGAAGCATAGAAAGCAAAGCTGGGCTGCGCTTTGATCTTGAATCCAAGAAAAAAGAGCGCGATCGCACCAAGTCTACCCACACCACGGCATCCAGCGGCTTGGATGAAAAGTTGCGAACCCATGCCGCCGACAAGATCAAGAAGAACCGTCAATACGGCAGTGCTGTTTACAATATTGACTACATCAGACGCGACATTGCGTCGACAAAAAAACCGGGCTTTGTAGCGCTGACCACCGAAGAAAAAGCGGGCAAGCTCAGCCTGCTCAAGCAAGAAGCTCTGCCTGACCTCAATGGCACGCTGGTAATCAGACTCAAGCTGGAGTCTCTAACGGCCATCGCTGAGCCATTGCTGTCCAAGGCCATTACCCCAACCAAAGCCATCGAGGAACTGCTGAAAGACAGCGCCTTGCAACTTTGGGTTAAGCAGGGGATGGTGCACCACCGGAAAAAGCGGGACACATGTGCTTTCTGCCGGCAGAACCTACCTCACGACATCTGGCACGTGCTCGATGAGCATTTCAGCAAAGAATCAGGCGATCTTGAAACAGCCTTGGACGCTGCCATCACGTCAGTGGCGAACGAGATCGACACCATTGCAGGCCTCAACACTTTCACAGGTGCCCAGTTCTACGCTGACGAGCGAACCGCATTTGAGGCGAGCAGCAAGGCGCTGTCGCAGGCACTGGCCGTCTACAAGAATGATTTAGAGACGCTGAAGAAGGCGCTTGAGACCCGCAAGGACAACTTGTTCCAGCCGACGTCGTTGAAGGCCCCGTCACATGATGCAAAGGAGATCGAGAAGTGTGTTGCCAACATCAATGCACTGATCGTCGCCAACAACGGCAAGACCTTAACGCTTGAGAAGGACAAGACCTCTGCCAGAGATGCGCTTCGCCTAACTGACATATTCGAATTCGCTGATGCAATTACGTATGAAAAGGAACTTGGTCGCATTGTTACTCTGAAGACAGAGGCCGAAACAGCAGGCACAGTCCATACGGATGCAGAAAAGGAAATTCGTGAGGCAGAAGCCGAAATTCAGACCTTGAGGGCTAAGCAAAAGGACGAGCGGAAGGGAGCCGAACGGGTCAACTCCCTGCTTACAAACTTTTTTGGTCATGACGGCATCAAACTTGAAGCTCGTGACGGTGAAGAAGAAGCCACGGTCAAGTTTGAAGTCACGCGGGACGGAAAAGCCGCGTACAACCTGAGCGAAGGAGAGTGCAGCCTTATCGCGTTCTGCTATTTCATGGCGAAACTTGACGATCCAGAGAGCAAGGGTAAAGAGCTAATCATCTACATTGACGATCCAATCTCAAGCCTCGATGGAAACCACATTTTCTTCATGTTCAGCTTGATTGAAAGCTTGATTGCCAAACCAATCAAGAAAGATGGCGCGAACGTATATCGCTACAAGCAACTTTTTATATCCACGCACAATTTGGATTTTCTCAAATATCTGAAGCGGCTCTCGATCCCGACAAAGAAGATTCCGACTGGTGATGGCAAGACCAAAAGCACAAACGATCTTGAATGCTTCATGATTGAGCGCAACGGGGCTTCAAGCAATATCCTGCTTATGCCCTCTTATCTCCGTGAATACATCACGGAATTCCACTACCTCTTTCACCAGATCTACAAGTGCAAAGACCAAACTGCGGCAGCAGATAGTCACGAACCATTTTTCGGTTTTGGCAACAACCTGCGCAAATTTCTAGAGGCCTTCCTTTTCTTCAAATTCCCCTACCATGACGACAGGAACGATGCATTTGAGCGAATCAAAAAGTTCTTCGGCGAGGAGGAGGACACTGCTATCGCATTAATCAACCGTCTGAGCAATGAATTCTCTCACCTTGACGCTGTACCAGATCGGGGTTTCAAGCCTGTAGAAATTCCCGAAATTGCCAAGGTTGCAAACTATGTTCTAGACAAGATTTATGCCTCGGACAAGACTCAATACAACGCTCTGCTCAAAAGCATAGGTGAACCAGAGCGGATTGCCTGATCTGCGAGCATTAGCTAAATCACCAGGTTTTTAGACGCCCGAATTACCCCCGCCCCCCAACCCCCTCAACGCCGCCCGAATCGTCGACAACCCGCGTAGCAAATGCGCATCCAGCTCCTCCAGCATCGCGTTCAGGTCGTCCCCGATCGCCAGCTTCAGGAACAGCTGGTGGTTCTCCGCATAGTCCGGCTTGGGCGTGTGCGTGAGGCGGCACACGGCGAAGCCGAGCTGGATCTTCTGGGTCATCTGCTGCCACACGTCGAGCAGCAAATGGTTGCCACAGCGTTCGTAGACCAGGCCGTGGAAGTACGCCTCGGCGGCGCTTTCGCGGTTGAGGTCGCGGTTGGCGGCGGCTTCGGCCAGGGCTTCGTAGCGGGCGGTCATCTCGGTGCGGAACGCGGCGTCGCGTTGCGGCCAGAGGCGGATGAAGGCCTGCTTTTCCATGATGCGGCGCACCTCGTACACGTCGCTCATCGTGTTCTCGTCGATGTCGGCGACGTAGGTGCCGGCGTAGGGGCGGTTCACGACCAGGCCGGTTTCGATCAGTTCGCGGATGGCTTCGCGCAGCAGGCCGCGGCTCACGCCGAACTGGGTGGCGAAGTGGCTTTCCACCAACTGCGTGCCGGGCGCAATCTGGCCGGTGAGGATGGCGGTGCGCAGGGTCTGGGCGACATAGTCGCGCCGCGTGGCGGACGGCGCGGGCGCGAAGTCGGGAAGAAGGGTGTGGGTCGCCATCGGGTGTTTGGGTTCAGTTGCTGCGCAGCGCAAGCCGCTTCTCGAGCCGGCCCGCGGCCCAGGCGCCGGGGTAGATGAGCACGAAGTAAATCACGGCCACGGCGGTGAGCATTTCCAGCGGCCGGTACGACACGGCGCTGAGCGCGCGGCCCTGGTACATCAGCTCGTGCACGGCGATCACCGAGGCGACCGAGGTGTTCTTCGCCAGCTCGATGCCGCGGTTGGTAAAGGCCGGCAGCATGCGCTTGAGCACCTGCGGCAGCACCACGCGGCGCAGCACCTGCGTGCGTTGCATGCCGATGGCGAGCGCGCCTTCCCACTGGCCCTTGGGCAGCGACGCGATGCCGCCGCGGAAGATCTCCGAGCAGTAGGCCGACGCGTTGAGCGTGAGCGCCAGCAGCGCCGCGACGTACGGGCTCAGCTGCACGCCGGTGACGATCGGGAACGCATAGAAGAACCACACCAGCTGGATGAGGATGGGGATGTTGCGGAACAGCTCCATGTAGCCGCGCGCCGCCGCGCCGACCCAGCGATTGCCCGACCGCGCGCCCAGCGCGATGAGCACGCCGACGAGCATCGCCGCCGGAAAGGCCACCGCCCACAGGCCGGCCGTGACGCCCACGCCCCGCAGCAGCACGGGCCAGTTCTGCAGGATGACGCTGAAGTCCCAGGTGAAGTCCATGGCTCAGAAGCTGTGAATGAATTCGACGTGGCCGAGCGGGCTGCGAAAACGCGGCCAATCAAGGCGCAAAGCGCAGCCATAGCTCGGGCTATGGCGAGCATTTGCAACGCCGAGTGGGCGTGTTTTGGCAGTTCGAGCGGGCATGGCGGATTCGTTCACAGCTTCTCAAGCTCCCTGGGGCCGGGTCGACACGCCCAGCCGGTGTTCGAGCGCACGCGCGCCGATGCTCAGCACCAGCAGCGTGCAGAAGAAGATGGCCGCGACCACGGTGTAGACCTCGAGCGGGCGGAAGGTGATGGAGTTGACCTGCATCGCCTGGTACAGCAGATCGGAATACGCCAGTGTCGATGCCAGCGCGGTGGTCTTGATGAGTTCGAAAGACCGTTCGATGAAGGGCGGCACCATGCGCGCCATGGCCTGCGGCAGCACCACGCGGCGCAGCGCCTGGTGCGGCTTCATGCCGATGGCGCGGGCGCCTTCCCACTGGCCGCGCTCGACCGACACCACGCCGCCGCGGAACACCTCGGCGAAGAAGGCGCCGGACTGCGTCGACAGCGCGATGACGGCCGCCACGTACGGGTCGAGGCTCACGCCGATGAGCACCGGCAGGGCATAGAAGGCCCAGAAGAAGTGCACCAGCGGCGGCGTGTTGCGATAGAACTCGATGAACCACAGGGCAGGCAGCGCCAGCCAGCGCTTGCCCGACAGCCGCAGCGTGGCCAGCACGATGCCGACCACCACGCCCACCGCGATGGCGACGGCCGCGATCTTCATCGTGCCGACGAAGCCGGCCATCAGCATGTCGCGGTGCGCCCAGACGCCGCTGAAGTCCCATTCGTAGTTCATATCGCGCTGTCGCTTTGCGCCGGCTTACTGGCCCAGCGTTTCCTTCATCACGCCCGGCACGGTGGCGGCGTCGATGTTCTTGGTCTTGAGGTATTGCGCGTAAAGCGCCTGCGTCTGGCCCGAGGTGTAGAGCTTGCCGATGATGGTGTTGAGCTGGTCGCGGAAGGCGGTGTCGGCTTCGCGGCGGATGCCCACGCTGGTCGGCAGCGCGACGACCGGTTGCGGCACCACCACCTTGCCCTTGCGGATCTTCGAGTACGCGATGACCAGGGCCGGGTGATAGAAGCCGATGGCGTCGACGCGGCCCGACATGAAGGCGGCCACGGTCTCGTCGGTGTTGGTGAAGCGCTCGATCTTGGCCTTGGGCAGGCGCACGGTCAGGTCGCGGTCGGTGGCGGTGCCCAGCGCCACGCCGATGCGCACCTCGGGCTTGTCGAGGTCGGCCCAGTTCTTGGCGGCCAGGCCGTCTTTCGTGAGCACGCCCTGTGCATACCAGAGCAGCGGGTTGGCCGGGAAGTCGAGCGCCTTCTTGCGCTCCTCGGTGGCGTCGAGCACGAACATCGCGTCGATCTGGCCCGACTGCAGCGCGGCGACGCTGTTGCCCCAGGTGGTCTCGACCGGCGTCATCTTCACGCCCATCTCCTTGGCGACCTGCTCGCCCAGCAGCACGCCCAGGCCGGTCCACTTGTCGGCGGCCGGATCGCGGAAGTACCACGGGTCGCCGGGCGCGACGCCGATGCGCAGCTCGCCGGCCGACTTGACCTTCTGCAGGGTCTGCGCGGATGCGGCAAGGCTGCCGAGCGACAGGGCGGTGGCGAACGTGACGGTGAGGGCACGGCGCAGGAACGAAGTGTGGGCGTTCATGGGTTTCTCCGGTGGCTTGAAGTGGGTGGATGAAGAAGTGGCTGAGATCAGAGCGCGGCCGGCAGCGTGCCGTGCCCCGCGTTTGGGCTCGCGATGTAGGCGCGGTAGAGCGCATCGAGCCGCTGCGTGACGGGGCCGCCCGGCACCAGCGCGCGGCCATCGACCGACTGCACCGGCGTGATGCCGGCCAGCGTGCCGGTGACGAAGGCCTCGTCGGCGGCGTACACCTCGGCCAGCGTGAAGTCGCCTTCGAACACCGGGATGCCAGCCTCGCGCGCCAGCCGCAAGAGGGTCGCGCGCGTGATGCCGTTGAAGCAGTAGCGGCCCGACGAGGTCCACAGCGCGCCGTTGCGCACGATGAAGAAGTTGGTCGAGTTGCAGCTGGCGACGAAGCCGTGCGGGTCGAGCATCAGCGCCTCGTCGGCGCCGGCCTGGATCGCCTGGATCAGCGCCTGGATGAAGTTGAGCCGGCTGTGCGAGTTGAGCCGCAGGTCGAACACGTCGGGCCCGCTGCAGCGGAAGGTCGAGGTGAAGAGCTTCAGCCCCTTCTGCTTGGCCTCGGGCGTGACGACCTTGTGCTCGGCCACGCACACGATGGTGGCGCTGCCGATGATGAAGCGCGGGTCTTGGTTGGGCGTCTTCTTCACGCCGCGGGTGACCATCAGCCGCGCGTGCGCGCCGTCGCGCATGCCGTTGCGCAAGAACGTGTCGGTGACGACCTTCTTGATCTGCTCCTTGTGCATGCCGATGTCGAGCGAGATCGACTTGGCGCCTTCCCACAGGCGGTCGATGTGCGCGTCGAAGGACACGATGCGGCCATCGACCAGCCGCACGCCTTCCCACACGCCGTCGCCGCAGACATAGCCGGCGTCGAACACCGACACCGTCGCCTGGTGGCGCGGCACGAAGTTGCCGTTGACGTAGACGAGCACCGCGTCGTTGCGGTCGTCGGGGGTGTAGGCCTGGGAACTGGTTTTCGAGAGGGCGCTGTCGGCGGTCATGGGGTCGTTTGAATGGGGGTGTTCAGAAATGGAAGGCGGTGAAGCGCTCGAGGAAGCGCTGCGTGCGCTCCTGCTTCGGGTGCTTGAGCACCTCGTCGGGCGTGCCGGTCTCGTGCAATTGGCCGTCGGCGAGGAAGACGACCTTGGTGGCGAAGTGATACGCAAAGCCCAGTTCGTGCGTCACCAGCAGCAGGGTCCGGCCTTCCTTGGCGAGCGCCAGGATGGTCTGCAGCACCTCGCCGACCAGCTCGGGGTCGAGCGACGACGTGGGCTCGTCGAACAGCAGCACCTCGGGCTCCATGGCCAGCGCGCGGGCGATGGCCACGCGCTGCTGCTGGCCACCGGACAGGTGGCCGGGGTAGGCGTCGGCTTTCTCGGCAAGGCCCACCTTGGTCAATTCGCGCAGTGCGCGCTCACGTGCGTCGTTCGCCGACACCCGCTTGACGGTGACCAGCCCCTCCATGACGTTCTGCAGCACCGTCATGTGCGGGAACAGGTTGAACTGCTGGAACACCATGCCGACCTGCTTGCGCACCTCGCTCAGCTCGTTTTGCCCGTAGCGAAACGCGCCGTCCTTGCCTTCTGTGCCGACGGCGCGGCCGTTCAGCACCACGCGGCCGGCCGACGGCATCTCCATGAAATTGAGGCAGCGCAGCAGCGTGCTCTTGCCCGAGCCGCTCGACCCGATGATGGCGATGCGGTCGCCCGGCTGCACGTCGAGGTCGATGCCGCGCAGCACGGCGTGATCGCCGAAGCGCTTGTGCAGGCCTTGGATCTGAAGGATGGGCGGTGTGGCGGTCATGGGTCGGCGGATCGTAGCGATTGTCGGACGATCGACAATCGGTAGTTCTACGACCCAAGCAAAGGACGTGCCTGCGCCGGCGCGCCACGGCGGTGCGCGCGTTGCCGAACCAACCGCTCTTAGTGGATATGCGCCCCGCCGTTCACGTCGAGCGTCGCGCCGGTCATGAACGACGACAGCGCCGACGCCAGGAACAGGCACACGCCTGCCACCTCGCCCGGCGAACCCGCCCGCCGCATCGGCCAGGCCTGCGCGATGGCGTGCTTGGCGGCGTCGGTGCTGCCGCTGCGCGAGAAGTCGGTGAGGATCAGGCCCGGCGCGATCGAGTTGACGCGGATGTTGTCCGGCCCGAGCTCGCGCGCCATGGCACGCGCCAGGCCCTGCACGCCGGCCTTGGCCGCGCAGTAGTGCGCCCCGCCGAACACGCCGCCGCCCTGCTGCGCCGACATCGACGACACGCAGACGATGGCGCCCGAGCGCCGCGCGCGCATCGTCGGGATCACCGCCTGCGACAGGTTCAGCGTGCCCTTGAGCACCACGCCGGTGACGAGCTCGTAGTCGTCGTCGCTGACGTCGACCACGCCGCGCCTCTGCGTCACGCCCGCGTTGTTGACCAGCACGTCGACCGGCCCGGCCCAGGCGATGACGCGTTCGATGGCGGCGTGGCACGCTGCGGCCGAGCGCACGTCGCACGCGAGCCCGATGGCGTGCGGGCCGATCTCCGCGGCGGCGGCGTGCACCTCGGCCTCCTCGAGGTCGAGCATCGCGACGCGGGCGCCGTGTTCCACGAAGAGGCGCGCGGTGGCCTTGCCGATGCCGCGTTCGCGGCCGGCGCCGGAGATCACGGCGACACGGTTGTCGAGCAGCTTCATCGGGTCACTCGAGCTTGAGGTTCGCGTCCTGCGCGATCTTTCGCCAGATCGGAATGTCGATCGCGTTGGCGGCGGCCTGCTCGCTGCCCGAGAGGTAGTCGGCCGTGATGCCCAGCGCCACCAGCTTCGACACCACCTCGGGCTCCTTCAGCGTGGCCTGCAAGGCCGCGGCCAGCTTGTCGGTGATGGGCTTGGGCACGCCGGCCGGCGCGTACATCACCCAGCTGAGCGTCTTGTCGAAGTCGATGCCCTGCTCCTTGTAGCTCGCCACGTCGGGCAGGCTGGGCGAGCGCTGCGTGCACACGCCCAGCGCCTTCACGCGGCCTTCCTTGACGAAGGGCGTGCCGGTCGCCATGTCGACGAAGCCCACGCCGATATGCCCGCCGAGGATGTCCGTCATGATCTGCGACGCGCCCTTGAAGGGCACATGCGTGAGCTGCACGCCGGCCTTCTGCGCCAGCACCTCGCCGCAGAAGTGCCCGGTCGAGCCGGGGCCCCAGCTGGCGTACTGCACACCGGGCTTGGCCTTGGCCAGCGCCACGAATTCCTTGATGTTGTTGGCCGGGAAGTCCTTGGACGCGACCATCACGATGGCTGAGGTGCCGATGCGGCCGACGGTCGCGAAGTCCTTGAGCGGGTCGTACGGCAGCTTGGGGTAGGTGGCCGGCGCCAGCGTGTGCGTCGACATGCCGCCGATGGTGATGGTGTAGCCGTCGGCCGGCGAGGTCGCCACGGCGTGGGTGCCGATGGTGCCCGCCGCGCCGGGCTTGTTGTCGACGAAGATCGACTGGTTCAGTCGCTTGCCCATCCGCTCCGCGAGGATGCGGCCGAGCACGTCACCGCCACCGCCGGCCGAAAACGGCAGCAGCAGGTGCACCGGCTTGCTCGGGTAGTCGGCGGGTGCCGCTGCAGGCTGCGCCGCGGCCACGGCGCATGCAGCGGCCAGCACCGCCCCCAATACGTACGTCTTCATGGTTGTGTCTCCGTCTTTTCATTGGCAGGGCCCTGCTCAGAGCGAGACGCCGCCGTCCACGACCATCTCGAGGCCGGTGACGTAGCTCGACTCGTCCGAGGCAAGGAACAAGGCAGCGTTGGCGATGTCCCAGGGCGATCCCTGGCGGCCCATCGGGCAACGCTGGTTGCGCATCTCGCGGCCTTCGCGCGCCGCTTCTTCGTTCGGGTAGAGGTGGGCCGCGTGCGGCGTGTCGATGAGGCCCGCGACGATCGCGTTGCAGCGCACCTGATGCGGCGCGTACTGGCGTGCCACGACCTTCGTCATGTGGTTGAGCGCCGCCTTCGAGGTGCTGTACGACAGGAACTGCATCGCGCTCCACTTGCGGCTCGCGATGGACGACATGTTGATGATCGAGCCGCCGCCCTGGCGGATCATGTGCGGCATGGCTTCGCGCGCGGTGAGCATGGCGCCGCGCAGGTTGATGGCGTGCACGCGGTCCCACGACGCTTCGGTGACTTCGAGCAGCTCGCCGAATTCCTCGACCCCCACGTTGTTGTGCAGCACGTCGATGCGGCCATGGCGTTCGAGGCATTCGGCCACCATCGCGCGGATGCGTGCGGCGTCGCGCACGTCGGCCTCGAACGCGCTGGCGGTGCCGCCGGCGTCGGCGATGCGGCGCACGGTGTCTTGCGCAGCGGCGAGCGAGCGGTCGACGCACAGCACGGCCGCGCCTTCCTGCGCGAAGCGCATCGCACAGGCGGCGCCGTTGCTGACGCCGGCGCCGATCGAGCCGGCGCCGACGACCACCGCCGCGCGGCCTGCGAGGCGCTGCGTCATTTCTTCGCCGCCTGGCGTGCGCGCGCGGGCTGCGCCTTGGCTTGGCGCGGTGTCGCCAGCGCCCCGCACGATTCGCGCAGCACCATCTGCGTGGTCATCACGATGCGCTCGGGCTCCACCGCCTGGCCGCCCGCGGCGGGCGGCAGGCGCTTGAGCATCAGCTCGGCGGCGGCAGTGCCGACGGCCTCGAAGTCCCAGGTAAGCGAGGTGATGGCCGGGCTGAAGAGTTGCGACAGGTCGGTGTCGCCGACGCTGATCACGCTCACGTCGTCGGGCACGCTGCGGCCCGAATGGCGCAGGCCCTGCAGCACGCCGGCCAGGATGCGCGTGCCGAGGCAGACGAAGGCGGTTGGCGGTTCGGTCGACGACAGCAGCGCCAGCGCTTCGCTGAAGGCGAACTCCATGGCCGAGCGTTCGGCGCGGATCAGCTTGGGCGCGGGCTTGAGGCCCCGCTCGGCGAAGGCATCGGTGAAGCCGGCAATGCGCTCGCGGCCGGGCCGCAGCGTCTGGCCCGGCGTCATCAGGGCGATGCGCGTGTGGCCGAGGTTGAGCAGGTAGCGCGTGGCCTGCAGCGCGCCGTGGAAGTGGTCGACGTGCACGCCGCTGCCGGCGGGGCCGAAGTCTCGGTCGAGCGCCACCACGGGCAGGTCTTGCGCCAGCAGCGCGTCGAGCATCTCGGGGCGCTCCGACTCGCAGGGCCCGAGGATCAGGCCATCGACGCGGCGGCGACGGAAGAAGTCGATCATCGCGCGCTCGTGGCGGCTGTCGTTGTGGGTGTTGGCCAGCAGCAGCGCATAGCCGTCGCGCTGCAGCCGCGCTTCCACCGCGTTGACGATGCGCGCGTACAGCGGGTTGGCCAGGTCGGACACGAGCAGGCCCACCACGCCGCTGGTGCGCGTGCGCATGCTCTGCGCGATGGCGTCGGGCGCGTAGCCCAGGCGCTGTGCGGCTGCCTGCACCGCCTCGATGGCGGCATCGCTCACGCGGCCGGCGCGGTTGAACGCACGCGACGCGGTGCCGACCGACACGCCGGCCGCCGCCGCCACGTCGCGGATGGTCGGCTTGGCCTTGCGTGCCGGCTTCATGCGGCGGCCCCGTCGGCAGGCACGCTGGCCTGCGTCATGCCGGGCGGAAAGCGGCGCGCGCCGGTCTCCAGCGGCACCGCCGTGCTGTTCAAAAAGAAGGCAG
The DNA here is from genome assembly GCF_051216395.1 of Variovorax cryoconiti. NCBI lineage: Bacteria > Pseudomonadati > Pseudomonadota > Betaproteobacteria > Burkholderiales > Comamonadaceae > Variovorax > Variovorax cryoconiti. The sequence continues at coordinate 28,418 of NZ_JBPJZI010000003.1, read as the reverse complement.
CCATGTGATAGAAGCTCGACGACAAAATCAGCTCCACCCGCTGGTCTTCGGGCCAGTGCGTGCACATCGCCGCCCAGGTCGCATCGCTGACGGTCGAGTGGTGGTGCAGCTCGTCGACCATGCGCACGATGACGCGCTCCTTCTCGGTCCACAGCGCCTCGCCGGGCTGGCCGACGGTCAGCTCCATCACCTGCGCTTCGCAGAGGCCGCACTTCTCGGCGTAGATGCTGACGTGCATGCCCCACTCGTATTCCGAGCGGGTCAGCGCGCCGGTGCGGATGATCGCGATCTCGCGCTCGCGCTCGGGCAACGCGCCCTGGAACAGCACCACATGCGCCATCGACTGGAAGGCCACCGACAGCTTCGGCTCCTGCGCGAGCACCAGCCGCAGGTTGAGCGGTGAGAGGCCCTTGAACGCGCTGTTGCGGATGGCCTTCTCGACCTCGGGCTCGTAAGGCGGCGGGCGCAACGGCAGGCGGGTCGAGGTCGCCAGCTCGAGGGGCAAGGGGTGGGCGTGGGTCGCGATGGCGGAGGAGGACATGGGCGTTGGATGAGCGGCGGTGGCGTGCGGTGATGCGGCGTAGAAACGTTTCCGCTTTCGTTTCATTGTTCGCCCACTTTGCGCCATGCCTCTCCATGAATACCCTGAGCCACTGTCGCGGCGGCTACAACCAGAATGGATGGAACCGTTTCTATCCATCAGCGCCGCTGGCGCAGAAAGGTCCACGCATGAGTCGCTTTTTCGGGGGAGCCCGCCAGGTCGGCTTCGTGGTGCACGACATCGAGCGCGCCATGGCGCACTGGAGCCGCGTGCTCGGCGTCGGGCCGTGGTTCTACAAGGAAGAAGTGGGTACGACCGAGTTCCGCTACTACGGCCAGCCTTCGGCGTTGCCGGACCTGTCGATCGCGCTGGCCAACTCGGGCGACCTGCAGATCGAGCTGATCCAGCAGCGCAACGACGCGCCCTCGCTCTACCTCGATTCGCTCCAGCGATCGGGTGAAGGCGCGCAGCACATCGCGTACTGGACGGAAGACCGCTTCGACGAACTCGCCGCGCAACTGACGGCCGCCGGCTATGTCGAAGGGCACGGCGGGCAGATGGGGCAGCGCGGGCGCTTCGCGTACTACGTGCACCCCGACTTGCCGAGCGGAATGATCGAGCTGTCGGAACTCACCGGCGGCAAGGGCGACTACTTCCGCCGCATCGCCGAGGCCTCGCGGGGCTGGGACGGCAGCGACCCGATCCGGCGCATGGGCACGCCGGCGCGCTGAAGCGCAGCAGCGCACCGCCACCTCACCTCACTTCATCGCGCACTCGCCCACGAACGGATCGGCGTGGTCGGTCATCGTGGTGCCGACCAGCTTGTTCGCGAGCTTGCCCTGTGCGTCCTTCTCGACCACGCGCATGTACAGGTTGTGGATCGGGAACTGGTTGGTGTTGAACTTGAACGGCCCGCGCACCGATGCGAAGTCGGCCTTGCGCAGCGCCTTGCGCAGCGCGTCCTTGTCCTCGACCTTGCCGCCGACGGCGCGCACCGCGCTGTCGATGAGCATCGCCGTGTCGTAGGCCTGCGAGGCGTAGAGCGTCGGCGCACGCCCGTAGGCCTTGCGGAAGTCGGCGACGAACTTCTGGTTGGCGGCGTTGGGCAGGTCCGAGGCCCACTGCGATGCGTTGTAGAGCCCGACGATCGGTTCGCCGATGGCGCCGATGGTGTCCTCGTCGCCCGAGAAGCCCGGCGCCAGCAGCGTGACCTGCTTGGACAGGCCCGACGCGCCGAACTGCTTGATGAAGTTCACGCCCATGCCGCCGGGCAGGAAGAAGAAGACCGCGTCGGGCTTGGCCGCGCGCATCGTCGCGAGTTCGGGCGCGTAGTCCAGCTGGCCCATCTTGGTGTAGATCTCTTCGACGATCTCGCCCTTGTACTGGCGCTTGAAGCCGGCCAGCGATTCGCGGCCGCCCGGGTAGTTGGGGGCGATGAGCGCGACGCGCGCGAACTTGCGGTCGGTCGCGTACTTGCCCACGGCCTGCGGGATGTCTTCGTTGTGCCAGGCCACCGCGAAGAAGTTGCGGTTGCACTTGGCGCCGGCATAGTCGCTCGGGCCGGTGTTGGGGCTCAGGTAGATCGTGTCGCTCGCCAAAATGCCGGGCAGCAGCGGCAGCAGCACGTTGCTGAAGACGACGCCGGTCACGAGGTCCACCTTGTCGCGCTTGATGAAGCGGTCGACCGCCTGCAGCCCGCTCTCGGGCTTCTGCTGGTCGTCGATGATGTCCATCTGCACCGGCAGGCCGCCGAGCTTGTCGCCGCTGTTCTTGATGCCGAGGTTGAAGCCGTCGCGCACCTCGTTGCCGATCACCGCGCCGGGGCCCGACAGCGTCGTGAGGAAGCCGATCCTGAGCGCGTCGGCCGCCTGCGCGGCGGAGGCGGCGAGCAGGGCGCCGCCAAGGGTGGCCGCCAGGGCGAGGCGGTGCAGGGAGGGACGTGGCATGCGGGAGCTCCAGTGGGTGGGGCAGGCGTGAGGCCCGGGGAAGGGTGCGGCGAAGTCTAGGAGCCGACCCGCGCCGGCAGCTATCCGCAAACGGCAAGCGCGCGGCGGCGGGCTGTCCGATTTACGCAGCGCACCGCGCGCCCATCGACGCCTTGCCGTTTCCGGACAAGCCCTTGCCGATCGCGGCTAGTTCGCATCGCGCGATCTCCCCACACTGGTGCTTTTCGTCGTGGACGGACAAGGACCCATTCGATGATTGCCGATGACGAACTGGCCGCCCTGGTGCGGCCCGACAGCGTGAACAAGCGCGTCTACACCGACCCCGCCATCTTCGCGCTGGAGATGGAACGCATCTACGGCCGCGCCTGGATCTACGTCGGCCACGACAGCCAGGTGCCCCACACCGGCGACTACCACACGACCCGCCTGGGCGACCAGGACGTGGTGCTGGTGCGCGCCGCCGACGGCGCGGTGAAGGTGCTCTACAACCGCTGCCCGCACAAGGGCGCCAAGCTGGTGAGCGAAGGCGACGGCTGCGCCGGCAAGTTCTTCCGCTGCCCGTACCACGCGTGGACCTTCAAGCTCGACGGCACGCACCTGTCGGCACCGATGCGCGACGGCTTCGAGGGCACGGCCTACGACCCGACGAACCCGCAGTTCTCGATGGCGCCGGTGGCGCGGGTCGACAGCTACCGTGGCTTCGTCTTCGCCAGCCAGAGCGCCGAGGGGCCGGGGCTGCGCGACTTCCTCGGCGGCGTGGCGAGCTCCATCGACAACCTGTGCGACCGCTCGCCCATCGGCGAGGTCGAGGTGGTGGGCGGCGTGTTCCGCGTGCTGCAGGAGTCGAACTGGAAGGTGTTCTACGAGAACCTGCACGACACGATGCATGCGCGCGTGACGCACGAGTCGTCGTTCCGCGCGGCGCGCGACGAGGCCGCGGCCATCGGCGAGATGCCCTTCGAGCTGCTCATCCAGGACGGCAACGGCGAGCCCTACACCTTCTGGGAAAAGCTGGAGCTGCGCGCCTACCACGGCGGCCACGGCTACATGGAAGGCATCTTCGACCCCGGCGCCGCCACGCGCGACCCGGTGGCACGGGCGCACTTCGAGTGCCTGAGCGACGCGGTGGGCGAGGAGCGCGCGCGCGAAGTGCTGGGCATGAACCGCCACAACACCATCCTCTACGGCAGCGGCTCGCCGCACAACGTGTTCCAGCAGTTCCGCGTGATCCGGCCGCTGGCGGTCGACCGCACGCTGATCGAGATCCAGCTGTTCCGCTGCAAGGGCGCACCCGACGCGGTGTTCGACCGTGCGCTGACCTACGCCAACCTCATCAACTCGCCCTCGTCGAACGTGATGCCCGACGACGTGGAGCTGTACCGCCGCTGCCAGCAGGGCAACAACACGCGCGGCGGCGAGTGGGTGAGCCTGCACCGCTACGCCGGCACCGACCGCGTGCTGCCCGACGGCGCGGTGTCGACCAACGGCACCAGCGAGCTGCCGATGCGCAACCAGTTCGCCGCATGGCGCGCTTACATGCTCGGCGAGATGACCGGCACGGAGGCCGCGCATGCTGCTGCTTGACCGCACCTTCGACGTCTCGACCACGCCGTCGACGCCGGCACCCGCCGACCCGGCGCTGGCGCAGGAGGCCGCCCAGTTCATCGGCCGCGAGTCGCGCCTGCTCGACGAGCGCCGCTTCGACGACTGGCTCGCGCTGTGGACCGACGAGGGCCGCTACTGGATGCCGCGCCACCACGGCCAGGCCGACCCTTTCGCGCAGATTTCGCTGTTCTGGGAAGACCGCATGTTGCGCGAGACCCGCGTGCGCCGCCTGCTGCACCCGCGCAACTGGTCGCAGCAACCGCCGACGCGCAGCAGCCGGCTGGTCGGCAACATCCAGCTCGACGGGCTCGATGCGGCAGGCCACCTCATCGTGTGCGCGACGCTGCACTGCGTCGAATACCGGCTCGAGCAGCGCGTGCTGGCCGGCCAGGTCTTCTACAAGCTCGCGCGCGCCGAAGACGGCGGCTTTCGCCTGCAGCTCAAGCGGGTGAACCTGGTCAACTGCGACAGCGTGTTCGGCAACCTCGAGGTCTTCGTGTGACACCGACATCCGCGACCGCCGTGCTGGCGCTGCACTACCAGAACGAGACGCTGCACCCGGACGGGCGCATCCGTGTCGGCCTGGCCGCAGGCGACGCGGTGCGCTACGCCGTGATCGCCACCGCCTCCACGCTGCTGGCCGGTGCCCGCGCGCGCGGCTGGCCGATCGTGCATGTGCGCATCGCCTTCCGGCCCGACTACGCCGACTGCCCGCGCAACACGCCGATCTTCCGGCGCACGGTCGAACTGGGCGCGGTGCGCGACGGCGAATGGGGCGCGGAGTTTCTGGAAGCGCTGGCGCCGCAGGCGGGCGAGCGCGAGTTCGTCGTCACGCACACGCGCATCAGCGCCTTCGCCGGCACGCCCCTGGAACAGCTGCTGCACCTGGTCAATGCCAAGCGGCTGCTGGTCGCCGGCGTCGCCACGCATTCGGTGGTCGAGGGCACGGTGCGCGACGCGGCCGACCGCGGCTTCGACGTGTTCGTGGCGGCCGACGCCTGCGCCGCCGCCGACCGCGCGGTGCACGACGCGTCGCTGGCGAGCATGGCGCTGGTGGCGACGGTCACGACCGTGGCCGGGGCCTTCGCCACGCTGGAGGCCCACGCATGAAGCTCGCAGGCAAGGTCGCGATCGTCACCGGCGCCACGCAGGGGCTGGGGCGCGACGTGGCGCTCGGCTTGATCGCGAATGGCGCGCGCGTGGTGATCGCCGGCATCGACCACGACGCGGGGCGCGCGATCGCCGCATCACTGGGCGATGCAGCGCGCTACGTCGGCACCGACATCGAGGACGACGCGCAGATCGCGCAGTGCATCGCGACCACGCTCTCGCACTTCGGCCAGCTCGACCTGCTGGTGAACAACGCCTGCGTCTACGACGACTCAGGGCTAGCGTCGACGCGTGCGCAGTGGCTGCACACGCTCAACGTCAACCTGGTGTCGGCCGCGATCTTCGCGCAGCAGGCCGCGGCGGTGATGCCGCGTGGCGGCGTGATCGTCAACCTCGGCAGCGTGGGCGGCAAGTTCGGCGCGGCCGGGCGCGCGACCTACCCGGCGTCGAAGGCCGGCCTGCTGCAGCTCACCCGCAACCTCGCGGTGACGCTGGCGCCGCAGGGCATCCGCTGCGTGAGCGTGTCACCCGCGTGGACCTGGTCGCCGGCGCTGGATCGCATGAGCGGCGGCTCGATCGAACGGGCCGATGCCGTCGGCGCGCGCGTGCATCCGCTCGGCCGTGTCGGCCGTGGCGAGGAAGTGGCGGCGGCGGTGGCCTTCGCCTGCTCGGCGGAAGCCTCGTGGATCACCGGCGTGGACCTGTCGGTGGACGGCGGCTTCTCGTGCCTGGGGCCGGACCAGGGGCGCTCGCCGCGGGAGTGGTTCGAGGCGACGCCCTGACCGCCTCGGTGATGCCTCAGTGATTCGACGCGGCGGCCGTCAGCGTCGACTGCGACAGCGCCCGCTCGGCCTTCGCGTCGATGCGCAGGCCGCCGGCGCGCATCGTCTTGACGAGCGCGGCCAGCGTGCTCGCGTCGGCGGCGCGGCGGTGGTCCACGCGACGCTCGCAACCGGTCGAGCAATCGACGCGGTCATCCACGGCACGGGCCAGGCTTTCGAAGCGGACAGCCAGTTCGGTCGCTTCGGGCGACACCGACTGGCCGCGCGCGAAGCGGGCGAATTCACTCGCCAGCATCTGGGTCTGGCGCTCTGCCACGACCGCGGCCGGGTGGCAGTCGTCGAACAGCGGCGTGCGGGCGACGAGCCCGCGCCCGGTGCAGACGAAGGCGACCTCCTGGTCCTTCGTGACGGTCGACGCCACGGCCACGCTGTCGCGCGCCATGCGTGCCTTCGTGCCGAGCAGCACGCCGTCGCGCAGCACCACGTAGGGCACCTGGTCGTCGTCCTTGCTGATGCCCAGGACGCTGCCGCTGAGCAGCACCTGGCGGCCGAGCAGGCGGCGGTCGCCCGCGGCCGGGTCCTTGGCATAGACCCGCCGGGCCTCTTCGGCGGTGACGGCCACCGTGCCGAAGAGTTCGCCGACGGCCGTGTCTTCGCCCCGCCCGAACGCAGCCACCTCGTCCTGGAGGTAGAAGTTGACCAGCGGCGTGAACTGGCGGTCGAGCGTGTAGCGGACGGTCGAGATGACGCTGTCGACCGGCGGTGCGTGGAACTCCAGGGTCGGCACGCGCAGCGTGGCATCGATGGGCGCCGGCGGCAGGGCCTCTCGCTGCGCGCAGGCGCCCAGCGCCAGCAGAAAACACAGGGAGAGGAGGCGTCGGGTCATGGCCAGATTGTCGAGGCATGGGGTGACGAATGTCTGTGCAATGTCAACGCTCGGGCCGCATTCCGCATCTGAGATCGCCGTACTGCCAAGAAGTTAACGATCGCGGCGTGGCAAAACGGCCCACCCCCCTAAAGTCCAGGGCCTTCTCGTCCGAAGGCCGCACCGCCGACCCCCGAGGCCCGATGCGCGATCATGGGCCCATGACGATTGCGGTCTGCACCCTCTTCGAAGGCCACTACCACCACGGCGTGGCGGTGCTGGTGAATTCGCTGGCGGCGGCAGGCTACGAAGGCACGGTGTGGGCCGGCCACCGCGGGCCGCTGCCGGACTGGCTGACCCGCCGCGCAGGCTTCGAGCGCGGCCGGGCGCGGCTGCAGGTGACCTCGCGGCTGGCGCTGCAGACGGTGGCCCTCGACCCGCCGCTGAGCCTCAACTATCACAAGCCGGCCTTCATGCGCGAGCTGCTGCACCGGCGGGCACCGGCGGCTGACGCGGTGGTCTACCTCGACCCCGACCTGGTGGTGAAGTGCGCCTGGTCGGAGATCGAGGCCTGGCTCGCCGGTGGCGAGGTCGCACTGATCGAGGACTTCGACAGCGCGCTGCCGTCGGACCATCCCAAGCGCCAGCAGTGGCGCCAGTTCTTCGCCGCGCATGGCGAGCAGCCGCAACGCCCGCTGGAGCGCTACTACAACAGCGGCTTCGTGGGTGTGCCGCGCGCGCAGGCCGATGTCCTCGGGCATTGGCAGCGCATCTGCGAGCGGGTCGCGGCCGAGACCGGCAACGCCCTGCGCCAGCGCAAGATCGGCGGACCCGACCATCCCTTCCATTCCACCGACGAAGACGCGCTCAACTTTGCCTTGAGCCTGTCGCTGGCACCGCTGCACACGCAAGGCCCCGAGGCGATGGACTTCATCCCCGGGGGGCGGCACCTGTCGCATGCGGTCGGTGTGGCCAAACCCTGGCAGGGCCGGCATTTCCGCGGGGCGCTGCGTGGGCTGCCGCCGTCGGTCGCGAGCCAGGCCTTCTACCGGTTCACGCGCGGCCCGCTCGCGTCGCTGTCGCCCCTGACGCTGGCGCGGCGTCGCGTGTCGATGGCGCTGGCGACGGCGCTCGGGCGGGTGTACCGGCGGCGCTGATACGCCGATCCCCGTACCGACTGCCCAGAAGGGCAGAACGTGTGAAGGAACCGTCGCGAGCGCCCCGAGCTTGCGTCGAGGACCGGAGCCGCACTCGCGTGCGGTGAGGACCGCAGAGGCGAGATCGGGGTGCGCAGCAGGTTCATTCACACGTTCTCAGGGCTGCGGCGGCTGCGCGAGCACCCAGCGCGCCAGCGTCTCGGATTCCGCCACCGTCATCTTCGGTTGGCGCGGCATGATCACGCGGCCCCAGGTTCCGACGCTGCCCTCGCGGATCTTCGCGGCAAGCCGTGCCGGGGCGGCGGCGTCGCCACCGTAGCGTGCCGCGATCTGCGCGAAGCCGGGGCCGACCTGCTTTCTGACCATGCCATGGCAGGCCATGCAACCGTAGGTGCCGCTCAGCCGCGGCGCGTCGTCGGGCCGCCCGTCCATCGCCTGCGCGGCATGCGCGGTGGCGGAAAGGATCAGGAGGCCGGCGAAAAGAAGCGTCCGCATGCGATGGACTCTAAGCGCTGTGCGCGATGGGCGGCTCGCCATCGAAGACGACGCCCAGCGCACGTGCCACATGCGCGTCCTCGATCGGCAGCTCCCAGCTCAGGAACACCAGGGTGCCGTCCACCTCCGGCGCGAAGTCGGCTTCGTCGAAGCCGCTGCGACCGCGCCGGATGACGGCGTGCGGCTGGCCCGTGTCGAAGACCACCGCCAGGCCGCGGGCGAGGGGAAGGCGAAGGCCCACCGCCGGGAAATGCAGGTCCAGCCCCTTGTCTTCGCTGAGGAAGAGATTGCAGAAGGCCGCACCGCCGTATTGCGCGGCGTCGTGGTGGACCTTCGCGCCGCGGCAGGCCATCAGCGCCACCTCGCTGGAAGCCAGCACCTCCGCCAGCCCGAGCGCGCGGGTCCACTCGGCCATCGCCTGCACGCAGGGCCGGTAGTCCGGCCAGCGCGCGCGGGCGCGCGGCAGGGGCAGCGGCTCGACATCGCCGGGCGCCAGGCCCAGGCGGGACGACACCTCGCGTTCCCAGTCGGCGGTCAGACGCGCGGGCGGCATCGGCACGTCGAGCGTGCCGACCAGCACCACATCGCTCACGCTTCGGCTGCGCAGGTTCTCGCCGGTGAAAAAGCGGACGATCGAGGGGCCGTGTTCGGCAGGCAGCGGTGAGGCGGGGCGCATCGGGTCAGTGTAGTAAGGCGAAAGGCAACAGCCGAAAGACAGCCCGCAAAACACGCCGTTGCGAACGTGCCAAGGTTGACGCGGGCCGCGCGCATCGAGCAGGTTTGGACACCTTTTCGTCCTATAGTTAATTTTTTCATACCTGCCCACCGCAGCGCTTGCTTCGAAACGCGCACAGAACGTCATGCTGAAGAAGATCAAGGCCACGCAGTTGGAAGAAGGCATGGTCCTCAAAGGGCTCGATGGCGTCTGGACGGGTGTGCCGAATTCGCGCTCGACCTCGCGGGTGCTCGACCGGCGGCTGCTGCGCTCGCTGCGCGCCCGGGGCGACATCGCCGTCTGGATCGAAGTCACCGAGGCGCCGCCGGTGGTCCAAGCGCCGCCGCCGGTCGATGCGCACGAGGCCGCCCTGAGCGCGCGCAACCTGGGCGCCTCCACCATGAAAGGGGCCTTCGCCGACGTGCAGGCGAACCGCCCTCTCAACGTGGCGCTGGCGATCCAGGTGGTCGACGGGATCTACGCATCGATCGAACACGACGCCGGCGCCATGCTGAGCGTCGCCCGGCTCAAGACCGCCGACGAGTACACGTACATGCACTGCGTCGCGGTCTGCGCGCTCATGGCGGCGTTCGCACGCGAGCTGGGCATGAACGAAGGGCAGGTCCGCAACGCAGCCATCGGCGGCCTCTTCCACGACCTGGGCAAGGCACGGGTGCCGATCGACATCCTGAACAAGCCGGGCGCCCTCACCGACGCGGAGTTCACGACGATGAAGAGCCACCCGCGGCTGGGCACGGAGATGCTGGTGCGCAACGGCTTCGACGAGCCGATCGCCCTGGACATCTGCCTGCATCACCACGAGAAGATCAGCGGCGGTGGCTACCCCGACGGGCTGGACGACGACGAGATCTCGATCTACGCGCGCATGGCGGCCATCTGCGACGTCTTCGATGCCGTGACCTCCGCACGCGTCTACAAGAGCGCCTGGGATCCGGCCGATGCGCTGGTCCGCATGGCCGCCTGGAAGGGCCACTTCGATCGCGACCTGCTGGCCACCTTCATCAAGCTGGTGGGTGTGTACCCCGTGGGCTCGCTGGTGCGGCTGAGTTCCGGCCTGCTGGCGGTGGTGGTGCAACAGCGCCAGGACAAGCTGTACACGCCGGTGGTCCGGACCTTCTATTCCACGATCCAGGAGACGCCGACGGTGCCGGCGCTGCTGGATCTGAGCGAGCCGGGCTGCGACGTGCAGATCGTCGGCCGCGAGCCGCGCGACCTCTGGGACGACGCGCACATCCAGCGGCTGTCGCTGCCGGACTGAACGTCGGCCGACGCAGCCGGCGGCTCAGCGCCGCGCCGTCTGCCGCGGCAGTTCGCCGAAGCGCTCGCGGTAGTAGGCCGAGAAGCGGCCCAGATGGCCGAAGCCGAATTCCATCGCCGCGTCGGTGACCAGGCAGTCGGCATCGTTCTCGAGCATCTGCCGCGCGGCCTCCAGCCGCACCTGGCGCAGCCACACCATCGGGCCGACGCCGAAGCGGCGCTTGCAGTGCATGTGCAGGGTGCGCGGGCTCACACCGGCCGCGCGTGCCAGGTCTTCGAGCGACAGCGGCGCGCACAGGCGGCTGCGCATGTAGCGCTCGGCGGCGGCCAGCGGCGGCTCGAGCGCGGCGGCGCCGGACGACGGTGCGTCGAGGGTCAGCGCCGCGTCGTTCAGCGCCGGTCCAGCACCCGCCGGCTGCTGCGTCAGCAGAAAGTAGGCGAGGCTCTGCTCGACATGTTCGAGCCAGGCCGGGTGGCAGGCCGCGGGCTGGTCGGCGGCATCGGGCAGGGCGAGTTCCATCAGCGACTGCACCAGGCCGAACCACTGGGCCGATGCGCCGTCGTGCAGCCGATGGGCCGACTGCAACCCGGTGGCGGTCGTCGCCTGCGCGCTGCGCACGGCGGCGTCGTGCACCAGCGTCAGCGGGATGCGCAGCAGCAGCTGCTCGCAGTCGCGGCTCCAGCGCAGGCGCACGCTGCGGCGCGGCGCGATGACCGCCACCTGGCCGCGGCCGATCGAGAGGCTGTGGCCGTCGCTCTCGATCTCGGCGCTGCCGCTGAGTGGCATTTGCACCAGCGCGAAGCCATCGAAGGGCTGGGGACGCACCTCGACCTCGGGCCCGTAACGCAGGATGAACATCTGCAGCCGCGGCGAACCCGCGCTGTAGAGCGCCGAATCGACCGCGCCAGCACCGCAGCGCACGTCGTGCTCGACCAGCGCGTCGCGCAGGTAGGCCCGGGAGGAGTCGATGCGGTTCGACGCGAAGACCCGGTTGCGGTAGAGCCGCGACAGGTCCATTGCCGGCATGGCCGGACTCATGGCCGGCCCTCCGCGGACGCGGCACGGTCGAAGCCGAACGGAAGGGACGGGGCGGTCCGAGTCATGTGCTTCGAGCTCCTTGGGGCGCCGTGGGGTGCGCGGGGGTGGGGCGGGTGCCGTGCGTGCGGCATCGCAGTCTGCATCCACACCTGCCGGCGAGCAAGAGCCATGCCGATGACCCTGCCGGGCGCGGGCGCCTTTGTCCGGTATCGGCGATGCGCCGCAGCCCGCCCGGCACGGGGTTGCGGATTCCGGATAGCCACGCGCCCGGTTTTGCGGTGAGATCGGCGGTCGCCAACTCACTCCGCCTGCCCCACGCAGGCCGCCCCCATGAGCAGAACCCTCACCCTCCCGGCGCTGGACGGCAGCGGCAGCTTCTCCGCCTACGTGGCCGTGCCCGCCAGCGGCCATGGCCCCGGCATCGTCATCGCGCAGGAGATCTTCGGCGTGAACGCCAACATGCGCGCCACCGCCGACCTCTACGCCGAAGAAGGCTATGTGGCGATCGTGCCCGACCTGTTCTGGCGCCAGAAGCCCGGCATCGAGCTGGGCTACACCCCGGCCGATTTCGAGCAGGCCATTGGCTACTTCCAGGGCTTCGACCTGGACAAGGGCATCGACGACATCCAGGCCACGCTGAACCTGCTGCGTACGCTGCCCGAGGTCGAGCAATCCGTCGGCCAGGGGCTCGTCGGCTTCTGCCTGGGCGGGCGGCTCGCCTACTTCGCAGCCTGCCGCACCGACGTGGCGGTGGCCGTGGGCTACTACGGCATGGGCATCGAACATGCGCTGGCCGAGGCACCGAAGATCAAGGGCCGGCTGGTGCTGCACTTCGCCGAGCTCGATGGCTACTGCGACGCCGCGGCGCGCGCCACCATCACGGAAGCGCTCGCGCCCAACAAGCGCATCGAGATCTACACCTACCCGGGCGTCGAGCATGCCTTTGCACGCCTGGGCGGGATGCACTTCGACAAGCTCGCCTCGATGATGGCGCAGCAGCGCACCATCGCCACGCTCAAGCGCGAGCTCGGCCCTGACTACGACCTGTCGGCACTGTGGGACAAGCACTGCGAGTACGAGTTCGGCACGCGCAACGTCGACGACACCATGGCGACGATGGTGGCCGAGCCCTACGTCAACCACATCCCGACGATGACCGGCGGCGTGGGCTACGCGCAGCTCTACCGCTTCTACAAGCACCACTTCGTGCACGGCAACCCGCCGGACATGGGGCTGCGGCCGCTGTCGCGCACCGTCGGCTCCAACCAGATCGTCGACGAGTTCATCATGAGCTTCACCCACACGACCGAGGTCGACTGGATGCTGCCCGGCATCGCACCGACCGGCCGCAAGGTCGAGCTGCCGATGCTCGGCGTGGTGCGCTTTCGCGGCGACAAGCTGTGCCACGAGCACATCTACTGGGACCAGGCCAGCGCGCTGGTGCAGGTCGGCGTGCTTGACCCGGCCGGCCTGCCGGTGACCGGGGCCGAGCAGGCGCACAAGCTGATCGACGAGACGCTGCCGTCGAACACGCTGATGGCGCGCTGGAAGACGAGCGAGGGCGTGTGACGCCCTGACGTCCCCCGCTCGGTCAGGGCAAGGGCCATCCGGTGGCAGGCGCCAGGCCATCGAGGCCGTGGACAATCTGCCGGCTCAGCGCCACCAGCGGCGCGCTGAGATGGGCCGCCACATCGGCCACCGGCTCGGTCGTGGATACGCTGACGTTCAGCACATGGCCCCACGCACCGTGCACGCGAAGCGGCACGGCCAATGCGACGATCTCGGGCTGCCATGACGCGACGCACCACCCGTGCGTGTGCACGCTGTCCATTGCCGCATCGATCTCTCGGCGCAGCGCCGGCCAGTCGGCACGGCGCGCCTTCAGCGTCTTGAACAGCGCATTGCGCTGCGCTTCGGGGGCGACCGCCAGCCAGGCGCGACCGAGCGAGGTCAGTTCGATGGGCACCCGCTGGCCGCTGACCACGTTGCGCAGCGACGGGCGACGGTTGTAGCGGAGCGATTCGATGTAGACCATCTCCGAACGGTCGGCCACGGCGAGGCCGACGTTGATGCGCAGCTTTTCGGCCAGTGCGCGCATCAGCGGCGCCGCCACCTGCAGGACGGTCGAGCCGGTGCGCATCGCATGCGCCAGGCTCAGCACGGGCGCGGCCAGACGGTAGGCGCGTGCCGGGCGGTCGTGCTCGAGCAGGCCCGCGCCGACCAGCGTCTGCGTCAGGCGGCTCACGGTGGCCGGCGACAGCTGCGTGCGCTCGGCCAGCTCGCCGTTGCCGAGCAAGGTGGACCCCGGCCGGAAGGCCCGCAGGATCTCCACCCCGCGTTCGAGGGAGCGGTTCGTCGTCGCCATGGGTGTCCTTTCGGTCGGGCCTCTCAATTCCATCCAGTGGAATTGAAGGGGTGCATCGGGCGAGTATGCGACCTAAGCTGCAAGCGCGTCGATCCACAAAGAAAAGAGACAAACCATGCTTGCATTCATGCACTCGCGGGCGCTGCGTCGCCCGACGTTCCTTCGCTTCATTGCGCTCCTTGCGTTCCTTGCCATCGCGCTCTTCGGCGCGTTGCCCGCCGTGGCGGCGTTCCCCGACAAGCCGATCCGGATCGTCGTGCCCTTCGCCCCGGGCGGCGGGACCGACGCCATCACGCGCACGCTCGGCGTGGGCATGGCGAACACGCTCGGCCAGCCCGTCATCGTCGACAACAAGCCCGGCGCCGGCACCATCATCGGCACCGACTTCGTGGCCAAGAGCGCGCCCGATGGCTACACGCTGGTCATGGCGACGTTCGCGCATGCGGTCAACCCGGCCCTGCAGCCCAAGCTGCCCTACGACACGCGCAAGGCCTTCGCCCCGGTCGCGCTGATCGGCGCGTCGCCCAACGTGCTGGTGGTGCGTGCCGACTCGCCCTACAAGACGCTGGCCGACCTCGTGGCCGGCGCGAAGGCCAAGCCGGGCAAGCTGAGCTTTGCTTCGCAGGGCAACGGCACCTCCGCGCACCTGGCGGGCGAACTGTTCAAGAACCTCGCCCGGATCGACCTCGTGCACGTGCCGTACCGCGGTGCCGGCCCGGCCATGACCGACCTGCTGGGCGGCCAGGTCGACATGATGTTCGCCACCGCAGCCGCAGCAAAGTCCTTCGTGACCGCGGGAAAGATGCGCGCACTGGCCGTGACCACGGCGCACCGTTCGCCCGCCTATGCCGACGTCCCGACCATGGCCGAGGCCGGCGTGCCGGGCTATGCCGCGGAGAGCTGGTACGGGCTGTACGCCGCCGCGAACACGCCCAAGGACGTGATCGATCGCCTCAACGCCGCCGTGCGCCGTGCCGTCAAGGAAGCGCCCTTCGTCCAGCAGACGCAGACCGAAGGGCTCGACGTCAACGTCGGCTCGCCCGACGAACTGGACCGCTACGTGCGCGCCGAAGAAGTGCGCTGGCGCAAGGTCGTCCAGGACAACCACATCACCATCGACTGAGGTCCACCCCATGAGCCACACCCCCGCACCTTCGCTGATCGACCTGAAGGTCGATACCGGCATCGCCACCCTCACGCTGAACCGCCCGGACAAGCGCAACGCGATCACCGATGCGATGCGCACCGAACTCATCGACGCGCTCGAACAGGTCACGGCCGACGGCACCATCCGCGCGCTGGTGCTGACCGGTGCCGGCAAGGGCTTCTGCGCCGGTGGCGACGTCGCCGGCATGCAGCGCCGCATGGATGCGCCGGCCGGCGAGGTCGGCTTCAACGGCTGGACGCGCCAGCAGCGCGTGCATCACTCGGTCGCCCTGCTGCACACGATGCCCAAGCCGGTGATCGCAGCCGTCAACGGCGGCGCGAACGGGCTGGGTGCCGACATGGCGCTGGCCTGCGATTTCGTGGTGGCGTCGGAGGAGTCCAGCTTCGCCTGGAGCTACATCAAGCGCGGCCTGATTCCCGATGGCGGCGGCATGTACTTCCTGCCGCGACGCGTCGGCCTGGCGCGCGCCAAGGAACTGATCTTCACCGGCCGCAAGGTCGAGGCGGCCGAAGCCCTGACGCTCGGCATTGCCGACCGCGTGAGCGCCGCCGATGCGCTGCTGGCCGATGCGCAGGCCTGGGCGCGCGAACTGTCGCAGGGCTCGGCCCCGGCGCTGGCGCTGGGCAAGTCGATCCTCAACCAGAGCTTCGAGCTGTCGGCCGAGCAGGTGTTCGCGCAGGGCAGCCAGGCGCAGGGCATCTGCTACACGACACAGCAGCACCGGGACGCGGTGATGGCCTTCCTGAACCCGACGCGGGAGAAGGCGGCATGAGCGGCACGACCGAACCTGGCGAGCGCACCGACGCGATCTCGCGTCTGATGAAGCCACGCAGCGTGGCGGTGATCGGCGCGTCGGCCGACCCGACCAAGACCGCGGGCCGGCCGGTCGCCTACCTGACCAAGCACGGCTTCGGTGGCGCCATCTATCCGGTGAACCCGCGCGCCGACCGGATCGGCGGCCTGAAGAGCTATCCCGACGTGCGCTCGCTCCCCGAGGCGCCTGACGTGGGCATCGTGCTGCTCGGTGCCGAACGCGCCCACGAGGCGGTGCGCGAGCTTTCGGCGCTCGGCACCTCGGCCGCGATCGTGCTGGCCAGCGGCTACACCGAAGTCGGCGAGGAAGGCGCTCGGCGGCAGCAGCAATTGCTGGAGGCGGCCGGCCCCATGCGGCTGCTCGGCCCCAACACCATCGGGCTGGTCAACCTGACCGACAACATCACGCTGTCGGCCACCGGTGCGCTCGAGATGGCCGGCTTCGAGGCCGGGCACATCGGCGTGGTCTCGCAAAGCGGCGGCATCCTCGGGGCGCTGCTGTCGCGTGCCGCGGCACGCGGCATCGGGCTGTCGAAGCTGGTCTCGACCAGCAACGAGGCCGACCTCGACATGGCCGACTTCGTCGACCATCTGGCCGACGACGAGGCCACCTCGGTGATTGCGCTCTACATGGAGGGCCTGCGGCACCCCGACAAGTTCCGCGCCGCCGCGCTGAAGGCGGCGCGGCGCGGCAAGCCCGTGGTGGTGTTCAAGATCGGCCGCTCCGAATCGGGCGCTGCGGCTGCGGTGTCGCACACCGGGGCGCTGGCCGGCGCGGACCGCATGTACGATGCACTGTTCCGCGAGGTCGGTGTGATCCGCGCGCAGAGCTTCGCCGACCTGCTCGACCTGCCGGCGGCGCTCGCGAGCGGCCGGCGCCTGCAGGGCCGGCGCGTGGCGGTGCTCACGTCGACCGGCGGTGCCGGCACGCTGGTGGCCGACAGCCTCGGCACCAGCGGCTTCGAGACACCCCCCCCCGACGAGCTCACCGCCGCCGCGCTGCGCGCGCTGCAGTCGGGCGACCATGCCGTGCTCGACCGCAACCCGATCGACGTCACGCTGGCCGGCCTGCAACCGGCGTTGCTGCGTGGCGCCATCCACGCGCTGCTCGCCAGCCCGACCTACGATGCGACGATCGTCATCGTCGGCTCGTCGGGACTCGCCATGCCGGACCTGATGGCCGACGCCATCCACGACTGCCTGCCGGCCAGCGACAAGCCGCTGCTGGTGTACGTGAGTCCGCATGCGCCCGGCATCGCGAGCCTGCTCAACCAGCGCGGCGTGCCGGCCTTCATGGCCCCTGAGAGCTGCAGCAGCGCGCTGGCTGCCATGCAGCAGACCGCGTCGTGGCGCGCGCCAGCCGTGCGCCCGGCCTTGCCGCCGATGGCCATCGATGCCACGTGGCCCGCCGGTGCGCTCGACGAAGCCGAGGCCAAGCAGCTCTTCGCGCGCTTCGGCGTGCCCTGCGTGCGCGAGCACATCGTGTCCGACGCCGCCGAAGCGGTGCAGGCGGCACGCGCCTTCGAAGGGCCGGTCGTGCTCAAGATCCTGTCGTCGACGATCACGCACAAGAGCGACGTCGGCGGCGTGGCGGTGGGCGTGGCACCGGCGCAGGTCGGCGAGCGGCTGGTGCGCATGGCCAGCGATGTCGAAGCGCACGCCGGCGTGCGACCGTCCCGGTTCCTGGTGCAGGAGATGGTCGCCAGCGGCGGCGTCGAGCTGATCCTCGGCTTTCACCGCGATCCGCTGGGCGCGGCCATCCTGCTCGGCATGGGCGGCGTCACGGCCGAGCTGCTGCAGGACACGGTCCTGCAGATGCTCCCCGCAGGCGGGCTCACGCGCGGCGAGGCCGCCTCGCTGGTGCGCGGCCTCAAGACCTGGCCGCTGCTCGACGGCTTCCGCGGCCGGCCCCCGGCCGACGTCGATGCGCTGGTCGACGCGATCGTCGCGTTCTCGCAGATGGCGGCGACGCTGGGCGACCGGCTGCTCGAAGCCGAGATCAACCCGTTGTTCGTGTTGCCCCAAGGCCAGGGCGTGCGCGCAGCGGACGGTGTGGCGGTGCTGCAGCCCCAGGGCTTGCAAGGAGACAAATCATGAGATCGCTTCATTCGATGTCGCGCCGGCAATTCAGCACTGCGATCGGTGCCGGGCTGGCCGTGTCGGCACTGCCGATGCGCCTCGCGCAAGCCGCCGGCGCACCGGACTTCCCGTCCAAGCCGATCCGCATCGTCGTGCCGTTCGCGCCCGGCGGCCCCACCGACCTGATGGCGCGCGCGATCGGCAAGAGCATGTCGGTGTCGCTCGGGCAGCCGGTCATCGTCGACAACAAGCCGGGCGGCGGCGGTGTCATCGGAATGGGCGAAATCGTGCGCCAACCCGCTGACGGCTACACCCTGGTCTTTCCATCGATCCTGGCCGTGACCAACCCTGCGCTGATGCGCGACTACCCCTTCGACACGCTGCGCGACTTCGCGCCGCTCACCGTGGTGGGCTTCGTGCCGCACGCGGTGGTGGTGCGGCCCGACTTCCCGGCCAGGACGCTGCCCGAGCTGGTGGCGCTGGCCAAGGCCAAACCCGACAGCCTGTCGTACGGCTCGTCGGGCAACGGCACCTCGGCGCACCTCGGGGCTGCGCTGTTCGCGCAGCGCGCGGGCATCCAGGTGGTGCACGTGCCCTATCGCGGAGCCGGGCCGGCCGTGCAGGACCTGCTCGGCGGGCAGATCCAGTTCATGTTTCTCGACATGAGCAGTGCGCTCTCGCAGATCAAGGCAGGCAAGTTGCGCGCGCTCGCCGTGGCGCCGAGCAAGCGCTTCGTGGGATTGCCCGATGTGCCGACCGTCGCGGAGCAGGGCTTTCCCGGCTTCGACATCCACGGGTGGTACGGCCTGCTGGCCCGCGCCGGCACGCCCGAGCCGGTGATGAACGCGCTCTATGCCGAGGTCAAGCGCGCGCTGGCGACGGACGAGGTCCGGCGCATCTTCGAGGCGCAGGGCATCGAGCCGGGCGGCATGCCGCCTGCGGCGTTCACGGCGCTGGTGCAGAGCGACCTGGCGTGGTGGAAGCGCACCGTCGAACAGCTGCACATTCCGCAGCAGTGAAGGAGACCTCCATGCGCATCGTCATTCCCGATGACTACCAGGACTGCGTCCGCGGCCTCGAATGCTTCGCGAAGCTCGCCGGCCACGACGTGCAGGTGTTCAACGACACCGTCCACGACACCGAAGCGCTGGCCGCGCGCTTCGCGGACGCCGAGGCCATCGTGCTCACGCGCGAGCGCACGCGCATCGACGCCGCGCTGCTCGATCGCCTGCCGCGCCTGCGCCTCATCGCACAGACCGGCAAGCTGGCCGGCCATGTCGACCTGGCCGCCTGCACGGCACGCGGCGTGCGGGTCGCCGAGGGCAGCGGCGCCGGCTCGGCCACGGCCGAACTCACCTGGGCGCTGGCGCTGGCCAGCCGGCGCCACCTGGTCGACGAAGCGACGCGGCTGCGCCAGGGCTTGTGGCAAGGCCACCTCGGTCAGCAGCTGGGCGGGCAGCGCCTGGGCGTGTGGAGCTATGGCCGGATCGGACGGCAGGTGGCGGCGTACGGCCGCGTGTTCGGCATGAAGGTCTGGGTGTGGGGCCGCGAGGCATCGACCGCCGCCGCCCGCGCCGACGGCTTCGAGGTGGCGCCGTCGCGCGAGGACTTCTTCGCAGAGAGCGACGTGATCAGCCTGCACGTGCGGCTCAACGCCGACACGCTGGGCCTGGTCGATGCGCAGGACCTGGGCCGCATGAAGACCACGGCGCTGCTGGTGAACACCAGCCGTGCCGAACTCGTCGCGCCCGGTGCGCTGGCACAGGCGCTGGCCCAGGGTCGCCCGGGCTTCGCAGCGGTCGACGTGTACGAGGCCGAGCCTGTCCTGGGTGCCGACCATCCGCTGCTGCGCCTGCCCAACGTGCTGTGCACGCCGCACATCGGCTATGTCGAGAAGGACAACTACGAGCGCTACTTCGGCATCGCCTTCGACCACGTCCGGGCCTTCGCCGCGGGCACGCTCACGGACATCGTCAACCCCGAGGCGCGACGCTAGTCGCGTGTCGATGCAGCCGCCGCACGCAGCACCCAGGGCGTCGCGAGCACGGCGAGCAGCTGCACGAGCATCCGCTCCTGCGGCGACCATCGCGGCCGGCTGCCCAGCACGTTGAAGGTTGCGAGACAGCGGCCGGCGTCGATCAGCGGCACGTTGAGCACCGCATGCAGGCCGAGCGAGGCGATGCGCGCATGGTCGTCGAACACCTCGCGCAGCACCGCATCGCCCTCGCCGACGAACAGCTCGCCGCCGCGCAGCAGCTGGCGCGTCCAGGGCGTCATGGTCTTGCGCTTGCGGCCGCCGACCGGGTAGGCGTCGGGGTTGGAGCTCCACAGCCGCTGCAGCTCGATGGTGTCGCCCTCCTGCGGACCGTCCGGCGCGGCATCGATGTTGACGGTCAGCAGCCCGTCACCGAGCTGCGCCTGTCGCACGGCCTCGATCAGGCCGAGTGCCGCGTCCAGATGGGGCGCTCGCGGCAGGTCGTGGCACAGCGCCGCACAGGCCTCTGCCGGCAGGCAGAGCATCGCCCCGGTCTGCACCTCACTCATTCTTGATGCCGAGCTCGCGGATGACCTTGCCGTAGCGGTCGGCGTCGCTGCGCAGCACGGCGGCGAACTGCTGCGGCGTGCCCTTGACGATCTCGACGCCCATCGAATCCATGCGCGTGCGCACCTCGGGTTGCGCCAGCGCCTTGTTGATCTCGTCGTTGAGCTTGGTCACCAGTTCCTTGGGCAGGTGGGCCGGGCCGAAGGCGCCGTACCAGACGCCCAGCTCGTAGCCCGGCAGCGTCTCGGCGACGGTGGGGGCGTCGGGCAGCAGCGGCGAGCGCTTGGCCTCGGTCACGCCCAAGAGGCGCAGCTTGCCGGCCTTCACGTGTGGCAGCGTCTGCGTGCCGGCCGAGAACAGCACCTGCGTCTGGTTCGACACCGTGTCGACCACGGCCGGCGCGCCGCCCTTGTAGGGCACGTGCAGCATCTGGATGCCCGCGGCCTTCTCGAACAGCACCGCGCTCAGGTGGTTGGTGGAGCCGGGCCCGGCCGACGCATAGGCCAGCTTGCCGGGGTTGGCCTTGGCGTAGGCGATGAACTCCTTCACGTTGGTCACGGGCACGGCCGGGTTGATGACCATGGTGTTGATCACGTTGGCCATCTGCGCGATGGGCGTGAAGTCCTCGACGCCGCGAAAGGGCATGGCGGGCATCAGCGCCGGGTTCATCGCATGCGTGCTCATCGAGCCGATCAAGAGCGTGTAGCCGTCGGGCTTGGCCTTGGCCACGAAGTTCGAGCCGATGTTGCCGGACGCACCGGCCCGGTTGTCGACGATGACCGTCTGGCCCAGTGACTTGGTCAGCTGCTCGGCCAGCGAGCGCGCCAGGATGTCGGTCGAGCCGCCGGGTGCCCAGGGCACGACCAGCGTGATGGGCTTGTCGGGCCACTCGGCCGCGGCGAGGGTGGCGAAGCCGCAGAGGGCCAGCAGCGTGAGGCTGCGTCGGATGCGTGAAAACATGGGAAGGACTCCTCAAGAAAAAAGAAAGGGTTCAGGTCAGCGGCCGACGGCGTAGCCCTGCATGCCGCGCGGGTTGGCCGCGGCGCGCAGCAACAGGCGGCCCTGGGCGTCGTGCTCGCGCGTGCAGGCCGACAGGCGGCTTTCGGACCACGGCTCGCCGACCTTCACGTCGTGCCCCTGCGTGCGCAGCGCATCGAGCACCTCGGGCGAGAAGCGCGACTCGACGGTGAGCCGGTTGAGTGTGGTGGCGCGCGGCCAGAACGACGCGGGGAAATGGTCGACGTGCCAGGCCGGCGCGTCGATGGCTTCCTGCAGGTTCATGCCGTGCACCGCATGGCGCAGGAAGAAGGCGGGCGACCACTGGTCCTGCTGGTCGCCGCCGGGCGTACCGAACACCATGTAGGGCTCGCCGTCGCGCAGCGCGAGCGAGGGCGACAGCGTGGTGCAGGGCGGCACGCCCGGCGTCACGGTGTTGGGCAAGCCGTCGTCGAGCCAGGTCATCTGCAGGCGCGTGTTGATCGCGAAACCGAGCGCCGGGATCACCGGGCTGGACGACAGCCAGCCGCCCGACGGCGTGGCCGCGACCATGTTGCCGTGGCGGTCGATCACGTCGATGTGGCAGGTGTCGCCGACGAAGACTTCGCGCTCGGCCCACTCCGCAACGGGCGGCAGCGCGGCGAAGGTCGGCTCGCCGATGCCGAAGCGCGTGTCGGCGGTGCGCAGCGTGCGGGCCGCCACGTCGAGGTCGGGCAGGCGCGGCGCCTGGCCCAGCGGCGACCCAGGCTGCAGCTGTTGCGATGCGCTGTCGCCCACCGCCATCCAGCGCTGGCGCAGGTAGTCGTCGGACAGCAGCGCCATCTGCGCCTCGCGCGACGCCCCGGGTGCGCTGCCGTACCAGGCGAGGCGGTCGGCCAGCGCCAGCTTGGCGGCTTCGGCGATGCGGTGCACGAAGCCCGCGGTGTGCGGCGCGTGCTGCTCGAGGCCGGCGTGGCGCAGCATGCCGATCTGCTGCAGAAAGGCCGGGCCCTGGCTCCAGAAGCCGCACTTGGCCAGTGTGTAGCGGCCGAAATCGACGGTGAGCGGCGACTCGACGGTCGGCTGCCACTGCGCCATGTCGTCGTAGCGCAGCAGGCCGGCGTGCCGCTCGCCGGTGGTGTCGCGCACCTGTGCCGTGCGGTAGTAGCTGTCGATCTCGCGCGCGACGAAGCCCCGGTACCAGCAGCGCAGCGCGGCTTCGATGGTGCCGGTGCGCGTGCCGCCGCCCTCGTCGTCGGCCGTGCGCAGGATGCGCTCGTAAGTGGCGGCCAACTGCGGCTGGCAGAACAGTGCGCCGGGCTGGGGCACCTGGCCGTCGGGCAGCCAGACCTCGGCCGACGAGGTCCAGTGCTCGCGGAACAGCGACTGCACCGCGACGATGGCCTGCACCGCGCGCGGAATGAGCGGGTAGCCGTCGCGCGCATAGCCGATGGCCGGCGCCAGCACGTCGGCCAGCGACCAGCTGCCGTGGTCGCGCAGCATCGTCAGCCAGGCACCGAAGGCACCGGGCACGGTGGCCGGCAGCAGGCCGATGCCCGGCACCTGTTCGAGACCCAGGCGGCGGAACGCGGCGGCCGACGCCTCGCCCGGCGCGGCGCCCTGGCCGCAGACCGACTGCATGCGCCGGTCCTTCTCGCTCCAGAACAGGATCGGCACCTCGCCACCCGCGCCATTGAGGTGCGGCTCCACCACCTGCAGCACGAAGCCGCCGGCCACGGCCGCATCGAAGGCATTGCCGCCGCGCTCGAGCACGCCCATGGCGGTCTGCGCGGCGAGCCAGTGCGTGGCCGCGGCGACGCCGTGCGTACCGGTGATTTCAGGGCGGGTGGTGAAGGTGCTCATGGTTCTGGTGCATCGAAGGGATGCGCCGATTCTGGTCGCATGAAATAGGCCAATGCACATGGATTGCTATCGATGCATGCATCAATTGCTATGCTTCGAGACACCATGTCTCTTGCGCCCCTCGCCCCCGACGCCCTCGCCCTGCGCCTGGAAACCCGCCTGAAGATGCGGCACTACGTGCTGCTGATGGCGGTCGACCGGCACCGCTCCATCACGCGTGTGGCCGAGCAGCTGTCGCTCGCGCAGCCGACCGTGACGCGTGCGCTGGCCGACATCGAGGACATCTTCATGACGCCGCTCTTCCTCCGCAGCCGCCGCGGCCTGGAGCCGACGGTGGCCGGCGAGGTGGTGCTGGCACGCGCCAAGCTCGCCGTGGCGGACAACCACGCGCTGCAGCAGGAGCTGCGCGCCGTCAGCGGCGCCGGGCTGCAAGGACGGCTGCGCGTCGGCGTGATTCCCTATGCGGCCACGCAGACGCTCGACGCCGCGTGGCAGCACCTCTTCGGCCTGCGCCCGCGCATCGCGCTGCTGGCGCACGAGGACACCACACACAACCTGGTGCTGGCGGTGCGCCAGCGCACGCTCGACTGCGCCATCTGCCGCTTCTCGCACGACAGCACCGACGACGACCTGGTGCAGGAGCTGCTGTACCGGCAGGAGGCCTGCGTGGTGGTGTCGAAGGCCAGCGCGCCGCGCCTCGCACGCCAGGACACGGTCGACATCTCGCTGCTGTCGGAGATGGACTGGATCTTTCCGCCCTCGGACACGCCCATCCGCCAGATGATCGACACCGTCTTCGCCGCTGCGGGCCGCACGGTGCCCGTGCCGCTGCTCGAGGCCTATGCGGTGCGCACCGTCGCCTCGGCCATGCAGCAGTTGTCGCGGGCCGTGACGATCCTGCCGCGCGACGTGGCGCAGGCCGTGGCCGCCACCGGCGCCGCTGAAGTCATGCCGCGCCCGCTGCCGTGGAGCCTGCCGCCGGTGGGGCTGGCGTGGCTGCGGGATTCGCCGAAGGCGGGGGTGATCCAGGGGTTGGCGGCGGCGCTGCGATGAGGGTGACGAAAGCCAGGGAGCGCCAGTCGGCAGCAGGATGACCGCGACGCTCGCCCCTCACGCGCGCGTCGTCACCACGCCTTGGAAAGCACCAGCATCAGCGCTGCCATGTTCATGACAATGCAGAACGCGATGCACAACGGCGAAAACTCGAAGGCGAACATCGGCGACACCCTGTCGGCGCGCACCGATGCCACGAGGGGTGCGGGATTGGTGTATTCAAAGCGCCCACCATAGCCATCGCCCGACGGCGCTCCTTGCACCGTGAAGCATCCGCTGACCACTTTCACCGAAGCCCCCCAGACGCCGGCCCCGCGCGCACTGCCTGGGTGGGTCCTGCAGTGCTGCGGTCCGAGACACCGGCCAACCGCTGTTCGAGCCGATGCTCTTCAGCCGCAAGCAGCGCGAAGGTGCGCAGCGCCGAATCGCTGGGCTCCGCGCCGTCGCCTTCCAGGTAGGTGCGAAAGGTGTCGACGAGACGCGACTGAAATGCAGCACGGGCGCGCGTTGCACGCGCGAGCGCCGCGGCGTCTCGATTGAAGGCCGGAATCGCGCCCAGCCTGGGCCGTTCGACCCGCAGGAAATGTTGAGCCGACATGGCCCCTCCCAGAAAAATTCGGCGGATGGGAAAAATTCACATCCGCGCATTTTTTCTGTTCAGGCGGTCGCTGGCTGTCGGACACACGCTCGCCCAAGGACTCTCTGGTAACGGGAGGTGTCGCGCGCAGCAGCCTCCCAGACGAGCCGAAGGGTCAAGGCCATCTGGCTCTGGAGCGTGATCACTCGAAGATGACCTGCGTGGCGATCAACACGTCGTTGACGATGCGCCCCCCCACGATGGTGACCTTGACGCCATTGCCGAGTTGGCCTGCCACCCCATTCACATACTGGATGCCGGCCCCGCTGGCGTCGATCGCTTGGCCCTTGACCTTGAATTGCGCGAGTGACTTGAAAGCGCCCACCGTGCCCATGGCAGTGAAGGAAGCCGAGCTCGCACCACCCGGGGTCTTCTTGATCTTGATCTTGCTGGCCACCAACGATCCGTTGATGACGGTGCCGGCGACATTCAGTTCGACGCCATTGGCAATCGCCGCTGCCGGCCCCCCGGACACTTGAGCGGACGAAGCGTCCACCGGCGTGCCGAGGACCCGGAAGCTGGAAAGTCCGCTGAAATCCGTCACCACGCCACCCAGCTGGCGGCGCGTTCCGTCTTGCAGCGACACGGGATACCAGAGCTCGACCGAACTGGCTTGCAGCACACCGCCCGCAAGCGACAGGTTCGCACGCACGCGCACGTTGACCCCCGCGACGAGCGCGGACGGAGAAGCGATCTGGCCGAAATCGACGGCCAGGCTTCCCAGCAGGAACTTGCGGCTGGACACATCGAGGTTTTGCACGACGCCCGAGAGGATCGGGGTGCCGGCCAAAAGCTTCTCGATCCGCGTCGCGCGCAGTGAGCCCGGCCCGGCAGGCAAGCCCCACACCTGCACGGTCATTCCGGGGGTCAGCGCGCCGAGACCCGAGATGTTGCCCCACACCGTCGTCGAATCCGTGCCGATCGTCATGCCGAGCACGACCAGGTCGCCATTGCCCGCGTTGATCGAGGTGACCACGCCGCGCGCATCTGCCGCGGACTCGACTTCCGTGGCCTCACCAGCGGTGAAGTCCGCATTCGTGGGTCCGTTGACCTTGGCGGTCATGCCCAGCTGGAGCTGGGGCGCATCGCGCAACTTCAGCACCGCGCCAGCGGTGTTGTACCGAACGTCGTTGACGATGATGCTGGCGACGCCGCCCACCCCCCCAACGCCCGAATCGCCGCTGTCCCCCGCGGATGCGGAAGCACCCGTGCCGCCGGAGCCCACGCCACCGGCATCGCCGGACGAGGCCGAGGCCGTGTCACCGCTGCTGCCGCCGGACGCGCTCGACCCCGCACTGCCAGGACCACCGTCGGCACCGGCGCCTGCGTTGCCGCCGCCGTCTTGGGAGCCGGCCTGGCCGGCGAAGCCCCAGTCAGGCGAACTCGCGTCTCTGAAGGCGGCGGCAGTGCCCGTCGAACCGGCAGCCGACGATCCTTCGATGGAGTCACCACCACCACCGCCGCAGGAAAGCACGAATACGGTCGACAGCGCGACGAGGCAACGCATCAGGAGCTTGTTCATTGCTTCAAATTTTCCGTTGGTGCCACATCGAACGGCTCCTCGGAGATTCCCTTGTCGTCTTCGAAATACGTGTAGATGCCCACTCTGATGCGAGCCGTTGCGCCCGCGCCGCCGGCATCGATGGCCGTTCGCATTTCATGTGCCAGCTCGTGATGCAACGTGGTCCAGCGGGCTCGTACCAACTGGTGAATTTCTTCGCATGCTTCCATCGGAAGACCATGCGCAAAAATCGAGCGCTCCAGCATCGGAGGACGTTCCGCCAGGATGTTGGACACCGATGCATTCAGATGGTCACGCCCGTTGTCGGCGAAGAAGGCCAACATGCCGCCGAGGTCGTTCGCCGGGATGAAGCCGTCGGCCTTGAGTTCGACCTGCGCGCCGTGGTCGGTCACCAGTCCCAGGCGGACAAGCTCTTCAAGGATGACGCGGTGATGCACATTGCCCCGGCTGCCGATCCATGCCATGGACTCGAACGATGGCGCCTTGCTCTCGCTCGTTACGGGGAGTTTGCGCAGCTTCTGGTTGTCCGTGGCCATCTCCAGCCACACCGTGAGGGTCTTCGCAGCAGACGAGAGCTCGGTCGGCGCCAATGGATCGCGCGGCGTGCGAACCCTCGCCGTGACAGCTTTCCGGTTGATGCCGGTCGTGATGGAGAGCTGACTGAGGTTCGGTTGCACCCCCTTGGAACGCCACGACCTCCGAGCTTCGTCCAGCAGCAACTCGTTGAGCAGCTCCTGCAAGTGCGGCTGCTTCAGACCCAGGCCCATGGCGAGCCTGACCACAGGCCGCAGAACGCGTGCGCAAGCGGACAGTGCCAAGGCGAGTTGATTCATTGGACGGCTGCGATTGTCGCCGAGTTGTTCAAAAACTCAGGACGTCGGGACCGCCATGGGCGGTCTGCGGCGGACCCGGATGCGAGGCCGCGTTGGCATCACCATCGCGAACCGCCCCAAGGTCGAGGCGACGCAGCCGACGAAATCGGCCACCGACTGGCCCGAGAATCCCCGCATGCCCCACGCCGTCGCCCGGCTGCGCGCCGCCCGCCTGGCGCGCAGCAGCAAACCCTTTCTCGCCCGCGGTGGCTTCAAGCGCGAGCGTTGCGCCGGCTGCCGGCTGCTGCCGAGCCACTGCCTGTGCGCCTTGCGCCCGACGATCTCCACCCGCGCCGGCGTCTGCCTGCTCATGGCCGACATCGAGCCGCTCAAGCCCAGCAACACCGGCTGGCTGGTCGCCGACGTGGTGGCCGACACCTTCGCCTTCGGCTGGGCGCGCACCGACACCGACCCCGCGCTGCTGGCCCTGCTGAGCGACCCGCAATGGCAACCCTGTGTGGTGTTCCCCGGGCAGTACGCCGCGCCCGAGCGCGTGGTGTACAGCGTGCCGCCGCCAGCGCCCTCAGGTGACCGAACCGGCAAGCGCCCGCTGTTCATCCTGCTCGACGGCACCTGGGCCGAGGGCCGCAAGATGTTCGGCCGAAGCCCCTACCTCGACGCGCTGCCGGTGCTGAGCCTGGCGCCGGACCGGGCTTCTCGATACCAATTGCGCGACTCCGGCCGCGACGACCACCTCTGCACCAGCGAAGTGGCCGCGCTGTGCATGGGCCTGGCGGGCGAGCACGCGGCCGAGCAGACCTTGGAAGCGTATCTGGATGTCTTCACCCAGCACTACCTGTGCGCCAGGAACCAGCAGCCCGTTGCATGGGAGGATGCGGCCCATCGGCGGCTGCGCGAAGTGTCGGCACTGCCGCCGTCTACAGCGTCTTGCTGAGCGTGACGATGCCACGCGCCTTGTTCACGAAGCCGTAGAAGTCTTTCTTGTTGGCGCCCTGCACGCCGCCGTACAGCGCCACGCCGCTGCCGAAGTCGTAC